>NZ_CP165646.1:1200000-1800000 GCF_041199995.1 Leptotrichia sp. HSP-342
TTTATGAAAATCTATATTCTTTTAGATCTAAACGAAAGGTTGAGAATCCTGATCCAGATTTCGAATTAAAGCAAAAAGTCAAGGATAGAATAAAAGAGGTTTCTACAAGAGCAGAAGCTGAATCAAGACTAGTTTGGGTGGAAGTTCCTGTCTGGAGATTAAAAGACGGAAAAAAGGTATCTGATACAGAAAGATTTCAGATTTTGGACGTACTTGCTAATGATGTAAAGGAAATTTTTCATGAAATACATAAAGGAAAAGAGAAATTTCCAATAAAAAACTTAATTGGCTATTCGTGGAGAGGAAGTTTTAAAAGTTTGCACAGCACAGGGCGGGCGATAGACTTAAATCCTGAAGAAAATCCACAGGTAAACAGCAACGGAAAGGCTATTGTCGGAAAAAGCTGGCAGCCAGGAAGTAACCCATATTCTATAAAACCTGATGGCGATGTAGTGAGAGCATTTACAAAAAGAGGCTGGATATGGGGAGCGAACTTTAGAACGCGAGATTATATGCATTTTGGCTTTGCAGAAATGTAGTTTAAATAAATACAGAATAAAAAGAGGCGAGAAAAATGTTGCTTGGTGGAAATGGAACTACGAGAAAGATTGATAATTTTGCTATAAATAATTTGAAAATTCCAAGTATCGTGCTTATGGAAAATGCTGCAATTTCATTTGTAAAACATATTGATGAAAATGAAGATAGTTTTCTTATTATTTGTGGTAAAGGCAATAATGGCGGAGATGGTTATGCAATTGCACGTCAGTTATTTTCAAAGGGAAAAAATGTTAAAATTTTTTGTATTAGCAATGAAAATATGAGTAATGATTGTATGATAAATTATGAAATTTGTAAGTATATGGGAATTGAGATATTTTATAAAATAGAAGAATTGGATAAATTGTTTTTTGAATGTAATGTTGTTATTGAAGGAATTTTTGGAACAGGGTTAAATTCTGAAATAAAAGGAATTTATCAAGAAATTATCGAAAAAATCAATACAGCAAGCAATAATAAAAAAGTTTATTCAATTGATATTCCCTCTGGAATTAATGGTGACACTGGTGAAATTATGGGAATTTCAGTCAAAGCAGATATTACAATTTCATTTGTCACTTACAAAAAAGGATTTTTAAATCCAAAAATAAAAGATTTTTTAGGAAAAATCATTACTGAAAATATTGGATTGAACGAAACTAGTATCAATCATTTAGTCAAAGAGTATTATTTAACACCTGACATGGTAAAAAGTTTTCATATAAAAAGAGATGAAGATTCCCATAAGGGAGATTTTGGCAAAGTTTTGATTTTTGCTGGGAGCAGTGGATTTTATGGTGCAGGAAATATAGTTGCAAAATCGTGTGTGAGAACAGGAGCAGGACTTACTACTGTAATTACTGATAAAAATAACTTTTCATTAAATATATTTGTGCCAGAAGCTATGAGTTTCCCAATTAATTTTGATAATATAAATGAAAATCTCGAAAAATTAGAAAACGAAATCTTAAATAGCGATATAATTGCAATTGGGCCAGGAATTGGAAAAAGTCACCAAGCATTTTCAATTTTTCAAAAATTAATCAACTTTGAGAAAAACAATAAAGGGAATACAATAAAACTGGTATTAGATGCAGATGCTTTAAATTTGCTGGCAGAAAACAGGGAACTTTTTGAAAAAATAAGAAATAGAAGCGTTTTGACACCACATTTAGTTGAATTTTCACGACTGACAGGATTTTCGCCAGAAGTAATTAATAAAAATAAATTTGAAATAACAAAGAACTTTGCAAAAAAATATGAAGCAACTCTTTTGTTAAAAGGTAAAAATACAATTATTACGGATGGAGAAAGAATTTTTGTAAACAGCACAGGAAATTCTCATATGGCAAATGGTGGAATGGGGGATTGCCTAACAGGAATAATATGTTCACTTGCTGGACAAAAATACGATTTAATGAAATCTGCTAGTATTGGAGCGTATTTGCATGGTAAAATTGCAGATGAATTGGTAAGAAGGCAGTATGCTGTGAATGCAACAGATGTGATTGATAATATTTCTGAGTATATGAATAAGATTTTTAGAATTTAAGCTAGAGGATATTTGAATTTTTTAGGGAGTTAGCTATGATTAAAAATGATATTATTGATTATGATGAAAGTATAAAACGAGAATATGAAAGCAATTGCTTTAATGATAAATTTTTTGAAATTTTTCCGACTAAATATGAAAAGATGTTGAGAGAATACGAAGTTATTTATTTTAAGGATGAAGTTAGAATTTCATTTTTTAATTTGGATTTTTCTAATGATCTGATTTGCTATGAAGAATGTGATTTTATTGATCGAGTAAGACATAGTTTATATAGCATCGCCGAACTAATTAATTCCCAAAAAACTGAAAAATTAAAAAAATTTTGGAATATATTTGAAGAAATTTATTGGGAAATAGTTCAAGAAAAAATTCCCAAAGATAATAAAAAAGTTTTAAATTTTATGAATGAATTAAAAATGGAAATTAATGAAATTTTAAAAACATTCCCTTTAGAAAAAGTTGAAGAATATCGTGAAATTATAAAAGAATATGCTGGAAAATTTTGGAATAGAATAGAAAAATCAAAAACTAAATCCAAAAGATTATATTATGAAAAAGCATTGCTGTTTATTCTCGTTAAACTAGAAAATTTATTGAACATTCAGCACGAAGAACAATTTTTACAAAATTATGTTTGTATTTTAAACGACTTATATTCGGATGATTTTAACGATAACGGATCGTTTTCAAATTTATTTTTTCTTAATAAAGTTGATAAAGGAGTCTATTTTTCAGATGATACAAAACTTTTTTCATTTGAATTGGTAAAAATTGCAAATAGTTTTGATGAATTTATGGATAATATTGAAAATTTTGATTTAAGCAATTATAGTCGATATTTCGTTAGTATAAAATAATTAAAAAAATATTTGAAAAAACAAAGAAAATGTAGTACAATAACAATATAAGTAATTTATTTATAATTTTATAATAAAAAAATTAATATTTTTTAAGAAAGGAATGAAGGATGGCATTATTTTCTAGTAACGATAAAAAATCAAGAGACAAAAGAGAAAACACAGATAGATTAAACAGTCAATTTTCTGCAAATAATGAGGAAAATGTTAACGGTGTCAGTACAATTTCGATGGAAACAACAATAACAGGAACTATTGAATCAAATTCTGTTTTTAAAATGGATGGTGTCCTAAATGGAGATATTAAAGGAAATAAACTTGTTCACATTGGAAAAACAGGACAAGTAAAAGGAAATGTTACAGCCGAAACTGTAGTAGTTGACGGTGAAGTTTCTGGAGAAATACTGGCAGATAAAGTGGAAATAGGAAGCACAGGTAAAGCTTACGCTACAATAACTTCAGCTGTATTTGTAATTCAAGAAGGTGGTGTATTTGAAGGAAGAAAGAAAATGAAAATTGCTCTTATAAAAGAAGAACAACCTAAAAAATCAGAAAATAAAATTGATTTAAAACCAAATGAAAATTCGATAAATGAGAACAAAAAAGAATCATAATCTAAAATTTGGAAAATAAATTAACATAGTCATGAGCTCTAAGCTAATATACGAGTTTATGACTATTTTTATACATTTTTTTATTATCTAACTTTCGATTTGAACAATTTTTCTATTTATACTATACATTAAAATAAAATTGTGATAAAATCTAATAAGCAGAGATAAATTAAATAAAAAAGGGAATGAACTTTAATGAAATTCATTGTAGAAAATTTAGCAGAAATAAAGGATATTATCGAATATCATAATGATATAGAACTTCCTGATTATAATAAAAATCTTAAAGAAATAAAACAAAATAAAAATATTGTGATTTTAGGAAATTTTGATGGTGTCCACAAGGGACATCAGATAATTTTAAAAAAATCTGTAAGTAAAGCTAAAGAAGAAAATTTAAAAACAATTGTTTATACATTTAATGAATATCCCAAAAATCAGCAAACTAAAATAACAACTTGTTCTGAAAAAGCATATTTATTGAATGAAAATGGAATTGACTATCTTTATCTGGAGCAATTTGAAAAAGTTAGGAATTATACGCCTAAAGAGTTTGTAGAAAAAGTACTTGTGGATACTTTAAATGCTAAAGAAGTTTATTGTGGGTTTAACTTTACTTTCGGAAAAGCAAAATCTGGAGATGTTAGTACACTTGAAAAACTTTTAAAAGATAAAAATATAAAGCTTAATGTTCAAGAACCTGTACGAGATAAGAATAAAGAAATAATAAGCAGTACAAGGGTTAGGAATTATATTAAAGAAGGAAATTTTGAAAAAGTTAGAGAACTTCTTGGGCATAATTTTATTATTCTTGGAGAAGTTGTTTATGGTAAACAGTTAGGACGTGTACTAGGCTTTCCTACAGCAAATTTACGATTTGAGAACAAAATTTATCCAGAATTTGGAGTCTATGGAGTAAAAGTTCATATTGAAGATGATGAAAAAATTTATAATGGAGTAATGAATATTGGTAAGAATCCGACAGTAGATATTGGTGTATTAAGTGTAGAAGCAAATATTTTTGATTTTTCAGAAGATATTTATGGAAAAATAATTTTGATTGAAGTTTTAGAAAATATTAGAAGTGAGAAAAAATTTGATTCTGTAGATGAATTAAAAAAACAGATTGGAAATGATGTAGATTACTGGAAAAATAAAATTTCATATTGGCGTAAGAAATACCCAAAAGAAAAATAGGTAAAATATGGAAAATGTAATACAAATTAAAATCGACAATTTTGAAGGTCCTCTAGACTTGCTTATTCATCTGATTGAAAAAAAGAAAATGAACATTAATGAAATAAATATTTCACAAATAATAGATGATTATCTAGGTTATATTCACGCACAAAAGGAATTAAATTTAAAAATAAAAGTCGAATTCCTAATAATGGCAACTGATCTAATTGAAATCAAAGCTTATTCAGTATTAAATAAAAATGAAAAGCTTGAAAGAATTGAAAATCTTGAGAAAAAAATAATAGAATATCAGTTATTTAAGGAGATTTCAGAATTATTTTCAAAACATGAAAATGAATATAATATTCCATATACAAGAACAGGTACTGAAAGTATGGGAGATGAAATAATAGAATATGATATTTCAAGCCTAAATTTAGATAATTTATTTAAAAGTTTAAAAAACTTGGTCAATGCAAGGCTAAGAGGAAAAAATAATTCCCAAGATAGAATGATTTTGAACTTGGAAGGAGATAGTTATTCAACAGAGGAGGCTTATAATGAGGTTTCCAATATTATAAAAAATGATAAAAAAGTAGAGTTTAATCAATTATTACAAAATAAATTTTCAAAATCCAGAATAGTAACTTTGTTTCTTTGTATTCTAGATATGTTTAAAAATGGAGAAATTGACATAATTGTCGAAGAAAAAAACTTTTTTATTAAGTCAATGCAAAATTCAAGAAAGGAAATTAATTAATGTTTAAATCTAGTTTTATAGTAATGATTATAAATATGCTAAGCCGCATTTTAGGACTTGTTCGTGAAATGATTATCGGAAGTGTATTTGGTGCAACAGGAATGACAGATGCATATTTTAGTGCCACAAAAATCCCAAACTTCTTTACAACATTATTTGGAGAAGGCTCTCTCGGTACAGTTTTTATCCCAATTTATAATCGTGGAATTGAAGAACAGGGAAAAGAGAGGACAGATGAATTTGTCTTTTCAGTATTAAATTTAATAGTTGCATTTACATCAACAATGTCAATATTAATGATTTTGTTTTCAAGACAAATTTTAAAAATAACAACAGGTTTTGCAGACCCTGAACGTTTTGAAACAGCTAATATGCTTTTAAAAATAGTTGCTTTTTATTTTTTGTTTATTGCACTTTCTGGAGTAGTATCATCGTTATTAAATAATTATAAAAAGTTTGCAGTGGCTGCATCAATGGGAATTGTTTTTAACTTAACAATTATAATCGGAACACTTCTTTTAAAAAATAAAATGGGAATTTATGGATTAGGAATAGCTTATTTGCTGTCAGGAGTTTTCCAGCTTGCTATGATGCTTCCACAGTTTTTTCAAATAATGAAAACATATAAATTTACATTTAACTTAAAAGATGAATATGTTATAGAAATGTTTAAATTAATGATTCCAACATTAATCGGAATTTTTGGCTATCAAATAAACGAAATTATAGACAACCGTTTTGCCACAATGTTGCCTGCAGGAACAGCCAGTGCCTTAAATTATGCAAGCCGGCTATATTTATTGCCAATTGGAGTTTTTGCAATTTCATTGGCAGTAGTGATATTTCCTACATTATCAAAGGCTGTAGTAAAAAATAATATGAAGACAGTAAGAAGAGTAGTTCATCAAGGATTATATATGTTAGCATTTTTAATCGTTCCTTCTTCAGTTGTATTATTTGGTTATGCACAGGAAATTGTGACATTAATTTACAAAAGAGGGCATTTTAGTGAAAAAAGTGTAGTAATAACTTCTGAAACATTGCAATTTTATGCAATCGGACTATTATTTTTCTCAACAATACACCTTCTTACAAGAAGCCATTATGTATTCAAGGATAGAACTTTGCCAGTAATTTCTTCGTTTACAGGAATTGGAATTAATATTCTTTTGGACTGGCTGCTATACAAACAATATCGACATGTTGGACTTACATTTGCAACATCATTTGCCGCAATGGTAAATTTCCTAATTTTATATACTTCACTTGCAAAACGATATGTAAAATTAAGGACTTTCAAATATTTTGTAATACTTATAATCACGTTTGCTACCTCAGTAATTTCATTTTATATTTCAAAAATGATAAAATTGAATATATTGGGGAGATTCAGCATTGCTATTAATTTAACGGTATTTACCACAATTTATCTGTTAATCTGGTTTATTTTAATTTCAATTTTTAGAAAAGATTTAATTGAAAAAATGCTAAAAAGAGTTTTGAATAGAGGATAAGTATGATACAGGAAAAAATTAGGTATACAAAGACAGGTAAACGAATAGAAGTTTACGAATTTAAAGCTAAACTGCATCAAAAAGTAGTAATGAGTAAAAATCAGTTTGAAGAACATATTTTTCCAAAACATCCTGAAATCTCATTGAAAATAATAAAAGAAGTATTAGAAAATCCAGATTTTGTAACAAAACAGTCAAAATCCCGAAAAGAACATTTTTATCAAAAAAAAATTGGAAAATTGAATTATTTTGTAGTAATTTCCCAACATAAAAATGTAAAAAAATTAAGATTTGTATTAACAGCTTTTATGGCAAAAGATATAAACTTTTTGAAAGAAAAAAATATACATTACAGATATAAAAAATAAAAATATAAATTCAAAACTGTTATTTAAATAAATTTTTGATAAATACTGAAAATAGTGATTTATAATTTTATAATAAAATCGAATACAATATAAGAAAAAAATTATCGTAATAGAAAGCGTATAAGCGCCTAAAATTAAGTTAGCCATACTTTTTTATTGTCGATGATTTTTTATTGCTTAAAATCGCTTATTTAGCTTTTTCAGATTTTCTATTTATGTAAAACATAAATCAATTTTTTGATATAATATCTTATAAAATCTATAATACATAATATTTTATAATTTCATAAAGTTCTATAAAAGTTCTATTTTTATAACACTAAAATCCTATTTAAATAATAGACCTGTTCGATAACTGTATTAAATTTGAAAATGCAATAAGATAAATATTACTCTGAAGTGAGCAAAACTTCTTATTAGAGATAAAAAATATAAAGTTTCCGAACAAGTCTAATAAATTTTTTCTATTTTTTTAATTTAGTAATCAAAAACAGTTTGAACACTTGCATCTCTACAATATTTGTATCCACGTTTTGCTTTACATCTTTCCAAAGCTTCTCGATAAGCTTTGTCTGCTTCTTTATATGATTTTGGATCAAAAAGTTCACATCCAAAAACACTCATTCCTAACAAAACTAAAAGTAGCAACTTGATTATTCTTTTCATAATAATCCCTCCTGGTTTTTATTTTTTATAATTAAAAAAAATTATTTATTTAATTTTTCCATTAATTGAGTATTTGCATCCTTATACATATGAGAATATGTATTTATCGTAGTTTGTAAATTATCATGTCCCAGTCGTTTGCTGATAGCAGTAATGTCGGCTTGGATAAATAATAAATACGAAGCGTGAGAATGCCTAAAGTCGTGAAGGCGTATTTTTGGCAAATTTGCTTGTAAACTGTATTTCTCTAGAATGTATCTAAGTTGTGAACTTTTTAAATTAAAAATTCTAGCACTATTTATATTTTTTTTATTTTGATTTATTTTTAAAGTTTCAGAAAAATATAATTGTAAATCTGAAATAAGAGTTTCTGGCAACAAAACTTTTCTTATAGAGCCTAGAGTTTTTGGAGTAGTGATATAATCCTTTTTATTTATACGTGAAAAAGTTTTATTCACGTCAATAAATTTTTCTTCCAAATTAACATCATTTTTAGAAAGAGCCAAAAGTTCACCAATTCTAAGTCCGGTCCAAAACAAAATTTTAAATACAATAATAGAATCAGAATATTTTCCATTTTTCTCTTTATTTTTTAACTTTAAAATTTCAATAAACTTTTCAAAATCGTTCAAAGACCAAATTTTCATTTCTGAACGATTTTTCTTACTTCCAAAAGATCCCATATTTTTACAAGGATTTTCATTTAGTCCTTGATATTTCGTAGCCCAGTTAAACATGCTTTTCAATGCTGCATAAATATTAGATTTAGAATTTTCGCTAAACAGTTGTCCGTTTTTGTGTTCTTTTTCTAACATCTGGTTCTGCCATTCTCTAATCATAAAAGGAGTAATCTTATTTATTTCAATTTTATCAAAAAATGGTAAAATATGCAAACGGAAATATGTTTCTACAGTATTGACCGCAGTAGACTTGTGTCTCTTGCTATAATCTTCAAAATAAAGTTCATATAATGATTGAAATGACATATTCATAGACTTAGCAATCTTTTTTTTAAATTCGTATTCGTAATCCTGAGCCTCCTTTTTCTTTTTAAACCCAGTCTTTTTATACTTCTTATTCAAACCCTTATAATCCTTAGCGTAAAACATAGCATACCAAGTCTTTTTATCCGCATTGTAATAAACCGGCACTTTAAAGTTCTCCTTACTTTTATGATTTTCAATATAATTATATCACATTTTTATAATAAATAAAGTTTTTTTATTAGTATTTTTAGACATTAGGATATAGTAATGTGTATAACTATAAAACAAGAAGATTTTATATAGCAAGAAGAGTAATAGCATAAAAGACTAGAAGAAGCAAAAAATACAATCTAATGAATATAATAAGAGTTTATAATTTATCATCAAAAATCACATAACATACATTATCGGACTAGAATAATTATTTCAAAATATAATATAATTTCTTAATAATTAAATTAATTAATACGTCCGATAAAATACTTTATATTAATTATTGTATTAATATTAATATTATTTTCCAAGTATTATCATTTCATTATAATATATATCATACGTATCTTCTTTTTAACTTAAATTATACAATTCATAAATTAACTCTTGTGGTATTTTCTCATCTAACTTCCATAAAATTCTCATTGGTTTATCTCCATAGCTTTTATAATAATTGGCTTTTCCTAGATAAATAAATGGGTTTGTTTTATTATTATTCATGAATGCATATTTCCTTATAAATATGTGGACATTATACCCTAATTCACTATGATTAGTAAACATTTTACCGACACTTGAGTTATGGGCTGTTTTAGGTTGGCTTATCCATTGAATTAGATTGTCAGCAAATAAAGAATTATCGTATTTTAAGTTTTCTTGTAAAATATGGGTCTTGTCAATTGTTGCAAAAAGGCAAATATCCTTGTCTGTATTTGCATAACCTGCTCTCCAGCTGCCTTTTGGCACTTTGGAATCCAGCAAAATTTGGAGTTCTATTCTTTTATATTTTTTGTATGGAATCAGAATATTCTCATTAAATATCGATAAATTATTACTTTTCTTAAATTCTGACAATCCTAAATATAGTAATTCTTTTAGACGAATCTTGAAATTATAATTTGAATTTTGAGAATTATCTAAATTTATAAGTTTTAGGTTTATTTCATTTTTATCATCAACTTTATCTATATTCTGAAATATTTTTCTGTAATTTTCAGAGATTTTAAATAAATTATTATTTTTAGAATTTTGTTCTAAAATTTTATCTTCAATTAATTCTCTAAAAATACGGTTTACAACGTATTCTTTTTCAAAATTATTTTTTATATTAAAATAATTTTTATACTCATTAATAATGATTTCTGACGTTATAAACTCATTATTTATCAAATAATTTATAATTAAATACGTAAATGGCTCTACAAGTGTCAATTTTTTTTCTAAATATTCCAAAAATTCAATTTCTTCTGAATTTAAAGATATTTTATTCATTTTTAGAATTTCAGGATTTTCGAATTGTAACTGTGCATTATAAAATGAGCCTAATTTTAGGGATAATTCTTGAAATAATTCGATATTTGTATCAAAATCACTTACTTTTAAAATTTCATTTTCAGATTTGCCAATTTCTTCTTTATAGTTTAAATACAAGTCTTTTAAAATATTTTTAGAACTGAAGTTAATTTTTTCAATTTTTTCAATAATACGGTTTTGACAAACTCTATCCAATTCTACATAGCATGATTTTGGAATATTTGAAAATTGATTTTTTATTTCGTTTATAATTTTTTCTTTTTTAGTAAATAAAGTATCCTTATTATCAACTTCATTTGAAAAATAATTTATTAGCAAATAATCTTTTTTATGATTTCCAATAAAATCAATAATTGTAACAAAATCTTTATTTTCAGCCTTTCTTAATCCTCTTCCAATTTGCTGTATAAAAATCGTTGAGGACATTGTAGGACGTAAAAATAGCAGTAAATTAATTGTTGGAATGTCAATTCCTTCATTTAAAATATCTACTACACATAAAATTTCAATTTTTTTATTTTTAAATTTGTCTAAAATTTCTGATCTTTCGTTTGAACTTGTATTTGCTGTGATTACAGCGGATTTATAGCTTTTGTTTGTAAATTCTTCTTTCATGAAAAAAGCATGCTCTATATTTTGGCAAAATGCGATAGCACTTAATTTATCACCATCAAAACCAAACTTATTTATTTTTTCAACAATATAATCGGTACGTGTGTTCAGTAATAAATTTTCTAATAATACTTTTTCATTATATTTCCCATTTTTGTAAGGAATGTTATCATAATTAATCATGTAATCATTTACACCAAAATAATGAAAAGGCACAATCAAATCCTCTTCCAAAGCCTCTTTTATTCCAATTTCATCAACAACATTATAGTCACAAAGTGAGAGAATATCTTTGCCATCCATACGTTTCGGAGTTGCTGTCAAACCTAGCAAAAATTTACTCTGAAAATATGATAGCGTCTTTAAATAACTGTCTGACATTGAATGATGAAATTCGTCAACTATGGTATAATCAAAGAAATTATGTTTAAATTCATTGTAACAATTTCTTAATGATTGAATAGAAGCAAAAATCATGCTTTTATTAATTTCTTTTAAGCCACCGTAAATTCTTCCAAATTCATTTTTATCAATTTTGAGAATTCTCGAAAAGACATTTATTGCATTTTCCAGCAATTCTTCACGATGGGCGATAAATAAAAATTTTATATTTGAATTTTTGGAGTTTCCATCATTTATTTCAAATAGTTTATTTTCATTATTAGAATCAATTTCAAAAAATTGTTTTATATCCATTGCAGCAAGGTAAGTTTTCCCTGTACCAGTTGCAGAAATCACGAGTCCTTTTTTATTGCCATTTTCTCTTGTTTCCTCCAACTTTTCCAAAACTCTTTTTTGCATGCTATTTGGAACAAATTCATCTTTTTGTGTTATTTTTGTTTTTCTATAATCAAATGTATTTTGTGTATTTATAGATTTTTTATATTTTTCATATTCATCAATAAAATCTTCTGTCAATTCTATTGCTTCATTACTGTGCCACAATTTCTCAAATTGGTTTAATGATTTTTCATAAATATTAAAAAAACTGCTGTCTGTCAGTTTCACATTCCATTCTTCTGCTGAATATAAAGCGCTTTGGCTAATATTAGACGAGCCAATTATAACACTATGATATTTTTCCTTTTCAAATAAATATGCTTTTGTGTGAAAACTCTCGCTTGAATTATTGTAAATTTTTACTTTTATATTTTTATACGACAAAAGTTTTCGCAACGCCTTTGAGTCAGTAATATTTAGATAAACAGATGTTATAATTTCCCCTTGAATGCCTTGTTTTTCAAGTTCATCTAAAGTACTTATTAAAAGCTGTATACCTGAGTATTTTATAAAACTTACTATAAAATAGAATTTTTTACAGTTTAATAATTCCTGTTTTAAATAAATAAAAAAATTACGAAACTTTACTTTTTCGTTTATAATTAGTTCATTTATATTTCCGATTATATCGCTATTTTTTCGTTTTAATGGTAACTCAAAGTGAAAATCAGTATTTTGAGTTTTTATTTTTTCTGATTTATCTGTAAATGCCTGATTTAATAAATACAACTGTTTTTCAGTAAATTCAATAACTTTTTGATAATCATTTTTCCCAATAAAATCAGAAATTTTTTCTGAAAAAGTTTCCAGAACTTCAAATTCTAAATTTTCCTTGTATTCAGTTATTTCTAAAAAATTATCATTTTTTTCTTCTGTATTTATTAAATTATTTGGCTCAGATTTTTTTGCTAAAATACTCATTTTCACTCCATTTATTTTACTTTAATTATATTTTTTGACTTTACATAAATATTTTTTCAAAAATTATTCTTTTTCTAAAAATTCTAAAATTCGTTTATTTCCGGTCTTATGCTTCATCATCTTGAAGAAAATTCTAAACATTATAAGAACATCGTAATAACTGCCGTGCAGCTGGCTTTCTTCAAATGGGATATTATAATAATTGGCACATTCCATAAGTTTTGGCCATTTGTAATTTCCGTAGGAAGAACCATTTACTTTGACGATGTCTATATTTGTTAGCATTGTATCAAATTGATTTTGCAAAGGAAAATCTACGAAGCTTCTGTCAAATTTTATGTTATGGGCGACAAAATGGCTTGTGTCCTGACAGAATAAAAAGAAATTATCCATATCTTCCTTAAAAGTCAAAGGATATTCAATTCCTGTATTTTGAATGATGCTCTTTCTTTCGCTTAAAATTACATCGTCTGTCAAGCCATTTACGCTTACTGCACCTTCGTTTAACTCTTCACCTTCATTTCTGAAATAAAATCTGTTAAATTCAGACACTTTTTTCCATTTATTTCTCTCTTCTCCAGAGTTTTCAGAATTATAATTCACTTTTATTGCAGACATTGACAAAACTGAACTTCCCTGAAATCCATTTGTTTCAACATCAAAAAATATTATATTCTTATTTAGTTTTTTTTCTTTGTTCACTTTTTTCTCTTTTCCTTATATTTTTACACAAGATATAAAAAATTAATCATTTAGTTTTAATACTGATAAAAACGCTTCTTGCGGTATTTCTACATTTCCGATTGCCTTCATACGTTTTTTACCTTCTTTTTGTTTTTCTAATAATTTTTTCTTACGTGTAATATCTCCACCATAACATTTTGCAAGTACGTTCTTTCTAAGTGCCTTAATTGTTTCCCTTGCAATTATTTTTGTACCTAATGCAGCCTGCAATGGTATTTCAAACTGCTGTCTTGGAATTACATCTTTTAATTTTTCAACGATTGCACGCCCTCTGTAATAGGCATTATCTTTATGAGCAATGAACGAAAAAGCATCTACTGGATTTCCGCTTACCAAAATATCCACTTTTACCAAGTCTGATTCCTTGTATCCAATCATTTCATATTCAAATGAAGCATACCCTTTTGTACGTGATTTTAATTTATCATAAAAATCAATTACTATTTCTGCAAGTGGCAAGTCATAACTTATCATTGTACGAGTTTCATCAAGGTAATTCATGTTAAGGAAAGTTCCCCTTTTTTCCTGACAAAGCTCCATTACGTTTCCAACATAATCCTTTGGAACAATAATTGTCCCTTTTACATAAGGTTCTTCAATATACTTTTTCCCTTCTGGAAATTCCGCAGGGTTGTCAATTACAATCATTTCCCCTTGTTCAGGTGTTACGTTATATTTAACCGATGGTGCTGTTGAAATCAAATCAATGTTAAATTCACGACGCAATCTTTCTACAACTATTTCCATGTGCAAAAGTCCTAAAAATCCACATCTGAATCCAAATCCCAATGCAAGTGAAGTCTCTGGAGCATAAGATAACGAAGCATCATTCAACTGTAATTTTTCCAATGCTTCCCTTAAATCTTCATAATCATCTGTTGAAACTGGATAAATTCCCGCAAAAACCATACTTAATGCAGGACGATAACCTTCAAGAGCTGTATCTGTCGGATTTTTCACATGCGTAATAGTATCTCCAACTTGTGTATCCTTGATAGATTTGATTCCCGTAATAATATATCCAACTGAGCCAACTGTTAATTCATCAACTTCTTTCATTTTAGGTGAGAAAATTCCAACTTCTAATACGTCAAATTCTTTTTCGGTAGACATAATCTTAATTCTGTCCCCTTTTGCAATTTTCCCTTCAATTATTCTAATATACGTTATAACTCCTCTAAAATCATCATAATGTGAGTCAAAAATTAACGCTTTCAAAGGATTGTTAATTTCTCCTTTAGGTGCGGGAATATGTTCAATAATTGATTCCAGCAAATCTTCAATTCCAAATCCAGTTTTTCCAGAAACAAGAACAGCATCGTCTGCTGGAAGCCCAATAACTTCCTCTATTTCTAGCTTAACCTTGTCAGGATCAGCTGAAGGCAAGTCAATCTTGTTTATTACAGGCAATATTTCCAAATCGTTTTCCAAAGCCAAATACACATTTGCCAATGTCTGTGCTTCAATTCCCTGTGCGGCGTCAACTACAAGCAAGGCCCCGTCACAAGCTGCAAGCGATCTTGACACTTCGTAAATAAAATCAACGTGTCCTGGCGTATCAATTAAATTTAACTCATAAGTCTCCCCGTTTCGAGCCTTATACTTCAATGTAACTGCTTGTGCCTTAATCGTTATCCCTTTTTCTCTTTCTAAATCCATGCTATCCAGCAGCTGATCCACCATTTCCCTTTGCGTTACAGTTCCTGTCTGCTCCAAAAGCCTGTCCGCAATAGTGGATTTTCCATGATCAATATGTGCTATTATCGAAAAATTTCTTTTATTTTTTTGATCCAACATTTATATTGTTTCCTCCGTTTACTCGTTTATTATCTTCTTTGTTATATTTTTAAAATGAGTAACTATTCTATCCGAACCTAGTTACTCAGCAATATGTATATTATATAATAATTTTGCATTTTTTCATAGTCTTTGTGAAAAATATTTTATCAAAATTCAGTTATTTTTTACATTATATTCCAATTTCTCGCAAAATTATAGTAAAACTACTTTTAAACTAACCTTGAGGACTATAACTATTTTATTCAAACCCAGAGTTTATATAATTTTTAACAGATTCTAGTACACTTTAAAATTGAAAATAAAAATTATATTGGTATCACTTAAATTATAAATTTATTTAACTTTTAACTGATTCCCAGATTGAAAAATAAAATAATTTACATTTGACAAAAATTCTCTAAAATATGATTTTGGTATGGAAATAAGTGGTGTTTTCGCTGGAAGTCCGTAAATTTCATATTTTTCATTGTCAAATCCAACTTTTCTAGCAATATTTTTAGAACGGAAAATATGATAATCATTCGTTACAATCAATACTTTTATTTTTCGATTTTTTTCATTATTGTTTAAAATATTTTTACTATTTTCAATATTTTTTATCTTCTCAAGACTAAACCTAAAATTTTCAACAGTATTCTTAGATTTGTCTTCCAAAACAATTCTATCCTCACTAATTCCATTTTTCAAAAGTTCCCTTTTTATCGCCACTCCTTCTGCCACATTTTCATTTTTCCCTTGTCCTCCAGTTGCAATAACCTTAACTTCTGGATTTTTCTTTAAATACTCCGTTGCAGCCTTTATCCTTTCCATAAGTGATTTAGTCGGCTTTTCTCCTTTTACTCTTGCTCCCAGTATTATTACATAATCTACTTTTTTATTCTCATTTACGGCTTTTCTATCAGTTGTATATTCTTTTATTATAAAATAATGCACAAAGCAAAATAAAAAAACAAATAAGATAATAGAAATTTTTATTGATATTATAATTGTATTCTTCATAAGTTTTCGATTTTAAAAATATCCTTTCTTAAAATAAAGGCTGTTCCATTTCTGAAACAACCACTATAAAATAATTATTCTTTCACGATAGTTGTAAAATCACTATAGTCCTGAATTTTAAAAACTCTTTTAAATATTTTATTATATTTTACCATAATTGTCAATTTTTTGTTTTTATTTTTTTATTGATGTTTTATATAAAAAATACTATAATAAATTATATAAAAACTATTTAAATATTTAAGAAAGTAGAAAAGAGGGAAAAGATGAAAATGAGAATCAAAAAAATAAAAGATAATTTTTACGAAGAGTTAGGGATGAGTAAATATGATTTTTTTAATAATTTAGTAAATGAAATAGGAAATTTTCCATATGTAGTTTCAAATATATACGAAGATAATTCAACAAAAACTACAATAGTTGAAGATCAGGGTATGTATATTAATAATGGCTGGAATGAAACCGATGAAACAGCATTATATATTTCTGAGTGTAATTCTGATAGTGAAATTAGAGTTTATTATGGTTATGAAGAACTTTTTTAATTTACTATTTTGAAAATATCGTTGATTATGCTAACTTAATAAGTTTTGTTGAACAAGAATTGCATAATTATATAGAATATATGGAAAAATTTAAAAATTTTAGAATAAATGTTGATTTAGAGAATTTATTTAAAAGAGATAAATTAAGAAATTTCTTGTTAAAATATAACGAGAAAGCAAATAAATATAATTTGGAGTTTATTAATTATTATACGAAATATATAAATTATTGGGATATTAATATAAAAAAGAAATTTTTTTCTTATCTTCTTGGAAAAGATAGATTAAAAGAATTTATGCTTAACAAAAAGAGAGTTTTTAGAATAAATGGAGTTGATTATTTTCAAATTGAAGAAAAAGAAAAATATTCTGAAATATATAGAATAGAAATAGAAAATGATATTAAAATAGAATATTATTCAAAAGATTTAGAATATGAAAGTTTTGGAAATGTTGGCTTTTTATACAAAGAAAAAAATTTTGATATTAAAAATAAAAGCTTAAAAGGTAAGGAATTAAATTTTGAATGATACAGAGATAATAGGGATGAAATGAATGTAGAAAGAATTTCAAAAGAAGATTTTTTAAAAGAACTTGAAATTATTATTGTTGCCTATAAAGATATTTATAATGATATTGAAATAGAAGAAATATTTGGAAGGTTTAAAGAAAATTTTTAAATAAAAATACATTATCTTACAAAAAAGGATAGATGACATTCTCAGATGAAAAGTGGGAAAGGGCAAGTTCATGATTTAATCGAGGTCGATGATGAATAAATTATGGACTGATGATGGCTGGGCAGATTATTTATATTGGCAATCTCAAGATAAAAAAACTTTAAAAAGGATTAACGAACTCATAAAAGATATTGAAAGAAATGGAGTATTGAATGGAATAGACAAACCTGAAGCTTTGAAATATAGAAAAGGATTTAGTCGAAGAATTGACGAAACTAACAGGCTTGTCTATACCATTGATGAAAATGGAGTTTTATGGATAATTTCCTGTAGAGGCCATTATTAAAGTTGTTTTTTGTTGATTAAAAAGAGTGGATAATACCACTCTTTTATTTTAAATATTTTAATAAATACTCTAGTTTTATGAATATTACTCTGCTAACGCAATTAAAATTAAATCATTTAATTTACTGATTTTCAAATCCCCCTGTATAAAGCTGATAATAAGTCCCTTTTTGTGCAATCAGTTCATCGTGATTTCCACGTTCGATAATTTTTCCTTGATCAAGTACCATTATCACATCGGAATTTTTGATAGTTGAAAGCCTGTGGGCAATTACAAATACCGTTCTTCCCATCATCAACTTATCCATTCCTTCTTGCACGATTTTTTCTGTTCTTGTATCAATGCTTGAAGTTGCTTCATCCAGAATTAAGACTGGTGGGTCAGCGATTGCTGCTCTTGCTATTGACAATAATTGCCGCTGTCCTTGTGAAAGGCTCGAACCATCACCACTTAAATAAGTGTTGTAGCCTTGTGGCAAGTGTTTTATAAAATGATCGGCATTGGCAAGTTTTGCAGCTGCATACACTTCTTCATCTGTTGCATCAAGTTTTCCATATCTGATGTTATCGGCAACTGTTCCAGAAAATAAGTGTGTGTCCTGTAGTACAATTCCAAGAGATTCTCTTAAATCCTGTTTTTTTATTTTTTCAATGTTAATTCCATCATATCGAATTTTTCCAGAGTTAATATCGTAAAATCTGTTAATTAAGTTTGTAATTGTAGTTTTTCCAGCTCCTGTTGCACCAACGAAGGCAATTTTTTCTCCCGGCTTTGCATAAAGATTGATATTATGAAGTATTGTCTTTTCTTCATTGTATCCAAATGTTACATCTTCAAAAACAACATCTCCCATTAGTCTTTCATAAGAAATTGTTCCGTCAGAATGTGGATATTTCCAAGCCCATGCACCTGTGTGCTTCTCAGTTTCTGTAATGTTTCCATTTTCATCAATATTTGCGTTTACAAGAGTTACATAGCCGTTATCTTGTTCAGGTATCTGATCTAGCAGGTTAAATACTCTTTGGGCTCCAGCCGATGCCAATATTACTGATGTTAATTGCTGTGCAATTTGTGAAACAGGCTGGTTTATTACTTTTATAAACTGCAAGAACGATACAAGTCCTCCAATTGTAAAGCCTGCAATATTATTAAACACAATTATTGAACCAAGAACTGCTGTAAGTACAAAGTTTATATTTCCAAGATTTCCGACAGCAGGTCCTAGAATATTTGCAAATTTCATTGCATTGTTCGCCCTGTTAAATAATGCCGTATTCAGTCTGTTAAAACGTTCATCAGCTTTTTTCTCGTATGAAAACACTTTTACAACTTTCAGTCCTTCTATCATTTCTTCAACATATCCATTTACAATACCAATATTTTTTTGCTGTGCAGTATAGTTTTTCGAACTTTTTGAAGAAATAGTTTTTGTTGTAACAATCATAATAATAATCATTATTACTACGAAAAGTGCTAGTGGAATATTTAATATAAACATTGAAATAAGGACACTTATAATTGTAATAATTGAAGATATTACCTGTGACAAGCTTTCAACCATCATATTTCGTAAAGCGTCAATATCGCTTGAATAAACACTCATTATATCTCCATGTGCATTTGTATCAAAATATTTTATAGGAAGCGATTCCATATGTATAAATACATCATCTCTTAATCTTTTCAATGTTCCCTGTGCAACGTAAATCATAAATATTTCATAAATATATGTACAAATTACAGCTCCGCCATATATGACTGCCATTTTTAAAATTAGGCTCACAAGCTCTTTGATAAAGTTAGGATTATTTTTACCAATGTTAGGAATAATGATTCCATCTATCAATTCTTTTGAATACATTGTCCCAATAACCATTCCAAATGAACTCAAACAAATAAATACAATAACAAATAACGTCTGTATTTTATAATGCTTAAACATATATCCAAGTAATCGAATTAATCCTTTTAGCTGATTTCGTGATTGCGAATTTTCAGTTTTTTTATTTTTACTCATTACTTATCACTCCCTTCTGTCTGGGATTCATAAACTTCACGATATACCTTGCTTGTTTTAAGTAGTTCATCGTGTGTCCCTGCTGCTGTTATAATTCCGTCTTCCAAAACTAATATTTTATCAGAATCTTTTATTGATGATACTCTTTGTCCGATAATAATTTTTGTAATGTGTGGCAATTCATTTTTGAAGGCTTCTCTTATTAGTTTGTCCGTCTTTGTATCAACTGCGCTTGTAGAATCGTCTAAAATTAATATTTTGGGAGATTTTAGCAAGGCTCTGGCAATACACAGCCTTTGTCTTTGACCTCCAGATACATTTGCTCCGCCACGTTCAATACGAGTATCATATTTTTTAGGAAATTTCTGAATGAATTCATCAGCTTGTGCCAATTTGCAAGCATGTTCCATTTCCTCATCGGTTGCATTTTCATTCCCCCAACGTAAATTATCCTTTATAGTTCCTGAAAACAGCACATTTTTTTGAAGAACCATCGCCACATTATCCCTAAGCGTCTTTATATCATAATCCTTTACATTAACTCCGCCAACCAAAAGTTCACCATCCAGAACATCATACAATCTTGGAATTAACTGAACAAGAGCTGATTTTGCACTTCCAGTTCCCCCAATAATTCCAATAGTTTCTCCAGACTTTATTTCTAGATTTATTTTTGTCAAATTCAGAACATCAGGATTATTACTGTAACTGAAATCTACATTTTTAAACACTATTGAACCATCTTTTACCTCTGTTATACCATTTTCAGGATTTTTAATATTTGGCTCTTCATCTAGAACCATCACAATTCTATCTCCAGATGCTCTTGAAAACACAATATTTACAAGCATCATTGCAAGCATAAGAAGGCTCATAAGAATATTGGTTGTATAAGCAAAAAGGCTTGTAAGCTGCCCAGTCGTCAGCTCATTTACAACAATCATTTTTGCTCCAAACCATGAAAGCAGTAAAATACACCCAAATACTGTTATTTGCATTACAGGAGATACAAATATTATAATTCTTTCCCCTTTTAATAACATATTTCTCAAATTTTCAGTAGCCTTCTTAAATTTATTAGTTTCATATTTTTCACGAATATATGCTTTTACAACACGAATACCATTAATGTTTTCCTGAAGGCTAGAATTTATGTCATCATACTTTTTAATTGCAGCTGTAAAAATTGGATGTACCTTAAAAATAACAAAGACTAAAAAACTTCCTAAAAACAAAACTGCAACAATAAATATCATTGACAACTTTGGACTTATCATAAACGACATAAATATTGCTACGCACATCATAAGTGGAGCCCTTACAAATCCTCTGATTAACAACTGAAATGAATTCTGAATGTTATTAACATCTGTTGTAAATCTTGTAATCAGTCCAGCTGTAGAAAATTTATCAATATTAGTGAATGAAAAGGACTGTATTTTAGAAAATAAATCTTTTCTCAAGTTTTTAGCAAATCCAGCCGAAGCATAAGAAGCATATTTACTAGCTTGTATTCCACATAACAACGACAACATAGCCACTCCAAACGTTGCGAGTCCCATTATAACAATAAACTTCATATCTCCCTTACCATCATTTCCATTCAGTCCGCTGTCAATAATTACAGCCATAAGTGTTGGAATAAGCATCTCAAAAACAACTTCTATTCCAATAAATATTGGCGAAATTAACGCGCTTTTTTTATACTCCCCAAGATGGGAAAATAGTTTTTTTAACATTTAAACACCTTTCCTCTCTTTTTTGTTATGATTTTTTTAAGTAATCAATATAAATTTAAAAGCACGAAACTTATTGAAAAAATAAAAACTCATTTTCATTAATAAATTTCAGTGCTTTTTATTTGTTATTAAAATTAATTAGCTTTACTTAAATATCCAAATGCTCCATAAAATATCTTATTTGCAATCTCCACCAATCCCAGTCGTGGGCAACATCATAACCCCAGAAATCTGTCCATGCTGGAACTTGCTTTTCATAAAGAATATGAGCCAGTTCTCTATTACTTGGCAATAGCTCTTCTTCCCATGCTCCTTGTCCAATACATACAATAATGTTTTTTTGTCTATATATATCTAAATAATGGTGATTCCAAGGCATATTTCTTAAAAAATCAACCACTGAATTGTTGTAAACCAAATCATCTTTGTAATCTCCAAAAAACATTGATGCATCAAACATTCCACTTAGTGAGATTAACGTGTCAAACAAGTCAGGTCTACGGAAAAATAAAATTCCCGCATGAGCTCCTCCCATACTACATCCTGTAACAATAATATCACTTCTCCAAGAAATATCCTGTATTCTTGGCACAAATTCATTTGCGATAAAGTTAAACCATTTTTCCTGCATTTCTATTCTATATCTTTGATTTCCGTTAAGATCTGACCAGCTCTCTCTATCAACGCTTCCTACACAGAATAATTGCAGTCTTCCTTGCTCAATGTAGTCAGAAAGTACGTCTATCATTCCAAATTCTTCATACTGGTTACAATCCCCATCTTGTGAAGGAAATACCAACACTGGCTTCCCAGCATGTCCATACCTCTTATATTCTACTTCTCGCCCAAGATGATAGCTGTATTCTTTTTTATATTCTATTTGCATTCTTTCTCCCTGTGATTTTATTTATTTTTATTCTTCTATTTTTTTATGTACGAAATCTATAAATTCTTCCATTTCCTCTTTTGTTTTAAATTTTGCTGTGTACATATAGTTTCCCATTGCACCTGAAAAAATATCTGGCATTCTTTCATCCATCACAATTGCGTTTCCATATTTCTGCTTAATTTCATCGTGAGAATGAATATAATTTCTATTATCACGACGACTTGCATAAACACAGTAGTTTTTTTCTATATCTTTATTTAATTTAGCCTTTTCGATTTTATCAAATGCAATCATATCAGCCCAGATTTGATAAACATCAGTATTGTTGGCGTAATTGTACATATCAGGTGTATATCCGCCTGCAGGACGCATATTTGCTTCTAGTCCTACATAATCCCCTTTTTTACCGAGTCCTTTTTTGTTTTTATTTAATTTAAAAAATTCAAGATGCACAAATCTGCTTTTTACTCCAAATCCTTTCACAGCTCGTCTTCCTGCATCCAGTAATTTTTCAGGCATTTCCTTTTCTACATAATAAAATACATCCAGTCCTTCATTTACAATATCCATAACAGCAGGCTCAACAATTCCTGTTTCAAAAATAGGATTTCCGTTGGAATCAATAACTGCGTCATAAGACACTAAATCTCCATCAACATACTCTTCCATAATATATTTTACATTTTCATTACGAGTTTCAAAAAATTCTTTCAGTTCTTTTTCATTCTTGATTTTACGGGTATCACTAGCTCCAACTCCATTATCAGGCTTAACAACTACTGGATATCCTACTTTATCAATAAATTTTTTTGCTTTTACAAGTGTTGTAACTAATGAAAAGTCCGCAGCTGGTATTTCTCCTTTTTTATATGCTTTTTTCATTTTAGACTTTTCTTTTATATTTGCAATTTTGTCAGACTTTATTCCAGTTGTAATATTAAAATCTGAACGAAGTCTTGAATCCTGTACAAGCCAGTATTCATTATTCGACTCAAGCCAGTTGATTTTTCCATATTTATGTGTAAAAAAAGCCACTGCCTTTAAAACCTCATCATAATTTTCAAGGCTAGAAACTTTATAGTATTCTGTTAAACAATCCTTTAATTTTTGAGCCAATTGATCATACTCTATATCTGCAATTCCTAATACATTTACCCCATTTTGTTTTAATCTATTGCAAAATTCACAGTTAGTTTTTGGAAATTGTGGTGAAATGTAAACAAAATTCATAATATCTCATCTCCTTCTACTGTTAAATTAGTTTGATTTCATAAACTTCTGTAATCTACTTTTTTAGTAATTTGTATTATTATAACATAATTTTTGAAAAAATGAAAATAACTATTATTTTCTTAATTATTTTAAACAAACTTATACAATATGCCAAAAATAGAATCACATAGGATTTCTGTAAATTTAATTTAAAAAACTAAAAATCTATGATATAATTATTTTAAAATTAATAAAAATGGAGGTTATCATGGATTTTGAAAATAATTTTTTAGATAAAGAAAAAAAGAATGAGAATATAGAAAATAGTCATTACTTTAATAATACAGCAGAATTAGACAAAATTAGGAAAGAAGTAACTGGAAATTTTAAAGAAAATCAGAATTTTAAAAATTCCGAAAATAGTCAGAATAGTAAAAAAAATGGTTCGATTAGGCTAACTTTAGATGAATTCACTATTAAAAATATAAAAACAATTGTTTCTATCACAAAATTTCTTTCCGTTATAGGAATTTTTATAGGAATATTGCAATTATTTACATTTCTTATTGGGATTTTTACTATTTTTATTTCATTAAAATTCCTTAATTTTTCTTCGGCTTTAGACGATGCCATTAAAATGGAAGATGAAAATAAATTAAAAATTTCTTTTAAAGAGCTTGCGAAAGGATTGAAGTTTTATATAATCTCATTAATTGTTATATTTATTTTCATATTCTTACTTGTTGCTATATCTGCAAGTCTATATCACACTTCAGGATATTACTACAATTAGTATTAAAATTAAAAATAGGGAGAGCTTTCTCTCCCTCATTTTCCGATTATCATAATATTAAACGCTTGATATCACTACTGTCTTAATTTTCTGGGTCTTATCATAATCTTGATTCATTATTACTCCCCAGATTAGATTTACATTCTTATCTTTAACAATGTCCGAAATTTTTTCTGTTATCTGTCCAATATTCGCTAAAGAAACATCATGCCCTGCAGTAAAATTTATAAGAACTTTCTTCGCATTTTCCAATTTTCCTTCAAATAAATTATTTTCCTTCAGCTGTTCAATTATCTCATCAACAGCATTATCTCCCTTACCTTCTCCAACACGAATAATTGTATCCTTTGAATTGTAAAGAACTACCTTTATATCTAGTAAATCAATATTCATAAACCCAACTTCCGTCAGAATATTTACAATACTTTCAATACCTTCTTTTATAATCTCGTTTACTTTATTGTAAGCCATCTCAAGAGGCTCTTTCTTATCTATATGATTATATAATTTTTCATTCGGAATTACAATCAGACTATCCGTAATCTTCTCAATCTTCTTAATACCTGTATTTGCAATCTTTAAATTCTCAAATCCTTCAAGATAAAATGGACGTGCAACAATACTGATCGTAAAAATTTTTAATCTTTTGGAAACATCGAGAATAACAGGCATTATACCACTCCCAGTTGCTCCACCAATTCCTGCAACCAAAAACAAAATATCTGTCCCTTTAAATAATTCTCGAAATTGACTCTCACATTGAAGTGCCACTCTCTCAGCCTGTTCCCTACTGCATTTCTTAACCCCAGTATCTAAAAAAATCTTTTTTTCAGCTTGACTTCGCTCAGAATTCTTACTATCTGTATCAATCGTTATATATTCAACCTTCCTCACTCCTGAAGCTATCATAAAATTAACAAAATTTATCCCCATTCCACCAATTCCAATAACTTTTACACTCATTTTATCCTTCATACTAATCCCGCTATTGCAAATTATAAATTTTGCAAATCTCCCTTCTATAAATATGTCTAAATATTATAGTCGATTCTCTTTAAATATATAAAAAGAAATAAATTGGCTATAATCTTTACACTCATTTTAATCTATGATTTCTATAAACTTAATTTTATATTTGTATATATTTTACCAAATTAAACCAGGTATTTCAAGGGAAAGAATATGAAAGTTTAAATTTATTGTGTAATTAGGTACGACTCCTAAAATATATTAAAAAATCACAGCTAATTTAATAACTGTGATTCTAATTTATATTTTTTACTTTTGGCTTATTTTTATCGTAAACTCGATTTTAAGATAAATATTCGTAAGAATAATTTGAATATTTGGATTTTTGTTTTTTCAATAAAAATATTAACCTAAATATTCTTTTGTCAAAGCTATTTTGTCCAAAAAATAATCATCATTATTTATATATTTTTAAAATATTCTATTTTCTACCTCCAGCAATCTTCTCAAAAACAATCGACTTTGTCACTACATAAAGCAAAATCGCTATTAATAATGGCAATACTATTGATGTCAATAAAATTATTCCAATAATAACTGGCGTATTTTCAACCAAGTCTTTTGAGATAACATTTATTTCTTTTGTGAAATTATCAATCTTGACTTTTGCACTGTCAATTTGTCCTGGAATATTAAAAATACTTTTGGATTGATCCAATGAAAGCATTTCGTCTTTTATTTTATTCAGTTTTCCTAGATCCTGATTTAGCTCAACAATTGCAGGTTCTTTATATTCTTTTTCAAAATAGCTCGAAATTGTCGAGTTTACAAATATCGCACTTGGTAAAACTATATAAATATAAAGTAATATGAAAAACGAATATTTAGAAATCTTTCTAAATATTTTTGTAACTTTGTTCTTATAAATAGTATACGGAAAAATTGTAATTAATGAAATAAACGTCAAGATTGTAGCCAATTTTACCTTAAAAATTTCATAATAAATCGTTTCCAGCTTCAGTATAACAACGCTCGCAAGCGACACCTTCCATAAAATATTTATCATATCATAAATAGGTTGAATAATATCTCCAATCTCAATTTCCATTCCGACAATCATACTGACATTAACCGTACTACCTTCAATAATATCCGTAGTTCCTTTCAAAAGCGACAATGTTAAAAACATCTTTTTAGATTCTTCATAAGTTTTTTCCAAATATGGCATTGTCAAATTTTTAAAAAAGTTAAAAATCGTATGTTCAAAGATTTTATCCATTATTCCAAAAATACATAAAATCAGTCCAATTACAATTAATATTTTAATCAATAGGTTCTTGCTATCTGATTCCCATTTAGGAGAATCATTTTTCTTATTTTTTTCTTTTTTTCTTCATTTACTGTTAATATAGCTTCTTTTCTTTCTTCCAATCAATTTCACTCCTTTTTCTATTTCAATTGTTTTTAAACATTTATTAGTGGATACAAACTTGCTTAATAATTTATTTTAAAAGTTATAATATTAAAATTAAGTTGTTAAATAATTTAAATAATCAAGATATTTAACATTACCTATATTTAATCCCACTCCAATAACTTTCTCACTACATAAGAAGCTAGTACAAGACCAGCTGCTCCTGGGACAAACGAATTGCTTCCAGGCGTAGTCTTTCTCGGAATTTTATTATTTTCCCTAAATTCAGTTGGCAATTCTTCCTTAAATAGTTCTGACTTATTTGGCTGAACAGGTATTTCTTTTGAAAATGCAACTGGAACATTTGTAATCCCTTTCTTTTTCAAAATACTTCTGATTGTTCTTGCCATTGGACAAACAGAGGTATTTTTTATTTTTGCAATTTCTATCTTTTCAGGGTGCATCTTGTTTCCAAATCCCATTGAAGAAATAATATTTATGTTATTTTTCGCACAATATTCAATCAGATTAATCTTGCTTCCAATGACATCAATAGCATCCACGACAAAATCATATTTATTATTTCCCAAAACTTCATCCACATCATCATAAACTAATCTTTTTACAAGTTCAACCTTACAATCTGGATTAATGTCCAAAATTCTGTCTTTCATAACATCAATCTTAGACTTACCGATTGTGCTTCTAAGCGAATGCAGCTGTCTATTAATATTTGACTCCGAAATCTCATCAAAATCAACCATAGTAATTTGCCCAATTCCTGCACGTACCAAAGCCTCCACAGTATAAGAGCCAACCCCGCCAACTCCAAAAATTATAACTCTAGATTTTCCCAATTTCTCAATCCCTTCTTCTCCAATCATCATAGAAAACCTAGCAAATGTCTGATTTTTATCACTCATTTTTAAATTATTTCCCCTTTCAATATCCATTTTTCTTTTCTCTATCTAAAATTTTCTCATATTATATCATAAATCTAGAAAATGTAAATAGTGAGAGTATAAATTTTTTTATTATAAAGTTTTTATTTGACTCCTTTAATTTACTCTATTCTTATACTATAAATCCGCAATTAAGTAATAAATGTTTAATAAATTTTTGAATTGTATACTATTTTAGCAATGAATTAAAGTTTCTTATCCTTAGTACAGTTTCTATTTTACTATTTTTTCACATAATTCTCATTGTTGTAAATTCTTATTTTGCCTGAAAGATTTATCCTGACAAATAAAAACTCCGCCAGTTTATTAAAGCAAAAAAATTATATTTCAATTATTTGGAAATACTAATTTTTAATTCTTTGTTGAAAAAATTTTGATAAATTTGTTGTTTAAATATATCGTTTGTATTAAATATCTATAAAATAAATATAATTATTGAAAAAAATACTAATTTATAATATAATATTTTTGCATAAATTAAAAGAAAGGAAAAAAGACACTTATGTTTATAAATACTATGAAAACAGGTTTTTTAATGTTTGGATTAGTTTTTCTCTTTGTAGCAATTGGTGGTATATTGGGAAATCAGCAAGGGGCATTGATTGGGCTTCTGATTGCTGGGGGAATGAGTTTTTATAGCTACTGGTTTAGTGATAAAATGGTTATAAGAGCTTATAATGGACAGGAAGTTACTCCTGAAAATAATCCAAGATTGTATCAATTGATACAAAGATTAGCCAAAAATGCTAATTTACCAATGCCAAAAATTTATATAATTCCAGAACGTCAGCCAAACGCCTTTGCAACTGGAAGAAATCCTCAAAATGCCGCAGTTGCCTGTACTGCTGGATTACTAGAAATGATGGATGACAACGAACTGGCTGGAGTTATGGCTCACGAATTAGGGCATATAAAGCATCGTGATATTTTGGTTAGTACAATTGCTGCCACTTTTGCTGGAGCTATTGCCAATATCGCAAGATTTTTACCTTATGTTTCAAGTGGAAATAATAGAGATGGAAACAGAAGAAGAAATAACGTCGGAACTGCAATGCTGCTTTCATTTTTAGCCCCAATAGCAGCTTCTATAATTCAAATGTCTATTTCAAGAAAAAGAGAATACATGGCAGATAGAGCTGGAGCTGAATATTCAGGAAATCCATTATATTTACGTAATGCACTGCAAAAATTAGAGAGTTACAGCCACAGTATCGCCATGAATAGACAAGATCCTACAACAGCCCATATGTTCATAATAAATCCATTTTCAAGCCTTGGAAATCTTAAAAATTTATTCAGCACACACCCTTCTACTGATGACAGAATAAGAGAACTTGAAAAAATGGCAAGAGAGCAACATTTATTATAGTTTTTTAGTTTAATTTTAATGACATTTATAATACATTATAAAATAACTAAAGTTAACTCTTTCATTTTATCTTGAGAATTTATCTTAAATATGATAAAATGTATAAAAACTATGAAATATGGAGAATTAGATATGATAAATGCTTTTACATTTTTAACATTACTATTACTTTTTGTACGAATTTATTCACTTGTATCTCTGTTATTCCTAAGCAGGAAACAAGTAAAATCTGCAGAAAGAATTACTATACTTATACTGCTGCTTGAAGTTCTGACTATATTTTTATACAGTTTTTTTACTTCATTCCGTTACTTATTACCGCCGGCTTTAATGCTGTTAAAAACTCCCAAATTTTTAATTTTTAAAAATTTTTCAGTAGTATTATTATCTTATTCACTCTTAAATCTGGCATTAAGTTTTACATTTAACAGTCAAAGCATTTTTAAATTTATAAATAGATTTCTGGTAGGTATAGTATTATTAACAAATATTATTTATGGATTTTTATTAATAATATAGTCTTTATAATAGAATTCCTTTAAATAAAGCTAAGACAAAAGATTTATGAAAATTCTTTTAAATTTAGTTAATTAGACTAGCTCAATGTAAAAAATTCAAGTATAAAAAAATAGGTAATTTATAGCAATTTTACTAATAGATTACCTATTTTTATTTACTTTCATTATCCTTCTTGTTTTTCAAGAACCATATTTACTTCTTCAATAATCATATCTGGATTTAATCCATGAACAGCGATTCCTTCTCCCAAAGTTTCTGCACTCGAAATAATACATCCAACACATCCAAGTCCATATCTCATAAGTACTTGTGCAATAATTGGATATTTTTCAACTGCTTCCATTATATTCATATCTTTTGTTACTCTTTCCATAATTATCTCCTCCTATTTAAAATTTTATTTTAATATTTATCTATCCTAGTTAAGTATAGCAGATTAAATAATTTCAGTCAACTTTTATAAACAAATATTTCTTGTTCAAATTATAGTCAAGATATTTAAAAGTTGAAGTAAAAATACATAAAAATTAATAAATTGGTTAATCTATAACTTAATCTTACTTTCTTTTTTAATTTAAATTATTGTTATTTAAGATTTTTAGATAAGAAAAAGATTGAACTAGAATTATTATGACCAACATTTCCAATTCAATCTATACTTTATTTTTTACTTTAGCCTATTTTAAAGCTTCGTATTTTTTAGATACTTCATTCCAGTTTATAATGTTGAAAAATGCTGAAATATAATCTGGACGTCTATTTTGATAATTTAAATAATATGCATGTTCCCATACATCTATTCCTAAGATTGGAGTTCCTTGTGAACATCCGCAAGAAGTTGCTCCTGGCATTAATGGATTGTCTTGATTTGCAGTTGAAGTTACTTTTAACTTTCCATCTTTATTTACAACAAGCCAAGCCCATCCTGATCCAAATCTAGTTGCTGCAGCCTGTGCAAATTTTTCTTTAAACGCTTCAAAACTTCCAAATGCTTCGTTAATTTTTTCTGCTAATTCTCCAGTAGGTACTCCACCTGCATTAGGTGCCATTATTTCAAAATAAAGATTGTGGTTGTAAAATCCCCCTCCATTATTTCTAACAGCTCCTCTTATTTCTTCTGGTAATACATCTAAATTTGCTAAGATTTCCTCAATTGGTTTTTCCAAAAATTGTGGTGCATTATTTTTTAATGTATCATTTAAATTATTAGTATACGCTGCATGGTGCTTTCCATAATGTATTTCCATAGTTTTTGCATCAATATTTGGTTCTAATGCATCAAAACTGTAAGTTAATTCTATTTGTTTAAACATTTTTATCACTCCTAATCTATTTTTATGATACATTTTAGCACATTATTTTTATAAAATCAATAAAAATTTATATTTTTTATGGATTTGTTATTATTACAATTATGAATTGGTTAATTAATTTTTTCACTATTTTGTATAAATTGAAAATTATATAAAAATTATTTAATTAGCTTAGCAATTTAACAATTAAAACAAAATAATTTAAAAATTCTTCAATTAAAAATACTTATTCTTTTATAATGTATCCTACACTTCTTACAGTCTTAATAATTTTTTGTTCATGTCCTTTATCTATTTTTGATCTTAAAAAATTGACATACACATCTACAATATTACTTTCTGAAACAAAGTCTATATCCCATATTTTTTCAGAAATCATTGTTCTTGTAAGCACTCTATTTTTGTTTCTTAGGAAATATTCTAGTAATAGAAACTCTTTATTTGTTAATTCTATTTCCTTGCCATCACGCTTAACTTCTCTATTTGCAGGATTTAATGTCAAGTCGTAAGCTGTCAGAATACCCATTTCATCTTCAGTCAAACGTTTGTTTAAAATTCTTACGATTGCTCTAAATTTAGCAGAAAGTTCTTCTAGTCTAAAGTCATTATATATATAGTCATCTATTCCTTTTAATAGAGCCTCTGTTTTTGCGTATCTATCATCTTGCTCGATTGCCATCAAAATATAGCTTTGTTTTTTATATCTCAATACCCTTTCAATTGCCAATGGAAAATCTTCTATTGAACTTATATCTAAAAAAGCAATGTCAAGAGATTCTGTCTTTAAGGCATCTAACATTTGTTCTTCATTTTCTGCTAATATAACATTAAAACTTAATTCTTTTAATAACTGTCCCACTACCATTCTAGTTTTTTCATTTTTATTAAATACTAACACTTTCATTTTTTTAATTGTATAATAAATATACTAAAATTACAATATATTTAAAATACTTCTCCTTTCGCTCTTGTTTACTTTTCTAATTTTTCAATTATTTTAGTAATTATATCATTCATTTTTCTTGATGCTACAGAATCATTTGAAATAAATGGTAATCCATTATCACTAGATTCCACGATATTTCCATCCAATGGTATTGAGCCTAAAAAGTCAGTTTTTTTCTCTTGCGCCATAGTTTCGGCACCGCCTTTTTTAAATATATTCACTTCCTTTTGACAGTCAGGACAAATAAAACCACTCATATTTTCGATTATTCCAAGCACATTTAAATTAATTAATTTAGCAAAGTTTAATGCTCTTGTAGAATCTAGAATAGAAACTTTTTGTGGTGTTGTAACTACTATTGCCTTAGAATCTGTTCCTATATTCTGTGCAATACCTAGTGTCTCATCACCTGTTCCAGGCGGCAAATCGACTATTAGAAAATCGATTTCTCCCCATCTAATTCCTTCCAGCATTTCCATTATCGCCGTAATCTTTTGCGGTCCTTTCCATACAACTGGAGAGTTGTCAGGTACAAAAAAACTTAATGATGATATATGCAAATTTTCTGATATTTCCAACGGTTCAGAAATTTTTGAAAGCTTTACGCCTTCTTTCCCAAACATGATTGGAATATTTGGGCCATGTAAATCAGCATCAAGAATACCAACTTTGTATCCTCTTAATGAAAGTCCATAAGCTAAATTAACAGATGTAGTTGATTTACCAACGCCACCTTTACCGCTCATTACTACTATTTTATGCTTAATCTTGGACATATTGGAATCAATTCTTTGTTTTCTTTCGGCTAAAGCTGGATTAGTTTGCATTCATTCCTCCTTACTCTAAAAATATTATAATTTTATTTAACTTCCCTACTTTAATTAAATCATAAACTCAGAAAAAATACAAGTAATTTTTTACATTTTTTTCAAAAAAAATTAATTTTTCTGTTATTATAAATAAATTATAACTAAAAATTTTTTTTATTAAAAAATAAGCTGGACTAATCTCCTTCTTTTTTATATAATATATTTGAACCTTTTTTCAAAAAAAAATTAATTTTAAAGGTTTATACTATAAATATAATTAATAGAAAGGAATATAAACTATGAATATATGCATAAAATCAAATATCCGAAGAATACTAATATTTTTTATAATAACTTTGGCACTTTTATGTAAATCCAAATCAGAAAAATATGTATGGTATACTCCGAGAGAAGTGATTGCCAATGTAGATATGCTAGAACCGGGCGATATTCTTATTCTCTCTAAAAGACCGACATTACGTTCGATGTGGGGACATGCAGCAGTATTAAATGAACACAAAAAAATTGTTGAATTCCCGTCTTACTCTGCTGGATATAGTGAAAGTCCATTATATGCTTGGCAGAATATTAACAGAAAAATTGCTATTTTTAGGCTAAAAGGGATAAACGATAAGTTTAAATCCGAACTATTTAAAGAAATTAATGATACAGTAACAAAACCTTATGGTCTCACTTTCCATAAGAACTTTGATAAAAGACTTTATTGCTCACAATTTATATATCTTGTATTTAAGAAAGCTGGAGAAAGAGTGGGTCGTGACATAGATCTCGATTCCAATGGTGGAGGTTGGGTTATGCCTTTTGACATAATGGATTCTCCTCTCTTAGAAAATATTAAGCTATATTCATAAATCTAAAAAAAAGAAGCTGTCTTAAAATTTTAATCATTTTGAGACAGTCCTTTTTGTTACATAGAATCCTAATTTAGCAAGAACAGAAGGTTAGTTAGATTATATAGATATTTTTCATTTCAGTTTTAAGCAATTGATATGATATTTAATTTGTTGTAAAGAAAATTTATAAATTCGATTTTATTAAATCTGAAAATTCGGAGCATCTCCCAATGTTGTAAGATCATAAGGTGTTCCTTGATAAACATGATGATTCACCCAATTAGAAAATAATAAATTTGCATGAGCTCGCCATACAAAAAGTGGTTTCTTATTTATATCATTATCTGGATAATAATTAAATGGAATTTTTATATCTTTTCCTAATTTTATATCTCTTTCATATTCTTTTGCAAGTGTCATCCTGTCATATTCCAAATGCCCCATAATAAAAATATTTCGTTTATCTCGGCTACGAACAATGCTGACTCCTGCATCTTCAGAACATGCAATAATCTCCAGTTCAGAAACTTTTTTAATATCTCTTGCACGAACTTCAGTATGTCTTGACTGTGGCATATTAAACACTTCATCAAATCCCCGAAGTAGCATCGTATGATAAATGTTAATATTTAAAGGATAAATTCCAAAAAGTTTTTCTTTCAAAGGATACTTCTGTATTCCATAATGATAATACAATGCAGCTTGTGCCCCCCAGCAAATGCACATTGTTGAATAAACATGTGTTTTACTCCATTCCATAATCTCAGAAAGTTCTTTCCAGTAAATTACTTCTTCAAAAGGAATATTTTCAACTGGAGCTCCTGTTATAATAAGTCCATCAAAATAGTCATTCTTTATATCCTTAAATGTTTTATAAAAATTTGACATGTGTTCCTTTGAGATATTCTTTGAAACATAAGAAGCCATTTTTAAGAATGTAACTTCCATTTGTAAAGGGGTATTACTAAGTAATCTTAGTAATTGAGTCTCTGTTTCTATTTTTGTAGGCATTAAATTTATTATTATAAATTTTAAAGGACGAATATCTTGCGACAATGCTCTATTTTCATCCATTACAAAGATGTTCTCCTTTGCTAAAATATCTACAGCCGGCAAGTTATTTGGTATTTTTATAGGCATTGCATATTCTCCTTTCGTAAAAATTTATTTTGCTTGTCTCAATTGTTTTTTAACTTTCTCTAAGTGCTAGTGGCATTGTGAAGTACAGCGACTTATCATTATCTTCATCTTTTACAATTACTGAACTTTTATTATTTAACAGTTCCAGCACAGTTACTTTCCCTTCAATTGTGGAAATATAGTCAAGTAAAAATCTTACGTTTAATGAAATCTTTAAATCTCCACCTTCCTGAATTGTTACAATTTCTTCTTTTATCTGTGCATTTTCACTTGTTCCAGTAAGCAATAGCTTGTTATTTGCAAAATTAAATATTCCGCCATTTTTAGCTTCTTTGTTATCCCTAACAAATATAGCTGTTCTTCTTAGCACCGATAAAAAATCCTTTGTATTTAGCAATATTTTTTTATTATGTTGTGAGTTATTTAAAATTGATTTGTAATCTGGAAATTGTAAATCAATTGTACGAGTTAATATTTCTACATTTGAAAATTGGAAAAATACTTTTGATCCATCTGATTTCACTGTAATATTTTCCTCATCAATAAGTTTCATAATTTTTATTAGTCCATCTATTGTCTTTAATGGGATACTTAAACTAAGGTTTTCCTTCCCTTTCTGAGCATCATCCAAATTTTGCTCAATATATGTCAATCTGTATGTATCAGATGAGATGAGTTTTAACTTGTCTTCCTCTATTTCCATTCTAATACAGTTTACGGCAAGATTTTCTGGGTTTGGAGAAGCCGAAATTTTTACATTTTCAATATCATTTAATAACTTTTCTTTTTCAAAGACATATTCAACTCCATTTTCCAGTTTTGACTGAACTGGGAAATTTTCTGAGTCATATAAAGAAAATTCAGTGTTTGTTGAACTTGCTTTAATTACTAATTTTCCGTTTTCTTCAATCAATGTAATTTTTTCATCAGAAATTTGTTTCAAAAATTCTTCGATTAATTTGTGTTTTATAACAATTTTTCCTTCTTCTTCAATTTGAGCTTCTATTTCAGTATTTATAGATAACTCTAAATCTGTTCCACGTAAAATTGCCTTTCCTTCGTGTGTTTCAATATAAATTCCAGAAAGGACTTCTCTTATTTTATTTTCAGTTACTGCATTTTCAACTATAGTTATAGCTTTTAATAATGATTTTCTATCTACAATTATATGTAACATACTCTTAACTCTCCTTTACAGTATATCCTTATATTCTTCCAAATGTTCTTTTAATTTTGTTATAGCCTTTTTTTCTATTTGTCTAACTCTTTCACGAGTAATTCCCATTTGTTCTCCAATTTCCTTTAATGTATGAATCTTGTTGTCATACAGTCCATAACGATATTCAAGAATCATTCTTTCACGCTTATTCAAAACTTTTTCAAGTAAATCTTTCATTTCGATAAGCTGATCTTCTTTTATTATTTTATCCTCAACATCATCATTTTTCCCAATGATATCTTCCAAATAAATGTTATCTCCTATTGTTTCATTTAATGACATTATATCCTGAAATTCACCTAAAAGCAAGATAACCTTACTTTCCTTCAAATCAACTTCCTTCGCAATATATTCTGTCGATGGAGCTTCACCATGAATGGCAGTATAATCTTTTATGACTCTATTTACTTTTGACAATTGCTCGTACTTATAAGATGGTATTCTTATATCACGTCCTATATTAATGATAGCCTTTTTTATCGACTGTTTTATCCACCATACTGCATATGTGCTGAACCTATGACCTTTTTCATAATCAAACTTATTTATAGCCTTTATTAGTCCAATATTACCTTCACTAATTAAATCAATCAGAGGAAGCCCATTTCCAAGAGATTTTTTAGCTGTACTTATTACCAGTCTTAAATTTGATAAAATTAACAATTGCCTTGCCTGTTCGTCATTATTTTCCCTAATTCGTTTTAATAGTTCATATTCCTCCTCCTTTGAGAGTAAATCAAATTTTTGAATATCACTTAAATATAACGACATCAAGTTTAAGTTGTTATCTTCCATTACCTCACTCCAATTTTATTTTTTATATAATTTCTTAACTTAAAAATTCTGACTTTAAATCTCTGCTCATAAATGTAGATTCCAGTTCTGAAACTGGCTTCCCATCGTATATTACTTCGTAAAGTGCTGTAAAAATTGGTGCTTTCAGGTTATTTTCCTTTATAATTTTATAAAGAGCCTTTATTGTTTCTGCACCTTCTGACACCATATTCATGTGAGAAACTATATCTTCAATTTTTTCACCTTGTCCTAGTTTCTCTCCCACAAATCTATTTCTACTGTGTTTACTTGTACAAGTTACAATAATATCTCCAAGCCCTGATAATCCCATAAATGTTTTAGGATTGGCTTTGTAATATTTTGCAATTTCAAACATTTCATTAATTCCACGAGTTATTAGAGCTGCCTTTGTATTATCTCCATAACCCATTCCATCAGCAATTCCCGCTGCGATTGCAAGGCAGTTCTTTAATGCTCCGGCAAGTTCAGCACCCATAAGGTCTGTTCCTGTATAGACTCTGAAATAAAGATTACTAAATGTAGTTTGTACCGTTTTGGCTGCTTCTTCATTTTCAGATACAGAAAGTATGGCAGATGGCAATTTTTGAGCCACTTCTTCAGCGTGTGTCGGTCCTGCCAGCAGAACATAATTATACGGCTTGTTTCCAAGCTCCTCAGCTATTATTTCAGAAATTCTCTTTTTAGTAGCAATTTCTAGCCCTTTTGCAACATTTACCAATATTATATTATAATTTAAGAAATTTTTCAATCTTTTTAAAATGTTTCTTAAAAATTGCGTAGGAGTTGCTAATAAAAGAATGTCAATTTTTCCATATTTTTCAGAATTTTCAAGAACATCTGCATAATCATCCACAACATTAAGACTGTCTGGTAATTTTATATTGGGTAAAAATTTTGGATTTTCCTTTGTATCACGAATTACTTTTCTTACTTCTTCATTATGCTCCCATAAATAGACTTTATGTCCATTTTCTACTAATAATTTTGAAAGACATGTCCCCCAGCTTCCACCACCAATGACTAATATGTTTTTCATTATTATCCCTTCCTTTCCTACTTCTTATTTTTTAGGCTAAATTTAGATTCTGTACCATTTTTTAATCTTTCGATATTACTTCTATGTTTCACTACAATTAAGATTGCTATCAAAATTCCTAAAATAATATATATTATTTCCTGATACAAAAAATATATAAAAATTGGAAGTGATATAGCCGCTAAAATAGAAGATAATGAAACGTATTTTGAAATTGCAAAAACCACAAAAAATACAATTGCAGCAAACAATATCGCTTTTGGCACTAAAATCAGAAATACTCCAAGTGTCGTTGCAACAGCCTTCCCACCTTTAAAATTCATAAAAATAGAAAAAACATGACCTAAAATTGCACAGATTCCAACTAGTACATAATCAAAATTTGAAATTTTTGTCAAATTTTCAAAAAAATCAACTTTTAATAAGATTGCTGTCAATGTTGGAACTAATCCTTTAGAAACATCTAAAATTAATGTCAAAATACCTAATTTCGCTCCCAAAACACGTGCAGCATTTGTTGAGCCGGTATTCCTGCTCCCATGCTCACGAATATCTATCCCTTTAAAAACTTTTCCTATCCAAAGTGCATTTGGCACACTTCCTAAAATATATGCCAGTGCCATTAATAAAATCATAATCATTTTTAATCCCTCTTTATTTCAATAAATTTTATTATTTATCGCTATTTCCATCTTCATCTGTTTCCTTATATTCCAGTAGATGATTTTGATTTTCTATCATTTTGTCAAAAAATTTTTTCTCCTTATACAAGAAAATTAACAATATCAAGAAAAACAGCAAATCAGTAAATGGCTGTGCAAGCCATACACCGTCTAACTTCCAAATATTTGAAAAAATTATGACAACTAACAGAAATATAACAACTTGTCTTAATAAATTCAATATAACTGAATATTTTGAACGTCCCGTTGCCTGAAAATAGTTTGGTACAGTTATTCCAAAAGATGAAATTACTACAAGTGAAAAATATATTCTAATGGCTTTTACTCCCTCTCTCAAAGCTTCAGGCGTACTTTTTTCATTAAAGAACAAAATTAGCTCTTTAGGTAAAAGCATTACAATTACCCAAAATATAAAAGATAATATAACTCCTGCATTTATAGCTGTCATTAATGATTTTTTCACTCTTGTAAAATTTTGGGCACCATAATTAAATCCAATTATTGGCTGAACAGCCTGCGAAACTGAATAAACACTCATCGTCATAATTGGTAAATATGAATTTATAATTGTCATAACTGCTACACCGTAAGTCCCGCCATAAGTGTCTACAATTTTATTTGTTACAAGTCCTACTCCTGAACTTGCAGCTTGTAACAAAAATGGTGACATTCCTATTGAAAAAATATCCTTTACTATTTTTGAATCTAATTTCATTTTTGAAAATTTTATTGTAATAATACTTTCTTCTTCCAGCTTAAATCCAAACATATCAATTTTAAATGGTAATTTCCCGGCAATCAGAAACCAAAGTACAAATATCGCAGATAGTACATTTCCAATCAATGTTGCATAAGCAGTTCCTTCGATTCCAGTATGCATAATCATTACAGCCACATAATCCAGAGCAATATTTACAACTGCACCAATCAGCATTGAAAACATCGCAACTCTCGGTGCTCCAGCCGCATTTAAAACATTTGTCAGTCCAAATGAATAAAACAAAGGCAAGATTGCTAGTAATATTATTTCCAGATAAGCCCTTGCATATGGCAATGTCTCATTGTTAGCACCGGAATATCGTAAAACTGTGTTAATATTCAATATTAAAAGTACATACAGCGAAAGTCCTAAAATAGTAAATAAGGTTACTGCATTTCCCAATATTTTCTTAGCTTCTCCCTTTTTCCCCTGTCCAAGCCGAATTGAAATGATAGTTCCAGCTCCAACTCCAATAAACATTGAAAAGGCGATAATCAGCATAACAATATAAAAAGCAATTCCCGCACCAGCAAGTGCCTTTTCGCTAATTTTTCCAACAAAGAACCTGTCAACAATATTGTATAAAACAACTGCCGCAGATCCAATAAGCGTTGGTATGAAATATTTTACAAATAATTTCAAAATAGAACCTTTTAACAGCTCTTCACGTTTTTTTTCCATATTTTTTCCTTTTTTTAAAGTTAATCTTTATTTTCTAACAAATAATCAGCAATTTTTTCCAAAACTCCAAAATTACCTAGTTTTTTTCTTTCTTTTTTTAATTCCAAAACAACATTTTCTTTATTTTTTTCCATAATTTCCATTTCTTCAAGCAGTTTTTCTACCGAAAAATCTTCCTGCAGCAGTTCTTTAAAAATTTCTTTATTTGCATTTAGATTAGTAAGCGTTATATATTTTATTTTGACTATCTTTCTTGCAATAAAAGCATTAATTTTAGATGTTTTGTAAACTACTATCACAGGCAGTCCCATAAGCGATATTTCAAAAGTTACTGTTCCCGAAGTCGCTATTGCGTATTTACAATCTTTACGAATGTTTTTTATTTCATCAAAAGTTATTTCCAAATTTGGAATTTTATGAACATTAATTTTGTATTTTTTCTCAAAATTATGTATATATTTTATATGATCCTTGCTTGCCAGCTTCATTAAAAATTTCTCATTTTTAACTTTTTCATTTCTAACCAGTTCCATAATTACTGGCAAAAATTTTTCAATTTCCTGTCGTCTGCTTCCTGGAAGAAGCAATATTTTTTCTCCCAGCTTATCAGAAAATTCATATTTGTCAACAAATGGGTTTCCAAAATACTCTACTTTAAGTCCTTTTGATTCATTATTTTTCAAAGTATTGTCATAATATGCCTTTTCAAAAGGAAAAATTACAATAACATCATCAAATTTCTTTAATTTCTCAATTCTTTTTTTTCCCCAAGCCCATACTTTAGGCGGAATATAATAAACCATTCTCAGATTCTGCAGTTTTTTTTCCAAAATTTTCTTTTTCAATAACTCAAAAAATTTCAGGTTAAATCCTCCAAAATCAACAAAAATAACAGTTTCTATTTCATTTTCCTTGATAAATTCTAAATATTCATGGGCTTTTTCCATAAAATAACTGTACTTTTTCAAAGCCTCTACAAATCCCATAACATCATTATTCTTAATATGGTTTACTGTCTTAACTCCAGCCTCTATCGATTTATCTCCAACCACACCAAAAAACTCAACATTTTTATCTTTTTTTCTCATTTCCTCCACAATGTATGAAGCGTGTAAATCTCCAGACATTTCACCGCAGGAAATAAAGATTTTTTTCTTTTTTTGAGATTTTACTATTGATAAATCATTGTTTTTTTCTTTTATTATTTCATTTTTATTATTATTTATCATTTTTTAGCCTTTTTTATATTCTTTAATTTACTTATTTAAAACTGCTTTACAAATTATTCAAACATTTATTTATTTTGCAGACAAAAATATAGATATTTGAATAGATTTTAACAATAAAAACTAAATAAAATACCAGTATTTATAATTTTTTTTGAGTTTAATTTAAAAAAATAGTTTTACTAAAAAACTTTTAAATCTCAATTCCTTTTATAAAAATTTTATTTTTATTTGCAAATTTTATAACTTCCTCTTTATCAATAAACAGCATTTTATCAGCTTCGATTATAATTCCACGTCCATTAATTTCTACAACTTTTTTTATCGTTTCCAAACCAATTGTTGGAATGTCTATACGATAATCCTGATGACGCCTTGCCATTTTTATCACAATGCAGTTTTTCCCAGCTAATTCTCCACCACGTAAAATTGCCTTATCAGTACCTTCCACTCCTTCAAGAGCGATGACTGACTCATCTTTTACAACAACTGTTTGCCCTGCATCAATATCTGTAAGCATTCTTGCTGCCTCAATTCCAATTTCTATTGTTTTTTCCTCATTTTTACTTGGTAAAACTTTTGTATATGTTTCATTTCCTGCAATATACTCGTCCATTAGATAATTTTGAGGCAGAACTTCGATATTTTCTGATTCAATGTAATCAATTATTGCCTTTAAAATATTTTTATCTTTTTTATTTTTTGTAGATAATAATATCTTAGTTGCTGTCAAATCAAACTTTAAATTTGAAAATATCAAATTTTTTTCAACTTTTCCTAGCATTATTAAGTGCTTTATGCCATTTTTCTTAAAATATGAAATTATTTTCCCAACTTGAGCAACACTGTATTTCACAGAATTTTTATGCTTTTTTACACTTTCTTCCACACTTTCAAATAGATAAACCGAAAATGGCTCAATCCCTTTCAAAATACATTGATTCAAAAATAATTCAGGCAATTTCCCATTTCCAGCAATCAAACCTACTTTTTCCATTATCACTTTTTCCTCTTAAAAATATCTATATTAAAAAATTAACTCAAAATAAAATATAGATTATTTTGAGAAATTTTACATTTTAAGTTTTGATTTTTATCTTGTTATACCTCTTTTACTTTTTCGTATGAAATTAACAAGATTTTGTGCTTCTTCGTATTGTCCGTAATCACGTTCAACAATTTGAAGGGCTTCTTCCAGTTTCAGTTTTTTCTTAAATATAATTTTATACAACTCTCTTAGCCTTTTTATCTGCTCTTCCGAAAAACCTCTACGTTGAAGTCCTACAATATTGATATATACAGCTCTTGCCTTATTCCCTTCAGATAGCATATATGGAACAACATCCTGATTTACAGCCGAACATCCACCTATCATTGCGTGTCGCCCAACTCTTGTAAACTGATGCACAGCAGTAAGTCCACCTACCACCGCATAATCTTCCACTTCAACATGTCCAGCAAAAGTCGCAGCATTTGCCAGTACACAATTATCTCCAATTATACAATCGTGAGCAATATGAACATAGGCCATTACAAGTGTATTATTTCCAATTCTTGTTTCATATTTATCAGTAGTTCCACGATGAATTGTAACGAATTCACGAATTTTATTGTTATTTCCAATAACAACTCTTGTTTTTTCTCCAGCGAACTTTAAATCTTGCGGATCTTTACCTATTGAAGCAAAAGAAAAAATATAATTATTTTCACCAATTATCGTTTCTCCTTCAATTACAACATGCGATTCTACAATAGTTCCATTTCCGATTATTACTTCTGGCCCTATAATCGAATAAGGACCTATCTTTACATTTTCTCCAAGTTTAGCATTTGGATCAACAATTGCCGTTGGATGTATATTTAAACTCATAATTATTATACCTCATTCTTTTATTTTGAATTACTTAAAATCCGAATTTTAAAATTAAACAGAACTTCTAAAAAATCGAACTAAATAACTTTCATGCTACCCAAACAACAGTTTTGTTTTATTTAAAAAATCTAATTTTAAAGTAGTTTGAGTATTATCTAATTATAAATCCTGTACTGAAAATTTCAAGTCAGCTTCACTTACAACTGTACCGTCAACAACACATCTTCCACGTGCAACTATTACGTTACTTTTAACTTTTATTTTTTCTACTTCCAATCTTAACTGATCTCCTGGAACAACAGCTCTTCTAAATTTACATTTATCAATTGACATAAATAAAGGTATTTTCCCTGGTTCCAACATTAGCAATCCTACAGCCTGTGCCAATGCTTCTATTTGTAAAACTCCTGGCATTACAGGTTTTCCTGGAAAGTGTCCTTGGAAAAACTCCTCATTCATTGTAACATTCTTTATTGCTACCAAAGAATCTGTTCCATTTTTTTCAATAACTCTGTCTACTAGTAAAAATGGATATCTATGTGGTAATATTTTCATAATATCCTCTATATTCATAATTGTTTCATTTGATGCCATATTTTCTATTCCTCCTGAATTTGTATTTTTATTTATTTCAACTATTCTAAAAATTTTATACCTACATTATATTTGATTTTTATCCAAATTACAAGCAATTTTTATATTTTTTATAAATATTTTTTTGCAATCATCTCAGTTAATCTCGAATTTATATAGTGTCCAGCTTTTATTGCAATAATGTGAGCCTTTATAGGCGTTCCCAAAACATATAAATCTCCAATTATATCAAGAATTTTATGTCTTACAAACTCATCAGGATATCTCAATCCTTCTGGATTTAATGGACCGTCTGCCCCTACTACCACAGCATTTTCCAAACTTCCTCCTAGTGCCAAATTATTCTTTTTAAGAAAATCTATTTCATAATCAAATGCAAAAGTTCTACATTTTGCAATATTTTCTATATAATTTTCTAAATTTACTTCAAGCTCATAATACTGTGATTTCAAAAAACTATGATTGAAATCAATCGTATAAGATATTTTAAATCCATCATAAGGCAATGCCATCACATATTTCCCGGCCTTTTCATCTGAAAATATAACAGGCTCCGTAATCACAACAGGCTCTATTTCCTCATTCAGCTCTACAATTCCAGCTTCTAACAATTTTTCAACAAATCCAATTGAACTTCCATCCAAAATAGGTAATTCGTTCCCTGATATTTCAACTAAAATATCCGTCACTCCTGTGATTGAAAGTGATGATAAAAAATGCTCAATCGTATGAACTTTAACATCATCTTCATTCCTAATGTTTGTTCCTCTTTCCAAATCAAATAAATTTCTATAATCAACCTTTATAACATTATTTTTCCCAATCACATCTATTCTTTTAAAAATAATTCCTCTTTCATCATTATTTTCGCTAGGTTTCAAAGTTAATTTTATTTCTTCTCCTTTATGAAGTCCAATTCCTGACATTTCAATAGTATTTTTTATAGTTCTTCTTTTCATTTCCTAATTTCCTCCATTTTCTAAGATTTTAGTTCATATTTAATTTTTAAAAAATTATTTTTATTCTTTCTGTAAACATTATATCATAAATTTAAATATTTTTCCTTTTGTTATTTATGAATTAAGTAATATTTTGTTGTTTCATATTAATTTCAATAACTAATTGTCTGATTTTATGATATTTTAAATTTATAAAATATAATGAAACATAAATTATTACGTCCGATAATATTTGTTTTTTACATATTAATACTTTTATACCAGTATTGTAATCTAAATTTAAAAATTTGAATATAATAATTTTATTTATGATTTAATGATTTTTTAAGTATGAAAACGATTGTTTGAATTTATAGTGAAACTTATACAAAACCAACCTAAAAATATGGTATAATAACTTTATGGCATATGAAAAAGATTATAGAAAAAGAATTTTCAATTTTTATTACGAAAATGGAAAAACAAAAACATTATTTCATTTCAACATAAGTTCCAGCACATTGTACGGATGAATAAAACTTAAGAATGAAACAGGAGATCTTTCATCAAGAACACGGAAAAGAAAATTTAAGGTGCTTGATTCCGAAAAACTTGATGAATATATGAAAAATCCAGAGAATGCAGATAAATACATCCGTGAAATAGCAAAAGATTTTGGCTGTGGGAAGGAGACAGTGAGAGTAGCACTAAAAAAATCAGGATACACAAGAAAAAAAGACAGACAGAATACAGGGAGCAGGACGAGAAAAAAGTAAATAGATATTTAAAAAAATTATCAGAAGCAGGTTCAGGCAGAGAAATAATCTATATTGATGAAACAGGCTTTAACGAATATTACTACCGTGAATACGGCTGGAGTAAAAGGGGAATATCTATTGAAGGGAAGAAAAGAGGATTAAGATATTCAAGAATAAACCTGGTTGCTGGAAAGCACTGATAGGAAGTATGATATACAGGGAAACAATGGAAAGTGAATTTTTTGAAGAATGGTTCAGGGAAATACTTCTAAGAGATATTGAAAAATTAGGGAAGAAAGTTCTAATAGTGATGGATAATGCCAGATTTCATAGAAAGAATATATTAGAAAATATAATAAAGGGAACGGGGCATTGTCTATTATTTCTTCCGCCGTATTCTCTGGATTTAAATCCAATAGAAAAATTATGGGCTAATATGAAGAAAAAATTAAAAGGCATAGCTCATAATTTTAATACACTAGAAGAAGCAGTTACTTCTGTTTTATTTAATAAATTAGTTCAGTTTTAAATAAGTTTTACTATAAAAGAAATTAGAAAATTTATGAATAAACCTGTAATAAAAGTTATTACTGGTATGCGTAGAAGTGGTAAATCTATGATATTAAAATTAATATCTAAAGAACTTGAAGAAAACGGGATAAACAAGGAAAATATTATTTTTATTAATTTTGAGTCTTTAATGTTTGCCGAATTAACAAATTTTAAAAATTTATACAGTTATATTATTGATAAATCCCAAAATATAATTGGAAAAATTTATATATTGCTTGACGAGATTCAGGAAGTTGATTCTTGGGAAAAAGCAATAAATTCATTATTGGTAGACTTGAACTGTGATATTTATATTACAGGCTCTAATGCTAATTTGTTATCTTCTGAACTTGCCACTTATATCGCTGGAAGATATGTTGAAATAAAAGTTTTCCCTTTATCCTTTAAAGAATTTATAAAATTTTCTAAAATTCAAAATCCACAGAAAATTTACACTACAGAGGAGTATTTTGAACAATATCTGAAGTTTGGAGGACTTCCTGCCATTCATAATTTTAATCAAGATAAAACTTCGATTTATCAATATTTGACTGATATTTATAATTCTGTTTTATTAAAAGATGTTATTTCAAGAAATAATATAAGAGATATTGAATTACTGGAAAGAGTTATTTTATTTATTTTTGATAATATCGGAAATACTTTTTCTGCAAAAAAATTTCAGATTTTTTAAAAAATCAAGGCAGAAAGTTAAGCACTGAAACCGTCTACAGTTATCTAAAAGCACTTGAAAATGCCTATATTATTTCAAAAGTTCGAAGATACGACATAAAAGGAAAATCCATTTTAGAAACGCAAGAAAAATTTTATCTTCTTGATTTAGGATTAAAACATTCTCAATTAGGATATAGAGCAAATGATATTGCTGGACATCTTGAAAACATTATTTATTTAGAATTATTAAGAAGAAAATACAATATAAATATCGGGAAGCTAAAGACAAAAGAAATTGATTTTATAGGACAAAGAGAAAATGAAGAATTATACATTCAAGTTACTTATCTTTTAGCTTCTGACGACACTATTGAAAGAGAATTTGCACCGTTAAAAGACATTAAAGATAATTATCCCAAATATGTTCTTTCTACGGACAATTTGACTAAATTCAATATAGATGGTATCGAACGAAAAAAAATTATAGACTTTCTATTGGAATAATAATTTTAAAAAATTAGATAATTTATTGGGGGAAATAAATTAATATTATCCCCCTTAAATTTTTATTTCTGATTTTCTAATTTTTTCTGTTCTTCCTTATGTTTTTCGCTTTTCTTTATATTCTCAATAACATTTTCTAAATAATTCGTTCTCTGTTTCGTTATTTCAAAAAGTTTTCCATAATACACACCTTTATCTTTATTTGCTAGAATAAAATACATTTGTGCTTCGTTTTCTCTAAATTCTAGCCACTCCCTTTGTGAACTCAACAATCCATTTGATTGTTCTGATAATGCTGGAAGTTCACATCCGAGAGGAGAGTCAAATCCATACGATGAGTCATCAGTAAAAATATCATCTTTAACGAGATAATATAATTCGTCGTATTTTTTATTCATCCTATTGTTTTCTTTTACATACTCTTCTTTTGTTTTTCTAATTACATTTAGATTTAAAGTTTTTTTTTATCAGAATTTAATTCGTCAATTATTTTTGCTATCTCTAAAATTCTTTTATAATCCTCTTTTCTAAAAAAAGCAGATTCAACAAAATGCCCATCTACCATAGTTATATCAGAATGTAAACCAATTTCATATTTTTCACTTAAATATAATGCAAAGTGGGCTTCTTCACTTACAAAATTGTACCAATTTTTAGTACTTTCACTAAATAGTTTATATATTCCTTCATTGTAACGATAAAATATATTTTTTTCATCATCAACTATCCTTTGCTTATCATGTATTAATTTCTTTTTTTCATGATTATAATGACTTTCCAGATATTTTTTTTCTATATCTTCTAATTTTTTTTTGATATTTTTTTCAAAAGAAGTTCCAATAAATAAACTTATAGTGGTTTCTTTTAATTCTTTTGTTACATTTTCATTAAACAATGGTTTGGTAAACGAATTTACTGAACACATCAAAGAAAACATACTTATAAACAGTATCTTCTTAATTTCCATTAAACCAAAACCCCTTTAGTCGAAGGAATCTCATCCTTATATTTTTCATCAATACTCACAGCCTCTGCCAAAGCTCTAGCGACACCCTTAAAAATCGACTCAATTATATGATGCGAATTTGTTCCAGCCATATTCTTTATATGCAACGTAGTATTCAAGTGTCGTGTAAAACCAATGAAAAATTCCTCCACTAATTCTGTATCAAAAGTCCCAACTTTCTCAGTCGGAATATTCACATCAAAATTCAAAAAATATCTCCCGCTTAAATCAACAGCAACTAACGTTAGGGCCTCATCCATCGGCAAAAGAAAGTTCCCATACCTTCTCACACCCTTCAAGTCCCCTAACGCCTCATAAAAACATTTTCCCAATGCAATTCCAATATCCTCCGTACTATGATGATCATCTACCTGCGTATCCCCATCACAATAAACCTTTAAATCAAATCTCCCATGTTTTGCAAACAAGTCAAGCATATGGTCCAAAAATCCAACCCCTGTATTATTTTCATATTTCCCAGTTCCATCAATATTTAATTCGACTTTTATTTTTGTTTCAAATGTATTTCTTTCAATTTTAGATTTTCTCATAACTTTATCCTTTCGTTATACCTTTAATTATAAATAGTATAATCTATTTTTTTCTCTTTTTCAAGATTGACTAAAAAACAAGAAATTTGTTTTGAAATATTAAAAATCGTGTTATAATTTAGTAGGTAATTTAACATATTCTAAAATATAGGAGGTGAAAATATGCTTACTTCTGATGAGAGAGCTGAAAATTTTATAAAAAGATTTGGTTTTGACTTTGATAAAATTGATAAAAATCAAATAATTTCTTTAATAAATGAAGAATTTGAAAGAGCAGTTGAAGAAAGAAAAAGATGTTTTTATGATAGTTCTGAATGTCTACGTGTATTGTGCGGATATTTGTTTTGTTTAGGCGATATTTCTGATATTCCGTTATTAGAAAAAGTAAAATATAAAATTGATATGGATATGGGAGTTGCAATTGACGGCATATGGATTATTAGTTTAGAAAATAATGGTATAGAGATGAAAGAATACGATATTCCATCAAAAAAAGAAATTATAAAATATTTTGTAGATGAATATAAAGTTTGGTTATAACATTCAGTATTAAATATGTTTAGAAATTTAACAATTTTTATTTCTAACAATGGGAATTACCCCCTTGCATATTCAGTTTATTTTTAATTTATGTTATTTTTCCAACAAATTTTCCAATTTCTCAATAAAAATCCCCATTTCCTCATCCGTCCCAATCGTAACCCTCAAATAATTATCAATTCTATCTTTTGCAAAATATCTTACTAAAACTCCATTTTCTTTTAACTGTTTATACAAATCGCTTGCGAAAACTTTGTTATGAGAAATAAAAATAAAATTAGCACTTGAATTTAATACTTTAAATCCTAATTTTTTCAATTTTTCAACCGTTTTTTCTCTAGTCTGAATAATTTTAACATTAGTTTTTTCAAAATATTCATTATCCTTAAACGACTCGATTCCAGCTTCAATTGAAATTCTGTCGATTGTGTATGAGTTAAATGAAAATTTTAGTCTATTTAACCCTTCAATTATATTTTCAGATCCAAGTGCATATCCAAGCCGTATTCCCGCCATAGAACGTGACTTTGAAAACGTCTGAACTACAAGAACATTATCGTATTTATTTATTAATTTTACAGCACTTTCTGCCCCAAAGTCAACATACGCCTCATCAACGATAACTAGCTGATTTGGATTATTTTTTATTATTTCTTCAATTTCATCCAATTTTAAAGCAATCGAAGTTGGTGCATTCGGATTTGCAATAATTATATGCCCATCCAAGCCAAAATATTTTTGAATTTCAATTTCAAAACTGTTATTTAACGGAATTTTGACTTCCTTCACATTAAATAAATCGGCATAAACTGGATAAAAACTGTATGTAATATCTGGATAATACACTTTATCTCCCGCATTAAAAAATGTCATAAAAATAAATGCCAGAACTTCATCCGATCCATTTCCAATAAACACCTGTTTATGTGTAACTTTATCGTTTATTTTATTAGAAAAATATTCAGCAATAACTTTTGCAAGCTCCATTACATCTGGATCTGGATACAATTTCAAATCTTCCAAATTCATAGATTTTATTTTTTCTATAACTTTTGATGATGGCGGATAAGGATTTTCGTTTGTATTAAGTTTAATATATTTTTTGTCTTTAGGCTGTTCTCCCGGTGTATAAGGCTCTATTTCCTTTATTTTATCATTCCAAAATTTACTCATTTTATAACTTCCTCCTTAAGTACAATTTTTACTTGAATTTTGACAAATCATATAATTTATCCTTTGTCTCCCATTTTCCATTTACTTTTTTGAACTCAAGAATATTACTTTCTTCAGTAGTTTCACTCAATTCTTTTCTTATTTCTTCGCCCAAATATTTTAAGATTTTTTCTCTTTTTTGATTACTTAAATCGCTAATGTGTTCCAAATTATTTGTTTCTTCATCTGTTACTCCTGCTTTTTTTGTTGCTTTTTCCAGTTCTTCATCGCCACCAGAAAGATTATTAAAATCAGGTAATATTTCAATTATTTCCACTTTAGCACTATTTTTACCTGTAAAAGAAATAGATTTTGGAACATATTTACTTTTAGATAAGCCAGTTATCATTTCATTTGCCATAACTTCAGACATTTTATCAAAAAATTCTATATCTTTAATATAGTAATTATTGTTATTATGATATTGATTTTTCATATTTCTTAAAAACATAATTCTTGATTTTTCCAACATAATTTTTTTATCACGAGTTTCATAATCATTAATCATTTTATTAACAATATTTTCAATTTCTTTACTATCCCTATCAACTTCACTTTGCGAAATCTTAACTCCATTTTTCACATAAACCTCATAATTACTTTCTGCCATTCCTAGTGTTCCCAAAATAAATAATCCTAGTAGTATTTTTTTCATTTATCCTCCAATATTCTGTTATTAATTTTTTATTTTAATTTAGTAGTTTTGTTCTGTATTTTGCAAAAAATCTAAAATATTTATATGCCTAATTCCATCTTCACTCAAATCTATTTCATCCATCGAAATTATAAACTTATGAAAATTATCCTTGACTTTCTTTAATGGTGTTATCTCTCTCTTGAATGTATTTTCATCAAGTATCGTTGCTGATACTTGATAGTATTTTCTTTCATTATTTCGTTCTGCTATAAAATCTATTTCCAAATCTCCAATTTTACCTATATGCACAGTATAACCACGCCTAATCAATTCCAAATAAACTATATTTTCCAAAATATGCCCAATATCACTATGTTTTTTATTTATAAGCAATTTTCTTAGCCCTATGTCAACTATGTAATATTTCTCCAACGACTTTAAATGCTGCTTTCCTTTTATGTCATAACGTCCAGCTTTGTACAATATAAATGACGATTTCAAGGCTTCTATATAATTTTCAACGGTAGAAGATGTTGTTTTTCTGCCATAAGAAACAAGTGTATCTGCTATTTTTTTAGGCGAAACAATATTTCCAATGTTTTCAAATAGAAATTTTACTACAGATTCAAGCAAAGTAATGTCCTGTACTTTATTTCTTGCAACTATATCTTTTAGCAAAACTGTGTTGTATATTCCCATTAAATAGTCTTTTTTTATATCATCATCATTTATTTGTGTCGCATAAGGAAATCCGCCATTTTCAAAATATTTATTCCAAGCTTGTTTCACATCCTGTATTTCATCCAATTTAAGATATTCAGAAAAAGATAAAGGCAATATAGATATTTCAATATATCTGCCTGAAAGCAGTGTTGCCAATTCGCCAGATAACATCATCGCATTGGAGCCTGTTATATAAATATCTGTGTTATCCTTTATAAATAAAGAATCCACTGCCCTTTGAAAATTCTCAACTTCTTGAATTTCATCAATAAATATATAATTTTTTTTATTAGGCACAAGTCTTTCGTTTATATATTGATACAGTAATTTATAATCTTTTAAATCTTCAAACTTCAAATCCTCAAAATTTATGGAAATTATCTGTTCTTCCAATACACCAGATTCTATTAAAAAATTTCTAAATTGAGATAGCAATGTAGATTTTCCGCACCGTCTAACGCCTGTGATAACCTTTATTATCTGCATATCTTTTATTTTTTTCAATTTTTCCAAGTATTCAGTTCTTTTAACCATAAAATCACCTCATACAAAGTATATCAAAAAAAAGAAATATAATCAATTTTTTATTTTCAAATCAAAAAACTTCATGATTTTAATTTTTTTTCTTCTCTATAATAAAAACTTTAAAAATTAGATACTTTTTATTTTAAAAATGAAAAATTTTAATATTTTTAAAAAGCCTGAAAACTAGAAATTTATAATTCTCAATCTTATCAAAAAATTATTAAAAATCTGTTTTCAGACAAATTCTATTTTTTTATTTCTCAAATCTTTTAGAAACTGAACGAGCATGTGCTGTAAGCCCTTCATTTTCAGCAAATTTAATTACTTTATCCTTAACTTCTTCAAGTACTTGTTTTGAATAGTAAATAAACGAAGATTTTTTAACGAAGTCGTCTACTGAAAGTGGGGAAGAGAATTTGGCAGTACCGCTTGTCGGCAATGTGTGATTTGGGCCTGCTAGATAATCTCCAATTGGTTCAGGCGTGTTGTGTCCCATAAATATTGATCCTGCGTTTTTTATTCTTGGCAATAATTCAAATGGATTATCTACTGCCAGTTCCAAATGTTCTGGTGCAACATAATTACTTACAAAGACAGCATCATCCATATTGTCTACAATAACTATTCTTCCTTGAGTTTCAATCGATACCTTTGCAATTTCCTCTCTTGGCAATTCCTTTAACTGCTTTTCCAATTCCTTAGTAACTTCTTTTGCCAACTTTTCAGAAGTCGTAACTAATATGCAGGCTGCCAGTTTGTCGTGTTCCGCCTGTGACAATAAATCTGCCGCTGTATGAACTGGGTCTGCACTTTCATCAGCAATTATAAGTACTTCACTCGGTCCTGCTATCATGTCAATCGAAACTTCCCCATAAACCATTTTTTTAGCCATTGCAACGTAAATATTTCCTGGCCCGCCAATTTTATATACTTTTGGAATAGTTTCTGTACCATAACTAAGAGCAGCTATTGACTGAGCTCCACCCACTTTAAAGATTCTGTTAACCCCAGAAATTTTTGCAGCAACAAGAATAGAGGATAAAATTGTTCCATCTGCAGTTGGAGGCGTTACCATTATAATTTCATTACATCCTGCAATTTTAGCTGGAACTGCATTCATAAGCACAGTCGAAGGATAAGCCGCTGTTCCTCCTGGCACATAAAGTCCAACTTTTTCAATCGGATTAACTACTTGTCCCAAAATTACGCCATTTTCCTGTCTTATTAAAAAATCATTCCTAACTTGCTTTTCGTGAAATTTCTTGATGTTGTCGTGCGAATACTGAATAACTTCCATTAATTCCTTGTCAATTGTGTCAAAGGCTTTTTGAATTTCCTCCTGTGTAACTTCTAGATTTTCTAGTTTTACACCATCAAATTTTTCAGTATATTCTATCAAAGCCTTATCTCCTCTAGCTTTAACATCTTTCAAAATGCTTTCCACAGTTTCATTTACATCATCGTACGAAAACTGGCTTCTAGCAAGCTCCTTTTCCAAATCAACATTTTTTGAATACTTTATTGTCTTAATCATAACGCATCACTCCATTTCACTTTTTTATTTTACAAAATTTCTTTTATCTTATTAACAATTTCCTCGATTTTTTTATTTTTAAATCTGTAACTTGATTTATTGGCAACAAATCTGGCAGTTATATCTTCGATGTTTGTAAGAATCTTCAAATTATTTTCCTTCAAAGTTGTCCCAGTTTCAACTATATCCATTATTACATCCGAAAGTCCCAAAATCGGTGCTATTTCAATAGAACCATTTAATTTTATAAGCTCTACATCCCTATTAATTGAGTCAAAGTATTTTTTCGCCACATTAAGATACTTCGTTGCAACCACAAGAGGTCTATCGAAATTTTCCTTAAAATCCATCGGTCCTGCAATCGAAAACCTGCATTTCCCAAATCCCAAGTCCATTAATTCATATACATCAGGATTTTCTTCAAGCAGTATATCCCTTCCTACAACTCCAATATCCGCACTTCCCTTTTCGACATAAACCCCTACATCCGACGGCTTCACCAAAAGAAATCTAATATTTTTTTCCTCATTCTCAAAAATCAATTTCCTGTTATCTTCCTTCATTTCCGAACTTTCATAACCTATTTTCTCAAATAAATTATACACTTTATTTCCTAATCTCCCTTTAGGAAGAGCTATATTTATCATACTATTCCTCCTTTTTTAATTCCCCGTTTTGAAAAATATATTTCTCATCAAAATTAAAAATTTCAAAATCACTTTCACCTAAATTCTCAATATTTTCCGTCCTTATTCTAAGCCCCTTTTTCTGAAAATCATTCACAATTTCCACCAATTTTTCAAAATCGCTGTTATCATAAGCAATCAAAACCTCAAAATCCTTTTTATCAGTATCCTTATAATACCCCTTCAATCCATCAGTCAAAATAGCAAATCCAACAGCTCCAGTATCAACCCCAAATTTTTCAAACAATTTGTCGTATCTGCCACCAGTTAAAATTACGTTTGGAAAGTCTTCGATATACCCTTGCAAAATAATTCCGTTGTAATAATTTAGATTTTTTACAACAGAAAAGTCAAATACAATTTTTGATTTCTTGTAAAATTTCATCAATAAACTGTTTAGCTGTTTAAGTTCAGATAATATTTTTTTCGTATTGTCATTTATTTCATATTTTAAAAGTTCCTTTTCAATATTTCCCAAATTCCCCGATAATTCAGGAATTTTATAAATTAATTTTTTCACATTTTCTGAAATATGTTCATTTCTTTTTAGTATTTTTTGTATATCGTGGCTACTTTTTCTATTAATGCAATCCAATATTTGCTCTTTTATTTCATACTCCAAATCGAAATTTTGAAAAATTGAAGAAATAAATCCCGCATGCGACAAAACAATCATACTTTTTTTATTTATAATATCCAGACTTTTTACTGCAAGATTAATAATCTCAAAATCCAAAAACGTCGATTCTTTCCCAATTAATTCAATCCCCAGCTGTTCATCCTCTTCGTAACCAACATATTTTGTCAAATTGTAAGTATTTTCCTGATAATAAATTTTACTGTATTTCAAAGACTGATCTTTAGACACCTTTTTAGCAACCGACAACGTAATATCAGGTCTCAACGCTAACAATTTCCCATTCGGACTCATAACAGTCAATACATTCCTGTCAATAAAATCCTTATTTTCATTGTATAAATCATATTCCTCAAAACTCGGAAGAGAAATCTTTTTATATCCATAAGAATCATACATTTTCCGTATATTTAGTAACACTAAATCTTTTTTACTCATATTTTTTATATAATTTTTCATAATTTACTTCACTTTCCACACCTGTTTTACTTTTATCTTATCATATAATCAAAATAATTGCAAAAAAAGGAAGTTTTCACACTCCCCTACTTTTTTTACAATAGATTCCCTCCTTTATTTGATACCATCTTTTTGAACTATGTGTATTATTTTTATTATATTTTCTCTGCTTTAATCTTACTATTCAAATTTGTTTTTCCTGTCTTAATATTATTTTAATACCCAAAATTAGGATTTTCAATTACCCATTTTTCATTCTTCTTGTTAGCCTCTAAAATTTCTTTTCTTCCGACATATTTTCCATTTTTCGTTATTTTAGCAAACTCTTCATCCATGATTTCCATTTGAATTTCACCCATTATTTTAAAATATTTTTTCATTGCTTTTTCATCTTTTTCTGAAATTGACTTTGTATATTCTTCCATTGTTTTTCCTGTTCTTTTCTTAAAGGCCACTTCAAGTTTTTTAGAGCTCTCCTCGGCTTTTTCTAGCATTTTATCAATACTGCCCATGCTTTTTATTTCATCCATATTAATAGGAAATCCCAATTTAACTTTTACATACGCTTTATTTTCAGAAATATAATTTATCTTTTCTATTTCAATTTTATAATATTTAAACATCATATCCATCATTTTAGAAATATACTCTTCTCCAAAAAAAACATTCATTAATTCTTTTAAGTCATTTCCCTCGTTTTTCCCTTGAACAGAAGCTCCATTCATCATTTTATTCATAATTCCAAACATTTCTTCTTTTGAATATATTTTATTAACTTCCTTTTCAATTTGAGAATTATAGCTCTGAACAACATTTTGAGATATTTTTGCAGATGGTTCTATTTCCACTTGATATTTTTCCTGTGTAAAAGTCGATAAACTTAGCAATACAAATAAACTTAAAATTATTTTTTTCATATTATTCACGTCTCCTTTTTTTATAAATTACCTTTATTATAAAAAACTCTATTTTTTACTTCCTTATGATTATAAACAAATCATCTGAAGCTTTATATATTTATATTGTACCTCATTATTCCTATTATTCCAAATATTTATAATATTTATTAAATTCACTATCAACTTCACTTTTTTCCAACAAAAACCACTCCAACTCAGCCTTTTGCCCTTTTCTATCTTCATCCAAAACAAGTTTATACCGAAAATCAATATGAACGTGTTCCTCTTCACTTTTCACAAGACTTTCAGGAATTCCAATTACATTCACATCAATCAATCCAAAATTTCGCATATTTTCATCAATTTTTGCAAAAAAACCAGTTTCTTCTACAAATTCACGGATAGCAGTGTCTAAAGGTATTTCACCACTTTCTACATGTCCTGCTGGCAGTAAAATAGTTTTTAGATATGGATGTTTTATAAAATAACATTTATCATTCTTAAAAACTATAGCACTCGCTGATAAATGAACTTTGGACTTTCTGTTCGTTAAATCCTCTATTTTTGTTTGTGATAATATTTCCGAAATTTTTCCTATTTTTGTTTTCAATTCAGGCTCGTATTCTGCTAAATTTTGTAAATGTTTTTTCAAAAAATTTATATTTTCTATTTTCAAAATAATCTCCTTTTGAATATTTTCTTTAATTTTATAGTAAAACCACTTTAAAACAGAACTCAAAGGCTATGACTATTTACTCAAACCCTAAGTTTGTATAATTTTTAATAGTTTAATTTTAAACAGGTTAGAGTATAAAATTAAATTTTATTATAAATTTCCAGCATATTCAAAATATCCCTAGTTTCCTTTACATCATGAACCCTCAAAATCCTTCCTCCATCTTGTACCATTAGACTCTCAAACATCAATGTTCCCATAAGTCTTTCTTCTAGCGACAGCCCAAATATTTTTTCATTAAAACTTTTTCTTGAAATTGCAATCATAATTGGTAATTTCATATCTCGCAAATATTTTACCGATTTAATTCTTTCCATATCTTCAGGCGTATTCATACTGTTATTTGAGGAATATCCAACTCCTGGATCTATCGAAATTTTTTCTTTCTCAATTCCAGTTTCTAAAATTGCTTTTACTCGCTCATCAAAATAATTTTCTAAATAATTTTTCAAGTTTGGAATTTTATCAAACCGTCCATTATTCATAACAACCAATGCAGGCTTGTATTTTTCAACTAATTTCAATTTCTTTTCCGAAGTAAATCCATTAAAATCATTAATAATGTCAATCCCAGCTTCCAGCCCTTTTTCAATAACTTCCTCAGTATCACTATCCAAAGCCAGCACAATATCTGGAAACTCCTTTTTCACAGCCTTAATATATTTTTCAATCCGATTCCATTCTTCTTCTGCCGAAATATCATCAAAATTAGGCTTCGATGATTTTCCCCCAAATTCAAATATTTTAGCCCCATTTCTAATATCATTCTCAACCCTTTTTAAAACCTTATCAATACTCGAATTTCTCCCACCATCATAAAACGAATCTGGCGTAATATTCAAAATCGAATAAATAACCGACTCAGTCGTCAAATCAAACTCGAAATTATTTCCTTTCCAAATCAGTCTATTTTCTTGTAAAATCTCTTCCAATTTTTCAATTCCATTTTCAAATTCAAAACTATTTTCCATTTTCAAAATCTCAACTAATTGTTTTAATTCTGAATATTTAAAAATAGCTGTAATCCCTTCATTTTTATTAAATGAAAAAATATTCTTTTCTTCCAAAAAATTCTCAAATTTACGTAATTCTTCTTTATTTCCATTAAATTCAATAACAATATTTTTTGAATCCTTATTCTTAATTTCATTAATTTTAATCATTTTTTTATTTCTTTCCCTTCTTAAATGGTATGCCTGTTTTTTTGTTTTAATATTTATTCTGATTAAATTAAAAACATTTTTCAATAACTTTTTTTACTTCTCCTAACAAGTAAAATGATCCCACTACAAAAATACACTCATCTTCATTCTCCCTCAATTCTAATGCTTTCAAAAAAGCCTTCTCAATATTCTTTTCAGAAATTATAATATTTTTAGAGTTTTCAATTTTTTTATCTTCAAAATATTTTTTTAAAATCTCTGAATCCAATTTTCTTTCTTCGTTATTCGGCTCTGTCAATATAAAATTATCCCCAACTATTTTTAAAAGATTCACACATTTCTCAACTTCCTTATCCTTCAAAAATCCAACTACAAAAATCTTTTTCTTATTATCAAAATTCTTTTTAATATAATCTACAAATGCCTCGACACTATCCTCATTATGTGCCACATCCAAATACACATTTTTAATTTTCTCAACTTTTTCCATTCGTCCTTCAATTTGTAATGTTCCCAAAGCTCTATCCAATATTCTTTCTGTATTTTGTAGAATATTTTCATCACAAAATCTAAAATACCACATTAAAACTGTTGCTAGATTCTCCAGCTGTTGTTCACCTTTTAGCCCAAATCTAAAAAAATATTCATTATTTTTAAAATTTTTCCCAAAATCATAATTTCCAGTTATTTCAGCTCTAACTTTATTTTGAAATTCTAAACTGTTTTTAGATTTTAAATCTTCTTTTTCATAAATATTTTGCCTATTCTCTTCTATATTTTTCACTTTTTCGATTTTTATATTTTTTTCAGCTAAAAAAATATCACAATTTTTATATTTTGCTTCTTTTTCCAAAATTTCATAAACTACATCTCTTTGATTTGGAGCAATTATAACATTGCTCTGTTTTCTTATAATTTTTGATTTTGTTTGACAAATTTCCTCAATCGTATTCCCCAAAATATTTTTATGATCAATCCCAATCTTTGTAAAAATAGTATAATCAATTTTTGAAACTGCATTCGTTACATCCAGCTCCCCTCCAAGCCCACATTCCAAAATCAGAACATTCACTGCCTTATTTTTAAAATGTATCATCGCAATCAAAAACACCATCTCAAAATACGACAAATCATTCTCCAAGTTCAAATTCAATTCATTCAAAACCTGTCTTAACTTATTTTTGCAATCTTCAAATTCCAGTTCTGTAATTTCAACCCCATTAACCTTAATCAATTCATAAATTGTCGTTATTTGAGGACTCGTAAATAATCCAACTTTATATCCCATTTCACACAAAATGCTATTAATCATATAACAAGTCGAACCTTTCCCATTCGTCCCACTAACATGAATAACCTGAACATCACTCGCTGGATTATCCATTTTGTCTAAAATTTCCGCAAGTAATTTTACTCTTTTCTTTTCCCCATATAATGATTCTTTCATAACTTTTTTCTCCTATTTTTGTAAAAATTATCATTTGTTAAGTTTATTTTGATATTCTAACTTAATTCTAATCATCTATTCCTACTTTCCCCACAAGCTCCGTAATCAAGTAAATATGTGTCAAAGTATCTCCTTTATCTAAATTATCAACACTTTTCTTCCCACCTAACCCTAACAATGGAACAAAACAAAAACTTTGATTATATTCTAATTCTCCATATCTTTTTACAGCCTTTTCATATAATTTTAAATCAAAATAATCATCAGTAAATGTTTTTTCAGTATATATAAATTTTAAAAAATATCCCATATTTTTTAACATTATCTCAAAATCCTCATATCTATACTGAACTATGTCTATAAATCCATTTTCTTGCCATGTTATTACATCTGCAAAAGCTGTTGTAAACAAAGGTATTGACTCTTTTCCTCTAAAGTAAGTTTCTTCTACTAATTCTTTATAATCATCTGGATTTATTACTCTTAGATACCCATTCAAAAAATTTCCCAATCCATAATTTTTCCAGATTTCTATAATCTCATTTGGTACTTGCCCTTTATATTTTTCAATAATTTCTTTTGGCATTTCTTTTTCTTTTTTAAAATCTCTTAACATTTTACTTCCTCTCATAAATACTCTAAAAAATTAATTTTATTATTTGTATTTATCCATTATCCACTTATTCTTAATATAATTTTCTTTTATTTTTTCAGTATTTCCTTTATCAAAAAAATCTTTTATAACTTCACAAACAAATTCTTTATCTTCTACGAACATATTTAAAGGAACTTTATGCAGATTATTGTCTATTAAATCTGGATAATTTGGATAATATGTCAATGCTATCGGTGCATTTGGATTTATATAATAATAATATTCATAATCTTCTTCCTCATCTTCATCAAATACTTCCAAAAAAATTTTTCCATTTAGTATTTTTATGCTTAAACTTTTAGATATATAATGATTATTTTCTACTACATCAATCAAATCTAACCCTGCTCCTTGTGAAACATATTTAAATTTTAGTAACTTTTTATATTTTATTTCAAACATTTCTAATGCTTCTTCTAAATCTACTTTATTGCCATTTATTTGTCTTATATAATAATTAGTTCTTTTACACATTTTTTATTGCTCACTTCGTTGTTTTCTTATAAATTCTATCTATTTTCGCTTCAGAGATTAATTCTTTTTTTCCAAATTTTACATAATCATAAGGAAATTTATTTTTGCATTTCCAGTCGAATATTTCTTCTATTTCTGGTTCTATTAACAATTTCATTTCATTTATTTTTTCATTCATATCCGTTTCTTCGGTATAATAATCCCATATGTGAAAAGTAGTTAATCCTTCTTTTTTATTAAATGTTATAAAAACAACAGCATCACTTTCACCAGTTGGTTTTCCTCTATCTAAAATAGAAAATATTTTAATTTCCTCAACTTTTCCAGTTTTTATTTCTTCTTTTACTCTTTTATCCATTATTACATCCAAAAATTTTATCTCAGTCTTTTCTTCCCTCCAGCCTTTATCTGTTTTTAGTTGTATATAATTATTTTTAAAAGAATGAAAATCTAAATACCATTTCATCTGTTCATACCATTTTAACTCCTTTTCTCTGTTACCTATATGTTTACCTTTTATATATGCCACCCTTATTTCTACCATATATAAATCTTCCTCTTCCATAGAAATATTAGTTGCTCCTTTTCCATCCAGTTTTTTTAGTGTTTCAAAATATGGAGTAAAATCAAAATCCGTCTTATGCATTGTCAAAATATATTCACAATATCTATCTATCTATCGCTTCAGCCGGGTTGCTAAGTATCTTCATATTTTCTATATCGCCATTTTGTATTGCATATACAATCCCATCTTTTAAATGTGTTTTCACAAATAGCGTTATTTCAATTTCATTTTCATTTCCTTCATATCTTGTATCCAAAAAACTCATAAAATCCGTACATGTTCCACCCAATGATTTTAAATCAAATTTCGGCATAAATTGTTCTATCCATTTATACCATTTCTTTTGTTTTCCTTTAGGAATTTTGTACGAGTCCATATATCCATCAAAACTATCCCAGCTGTTACAAGGTAATACAGATCCGATTCCACTAGTTCCAAATCCACTAAACTTATAAAAATAAGCCATCTTTATTTTTTCTGGAAGAGAATGATACCTATTTATTTCTTTAGATATAGTTTTATTTTCCTCTTTATCACATAAGTTATTTCCATAAAAATCTCTTTCAATTTCAATTATTGTATTACTACATTCTAATCCTAAAAACGTATTACCAAGTTCTCCTTCTTTTGTATATTCTAATTTTGTATCTAAATCTACTCCACCAAAAAGTTTAGAATTTTCCTTTAAAATTTTTCCAGTTCTAGGCTGATATTTGTATACATATTTCAATAACCAATCTTTTCCCTCTTCTTTAAAAGGTGTCAGTATGTCGTATGAATTTTCATTCTTATAAATATCTTCTTTTAATATTTGTAATAAATTTTCAGATATATCCTCGTATTTTTGCCAAAAAACATATTCAGAATATTCTTCCATTAGTTCATAAAATTTTTCCTTAGTTATTAACTCCATCATATTTTTCTCCAAACTAAAAAAATATCCTTAAAATTTTATTTTATCCCATCCAAAAACTCCTTCTTCCTACCCACATTCTCTTTAAATTCCCCACTATAAAACGAAGTTCTAGTCACAGAACCAATTTTATTAATTCCTCTCATTTCAATGCACATATGCCTTGCTTCAACTACAACAGCTACTCCTAATGGATTCAATATCTCTATTAATTTCTTTGCAATATTTACAGTGATTTCCTCCTGAACACTTAATTTTTTTGAAATAAATTCCACAAGTCTTGGTATCTTGCTAAGTCCAATAACTTTATTATCTCTCGGAATATAAGCAACATGCACCTTTCCAAAAAATGGCAACATATGATGTTCACACATTGAAAAAAATGGTATCTCCTTTACAAGCACCATTTCTTGCGACTCACCCAGATTCACATCAAATAATTTATAATTCTCAAAATCATTCACATTTTTTGTACTCAAAATCTCCTCATACATTTTTGCAACCCTTTTAGGAGTTTCAATAAGTCCTTCTCTATACACATCTTCACCAATATTTATCAATATTTCACGTACTGCATTTTCAATATTTTTTAATCTTGTTTCTTTATCTATACTTTTGTTTTTTTTCATTTTTTTAACCTTTCTTTTTATTTCAACAACAAATGGTATTCTTCAATTCTATTTTGACAAACTTTATTCTTATATATATCATTAAATGAGTCTAGTCCATATTTATTACATGATTTTATCTTTGTAAATTATTATTTACAATAAATGATATTTAGACTTGTCCATAACTTAACATTATTCATTCAAGTAATTGTAAAATGAGTTGTTGTAATGATTTAATAGTTGTAAATAAAATAATAAATATAATATAATAAAATAAACAACGTCCGATAATTTAATTTTAAAATTCAAAAAAATATAAGAATTATTACAATTCTTTTTATATTATTTCCTAATTCGGGTTACCATAAGTTAAATTAGTTTTTTCAAATTTTTTCGATTTTTTGATCTCCTGCCTCAACTAATTCATCTATTTTTTGTAAAATTTCTTCTTTGCCAAAATACTCTCCATCGTAAATTTCAATCAATGGAACTAGTACAAATAATCTATTCATCATTTCCTTATGTGGAACTATCAAATCAGGTTCGTTAATTTTTTTATCTGAAAAAATCAAAATATCAATATCAATCGTTCTTGGTCCCCATCTAATTTCCCTTTTTCTATCCAGTTCAGCTTCAATTTTATTTATGATTTTTAAGATTTCTCTTGCTGAAAAATCAGTTTCAATCTTAATTACTGCATTTAAAAATAAATCTTGCTCTAAATATCCAACAGGAGTTGTTTCATATAATCCTGATTTTTTCAATACTTCAATTCCTTCAGTTTTTTCAATTGCTTCAATAGCTTTTTGAATATATTCTTCTCTTTTTCCAATATTACTGCCCAAACTTAAATAAACTTTGTTTTTAGCCATTTTTTATTTTATCCCTTTCCTTGCTCCGCCTAATCTTTTATCTGAATTTCAACACTGTCAAAAATTCCATTAATCGGAACTGCTAATTTTCGTATATTTACTTGCACATATTCAATTTTTTCATTCATTTCTTTTATCTCTTTTATAATATCCAAAGCCAATGTTTCCAGCAAATCTACTCTGCTTGCTTTAACAATTTCTTCTATTTTTCTATAACAATCTCCATAACTCAATGTACTATTTATGTCATCATTCTTAATAATTTCCTTTGAAAGTGAAATGATTAAATCAATTTCAATGTTTTGTCCAATTTTTTTTTCTTCTTCATAAACACCTATATATGAATGAAATTTCATGTTATTAATTTTTATTTTATACAATTGAATCTCCCTCATTTTCGATTTAAAATTTGTGTATATTTTAACATATAAAATCTTAAAAATAAATAGCATTCATTCAAAAATAAAAGAGCATAACGCTATTAAACTTATGCTCTTAATATAAAAAATTATAGTTTTTCCACTAAATCTTTCAAGTAATCTTTTACTTTATCCTTTAATTCCTCGTGTCTTAATCCAAATTCAACGTTTGCAACAAACATTCCAAATTTATCTCCAGTATCATATCTTAATCCATCAAAATTATACGCATACAATTTTTCACCATCGTTCTTCATTGCCAAAATTGCATCTGTCAACTGAATTTCTCCACCTTTTCCAGGTTTTGTCCTTTTTAAATATGAAAAGATTTCAGGCTCCAACACATATCGCCCTAATGCAGCAAGATTACTCGGAGCTTCAGCAATTGATGGTTTTTCAATGAAATCTTCTACTGCCACTGTTTTTTCGTCAATTTGCTTTAATGGCTTTATTATCCCATATTTTGAGACATTTTCGTGAGGAACTTCCTGTACTCCTAAAATTGTACCGCCTTGTAGTTCATTATATTTTTCTACAAGCTGTTTTGTAACAGGACTTTGCCCTTTATCTTTATCAGTATAGATAATATCGTCTCCTAAAAGCACAACAAATGGCTCATCTCCTACAAATGCTTCTGCACAGCTTATTGCATGCCCTAAACCTAATGGTCTTTTTTGACGAACATAATAAATATTTGACATTTCAGAAATATTGTTTACTATTTTCAATAAATCTTTTTTCCCTTTTTCTTCTAATGTTTTTTCCAGTTCATAAGAATAATCAAAATGATTTTCTATTGATCCCTTATTTCTTCCAGTAATAATAAGAATTTCTTCAATTCCCGCAGATACAAGTTCTTCTACAAGATACTGTAGTGCAGGTTTGTCAACTATTACAAGCATTTCTTTAGGCTGTGCTTTGGTTGCTGGTAAAACTCTCGTTCCAAGTCCTGCTGCAGGTATAACAGCTTTTCTTATCCTTTTGATGCTCATAATTTCCCTCCTAAATATTTTTCAACATTACTTTTATTATTTTTTTATTAAAATATATGACCATCATCAGAATATGTAACTTTTACTGCCAATGGCTGGAATAAATTTAATTTTTCAAAATAATCCTTTGCTTTTAAATTAGCTACTAATTGATGTTCTTTCGTCTTTAAATTATATTCATATTTTCCAATTATAATGATGCTTTTTTCATCTGGAAATTGTACGTAGAAACGCACTATTTCTTTATCTGGCAATGGAGTTTTTCCAAGATTTTTGGTATCAATTTTTGCAAAAAAATCTTTATAATCATTAAATTTTTTATAAAACTCTTTTTTAAAATCATCGTTAGTAGTTGTTGGAGCCACTTTTATGGCAACTCCTACATTTGCATTATAATCCTCATCTTCAATTGTGTAATATGCCATTTTTACTTTATCTCTATCGCAAAAAATATCATTTGTTCTTTTTTCAGATTGTATTTTTTTTATAACTCTTTCTAAAAAAGTATCAGGATTAGGAGCAAAACTGCACGTATCACTAAATCCTTGCGCCCCAATCAAAAATATAAGTGAAAATATTAGTTTTTTCATTTTATCTACGTCCTTCCACATCTCTAATTTATCAATATGTCTAATTATATCATAATTTAGTGAATAATTGTAATAAATTTTTTGAAAAAATTATTAAAATTCTCAATACTCACTATTACAAGAGCTCTTTCTTTTTCTTATCAAATTCTTCTTGTGTTATTGCCCCCTCATCAAGTAATCTTTTAAATTTTATAATTTCATCAGCTACAGATAATTTTGGAGAATTTTGTGTTTTCTTCATTTCTTCTATCGAATTATTTACAGCGTTTATAAATGGAATAAGTGTTTTTTTCAATACACTTTTTACTCTAAACATAGAAGCTCCATCCCATATTTCTATCTCGCCTACAAATAAACCTTTTTTGTATTTCACAGCATTTACTTTGCTAAGAGGAATCTCAATTTGATTAACACCAAAAAGCATTCCTTTATCCAAAAAAATAATTCTCTTATTAGTTGAAACGACAAGCCACGTATGCCCATCATACACTCCTGAAGTCGCATAAGTAATAATCTCATCATCATTAATAATATTTGTCAGCTCTTTAACTTCTTTTTTTGTTCCTAAAATTAATGACCCTGATTTTGAAAGCATTTCCTTTATATCCTTCAAGCTTTTCATATCTATGTTTCCTTTCTTGAATCAATATTTTATACAATTAATTGTACTATGTTTTTAGAAATTAAGCAAAGAAAATTTAAATTTTTATAAAAAATTTTACTATTATAATTCCTATTAAGCAACTAATTTTATAAAAATAATGATTCCAAATATAATTTTTATATTTTGTTGCATTTTAGGAACAAATATGTTATAATAAAAATATAGATGTGGAGGAATTAATATGAATATTGGTAAACGGTTAAAGGATTTACGAAAAGAAAATTCTTTATCAATGGATTCCCTTGTTGAAAAATTAAATAGGGAATATAATCTTAACATAACTAAAAGTATGATTTCACGTTGGGAAAATAATTTATCTGAGCCAAGCAGCAAGTTTATTACAGCTTATGCAAAATTTTTTAATATTGACTTAAATTATTTAGCTGGAATTACAGATATAAAAAATCCAGCTCCAGAGCCTTTAACTTCTATCGAAATATTGGAGATCCCGATGTATGGAAAGGCAAGTGCTGGTACAGGCTATATAAACCTTTCAGAAGAGATAGGCAGTTATCCGGTACCACAAAACATTTATAGAAAAGGAATTTTTGCAATTAAAGTTTCTGGTGAAAGTATGACTGGTCTTGATAAAAGTATTCCTGATGGTGCTATTGCCATTGTTGATCCCGAACTTTGCAGTAATCCAATAAGTTTAAACGGTAAAGTTTGCGTTTTTGAATATAATGATGAGACATATATAAAACAATTAATAATAGATAAACAGGGAATTATCAGATTACGTTCATTTAATCCTGGTTATGATGATATTATTGTTTTGAATACAGAATTATTATATTGTAAAGGAAGAGTAATCAGAACTTTTGTAGAAAATCAATGGTAAAAATAAAATGGAGGTATAAAGATGTCTAATAAAAATCAAGAGGAAAAATTTGAATATATAGAGATAAATGGAATTAAAATACCTATTTTATCCACTTTAGATTCTGAAACTGATACAGTCTCATTTGTTGACGGAGCAAAAGAATATCTTGAAAATTTAAACAAAGAAATGACATTAAACCTATTTGACAACCTATAGTTCAAAATTATAAATTGTACAAATCAACGAGAATCTCATAGAAAATTTTCTTCTCTTGTTTCCATAACGTGTAGACACTATCCTGAATTTCTTGATATGCCTATTCACATGCTCCATCTAGATTCTCCGCTTTGAAATAGTCGAATTGTATTTTCTATCTTCTTTAGTTAATTTGTTCCTTTTTGTCGATTTTGTAAGTATTAAGCTGTTACTGTGTATCTTATTTATGCCTATGTATCCTTAGATCTTTTTCGTCTGCCACTATCTGAGTCTTTAGCGTGTGCTTTTTCTTTTTTCCCGAGTAATATTTCCGCTGTTTTTTTAGGATGCTCAATTTCGCATTCCGTAGTGTCAACCAGTACAACCTCTATCTCAGTGTCTCTGAAAAGCTCCCTCTTTTAGACAAGGAAAACTCCCTGCTTTTTATCAGTATGTTCTCAGTTCATTTAACACACTCACAGATGGTACTTTTTGCAACGCCGTATTCAAAGGCAATGTTCGCCATAGTTCTTAATACGGAAGCATAGTTACAAGCCTGTCAAGGGCAGACAGTTTTGATGGATGTCCAACTGCCTCTTAAATGTTCAATTTTATAGCCTCATTCAATAGTTTCCTTTCTTAATTTTTTTATTCTTTCAATATTCATTGCCAGTATCTTTGTTACCATTTATTATATCAAGATTATTAAATAAGTCTATAGTGATACTAGTGATACTTTATTTTGCAATTTTTCCTTACATTATATTTTTTTAAAAATAATTTTCGCTATTTCATCATTTATATCTTCTATCGTTCTTAATTTGTCATCTTTAACGCAAGAAATTACATCCCACTTATATTTTACTGACAATTCTTTTGCTACTTCATAGGAATTTTTCAGGTAATTTTTATCTTTTTCGTGAATATCCTTCTCTTTTTCTCCAGTTATTTTATTTTCTCTATTTTTCATAAGTTTTTGACTAAACTCAAATGGAATATCTAAGAAAAATACAATATCTGGCTCTGGTATTGCTATTTTTCTCCATTCCAAGTCTATTAACCAGTTCAAATATATTTCACGTTCAGATTTATCAGATATTTTCGGCACTTGATGAATCATATTTGAAATTGTGTACCTATCACTAATCACGATTCCCCCATTTTTGTAAAACTCTTCCCATTCAGTCTTAAACGAAGCAAACCTGTCAACTGAATAAAGTACAGAAGTCGCATAAGCATTAACACTTTCCGCTGTTTTTCCAAATTCACCTGCAAGATACATTTTTACAGGCTCGGAAGCTCTGCTTTCATAATTTGGAAAAGATATTTTCTTTACTTTTCCTTCCCCTTCTATTTCTTTTAATTTCTTGTATAGCAATTCCGCCTGTGTCTGTTTCCCACTTCCATCTGTACCTTCTATAATTATTAATTTTCCCATTTTTATTTCCTTCATTTTTAAAAAATATTTATAATCAAAAATATAGTAGTCTTTAAAAAAGACTACTAAAATTCTAAATTGTACTTTTATTTTCTGATATTTTACTGATTTTGCCATTTTATAAATCACTTTAAATAGTTATTTTTAGAGATTTTGAAATAATTTTACTTTTTAATTCAAGTCATAATTATTATTTTTACTTATTTTAAAAGGATCTCTTTTTATAAACTCTTAGTCTATAAGAAATTTTTTCAACGTTTTATAAAAATTTGCCTCATTTTTGCTTCCTAGTTTTTATAGTAAAAATGAAATACAAACTTTTGTAATCTATATTTATTTTATCAAATTCTTATTAAAAAATCAAGGAGTGATAGATGAAAAATTCAGATACAACAAACCTTTCTGAAAAAGATATTGAGAATCTAATACAAATAAAAATTATAGAACTGGAAGAAATGAAACTCCAAGATTTGAAAATTTTAAAAAGGGCTTCATATTACTACACTTAATTTGTCCATCGCTATATCATGTTTCTCCTGTTTGACTATATATTTTTTTATGGTTGCTTTCATTTAAGCCTACTTACATAATATCCTTATGACCAGAAATGTCTGTTTCCAAATTTATATCTTAAGTTTGCATGCTTGTCAAACATCATCAATATACTTCTCCCTTCAGATATCCCATAAAATTTAATACACCTATAGCATATGCAGGTGATCTTTCATCAAATGTCCTTCTATTATTTCAACTCCTTTATATTCATATAATCTTATTAAAATTTTTCCCACACTTTTTCTGTATTGACTACATATAATTTTTCGTCTATACTTAGGTGTAAATACTATATGACACACTTGTACATCCATTTAATATGAGACAGTCTATTTAGTTCTATTAGCCATTAAATACTTTCCTTTCATTAATAGTAGCTTTGAACAACGCTATTATAACGAAAGGTGTATTTTGTTGCAAACTTACGTTTTCGCACCCGCTATGCGGACGGTTTTATATTTCACACGCTTTGCGTACTCAACTGACTAAAGTCAATAAATAAAATAAGTTTAAGTAATTATTAAAAATATTATTGATTAAGAGTTTTCAGACACGCCTGTATTAAACTTTTTAAAAGATATTATAAATTTTTTACAAATCTTCTGCTCCAAATGAATATGGTAAAAGCTCTTCTAATGAAGTGATTTTATATTTTTTATCCTTATTTGTTAAAATTATTACTGTATCCTTGTCAGAAAATTCTCTTATTACCTGTCTACACGCTCCACAAGGGCTAATTGGCTCAGGTGTTTTTCCTGTTACAATAAGTACTTTTATTTTCTTCATATTTTCAGTAACCGCTGTTGTAATCGCATTACGTTCAGCACAAAGTGTAAGTCCAAAAGATGCATTTTCAACATTTACTCCTTTATGCTTTTTTCCATTATTATCGATTAACAATGCTGCTACAGGAAATTTTGAGTAAGGTACATAGGCTTTCTCTAACAAGAGATTTATTTCATCAATGTAATCTAATATTTCTTTTTCATTTAAAGTCATTTACTTTCACTTCCCAACTTAAATAATTTTTCTCAAATTTTTTAATAATCTATTTTAAATCATCAAATGACAACTGAACTACATTACTTTTCAAAATTGAACTAAGCTGTACTCCAATAAGTCGTACTTCATCTTTTTTTTCAAAGAATTCCAGATTTTCGATTGCTGCTTCGTATATTTCGTTTATATCATTAGTTGCACTTTTCAAAGTCTTTGAGCGGGTATGTGTTACAAAATTGGAATACCTGATTTTTATTGTAACAGTTTTAGCAAATTCATTTTTCTCAATAAGTTTGCTGCTCAATCTTTCTGATTGCTTTTTTAATTCAGCATGTAATATAAAAATATCATTTTCCTCCTGATTAAAAGTAACTTCGTGTCCATAAGACTGTCTTTTTCTATCTGTATTTATTTCAGAAGAATGCAAGCCACGAATAGCATTATACAGATACTCTCCTTTACTTTCCCCAAATCTTCTGATTAACTCATTTTTTTCAATTTCATAGAGTTGAAAGACATTCGTTATATTAAATAATTTCAATACTTCCCTTGTTTTTTTTCCGATTCCTGGAATTATCCCAAGTTCCTTATTATAAATATAATCTAAAAAATGTTCACGGTTTCTAAATATAAAATAGCCATTTGGCTTATCAATATCACTTGCAATTTTAGCGCTTATCTTGCTAAAACCTATACCAACTGAGCAAGTAAGCTTAGAATTATCATAAATAAATTTTTTAAATTTTTTTATAAATCTCTTTATCTTTAAAATTTCATCTCTTTTATCAAGTTTCATATTTTTATTCCGAATAAATTCTGTAATATCAATATAACCTTCATCAACAGATGTAAATTCAGATTTTTTCAACACATTTTTTATTAATCCCTGTATTCTCCTGCCCTCTTCAAAATAAATACCTTTTCTAAGACTTACGACAATAAGATTTGGGCATAGCCGTTTAGCCTGAACTGTTGGCATTGCAGATTTTACTCCATATTTTCTAGCTTCGTAACTTGCCGTTGTAACAACTCCATGTCCTACTGCAATAGGCTTTCCTCTAAGTTCCCTGTTATCCCTTTGCTCAATTGCCGCAAAAAAAGCATCCATATCATAATGCAAATAAATTTTTTCTTTTTCCATTATCAAAATTTCCTAAAATTGTATTGTTGGTAAAATCATATTAAATTCGCCATTTTCAATTTTATACTTATAATTAGCCAGATTTGCTAATTCCAGACTATGAGTAACTATTATTATTGACTGATTTCTTTCCTGATTTATTTTCATAAATAGTTCATTTATCATATTACTTGTTTCTGTGTCAAGATTTCCTGTAGGTTCATCAGCTAGTATTATATCAGGATCGTTAATCATCGCCCTTGCTATTGCCACACGCTGCTTTTCCCCTCCTGAAAGCTCCATTGGTTTATGTTTTATACGTTTTGCAAGTCCCACTAGTGCAAGCAGTTCTTTTGCTTTTTTCTTAATTTCATTCTTATTCATATTTTTATTTACAAGTGCAGGCATCATAACATTTTCAAGTGCTGTAAATTCATTTAACAAATAGTGAAATTGAAAAACAAATCCTATTTTTTTATTTCTTATTGCTGTTTTTGCTTTTTCATTTTTATAGTGTATCTTTTCTCCGCCTATATAAATTTCTCCATCAGTCGGCTCATCTAAAAGACCAAGTATATTTAAAAGCGATGTTTTACCACTTCCTGACTTACCTTGTATTGAAATAAAATCTCCTTTGTTAAACGCCAAGTTTATATTTTTTAGAATATGAATATTTTCAACTTTTGTCTTATAAATTTTATTAACATTTTTCAATTCTATTATTTTATTCATATTTTAACGCCTCCACAGGTTTTAATCTGGCTGCTCTAGCTGCTGGGAAGATTGTTGACAAAAATACAACTACAAATGTTACTCCATAAATAATAAGAAGTTCCTTTTGTGAAATATACAAAGGCAACTCTTCCAGATAATAAGTTCCACCTTTCATATATTCCTTAAATAAAATTTTTAACCCTATAAGTACAAGTGGCGACAATCCACTTGCCAGAACCATCCCAAATACGCCAATTATCAATCCTTCTATAGTAAAAATTCTTCGAACATTTTTATTTGTATATCCAATTGATTTCAAAATTCCAATATCCTTAATTTTCTCACGTACAATCATATTTAAAATTACCGATACAGCAAAACTTGCAATAACGAGAAGCAAACTTAAAATCGCAATTAACACAAATTTTTCAAACTGTACTGCTTTTAAAAGATTCTGATTTATCGTTTTCCAGCTTACTATAGCATATTCTTCTTGATTTATTACAATTCTTATCTGATTTAATACTTCTTCAACTTTTTGAGGACTTTCAACTTTAATGCCTATTTCAGTAGTAGCTTCACCTTGTTCGGATAATATCTGCATTGTTCGTAATGGAACGATTGCAAGGTTTGAATCATATTCTAAAAATCCTGTCTTGAAAATTCCTCTCACAATAAGTTTTATCTCCTTATTTTCAGCTGAGACTAAACTTACTTCCTGCCCAACTTTCAACTTCATCTCACTTGCTAAGGCTTCTCCAATCAGAACAGAATTTAACTCTGAAATATTATCATTTCCATGAACCATTTTAAGTTTTAGTCCATTTTTGACATTTTCTACACTAATCCCATCTGCTAGCACTCCTTTTGCATAGCCTTCAAATTTCATTATTGACTGACTATTAATTTGTGGAATTACAGCCTTGACACCTTTTATTTTTTTTATATTCTCTACAGTTTCATTATATCCTTCAAAAAAAGGCTTCTTCTTATTTTTTATTAAAATATGTGGACTCATAGTGAGCAGCGAATTTATCATATTTTTTTCCAATCCATTGGAAACTGTTAGCGAAACAATAAATACTGTTACTGCAATTGCAACTCCAAGCACTGAAAATATACTTTGAAACTTTCTCTCAATAACATGTCGAAATGCAATAAAAAATTCTACCATATTTTCTTTCCTCTTCCTTTCTATTTAATATCACTATCTTATATCACTCGACATTTCATGTGAAATATTATAATTTTCCATCAATGCTGATTTTTGTGCATTAACCTTGGCAACATCTAATACAATTTCATTGCCGTCTTCATCTTCAAAAACAATAAATTCTTTGTTTGTATTTTTCACTTTTTTTACAAAATCATTAAAATCCTTATATTTCTCTCCATTAACTTTAGTAATGATTCTGTTCTCAAGTTCAGAATACCCAAGATTTACATCAAATGGAAGAACCCTTACAAGAATTACCAATCCATTGTAATCTTTAAACAAATCCTCTCTATCATATACTGCTGAAAGTGTATTTGCTGGATGTTCTTCAGTAAACGATGTAATGTAATTTGTTGTAAGAGGCTCAAAAATTAATCCACCATAAACATAGTAAGAAGGAGCTTCCTGAAGTTTCGTACTTTTTACCACACTAAATTTTATATCAGCCTTTTTCAATGTAACTTGTCCTTTATATACCTTTTTATCTCTAATAATTTCATAACTTAATGTCTGTCCATATTTTTTTTCTTGATTTATAAAATTAAAGTCTGTTTTCTCATTTTTTCGAAATTCTACAGTTCCATCTGACTCAATATCATGCCCATCCAATTTCAATAACACATCATTTCTTTGGAGTACACCGTTAAATGGAGAATTTGGAAGAATTTTTTTTATAAAAACACCTTTTGAATCATTTTTTAATCCCAGCATTTGCCGCTGAGATGTACTTTCAAGCTTTGCCCATTGTAATCCTAATTTTGGAGGTCCATCATAAGTTCCATCTTTTATGTCATCCAAAAAATTTTCAAGTATGTTTACAGGAATAAAATACCCTATATTATCTGCCTGAGTAAGTCCTGCAAATGCTACACCCACGACCTTACCTCCACTCAGTACAGGTCCACCACTATTCCCACTGTTAATTGCCGCATCAGTTTGTCCAATAAGGAATTTTTCATTTGTCAAAGTGTAGCTGTTATGCTCCATTCTTGATACAATTCCTCTCGTAGTACTAAGCTTGTCTCCACCCAAAGGGTACCCGTAAACTGTAAGGCTATCTTGTATATTTGGAAGTTTTCCCAATTTCAAGGTTGTTGTTCCGCTAAAGAATGATTTATCCTCAACATCAACTAATGCTAAATCATATTCTTCCGAGATAAATTTTACATTCGCCTTATATTTTTTTGAATCGCCTTCTTTTCTTACCTGAAGGAATTTTTCATTTAGTACTGCATGAGCATTTGTAATAATTCTATTACCATCTATGATAAACCCTGTTGCAGTCGAGCTGAAATCCTGTCCGTTTTGCCAAGGGGACATGTAATTATGCATCTGGTGTGCAGTATAAACCTTTACAAGAGCTTTCTTTACCAAACTGTCGTTGGCAAAAACAGTATTACATAAAAATACACTTATCATTAAAATTAAATTTCTTATTTTCATTTTTTTACCTTTCTTGGATACTTAATTTAGATTAAATATCCAGTTTCTCTCCAATCTGATTTTGTATTAACTTCAAAAATAGCAATTCATCACTTATATTCATTCTCATCTGTATTCTTTTTTTGTCTGTTGTTATTATTTCCAGAAACTTGTCAGCTTTCCCCATGCCCACTCTAATTATTCTGAGCGATGCACTTTCAATATTTTTCATTTTAATACGAACTTTCTTCATAACTATCTCATCATTTTCAATCACAATTTTAAATTCAAAAAGAAGTATTGACGCTATTATGACATAAACAAAAATAATCACAATAAATGCTATTCTTATTATAGTCAGTTTCTCAGCTCCTATAATTCCTTTATATAACGAATATGCAGCTATAAATGCTATTACCATAAAAAAAATAGATGATGAAATCATATATCTTAAATTTGCCCTGAAAATATATTTATTTTTCTCATCTTCTATTTTTAAGTTTTCAAGTTTATTTTTTAAATTTTCTGTATTATTTAATTTGTTCATAATATAACCTACCTATAAAAATATTTATGAAATTTATGTTAGTCAACTATTTTATAAATAACTTCTCCTTTTCTTTTTAGATTCAAGTTATTTCTTGCAAATTTCTCATTTTTATCCTTATTATTAACTCCTGCATTCTCTTTTTCCTGCTCTAATTTACTTTTTCTTTCTTTCAATTCCTTTATCTGTTGATTAGTCTGTGATAAACTTAACTGCATATCCTTTTTTCCCATGAACACATTAACACTTTGAAGTACAAAATGTACTACTAAACTAAAAAATATTATGTTTCCAATTAAACGGAGTTTTTTCATTTTCTATTATTTTCCTTTCTTGATTATCAAAATATTTTATTATTATTTTTCTCTATTCTTATCATTGCGTATTTTTTCTATCTCTTTTACAAAACTGTCTAGACTGTCAAATTTTTTGTAAACTGATGCAAATCTAACATAAGCAATTTCGTCTAAATCTATTAAGTATGAAAGTATTTTATCTCCCAGCTCACTGGACTTTATTTCACCAGAATAGTTTGTAAGTATTTCACGCTCAATTTTATCCAAGGTTTCTTCTATTTTCTCATTGTCAATTTTACGATTTTCGAATGCCCTGACAATTCCATTATAAACTTTTTCACGTGAATACTGCTGTTTTTCTCCATTTTTTTTTATTACTGTTAGCGACAGTTCTGCAACTTTTTCATGCGTTGTAAATCTTTTTCCACATTTTTCACATTCACGTCTTCTTTTTATTGAATTTCCCTCAAAATATGCACGGCTATCAACAACCTTTGTATTTTCATAGCCACAAAACGGACATCTCATAAAATTTCCCCCTCTCGATTTATTTAAATTGTTTCAGGGTTTGTTAATTATGTAATCCAAGCTAGACAACAGATATCTATTCATTCATTTCTTCTGCTCTTATAATTTCAATAATTTCCTTATTTGAATTAGCTTTCAGCAAACTGTCAATAAATTTTTCATCCCTGATTAATCTTGAAATTCTTGCTAGAACTTTAAGATATTCCTGAGTTTTGTTTTCAGGACACAGAAACATAAAAAATATATTTACATCTTCATCATCCATTGAATTATATGATACACCATTTTTAGAAATTCCAAAGGTTACTATGAGCTCGTCTACTGCATTAGTTTTTGCATGTGGTAAGGCAATTTTTTTACCAATTCCCGTAGACCCCATTTCTTCCCTTGCAAAAATATCACTCAGTCCCTGCTCTTCATTCTTTATTAAGCCTGTATCTTTTAAATTATTATACAACTCTTTAATTACTGCATTTTTATTTTTTGATTCTAAATTTAAATTTATTGTGTCAATTTTGATATAGTCAGCGACATTTTTAGTTTCCATAAAATTCCTCCATAATAAATTTCTTTATTTTTATCTCAACCTGTAAATTTCTGTTTATAAAATTTTCAAAAATTATAACCATTTTTCTTAAGAAATCAATATATTTTTCAAATTTTTTCTGAATTTCAAGTATATTTGAAGTATTTTTTGAAATTTGCAAAATTTCTTTATATTTTTTTATATTTTCGCTTTTTTCTTTTCTCAATATTAAACTTATTTCCTCAATATCATAAATACCCTGTTCTATCATTATCCTTCGCAAGAATGATAATACAACATAATATTTATAGCCTTTCTTCAAACAAGGAAGGATATCAATGAAACTCAATATTTCCACCAGCTTATCAAAAAAATTTCCATTTTCATTTATCATATAATAAATTTTATCTATACTATCCAATATATATAATGAAATTTCCAGTTTGTCAATATTTTTTATAATGTTATTAAAATTTTTTATAATTTCCACTTCTTTTATAATGTAATAATTGTTTCTTTGTGAAAGTGTTACTTCAACTTCATTCAGCGGATTTAAGGAAACAACATTTCTTTTATTGGATTTTCGAATTCCATAGGCAGTTGCTATGATTTTACCATAATCCTTACTGAAAAGTGTAACCTGTAAATCCGCTTCCTTCATTTCTTTTTTCTTTAAAACAATACAATTTGTCTTTATTATTTTCATAAATTTATAACTTATCCAAATGAATTATCTAAAATTTGACAATCTATAAATTATCTGAGAACTTCCATCCTTCACAGAAATTTTTGTTGGATAACTATATCCGTTAGAAGTCTTGTAATCACTAAAATTCACGATGTTACCGCTGCTCTTTATAGATGTCAGCCAGTTATTTGAGAATGTAAATGTATCTCCATTTTTAGTCTGTGTCTTTTTAGATTTTATACTTCTTAGCTTATTGAATACCGCTAAAATATTTGCTTCACTTTTTTCAACTTTTTGTGTTACAGTCTGTTTTAAGCTTGGATAATAAATAGTTTTTTTGCTTCCACTGAAAGTATAAACTTCACCCTTATTTACACTTGGTGCCGTAATTTGAAGCTTCATCGTACCTGAGTTGTATGTCATAACATAACTTTTGCTTCTTCTTTTACCATTAAATGTGGCATCTTCCGTCACATTTACCGTAAAATTACTTTTTTCCCAAAAATCCTTTGAGAAAGAAAAAACTGATACCAATAAAAATAATAAAATAACTTTTTTTGTTAATGTTAATTGTTTTAACATAATTAAACTCACCTCTTTTTTAATTTATTAAATAGCATTACTTATATGATAAATGCTATTCTGTTATATATTAATACACATTTCTTTAATTTGTTTGTGAATTCTCTTTATTTTGCTGTTCTTCCTGAGCTTTTAACTCTTTTTGTATCTGTGTATTTATTGAATCATTAATACTCCATTTATAGACTAGGACACTTTGAATATCAAATATGTTCACATTAGGCTTAAACCTTACTTCCTTCATTTTATTGAATGCGTTCAGTTCTGTCACTTTAAAAGTTCCTACTCTAAGTCCTCTTGGTAATATATCACTTACTCCTGAAGTTTCTATATTAAATATTGTATCCTTATTAACACTAGTTTCATTATAATTCTGAATTGAGTATGTCCCATTTCCGTTTCCACGTAGAATTTGAAGACTTCCATTATTTACAACTACGCTCAGTTTAGAAGTTTTGCTTGTAAGCAAGGTAACTTCAGAATATTCCTCACTGACTTTAGAAATCTTTCCTATAAGATAGCCATCATACATTACAGGCAGATTTATTTTTATTCCCTGTGCAGATCCTTTATTTATATACATTTTTTCTGACGAATTACCATTTTCCACGAGTGCTACGTCTGCAGCTATAAATTCAGCTTGTGTTTTTTGACGCATTTCAAGCATTTTACGTAAATTTTCATTTTCTTGCTTCACATAAGCAAGTTCCATATTCTGAACTTTATTTTTTTGCAGCTCAAAATCTCTTGTCTTATTATTTTCGATGTAATCATCAATATAGCTAATATCATTAACTCTGGATTTTAACTTTAATATCTGTGTGTAAAGCATGCTCTTCACTTTTACCAGCCTGAAATTTACTGACTGTGTTATTCCGTCCATAAAAGTAAATGAACTTGTAATCCTATTTTTAAATGCAAATAAAACTATTATTATAATTATTATTATTAAGATTGTCCTACCTGTACTTTTTTTCTCATAAAAATTATCCAAACTCATTATTACATAATCCTCTCGATTTTATTTATAGTAAATCTTTTAAAACTGGATCTATCCATTCCAAATTTTGAAAAGATAATTATTTTCAAAAGTTATCAGATATAAAAATCAGTATTAAAACTTTTTAACATTGATATAATAACATATAACATACATTATATCAAGTTTTTTATAATTAATTTTTTTATGGCGTTAACATTTTTTGTTTACTGAGCATGATAAAAAATTTTTTTTAAAAAAAAGAGATATCCTATATATATTTGCGAAATATCTCTTTAACAAAATATAATATTATTCCTGACCTACTATTTTTATATAACGTTCAGTTAGCTGTGCCTTTCTATGCGGATTATAATGTAAATACAGCTTTACACTTTCAACTGATCCTAAATCTGTTTTAATGAATTTCTCAGGATTTTCATTTCCCCAGTATATAAACTCTGGTTTTTTAGCAGCTTTTCTTGCTTGTTCCTCTTTTTCCCTGTCCTCCTGCAGACGAGCCTCTCTTCTGTATTTTTCAACGATTTGCTGTCTAGTCAAAGGATTTGCTGTGGCGCTTGTCGTAACCCTTCCAGTTTGAACATCTGGAAGAATTTGAAATTTATTAGACAAGATATCTTCAAGTTTTACTCTTACTTCTTTGGGATTAAATCTCTCTAATTCTGCTTGTTTTCTATATTTATCAAGAACTTTCTGTTTTTCTTCTGAAAGCTCAGCAAAAGATACTGCGGAGATAATTATTACTGTAATTAAGATAAATTTTTTCATTTTCTGATTTCCTTTCTATAATTATAATTTTTTTAATTTCGTATTAGTTTAAAATTTTAATTGTATTATATCAATATTTATCAAAAAATTCAAGGAAAAAATAAACATTTTATAATTATTGATATTTCATTTTTTTTATAGTACAATATGTGTAGTTATACTTAAAACTTTTATATTTATTAATTTTCACATCATATTTTTAAATATAATTTGTGATTCCTTCAAAAAAATATTTATATAGAAAGGCCCGAATTTTATGAAAATAAAAGAAATAGGAAAAAAAATCAAAATTGGAATAGATAAAATTGGTTTTGCAATGCCAAAATACTTTTTAGATATACGAGATTTAGCACTTGGAAGAAATGAAAATGAAAATAAGTTTGTAAAAGGTCTTATGCAAAGCGAGATGAGCATTGCACCTGTAACGGAGGATATTGTGTCGCTTGGGGCAAGTGCGGCTGAACAAATTTTAGACGAAGAAGATAAAAAAAATATTGAAATGGTTATTGTTGGAACAGAATCTGGAATTGATCAAAGTAAGGCTTCTGCTGTTTTTATTCATCATCTGCTGGGTATTCAGCCATTTGCAAGATGTATCGAAATTAAGGAAGCCTGCTACGGGGCAACTGCTGCTTTAAGTTTTGCCAAAAACTATATTGAAAAAAACGAAAATGCCTCAGTTCTAGTAATTGCTTCAGACATTGCAAAATACGGAATTGACACTCCTGGAGAATCTACACAAGGGGCAGGAAGTATCGCAATGCTAATAAAAAAAGACCCAAAAATTGCCGTAATAAATGATGAAAATGTATGCCAAACACGTGATATTATGGACTTCTGGCGTCCTAACTACTCAAATTTTCCAATAGTAGACGGACATTTTTCAACAAAGCAGTATCTTGACTGCCTTGTAACAACATTTGATGAATACAAAAAAAGATATAATCAAGATTTATGTGATTTTGATGGTTTCTGTTTTCATTTACCATTTCCAAAACTAGGATTGAAAGCGATTAATTCACTTTTAGAAAAAAATGTGGAAAAAGAAACAAAAAATAAATTTTTGGAAAAATTTCATACTTCAATAATTTATGGAAAACGAGTCGGAAATATCTATACAGGCTCTCTTTATCTAAGTTTGCTTTCATTACTTGAAAACTGTGATAGCTTAAAGGCTGGTGACAATATTGGAATGTATAGTTATGGAAGCGGCGCTGTTTGTGAATTTTTTAATCTAACCCTTGCAGAAGACTTTAAAAATCATCTAAGGCACGATAGATTAAACGATTTTGACAATAGAAAGCAATTATCAATAAATGAATATGAAAATTTATTTTTTGAAAAAATAATTTTAGATAATGAAGGAAATTGTGATTTTTCAAATAGAAAACTTATTCAGGAAAGTGATAATGCGTTTGTATTGGAAAAAGTGGAAAATCATAAAAGGATTTACAAAAAAATAAAATAAATTTCTGAAAGGAGCTAATTAATATGAATTTAGAAGAACAGCGGCAGTTTATTTTATCAGGAAAAGTTTACAATGATTTAACTCCAGAGCTTATAAAAGCTAGAGAAAATACTGTTTTTTTAACAAATAAATATAACGAAAGTTTTGGAAAACCAACATCAGAAAGAGAAGCAATCCTAAAAAATCTTTTAAAATCAATTGGTAAAAACGTACACTTTGAGCCGACATTCCGATGTGAATTTGGATTTAATATTTCAATAGGAAATAACTTTTATGCAAATTTTGACTGTGTAATGCTTGATGGTGGCGGAATTGAAATTGGAAATAATGTTCTTTTTGGACCAAGAGTAGGAATTTATACTTCTAATCACAGTATTGATGCAGAAGAAAGAATTAATGGGGGATGTTATGCCAAGCCTGTGAAAATAGGTAACAATGTATGGATTGGTGCAGGAGTCCACATTAATCAAGGAGTTACAATTGGAAACAACACTATTATCGGCTCTGGAAGTATTGTTACAAAAGATATTCCAGATAATGTAATTGCCGCAGGAGTACCGTGCAAAGTTATCAGAAAAATAACAGAAAAAGATAAAACTGGCTATAAACCTTAAAATTTAAACTATATTTTCACTCAAGCATTAGAATTTGACAATTTTTTAAGTGCTTGAGTTTTATTATAACCCCTCAAACGAAAGGAACTGATTTCAAATATGAAAAAGGAAAATCAAAAAAAATTAAATTGGCTTGGCTTTCAAAAAAAAGAACGAACTGAGCGAATACAGATGTTAAAAGATAATGGATTTTTAACTGAAGAATTTGAACAACTTCTGAAAAAAAATGAGAACTTGCCACTAGAAACTGCAAATCAAATGACTGAAAATGGAATTGGAACATTTGCCTTGCCATTCAGCATTGCTCCAAACTTTATTATTGATGAAAAAGATTATGCTGTGCCAATGGTTACAGAAGAACCATCTGTTGTGGCAGGGTGCAGTTACGCAGCTAAAATTATTGGAAAATCTGGCGGTTTCACAACAAAAATTTTGGACAGGAAAATGATTGGGCAAGTTGCATTGTATGATATTTTAGACTTTGAAAATGCTATTTCGATGATTTTGGAAAATAAAAATGAAATTTTAAAAATTGCAAATGATGCCCATCCTTCGATTGTAGCACGTGGCGGCGGTGCGATTAATATTGAAGCAAAGAATATTGATGAATTTCTGATTGTTTATCTGATTGCCGATGTGAAGGAGGCTATGGGAGCAAATATTTTGAATACAATGCTTGAGACAATAAAAATGCCGCTTGAAAATATTACAAACGGAAAAAGCCTAATGGCAATTTTATCAAATTATGCAACCGAATCTCTTGTAAAAGCCGAATGTGAAGTAAATGTAAAACTTCTTAGCAGCTCAATGGAAACATCTATTGAAACTGCAAAAAAAATAGAACTTGCAAGCAAATTTGCAAAACTTGATATTTATCGTGCCACAACTCATAATAAAGGGATTTTCAACGGAATTGACGCTGTAGTAATCGCTACTGGGAACGACTGGCGTGCAATTGAAGCTGGAGGAAATGCTTTTGCTGTGAAAAATGGCAAATACGAAGGTCTTACAACTTGGACTTTTGATGAAAGCACAAATAAATTAAAAGGCGAACTTACCCTCCCAATGCCAATCGCAAGTGTAGGTGGCTCAATAGGACTAAATCCAAGCGTAAAAGCTGCATTTAATATTTTAGGAAATCCTGACGCAAGGACACTGGCAAGCATTATTACATCAGTAGGGCTTGCTCAAAACTTTGCCGCAGTAAAAGCACTTGTTACAACTGGAATACAGCACGGACACATGAAGCTGCAGGCTCGTTCATTAGCACTTTTTGCTGGTGCAAAAGGTAAAGAAATTGATATTGTTGTAGAAAAACTTTTGGAAAGTGGAAAAAGTATTAATTTGGAAAATGTGAAGGTAATTTTAGAAGAAATAAAAATCAAAAAATAATATAGCAGAAAAAAAGAGGTAGTTTATAATGACTACCCCTTATTTTATTACATTTTATTAGATTACATCATTCCTGGCATTCCCATTCCACCTGGCATTCCACCAGCTGGCGATTCTTCTTTTTCATTACCAACTGCAACTTCAGTTGTTAATAATACTGATGATACTGATACTGCATTTTGAATTGCAGAACGTGTTACTTTGGCAGGATCAATGATTCCAGCTTTTACCATATCTACATATTCTTCTTTTGCAGCGTCAAATCCTATTCCATTTTCAGAATTTTTTACTTTTTCAATTACGACACCTGCATCAATTCCAGCATTGATAACAATTTGTCTAAGTGGTGCAGATAATGCTCTTTTCACAATTTCCACTCCAAGCCCTTCTTCACCTTCTAATTTAAAGTCTTCAATTGCTTTTGCGATTTGAATCAAGATTGTTCCTCCTCCAGGCACAATTCCTTCTTCCACAGCTGCTTTTGTTGCATTTAAAGCATCTTCAATTCTCAATTTTCTTTCTTTCATTTCAGTTTCAGTTGCAGCTCCAACTTTTATTACAGCCACTCCACCAGATAATTTAGCAAGTCTTTCCTGCAATTTTTCTCTGTCATAATCAGAAGTTGTTTCAGCAATTGAATTTTTAATTTGTCCAATTCTTGCTTGTATTGCATCTTTTTCTCCAAGACCGTCTACGATAACGGTATTATCTTTAGTAATTCTAACTTTTTTAGCTTGTCCCAAGAAATTAATATCAGCAGTTTCAAGTTTAATTCCTTTTTCTTCAGAAATAACTTCTCCACCTGTTAAAATTGCAATATCCTGTAACATAGCCTTTCTTCTGTCTCCAAACGCTGGAGCTTTTACAGCGGCAATATTTAATGTTCCACGAAGTTTATTTACAACAAGAGTTGCAAGTGCTTCTCCTTCCACATCTTCAGCGATTATAAGCATTGGTCGTCCTAATTCCACTGTTTTTTCCAAGATTGGCAATAATTCTTTCATGTTTGCAATTTTTTTATCTGTGATCAAGACAAATGGATTGTCCATTTCCACAACCATTCTTTCAGAATCTGAAACCATGTAAGGTGACAAGTATCCGTTGTCAAACTGCATTCCTTCCACAACTTCCAGAGTTGTATCCAAAGAACGCGCTTCCTCAACTGTAATAACTCCAGATTCTCCAACTTTTTCCATAGCTTGAGCAATTAATTGTCCTATTTCTACATCTCCTGCTGAAATTGCCCCAACTTGTGCTATTTCTTCATTTGATTCCACTTTTTTAGCTCTTTTTGTAAGTTCTTCAATAACTTTTTTAGAAGCAAGTTCCATTCCACGTCTTATAAATACAGGATTTGCTCCAGAAGCTACCATTTTCAGTCCTTCTTTGATTAAAGCCTGTGCCAGTACAGTTGCAGTAGTTGTACCGTCTCCTGCCACATCATTTGACTTTGTAGCCACTTCTTTTACAATTTGTGCTCCAAGATTTTCGATTGGATCTTTAAGTTCGATTTCTTTTGCTATTGTAACACCATCATTTGTAATCATTGGTGCTCCAAATCCTCTATCTAATACTACATTTCTTCCTTTCGGTCCAAGTGTAATTTTTACAGCGTCAGCTAGTGTATCTACTCCCACTTCAAGCGCTTTTCTCGCATCTTCATTAAATTTTATTATTTTTCCCATTTTTTATCATCTCCTTCTAAAATTTGTAAATTTTTTATTGTGAAATTCTTTCGTAATTTAATAATATAATTTTTTATTTTAACAAGAAATAAAAATTACTTGTTTCACAATGTCTGTATCATTTTTTTATACATTTAATTTCCATACAAATTTATTTTTTTAAATTTTTATTATTCAACAATTGCCAAAACATTGTCTTTTTCTAAAATTAAGTAGTTTTCTTCCCCATCCTTAACTTCTGTTCCAGAATATTTTTCAAAAATTACTTTATCTCCAACTTTGACTTCCTCAATCTTTGAACCAACTGCTAAAACTTCTCCAATTATCGGTTTTTCCTTTGAAGCTGTCCCTGGCAATACAATCCCGCTTTTTGTAACTTCTTCCTGCTCTGTCTGTTTTATTAAAACTCTTTCTCCCAATGGTTTAATTATCATTTTTCCCTCCTAAAATATTTTAATCTTTAATTCAATTTTATTGTTAGCACTCTTTAAATTTAAGTGCTAACAATATAATAATACATTTTTAAAAATTTTGCAAGCATTTTTTTAAATTTTTTTGATCTCATAAATTGCAATATTAATTGCGACATTTTACCTAACTTTTTTTAAAACTAATTTCGTGTAAAAATTTTTCAAATGGCGTTGCATAGTTTAAACATTTTCTTGGTCTCGAATTTATCAGCATTAAAGTTCTTATCAAGTCTTCTGTATCTATTTTTGATATGTCGGTCTTCTTTGGATAAAATTCTCTTAGAAGACCGTTGCTGTTTTCATTGCAGCCTCTCTGCCATGAGCAGTAAGAATCTGCAAAATAGAATTCTATTCCCATCTTCTCCACCTCTTCCCAGCACGAAAATTCCTTGCCCCTGTCTGATGTGAAAGTCTTGAATGCTCCTTTTGGAATACCGGCTGTCAGCCGTTTTATTGCTTCCAGCATTGAACTTTTACTTCTATTTTTCATCTTTATTGCCACATAAAATCTTGTCTTCAATTCTACAAATGTCGCAAAGCAGGCTTTGTTTTCTCCTCTTGCTGAAACTACCGAGTCCAGCTCCCAATGCCCAAAAACTTCTTTTTTCCTGACTTCTTGCGGTCTGTCGCCAATTGACTTCCCAATATTGAATTTTCCTCTTGTCTCCTTAGTTTTCGCTCTCCTCCCCTTTCTTCTCAAGACATTCAGCGAAACATCTAAAAAATTACTGTACAGCCAGTTATAGATAGTTTTAAATGACAGTCTCCCCTTTAGTTCCCTGCCAGCAATTTGTTCAGGGGACCAGGTTTTGTAGAGCCTGTCCTCTATCAGGTTTTTCAATTCAGCAGTAATTTTTGAGCTTCTTCCTTTATTAGCAGCTTTTGTACTGGCATCTGCCTGAGCATTTTCAGAAGAGTATTCGCCATTAATTCTTTTTATTTCACGATAAATGGTAGTCCTGTGCCTGTTAAGGATTTTAGCAATTTTAGCAATTTTGTAATTTTCTTTTAGCAGAACCTCTAGTTTATTTCTTTCATTTATGGTAAAATATTTATGGCTCATGATATATTTCCTTTCGTTAATGTTTTTGTCGTTACTAACATTTTAACACGAAATTATCATGAGTTTTTATATTTTTTTAGTTTGTCGCAATATATTTTACAATCTATGATCTCTAAAAAAATGACTCATTTCTGAGTCATTTAAATATTCCTATTTTTTACCTCTATCTTTATAGTAGCTATCTCTTATTTCTTTTAGAACTCTATCTGCCTTATCATTTTTTTCTTTCGGAGTATGTTTTGCTACTTCAATATTTCCTCTACCGTTATTTATAATTATAATTTTATCTGGAGTTTTTGGAGCTTTTGCAAAAGTTGCACCTTTACTTCCACTAAAATAGCTTGCTCTTGCTTCTTTCAGGGCTTTCTTAGCTCTTTTTATCTCTTCTTTTGTTAATTCACGCCGTACAATTGGAGCTTGTACAGGCTCATAAACAGGGGCTGAATTTGCTATACTTACTCTTTCTCTTTTTTCTTTAACTACATTTGGTTTAGTTTCTGTAATTTGTGGTTTTTTTTCTGGTTTTTTCTCAATTACGTATTTTTCTATTTCAGATTTATTTTGTACAATCTTTTTTTCGGTTAAAGCTTTTTCTTCGGCTAATTTACGTTGTCTTTCAGCCTCTTCTCTTGCTTTTTCAACTTCAATCTGATCTTTTTGGTTTTTGTAATAATCATCTCTCACTTTTTTTATTATCGTTCCTGTCCCAATAGCAAGGAGTGGAATTCCTACCGCAAGAATTGAGCTTACAGCTATTAATTTTTTCCTTTTTTTCATAAATTTTCCTCCCAATTAACTTTTGAGCAAAGTAAATCAAATGTTTTTCAGATTTACTTTAAGAATTTATTTATTTTGTATTCTGTTATTAAATTTCATTTAATTACTTTTGTTACAATTCTACCATAATTTTTTAAATTTTTCAATTTGTTTTTGCTTATATCACGACAAACGCATGAAAAAAATCTAAAAAAAGGTATAATATTACTGAGATATTTTATGAAAGAAGCTGATAAAAATGTCGGAAAATAACCAAAATCTAAAAGAATTGTTAATATCTAATTCCTGTCGCTCCAACTCTTTTTCTAATTTTTTATTTTTATCCATTTCTTGTTGCAGTGCCTTTTTAAAGCTATGATTTCATTTAAAGCTTCATTAGTATTGTATTTTTTATTTATGATTCCTTTAAATTTTTTTCCTATTTTCTGATTGTTACTTTTACTAACCCATATTCATTTTCTAATAGACCTGTCCTTCCTTCTTCCAGCAATTCTGAAATTGACATTTTAAATTCATCTGTGTACCTCTTACTTTTCTTGCCATAATCAAGTTTCCCTCTTCAACTATATTTTAACAAATAGAAAACTAGTTTTCAAATTATTTGTCCAAAATTTTGGGTACACTCCAAAGATGTTGGACACGCTGAATAAATTAGAAAAAAATAAAACACCCTAATTTAGAGTGTTTTATGATTTACTGATATTTTACTGATTTTGCCATTTTATAAATCGCTTTAAACAATTATTTTTAAAGGTTTTGAGATAATTTTACTTTTTAATCCAAGGCATAAGTTTTCTTAATTCAGCTCCAACTTTTTCTACACCGTGATTTGCAAATTCTGCTCTTTTTTCTTTTAAGAATGGTTGTCCTGCTTTTGAGTCTGCTAAGAAGTCATTTGCAAATTTACCTGATTGGATATCTGCTAATACTTGTTTCATAGCTTCTTTTGTTTCAGCAGTTATGATTTTTGGTCCTGTGATGTAATCTCCATATTCAGCAGTATTTGAAATTGAGCTTCTCATTGTTGCCAATCCACCTTCATAAATCAAGTCTACGATAAGTTTCATTTCGTGTAAGCATTCAAAGTAAGCATTTACAGGATCATATCCAGCTTCTGTCAATACTTCAAATCCTACTTTCATAAGTTCTACTACTCCACCACACAATACAGCCTGTTCACCGAATAAATCTGTTTCTGTTTCTTGCTTGAATGTAGTTTCAAGGATTCCTGATCTTCCTCCACCAATAGCTGATGCCCATGCTTTGGCAACTTCCATTGCATCTCCTGCTGGATCTTTATACACTGCTACTAAACAAGGTACTCCACTTCCTTCTTGGAATGTTCTTCTTACTAAGTGTCCAGGTCCTTTTGGTGCAACCATGAATACGCTTATATCTTCTCTTGGAACAATTTTTTCAAAGTGAATGTTAAATCCATGTCCAAATGCAATGTATGCTCCTTCTTTCAAGTTTGGTGCAATATCAGACGCATATACATCAGCCTGAATTTCATCTGGAATCAAAATCATAACTATATCTGCATCTTTTACGGCATCTGCAGTTTCTTTTACTGTAAATCCTGCTTCAGTAGCCTCATCCCAAGATTTTGAACCTTTTCTAAGTCCAACAGTTACATCAAATCCACCTTCTCTCAAATTTAAAGAATGTGCATGCCCTTGCGAACCATACCCTAATACAGTAATTTTTTTACCTTCCAATTTACTCAAATCACAGTCAGCATCATAATAAACTGTTGTTCCTAAAATATTTCCTGCCATTTTTTATCCTCCTAAATTTTATATGTATATATTATACACTTTTTAAAAATATTTGCAAATATTTCTTTTTAATGTAACTATATATTTTATATATTTTTGAATTTTATTTTTTAGATATTTTGATTAATAAATATTTTTTTACATTACTATATTTTTCCTTTTTTATTTTCGTAGGATTGATCATTGCCGCAAATCCCTATCTTAACAGTAAAGGTTTATCCTAATAATTAAAATTGTCGCAAGAATTGCTAGCCTACTACGACATTTTTCTACACTAACAAAAAATTCACTATGTTCAAACAGTTTTTCCAGCACAGAAAAATACTCTGACGTATTAGTTTATACTAGACTTTGTTTAAAAAATAAAAATTATATCTTAAAATATTAGATCTTATCTTTTATTAGAAGAGATTGTAATAAATTCATTATTTAAACAGGGTTTAGTATAGGATGTTATTATCAAATTTATTGTGCATTTACATAAGCATCCTTCACTTTACACGCTTTTACATCTCCCGAATTTAGAACAGCTCTAAACTCCCATTTTTTATTTTTATCAATGGAGTCCGTGCTGTCTACAACATCTCCAACTTTTGTTCCTTTTTTATCAAAGCAAGGGATTTCAATAGTAACATTTTCCTTTCTGCTCCCACTATTTGTTAAAACTCCTGTTACAATTGTTGTATTCCCATCATTTTCAACTTTTGCCTTAGAAAATTTATACTTAACACCTTTCGCATTAATTTCTCCATCATTTCCGCCGATTATTCCACCAATAATATTCCCAGTTGTCTTAATTACTGCTCCTGTAACAGTTCCCGCTGCCTTAATTGTCCCTCCAGCAATACTTCCTGCCACTCCAACAACTCCACAAGATGAAAGAACTAAAGCCATTCCCATTATCATTATTATTTTTTTCATAATTCACTAAATCCTTTCAATATTTTTTATGCCTATAATACAGTAAAATCACTTTAAAACTGAATTTAAAAATATTTTATTGCAATACCAGTATATTTCAAATATTCTAACATTAAAATTATATATTTCTATTTTTTATAAATATTTTTTACTTTAAAACTTATACTATTCCACATTTAAAATTAAACCTTCCTATCTTTAACATAGTTTTTATTTTCTAATAAAATTTAGTATTAAATTATTTTGTTTAATGACAATTTTACTATTTTTATTACACTTTTTTTTCAGGATTGCTCATTGCCGCAAATCCTTATCTTGCAATAAAGATTTATCCTGAGAATCAAAATGTATGGCAAGATTGCTACGCAATACCTATGGCTAGTACGACTTTTATTATAACTAAAAAACTATATTTTAATTATTTGGAAATATACTTTGTTAAAAAAGTCTATAATAACTTTGTTACTTAAACAGAGTTTAATATTAGAAATATTTACTAGCTTCTTTAATGCTTAATTTTGCCATTTTTTCTTTATTTTTCTCAATAAAATTTTTTACCCACTTAGGATTAGTCTTGCTATAATCTCTCAATGCCCAGCCTATCGCCTTATTGATAAAAAATTTCGTCTGTCCCAGATTATTCTTTAAAATCTTTTCCAGTAATTCAGTATTTGTTTTTTCTTTTCTCAAAAGCTGATGATCAATGGCAATTCTTCTAAGCCAAGTATTTTCATCAAGACTCCATTCTATCAATATTTTATTCACATTTGAATCTTTTAATGCCAAAGCTCCTATTGTCATATCTAAATTGTCTATCGTATCCCACCACGATTTTTTCAAGATTAACTGTTTAAGCTTTGGAATATCGTCTATTGTCAACTTATCTTTCATATTCTTTAGGTAATCTGCTCCAACATACTGAAATTCCCTGTACTTATTTTCCCAGCATTTATTTACAAATTCCCAGTCGATTTTTTCTTCATTCTTGTATTCCTTGAAAAAATTTTTAAATATTTTGCGTCTTTCAGGCGTCTTGATTCCAATATATTCAAATTTATTAAGCATATATTTTGACATTTTTTGAGCCTGTTCTTTATTTTTATGCTGAATCATTTCTTTATAAAGTTTATTAAAATCCATAAGTTTCCTCTTTTTTCATTTTATTAAAAACATTAATTTCTATTAATTACAAAATTCTAATTTATCCGTTTTCTCTACAAATTGTGAAAATTCATTTTGGAGCGAAAGCGGAGGAACTATAAAATCTTTTTTCCCTAACTCTTTTGCTGTGATTGCCATTTTTATTCCGCTACCTTGAGACATATACAATATTTTTTTCATATGTTTCTCTAACATTTTTTCAAAGAATATAACATTATAAACTTCATTATTTAACCTAATTTTCATTATAGAAGGATGCATTATTCCAAATTTAGCATTGTGTGGAATTCTATAAATTTCTCCAACTGTTCCCCTACAACTCACTATTGTATCTCCTGGATATACGTAAATCTTTTTAATTCTTCATATTTTTTCTTATCTACATACCGATTTAATGTATCTATTGTTTTTCTTATTGCATGCTTCTGTTCACATACAATACAAAATCCTTCTTCCTTAGAAACAAAACATTCATTTTTTAAGCTACTTCCAAATGGACCAATAAACATTTCTTTAACATTTTTATTTAATTTTTTCTTCTTAAATTTACTTTCATCTCCAAACATCTCTATAAATCGGGATTTAAATTTTAACCCTTACGGAAAATAAAACAGGCTATTCTCCTAAAGTATGTTCTATAATATTATAGTTTAATGCAAAGTGTAGCTATATAGTCATTTCCATAACGTGATAATCTATGTCTCTTGTCACACGATTCATAAAAATCTATCATAGCGAGACCATTTTTGAGTTGCCCTCTAATCTGAGTTTCTAAGGTATGGCTAAATTCATATCCATATTCTGGATTTATGGTTATCTTGCCTTCCTCTTCAAGCTCTTTTGAATTAAAAGGTATTGAAAACTTTAAAAGTAATTCCTCATTGGGTTTGTCCCATACAATGTCAGCATCATACATGTATATCCAAGGATTCATAAATCCGACCATTAACAATCCACCCTTTTTCAATACTCGAGAGGCTTCTTTATATATGTTTTCTAAATCTTCTACATATACATTTGAAACTGGATTGAAAATAATATCAAAAGTTTCATTTTCAAATGGAAATGGCTTTGTCATATCGCCTTGAACTATGTTGATTTTTAAGCCTTCCCTTTTAGCAACCATATCATCTCTTTGTAATTGTGATTTAGAAAAATCCATTATGGTTACATCATAACCTTTTATAGCAAAAACTGGTCCCTGCTGTCCACCACCACAAGCTAAACCTAATATCTTTTTTCCGTTTGCTTTTTCAAACCATTCTTTTGGAACTTTTTTCCCAACAGTTAATGCAACAGAAATTGAATTATTTCTAACTTCTTCTAATTCTTCATGTGTCAATGGCTCAGTATAGTCATTTTTTACATTATTCCATCTATCTTCATTTAATTTTATATAATTATTCATCTTATAATCTCCTCGTAATTTTATACTATTTCGATTTAAGTTGAATGTGTTGCCATTACACTTTTCTCACCTCTACAAATTTCTAATTTCTTGAACAATTTTAATCTTGCTTAATTTTTTTAATTTTTATTTTATTTGAAACTTTAATTTGTTATGTTTCAAATACAGCACTTTTATAAATTTACAATCCCTTTTCATGTATCAATTTATGTTCTTTGCTATTTATATAATCTTTATGTTTATGATTATGCTTTTTCTCTGATATAAAATGACTATGCTCATGTTTATGCGTGATAATATGAGTATGTGTTTTTCCATCATGCTTATGAACAATTATGTGAGAATGACTATGACTGTGACGTTTAACCATTGTATCATATACAACAATTACGCTGCCGATTATCATAAAAACAAGACCAATGAAATATACCAAAGTAAGTTTTTCTCCATTTACTATAAATGCTAAAAAAGTTCCTACAAATGGAGCTACAGCATAATATGCACTAGTTTTTGCAGCACCTAAATCTCTTTGTGCTCTGATATACATAAAAATACTGAGTCCATATGCCACAAATCCAAGTAGCAAAGCAGCTATTATATATTTCATTTCAGGAATTCTTTCTCCCAAAATAAGGGCGACTGTAAATGAGCCGCTGCCAGAGAAAAAGCCTTTTAGCAAAACAATCTCATAAGTGCTTTTATCCGAGATTTTTCTAGTGCAGTTATTTTCAAGTCCCCAACAGCAAGTTGCCAGTATAACAAACAATGAGCCTAATGAAAACCGGAAACTTTCAGCCCCTTCAACTGAAAGAACTATGCTTGATACTGTAATAAAACCGATAGCAATCCATAACTTTGGTGTTACCTTCTCCTTAAATATCAAAAGAGCAATAATTGTTGTTGCTACAATTTCAAAGTTGCCAAGCAGTGAAGCATTTGAAGCTGAACCAATATTTATACCAATCATCAGAAATATAGGTGCCGCAATATCAAGGACAATCATTCCAATAGTATAAGGAAGATCTTCCTTATTCAACTTTTTATACTTTTCTTCGGCTTTTCTACGAAACAAGTACATAATACCTACGCCCGTTCCAGCTCCCAAATATAAAAAAGATGCCATCAATGTGGGAGGAACTTTATTTAAAAGCACTTTAGAAAACGGTGTATTTATTGCATAAAAAATAGCTGCAAATAATGCTAAAATTACCGCCATAAATTTTCTGCTTTTATCCATGTTTAATAAATCATCTCCTTTTAGATAAATCCTAAATTCATCTCACAATCAGCCAAGGTCTTTCATTTTCCCATACAATCTTTACATCCAAACCAAACATCTGAGAAAGCAATTTATCAGTCAAAATATCCTTTTTAAGCCCTTTTGCCAAAATCTTTCCATCGTGAAGAAGTGCTACATGAGTTACTGACGGCATAATTTCTTCAATCTGATGAGTTACGTAAATAAACGGTATTGCATTATCATTTTTGGAATTTTCCTCAAGCACTTTCAAAAAATACTCTCTCGAAGTTACATCAAGCCCTGAACAAGGCTCATCCAGTATAAGCAAATCAGGCTCATTCATAAACGCTCTTGCAAGCAATGTCCGTCGTTGCTCTCCTTGTGACAAAGTTCCAAAACGATTATTTTTTATATACGAAATCCTAAAATCCTCAATAATCTTATCCGCCTTTTCCCTGTCCTCATCTGTAACTTCATCATAAATCCCAATAGAACTAAACTTTCCAGAAATTACAATATCTTCCAGTTTTTCGCCATTTAATGTGCTTGAAAAATTATTTAATGTAGAACTTACAAATCCAACTCGATTCTTTATTTTTTTCCAAGAATAATTACCGAATTTATGCCTAAAAACTCTCACTTCTCCAGAAGTTGGAAAAATATAGGCTGGTATCATTCCAAGAAGAGTTGACTTTCCAGAACCATTAAGCCCCAAAAGTACCCAATTCTCACCTTTATTTATACGCCAGTCAATTCCTTTCAATATTTCTCTGCCATTACGTTTAAAAGTTACATTTTCATAGTGTAATATTTCTTCCATAAAAATATCCTTCTTTTCCAAAATTTTTAGATCCTAAATTCTATTAGCAATCTCAGTTCCCATTTCATCAGTTCCAACTTTCTGCATACCATCTGTATAAATATCAGCCGTTCTAAATCCTGCTTCTAGCACTTTTTCTACAGCTTTTTCTATTGCATCAGCCTCTTTTTGAAGATTAAATGAATATCTTAACATCATTACTGCCGAAAGTATTGTTGCTATCGGGTTTGCAATATTTTTTCCAGCTATATCAGGTGCTGAACCATGACTTGGCTCATAAAGTCCAACTTTTCCATCTCCAAGACTCGCTGATGGCAGCATTCCAAGTGATCCTGTAAGCATTGAAGCCTCATCTGACAAAATATCTCCAAACATATTTTCAGTCAAAATTACGTCAAATTGTCTAGGATTGGCAATCAGCTGCATTGCGGCATTATCCACATACATGTGCGAAACTTCTACTTCTGGATAATCTTTTGAAATTTCCTCCACTACTTTTCTCCACAATTTTGAAGTATCCAAAACATTGTGTTTATCTACACTCGTAAGTTTTTTATTTCTAAGTTTTGCAATTTCAAATGCTTTTTTCGCAATTCTTTCAATTTCAAATCTTGTGTAAGGAAGTGTATCAAACGCCTTTTCATCAGAATATTCCCTATGCCCAAAATAAAGCCCTCCAGTAAGTTCCCTTACTATCATCACATCAAGTCCATCTCCAATTATTTCTTCCTTCAAAGGACTCGCACTTTTTAACGATTTAAACAAAATAGCAGGACGTAAATTCGTATAAACTCCAAGTTCCTTCCTAATTGCAAGAAGCCCTCTCTCAGGACGTTTCTCAGGCTCAATATTATCCCATTTAGGCCCACCAATAGCCCCAAGCAAAATAGCATCACTATTTTTACAAACTTCCACAGTTTCACTTGACAAAGGAACTCCATACTTATCCACAGACTCCCCTCCAAGATACCCCCGAACATACTCAAATTGATGTCCAAACTTCTCTCCAACCTTGTCCAAAACCTTTATCGCCTCAGCCACTATTTCCGGCCCAATTCCATCTCCATTTAATACTGCAATTTTATAGTTCATTTTCGCACTTCCTTTCTAAATTCTTTATATCATCTTTTTTAACTTTTTTATTCAAAATTTTTCCATTTTAAATTATTAAATAAAATCTCCACTCTTCTATTATGATATTTTCCTATATCTGTTTCATTTTTATCAACTGGATCATCTTCTCCTTTACCACTTATTTCTCCAATTGAAATAGTATCTTTTAAACCAAGCTCTCTAAGTATTCTAGCAACATTTCTAGCTCTTATAAACGATAATTTTTGATTATATTTCTTTGTCCCAGTTGAATCAGTATGTCCTACGAAATCTACAGTTCCACTTTTTCCAAATTTATTTAAAATATTTACAATTTCTTTAAGATCAAATATCTGATACTCAGTTATTATTCTCCCATCAACTTTAAAACCTCTTATAACACACTTTTTCTCCTCTCTATTGCAAGGTACTACTAATGTTGTTGAAAAAGAGATATTCACAATTGTAAATATACAAAATAAAATAAACTTTTTCATAAAATTCCTCCAATTTAAAGCAAATCCGAATGTGTCCTAGTTCTCAACAATGTCAAAACCAAAATATTTTTTTCAATTTTATAAATTAAGAGCCAATCAGGCTAAAAAAATTTTTTAAAATATAAGAAAATTATTCATCTTCCAATTGATTTTTTAGTTCCTTAAGTAAACTTAAATTAAAATTTTTTTCAACTACATTTTTTACAATAATTTCAACTCTTCTATTATTATATCTTTCTACTATTGTATCGTTACTATCCATCGCATTTTCAGAGCCTTTTCCCAAAACTTTTACAATTCGCATTTCATCTTTTAAACCATTTTCACGAAATAATTGTGCAAGTCTTTTAGCTCTTTCCAATGATAATTTTTTATTTTCTGTATTATCATTATATCCGATAAATTCCAAATCTGCACTTTCATAAAGTTTATTCCAAATTTTTCTAACAATGCCTTTCATTCTATTTCGTTCAAACTCATTTAAATCTTTACCATTTTCTTTAAATCCTCTAATTGAAATTTTCAGCTCACCTTTGGTATCTTCCATTGGAATATCCCAAGCCAAATCGTCCATAACCATCGGATCACTCATAAATGGAAATTTTTCCAAAATCTTCAAATTTTTTTCAGCTTTTTTAGAACCATTTTGGATTGCCATTTTATAATACTTTTCAGCTTGTTCAGTTTGATCATTTTTAGCATAAAAATTTGCTAAATTATTCATTGCTTTTACATCACCATTTTCAATTTTTTCTTCAAATTCTTTGATTTTTTTATAATACCCTTTAAAATCAAAATCTGTCATTGAATATCCAGAGATGTTTCCTTTTGAATCATTAAATTCTTTGATATTTCCATCTTGAGAAAATAAATTTATCAAAAGTAATAACTGATAAAATAAAATAATTTTTTTCATAAAATTTCTCCAACTTAAAACAAATCCGAATGTGTCCCTGTTCTTGACAACGTTAAAACCAAAATATTTTTTTCAATTTTATAAATCAAAAGCCAGTCAGGCTGAATATGACATTCTCTAAATCCTTTATAAACGCCAGTAAGATAATGATCTCTATATTTTTCAGGCAAAATTTCACTGTCAGATAATTTATTAATAATCTGTGCCAGTAATGTTAAATCATATTTTCTTTTCTTCAATTTTTTTAAGTCCTTATCAAACCTTTTGGTTGTCTTTATTATCAATTTCATCAACTAAACCCCTAAATCCTCAAATAATTCTTCGGCACTTTTATACCCTTTTCTCTCAATTTTACCACTTAAAATATCTTCAGTTTCCTGCATTGCCTTTAAAGTTTCTCCATTTGGAACTTTCAACTCAAACGGAATCCCCTGCTCCAAAATACATTTCTTCAAAAATAAATTCATAGCAGTACTCATATTAAGCCCCATTTTTTTAAATAATGTTTCCGCTTCTTTTTTCACATTTTCATCAACTCTAGCTGTTACTGTAGCCATTTTTACCACTCCTTTGTAATACTTTTGTTATACAACGTAATTATATTATTAAATAGTGTAAAAATCAACCTCATATATTAAATTATTTATATTTTCATAAAAAAACTCTAACTCAGTAAATTAATTTGATTTTCCCATAATGCTATTATAATCATCAACTAGATTCCCATATTCTCTCAAAACGTTGTTAGGCATACCTTCTGTACTTTCTGTCATCCAAGGCTGTTTAATTTCTCCAGGATTGGCTGGGTGCTTTCTTTCTATTCTTGAAATAAATGAAGCTATAGAAGCCCTGTAACTCGCAAGACTACGTTGGAACGTTGTAAACTCTTCAGCTCTAAATTTCTCTTTTTTTAACTGTTTTTCATCCTTTATCAGCTTCTGAAGATTATTTGAAGTTTCTACTATTTTTTGCTGTATTGGCTTTAACTTTGTTAAGTCGCCTTGAGTATAGTTTGCTGTATTCAAATTTTGATTTTTCATTTCTCCAATAAAATTTTTAGACTCATTTATTAGTACAAGCATATTATACTTTATCAAACTATTGTCTTTCTTATATTTGTTCAAGCTGCTTTCAAAATTTTCCTTTTCCCGTACCACAAGCGCAGCTCCAAATTCATTATCAAGTTTTTCATATTTTTTTATAATCGCAAGAAATTTGGTATGTAACTCCTGTGCCTTTGCAAAATTATCACTTGTATAATCTTTTCCAGAATAATAATTATTCATATCATCTGTAACAATTTTTAATTCTTTCAATACTGGCAGCAATTCCTTCGCCACCTTATCCAGATTTTCCATTTTATAATTTATAGAAATCCCTTTTTGAAGTTTCTCAATCGTACCTTCATTGACAGTTATATTTTTCACAGTTTCAGACTTTTTAATCTTCTCCGCTTCTCCTGCTTCCCTAAAATATTCAGAAATTCCTGCATTAATCTCTGACATATCATTATAGACACTCGCATAATAATTAAACTTTCCAACATCTTTTAAGTCATTACCATTACTATCGCTATTTTTTTTACTCCCACAAGACATTACAAATGTTAATAACATAATTAAAAACAGTATTTTTCTTTTCATTAATTTTTCTCCATATCATAAATTTTATTTTTTCAGTCGTTTTCTTCATTATGAAGTTATATCAGTTTATTTTCTATCAAATAATTTATATTTTCAGATATCCAACTTTTATTAAATCTAAAAAATTTCTCAATTCTAAAAACTTTACCTTCATTATCTAATTTAAAATATAATTTATATCTCATTATTTTTTTTACTAATTTTAAAACCTTCACTTTTTCCCGTGGGATTATTTTCCTCATTTTACCTATATTTGAAAGCTCCATTCCAGAAGATATTTTAAATGTTACATCACACGAAAATATTTCTATATTATCTTTCTTAAACAAAACTATGATACTTCCTTTCAAATCCTTGTTAAAATCATAAAAAAGATTTTTATCAAAAAATACTTTTACAAAATTGATTTCAGGAAAAAAACACAAATAATTCCTGTCATACTCAATATTATTTTCATTAAAATAATTTTCTATTATTTTATTCCATTCTTTGATAGTTCGCATAATTTTTTATCTCCTAGTCATCTGAAAATTTTTTGTTAAATCCAAGCATACTGCAACTCATAGCACTTTCTATAATAATTCCCTTTAACTGAAGTTTCAATATTTTTATTTCTTCTAAAATTCCGATTACAGCTTTTTTTGTAAAACTGATAAGATCTCTTACACCAGCCACTTCTTCTCCAGCTGACTAATTCTCCATTTTTTACAAACACATCAAACGGTAAATCTTTTGAACTTATTTTAGAGAATTTTTCTTTTTCTCTCTTTCTATACTCAATTCCTTTTGACCACATAAACATCTCCTTTTTTAGATTATTCTCAAAACTTAAAATTTATTTTATAACTCACATCCTCTGCTTTTACATCCACAATTTCTCAATTTTTCATTTTCAATCAAATTTCTGAAATCAAATTATCTGCTATTTAACAATCCCTTTTGAAATCACATCCAAATCCCCATTGCTAAACTGAATATTCGTTTTTGCTCCTGTATCAGCCAAGATTTTCTGTGCAATCATTGTTGTCAACGGATAAATAATGTTAAAATGGTTTCCACCAATTATTTCATATGATTTAAATGGAATCTGATATTTATCTGCAACTTTTTGCATAACTCTGTAAACTGGCTGACTGTCATCTTTTCCCTCAAAATGAAATGTTGGAGCTGTGATTGAACGCATATATCTTAATGATGAACGAACCGCTATTTCTCTAGGGTTTGTTCTATCAAATGGAGGATTCATTCCAGCGTAGTCATATTTTTCTAATGACATAAGTTCTGTTGCCGCTCCCATTGCAAAAACTGCTCTAAATCCTTTCGAATATTCACTTAATAATACTGCTTTTGTCCCACCTGTACTATGCCCAACAAGATAAATTCTATTTGGATCAACATAAGGCAGTGAAGCGACATACTTTCTAGCTTCTTCTAAATCTTCAATTTCTCCATAAAACATCTCAAATTTACCAGGATTGTTATTTTCAGCACGTGCACTTGGGACAAATAGAACAAATTCATCTCTTTTAAATGCATCTGCTCTTTGATAATTATCTTTTGGAGCCTCTTTTCCCCAGATTTCCATTGTTCCACCAAATCCACCATTTAAATACATTATTACCGGATACTTTTTACCATCATTTTTTGGGGTGATATATCCTTCCATTTCTCCAATTTTAGTTGGATATTTTACTAATTCCACTCCACTATCTTTAGGCGGTACAGCCAATTTTCCGTCTGGTACAAATTCCGACTGGCCTTCAATCAAAGTTGTCTTAAAATTTTTATGTGCTTCTTCCAAAGTTTCACCATATATTTCAACTCCAAAACTGTCATCAATTTGTTTACTATTTTTCTCACTCTTTTGAACTTCTGTATTTGCATTTGAATTTTTGCCTCCGTTCCCGCAAGATACTACAAAAGTTGCTAAAATTAACAATAAAAGTAATATTTTTTTCATAAATCCACCTTTCTTTTTTTATTTATTGTTCCAACATTCTTCTTTTGCCCACTCTTTCAGCCAATTTTTCAAAGTATCCACTTTCAATCAAGTTATTTCTATTCTGCATCCACCATGTCTTTCCATTAATTTGGGCAAAATTTATTATTTCTTTTTTTATTTTATCCCCAACTCTTACTGATATTGTCAATTTATAGTTTAAGATTCCTTTTTTTAAATCAATTTTTTCTATATCATCAACATCTATTCTTGTTAAAAGTCCTTTAATTCCACCAAGCATTCCAATTTCGAAAAACAATATTTCATTCTCCTTAAAAAGTATATAACACGGCTTCATTCCTGCTTTCATAATCAATCCAATAAGTCCCATCATCAAAAATGAATTCAAATTTCTTTCTCTTTTAATACCATAAATACAATTTTTATGATATTCTATCCCATTTTGCTTGAAATATTCTTCTACTTTCAACTGTTCTTTTGATTTTTCTGCCATCTTTTAAATTTTCCTTTCTAATTTTTATTCTATTATTTCAATAAACAACTTCTTCCTCAGCAATATCATTAACATAATTAACCTTTTTAGTCAATTTCCCATCCTCATCATAGAATTCCCAAATTCCCTCTTTTTTCCCAGCTTTATAATTTCCAATTGCCGCTAATTTGTGATTCTTCTTATAATAAAGTTTTGTCAAGCCTTCTCTTCTTGATACAAAAAAACTACTAGCATCTGCATAACCTATTTTAAATTTTTCCCGAAGAATTGAAGAAAACTCGTCATTTAATTCTAAGTCAGTGACAAATTCAAAAAGATCATCAAAACTTGCAGCAAAAAATCCCTTATCAATATTCCCTTTTAACCAAATCCAGTTATCCCCCACAACTGTATAATCATCAGCTACTTCAAAATAAAAATTTCCTTCACTTGTTATCTGAATATTATCAACAAAAATATAATTTCTATACTTATCCAATGGAAATACTTTTGTTTTCCATATTCTTTCTGCTTCTTCTTTTGTAAAATCGTCTTTTAAAATTTCAAATAACATATCATAGCAAGTTGGATACTCTGGAAATACTCCATCATCAAAAAAATCATCATTCAGCACATCATAAAAATACTTAACCATCGTATCTTTCACTTTTTTATTCCATTCATCCTGATTAAAATACAATTCTTCCAAAATTTTAAACATTTTTTCTTTTTCAAGTTCAACATTATCATATTTTTTGGAAATTGTTAGACTTACTCGTATTTCTTCACCTTTCCAAATAACTTTCCCATACCATTCTTTAAAATAACTGCTATGTGAACTTTCTCGAAAATCCTGAATTTCCATATCTGATTTTCCTTTCTAAAAAAATTTAAGAAAGTTAGCCCATATAATACTCGTCTATTTCACCATTAAAATTACAACAAGCATAAAACATTTTATCAACAAAAAATAATTTTTCATGCATAGCTATTGTAAAATTAGAATTTTCTTCTACCTCACTATAATCAATTATTATTTCCATGTCTTCATTATCAAGCAACTTTTTAAATGCTTCTTTTGTTAAAAAATTATTCTTCATAATTTCTTCTGTATCTTCTTTTCCAATAATTTTAAGCAATTTTTTCTCCACTTCATCAATACTCTTTGTTTCATAATAAATTTCAGCATATTCTGGCTTTACCCATTCTTCTTCGTTAAACCAGTCAACAAATTCATCAGCAAATATATTCTTACACTTTTTATCCCAATATTCTTTATTTTCTAAAATTTTTTCAACCATTTCTTCGACTTCTACTTCATCAAGTTCATCTTCGTCAATATCATCTTCACCATTACAGTATAATTTCATCTCTATTTCGTGATTTATCCACATCACTTTACGAGTATACTCTCCATCTATGATTTCCCAATTTTTCATTTTTACTCCTTTTTTGACTACTTATGATTCTCCTCATACTTCCTAATCTCATCTTCATGTTCCAATGTCAATCCAATCGAATCAAGCCCTTTCAGTAATCTCTGTTTCCAGCTTTCCTCCAGCTCAAAGAAATAATCTTTCCCATTTGCTGTCAGCTTGTTATTTTCCAAATCAACTACCACTTTAGCATCCCCAGGAAGTTTAGCCAGTTCCAGTCTATCAGCTTCTGGCAAAGTTATTGGCAAATGTCCGTTATTTAGCCAGTTCATGTAGAATATTCCTGAATACCCTCCTGCAACAATTACATGAAATCCATAATCCTGCAATGCCCAAGCCGCATGTTCCCTGCTCGAACCGCACCCAAAATTATCTCCTGTAATCAAAATTGTTCCTGTCTTATATTCAGGCTTGTTTAAATTAAAATCCATATTATCTGTTCTGTCCTCATTGTATCTCCACTCATCAAACACATATTGCCCAAATCCTGTTTTTTCGATACTTTTTAAATATTGTTTTGGAATTAATTGATCCGTGTCAATATTGTCATTCATTATTGGAACGATTGTTCCTTCATATTTTGTAAATGGTTTCATTTTTTTCTCCTTCATTTTTTATATATAAAAATTCTATTTTTAACTAATTTTTAAAAGAGTTTTTCAATTTATCTTTTATCCCTTTTTTGATTAAATTTCTACACTATCCCCATTGATTCGGCTAATTTTTGATCTAGTTCCTTTCCTTTTACATTTGCTTCTCTTGTTAAATGTTGATTCATATAATCCACAAGTATACCTTCGTTTGGAAGCATTCCCCCTACAAATATTGCCCATCTTAATGTTGCTGTAAAATACAAATCTAACACGGTAAAATTATTTCCTATTACATATTTTTTGCCTTTTAAAAATTCAGTTAAGGTATTTAATGCTGTATCGTAATCTCCATAGCCTACACTTCTTCTCTCTTCACTTGATGGAACATCAAAAAACTTGTCAATAAAAGCATATTCTAATTGAACTAGAAAAAACATCCAACGATAAAATTCTCCTCTTTCCAAAGAATTAACTGGTGGTATCAAGTTTTTTTCAGGATACATGTCTGCTAAAAATATTAATATTGCTGCTGTTTCTGTAATTACTTTTCCATCTACCTCCAGTGCTGGAGATTTCCCCATTGGATTTACTGAAAGATATTTTTCTGATTTCATTTCTTTACCAAAATGAACAGGCACTACATCATACTCTGCTCCGCATTCTTCTAGCATCCATCTTACAATCGCCCCTCTCGAACGTGGATTTGTATAAAAAGTTATCTTTTTCATAGTATTTTTCTCTCTTTCAATTTTTTTATTCTTATTAATTATCATTAACCAGTATCAATTCTCTTATTTTACTTCATCCAATTCCCTTACATCCACAAATTTCCCATAAATTGCAGCCGCAGCAGCCATTGCAGGACTTACTAGATGTGTTCTTGCACCTTTTCCTTGCCGTCCTTCAAAATTTCTGTTAGAAGTTGAGGCACAATGCTCTCCAGCTGTTATCAAGTCAGGGTTCATACCAAGACAAGTGGAGCATCCAGCTTCTCTCCATTCAAATCCTGCATCTTTTAATATTTGTGCAATTCCATTTTCTTCAGCCGCTTTTTTAACAACTTGTGAACCAGGAACTACAACTGCCGTAATATTTGGCGCAACTTTCTTTCCTTTTACAATTTTTGCGACAATTTCCAGGTCGCTCAATCTTCCATTTGTACAAGATCCGATAAATACGTGCTTTAAAGGTATGTCAAATGGAGTTTGTCCTGGTTTTAAGCCCATGTATTCGTATGCTTTTTCATCATTATGATCTCTGATTTCTGGAAATTTTTCTGTAACATTGATTCCCATTTCAGGATTTGTTCCCCAGGTAACTTGTGGCTCAAGATTTGTAACATCAATTTTTATATGTTTGTCAAAGGCTTCTACAGAATCTGTATATAATTCCTTCCATTCAGCCACTTTTTTCTCAAATTCCTCACCTTTTGGTGCAAACCTTCTTCCTTTCACATAATTAAATGTAGTTTCATCAGGTGCGATAATTCCTGATTTTCCTCCACCTTCAATCGCCATATTACATATTGTCATTCTTTCTTCCATCGAAAGCCCTCTTATTGTATCTCCAAAAAATTCAAAGGCATATCCATTTCCAAGTCCAATTCCATAAGTCTTTATTATATGTAAAATAATATCTTTTGCATATACACCTTTTTGCAGTTTTCCAGTAATTTCAATTCCCATTGTCTTAGGTTTCTTTTGCCAAATTGTCTGTGTTGCCAGAACGTGCTCAACCTCACTTGTCCCAATTCCAAATGCAATTGCTCCAAATGCCCCATGGGTCGCAGTATGGCTATCTCCACAAACTACAGTTTTTCCAGGTTGCGTAAGTCCTTGCTCAGGCCCCACCATATGCACAATTCCATTATTTTCATTAAACATATCAACAAGTTCAATCCCAAATTCCTTACAGTTCGCAGCAAGTGCATCAAGCTGTGCCTTAGAAACCTTATCTCTAATATTCATTCTTTGCGACATTATCGTAGGCGTGTTATGATCCATCGTTCCAAAAGTCAAATCAGGTCGTCTAACCTTTCTTCCAGCAAGTCTCAATCCCGAAAACGCCTGTGGCGAAGTAACTTCGTGAATTAAGTGTAAATCTATATAAAGCAATTGTGCTTCTCCAGGCTCTCCTGTAATTACATGTTTCTCCCAAACTTTATCAAACAAAGTTTTTGGTTTTTTCATTTCATTTTTCATTTCTGACATTTTTTTATCCTCCAATTTTTCTCTCCAATTTTTTTTATTTATAAATTTTTTTAAAATTTATCTATTCTTTTTTGTTCAAATTTCTGTAATTCCTTTACTTTTTCAAAAATAATATCTACATTTTGTTCCCTTAAATAACTCATATACAAGGCTCTATCTTCCTTTTCGATTACAAATGGAGCTATTTTTTCCTGAAAACACAGATACATCATAATCAGTCTTCCCGTTCGTCCATTTCCATCACTAAAAGGATGAATTCGTTCGAATTCTATATGAGAGTTTAATATCTCCAATAATTTTTCATCATCATTTTTACATAATTCAAGCCTATAATTAAGATTTTCAATCCAATTTTTTGTAAGGATTGGTACTTGACTTGGTGTAGAAGTTTCAAAATTTGCACCGATTATGGCATTACTATTTCTTTTAAAATTTCCTGCATTATCATTTAACCTATCCAAAATTTCCTTATTTATACTCTTTATCACGTAAATATCAAGTTTTTTATCATTTTCAAGTTCACTTATCATATAGTCAATCGCCCTTTTATGATTCAAAACTTCAAAAACTTCACGAACACTCTTGCTACCTGGTATTATGCTATCCAAAATAATTGTAGCCGTCTCATTCAATGTCAATGTATTTCCTTCAATGGCATTTGAATGATATGTCATTCTTACTGATAAATCTAAAAAATATTCATAATTTATATCTTTTATATCCATTTTCTCCAACTTTCTATTCTTATAAAATTAATAGCAGTCCCAATGATAAAAAACATCTGAAAAATCTTTATTTTTCAATTTTTCACGATTAATAAAAAAGTGCATTACCCCACTATCTCCAATCATAACTTCTTTTCCACTATCAATTTGAAACAATGATGTATCGTACTCTTTCATCTGCTCATCATCTCTTGGTTCCCATTGAGTAAAATATGGAAATCCATTGCATTTTGTCCCAACAATTTCTTCATAGAATTCGTCATCGTATAATTTTTCTACTTCTTCGTATAATTTATCTTTTTCATTAAATCCTAAACTTTCTTCTTCTAGCACTTCTTTAAACAAGTTATCTAAAAGTTCATAATTAAAACTTTCTTTCTGTTTTTCCAAAAAAAATTTCATTTTACAAGGTTCACTTGCTATTAAAGTTTCCATATACTTTAAATCAAATTTATAAGGATTGTACATTTCCTTAAACTCATCTTCCGAATAGTAATCTTCAATTTTTTCATAATAAATTACATCAAATCCATCTCGATTCGTATAATCATCAAAATCCAATCCCAGCAAATCTTCTCCCAAAACCCAAAACTGCAAAATTCCTTCCTGCGGGAAATCTTCAAGCCCCTTCAAATCTTCACAATTTATCTGTGCAAGAAACATAAATTGTTGTTCTTTTGAATTTGTTGGAATTTTTTTCCCTTTTGGAATGTATGGAATCCCTTCAATTTTGCTATCCGTTATTTTTATTTCTTTTGAAGCATTGACCGAAGCATCTGCAACAATCATTTCTTTTGCCGTTTCTTGATACTTTTTTCTATTTTATTAAAAATATCTTTTGCTAAAATCTTTATTTCTTTCTCTTCCATTTCATACCTCTTCCAAGTTTTAAATTTACTTTCTTTATTTTAACATAAAAATCCCAAACTTAAAAAAATTATTATTAATTATAACTATAATTTAATTATCATCATGTTTGTAGTAAGTCCAGCCGCTGTTCCAATAAGCAAGATTGTATTGCCGCTTTTAATTCTTCCATTTTCCAGTCCATGAACTAGTGTTATAGGAACAGATGCTGATACCATATTTCCAAATTCCTTGACTTCATCTAAAAATTTATCTTTTTCTATTCCTAACTTTTGCATTATAAGAGGCATTGCAACGCTAGCCTGATGGGGAACTGTCATATCTATATCTGAGACTTTCATTCCATTATTTTTTAGAAAATTTTTCATTAATTCAGGAATTTTACTTATTGAAAGTGACAATACTGTTTTTCCGTTCATATCGAACATATATTCCTCTTTTGTCATTTCAGAATAATTTTTGGGATGAAAATTGCTTAAACCTCCTCGAATTTCAGTCGAATGTGCTCCTTCTGACCATGTTTTCTGTATTGCATCAATAACTCCTATTTCCTTTTCAGTCTTTTCAATTACAAATGCTGCTGCACCATCACTAAAAAGCTGGAAACTTTCCTTTTGTTTTGGATTTAAGGCTTTTGAAGCTACATCGCAGGAAACTATCAGTACTCTTTCATATCTTCCTGCTTCTACAAGGTATGACATGGTATCCAGAGCAGTTATAAAACTTGTACAGGTAGTATTTATATCAAAAGCTGGAATTGAAGTCCCTTTTGCTATTTTTTCGTGAATTAGGGCTGCTGTGCATGGTATAGGCTGTATTCCAACAGCACTGGCTGAAACTATGCAATCAATATCATTAATTGTTATATTTGCATTTTTTAACGCTTTTTCACAGGCGGAAACAGCAAGGGAAATTTGGCTTTCACCTTCACTTATTCTATAACGAACTTGTCCTTTAAGTTCAACTGTATTTTTTGGTAATTCTATTCCATATCCTTTAAATTGAATTCTTCTCATTCTATAACCTTTCTTATTATCCTTTTTAATTTTTTTGTGCTGTCTGTTTTATAATCTATGAATCTGATTTCTACATTTTCTATATTCAAAGAATCGAACAATTTATCAAATTCTTTTCTTACTAGTTTTTCTTGTTCATTATTTACATTCAAAATTGCAATCTCCAGTAAATTGCTATTTATTTGAAAAACCTGATATTCTCTTATATTTTCAGCAAAAAGTATTGTTCTTCTAATAAAATCTGGAAATACAGTAATTTCTTTATCAAATTTATTTATAAACCTGAAAATATCATCTGAACGCCCTTCAATCTTTTCAATTCTCTGTAAAACAGAACCACACTCACATGGTTCTTCTGATTCAACTAGAATATCATTCAAATAGTAATTTACAAAAGGCTGGCTTGTCCTCCTGAAATCTGTAATTATCGGATAAAATCTTTTTGCATCTATATATTTCCTGTCAAATTTTATTAAATCTTCATTCAAATGAAGATGTCCATATTCACAAGTACAGGCTAAAAAACCTTCTGTCGCCTGGTAAATCTGATGAATTACTTTTAAATTAAACTGCTTTTTTATATATTCCTCATCAGGTTTTTCCAAAATTTCTGCAACTGAAACAACCTTTTTCACAAAAGTTTTCAACTTGCCTTCCTCTATCTTTTTAGCCAGCATTAGTAGTAAGGAGGGGGGAGCAACAACAATAGTTGGATTGTATTCATTCAACCTCTCAATATGTCCATCAATATCTTTAAAAGTATCAAAATATTCCAAACTTATTAAAAAAGAATTTATAGATTTATACAAATCATTGTCCGCTCTTAGGAAAAATGCTATTCTATGTCCAAGAATGCTATTTTTAGGCAGCATTTTAGCCAAAATCGTCCCTGCCCATATACCTTGCTCTTCAGGAGTAGTAATAAACATTCCTCTATGTCCAGAAGTTCCAGAAGACAGTCCTACTGAAATATCTTTGTATTTCTGATCAAAATTTCTTGTTTTTTCACTATTTAAGGCGATTTCCATGGCTTCATCCCTTTTTACTCCTAAAGTATTAAGTTCATCAAAATTTTCCATCATAAATGCTTTATTCATAACAAAATTTTCAGAAATTTCATGAGTTTTAAAATATGGAGATTTTTCTTTTAGAAATTTTAAGTGTTTATTTACCTGCTTTTTCTGATATTCCAAAAGTTTATCTCGTGAATCCCATTTATTAAAATATCTTATTTTTATAAAACTTGATATAATCTTAAATATTTTTTTCATTCAATATCCTCTTTACCTTTTCTTTATTATCATGACTGACTACAACAGAAATATCATCTTTTAACAATTTTTTTAAAAAATCACTTCCCTGCTGATAATCCTCAAAGTTATTCTGTATTTTTCTAGCAAGCCATTTCATTTTATCTGTAAATGGAAGATATTCAGTCCCCCAGCATACATCAGCACCAATAAACAGTTTTAATTCTGGCATATATACGCATGCCTGACCTTTTGCATGTCCGTCTATCTCGACCATAAACATAGATGAATCAGAAAATAAATCAAAACTATTTTTATACAAGAACAACTTGTTTTCCTCATAATTTCCCTTTCTTATCAATGTCAATCTATTTTCAAAATCATCTGGCAGAAGTTCATTAAAAATCAGAAAATTATCTTTTTTTGACTTAAAACTATTATAGCAAGTCTCAGTTAATATTAAATTAGAGTTTGGAAAAAATTTCAATCCCCCAATATGATCAGGATGTAAATGTGAAACAATTATATATTTTATTTCTTCTATGCTTATACCTTTTTTTCTAAGCTGGTAATCAATTGTATCTTCTTTTTTTAAGGTTATCGGATTGGGAAATCTATACAAAAAATATTTAAATTTATTTTTTAAAATATTCATAGAATAACCAGTATCATAGAGAATATAGCCCATCCTTTTATGCTTTATCAAAAACACTCCCGCATAAAAATCAACTACTGTCTTACCAAAACCTTTAAAAACCTTCTTTAAATCATTTGTACAATAGCCGCAGGCAAAATATTCAACTTTTTCTATCATTTTCTCTGATGTGCTTAACATATTTTTTTACTCCTTCAAGGACAGATATTTGCGGATAGTATCCTAATTCTTTTTTTGCCTTGTCAATATTCAAAGTTTGGCTGTATCTCATTAAATATAGCGTATATTTGGTAAGAGGAGGCTCTTTTTCAATTCCGAAAAGTTTATAAATTTTTTCTAAAATTGAAACCAAAGTTAAAATTGGTCTGTAGTTCCATTTTAAATATTTGCCTTCTGTTCCCATCTCGTTAAAGAACAATGTCAAAATTTCCTTAAATTCTATCGGCTCATCATTTGTTATATTATAAGTTTGCCTTGAATACTTTTCGTTTTCTAGTGCCAGCCTTAAAGCATAGGCAACATTTTCAACACAAGTTACATCGACTTTTTGTTTCCCGTCAGCAAAAAGAGGTATTCCCATCTTTTTATTTAAATCTAGAAGTCTTGGAATTATGCTTGTATCTCCTATTCCAAATAATCCACGTGGACGAATTATCATATAATTTAACTTGGAATTCTTAATTATATTTTCTGCCATAATTTTACTTTTTATATAAAAATTAAGGTTATTATCCTTTGGAGCCTCATTTTCCTTAACATCTAGCTGATCCTTTGCCCCAGCATATATGCTTGGAGATGAAACAAAAACTAATTTTAATCCCTGCTTCTCACAAATTTCAACAATATTTCGAGTTCCTAGCACATTTACCTTATAAAAATTGTTCCATTTACCCCAAACTGTAGATAATGCCGCAGCATGGATTACTGCACTGCATCCTTGAAAAGCCCTTAGCAAATCTTCCTTATTTTCTATATCTCCCTTAAAAAACTCAACATTACTGTCAATCAAAGTCTTTCCAATTTTCTCATTTCTTCCAAATGCAATAACCTGATAACCATTATTTTTTAATTCTTCAACTACATATTTTCCTAGAAAACCAGTTGCCCCTGTGATTAAAACCTTCATCGCTATCCTCCTTTTAACAGCCTGTCAATTTCTTTTTTCAACATTTCACTTGGTAAATAATTATTAAATTCTTTTGATAATTTTTCCAAATTGTTCCATTCTTCTCTTTTTAGCATTTTCTTAAAAGCCTTTAAAATGGACTTTCTTGATTTTAATTTAGCTGGTATTCCAATTTTAGCTAAATCAGCCCTTACTGCATAATCAAACTGGTCATAATCATGAGGAACAATAACAGCAGGCTTGTTATATTTTATACAGGAATAAAGTATTCCTGCTCCGCCATGATGAATAACATAATCTATCTTGGGCAAAATTTCATCATAATCTAAATAATGGTAAATATGTAAATTATTTTCCTTTACAATACCCTTATCTTTTTCTAAATAACTTCCCAACGAGACTACGAACAGAAATTCAGGATAGATTTTTGAAAGTTCTTTTGCCAGCTCAATTATTGACTTTTTAGCCCATTTTAGATGCGTTCCGTTAGTTAAAAATACAGTTTTTTCAAATTTTTTATTATTTTCAAATTGCACACTATTTTTAAAAAGGGACGAACAGCAAGGCCCAACCCAAGAAAATTGACTTGGAAAATCATCTCTAAATTCAATTTCTTTCATGCCTAAACCTAATATAGAATATGGAGAATAAATATTTTCTTCACCTTTTTCGTTGTACAAAGTGAAATTAAATTGTCTTAATTGATTTTTTAAAATAAAACAAACCATTCTTTTAAAATTTCTGACAATGTTTTTTGCTATACTATCTCTTAGTTTGAATAAAAAATTATCTCTTGGATATAGTCCTCCCATATAAGAAGGAGTTGTTGTTCTGCTTTCTATTGCAAATGGTGTTGGAATGCTTGTAATCCAAGGAATATTATTTTTTTTGCACACAAATCCTGCTGGAACGGCTGTAAAATCTGCTATAACTATGTCAGGCTTTCTTTCAGAAAAAAAATCTTCCATTTCTCTTATTATTTCTGGCATAAGTCCCATATTTTCTTTAAATTGCTTATACATAATCCAAAGATTAGTCCGTTTATCTGTATCAGATATTTTTTCAAAGATAGCAGGCTTATCTCTAAGGAAAACTTTTACAGGAAATCCAAGTTTCTTTACAACTTCCTCTTTTTGACAACCTGTATAAATACAGATATTATATTTGTCCTTTTCCTTCAATAGAGGGAGAGCTAACTCTAAAGCTGGATAGAGATGTCCGCTAAAAGGCGGGGTAACAACTGCAATTTCAATTTTTTCCTTGTAAGTATTCATAAATTATTTTTTTTACCTTTCTATCCTTAAAATATTCCAAATGTCCACAATTTAAAATTCTATCAGTCTTGTGAAAATCTAGAAGCCAGCTGTAAATATCTAACCTTCCCTTAATAACTACTGTATTTTTCAAGTTTCCATAACCTTTCGCTACAGGTCCTAAAGCAAACATCGTAATATTCCCATTATCATAATTTGCTAAATCCATAAATTTATTCCAAACATTTAAGCCTGAGCTTAAAGAAATAACTATCACATCTTTTAAATGCTTAACAGGCTCTAAATGTCTCAAAATCTCCTGTTTAAATTTTTTATTAAAAAGAGTGCCAGAATAATAAACAATATTTGATAAACTTGCTTTAAAAATACTGATATCTTCATATTTATCATGTTCAAAGTCTTCATTATATGGAAAATTTGAATTTATAATTTTATATCCAAATTGCTGAAAAATATTTAAAATCTCAAATCTTTCTTGTCCTAAGGCAGCTGTTTTAAGATTACTGCTTCCACTTATAAAAAAGACAATTTTATCTTCTTTTAAAAAAGTTTTTGAAACATCAAGACTTTCCAGCTTTTCTAAATAGTCGTTAAACTTCATAATGTATTTTCCCATCTTTAACTCTAATTTTTTTATTTCTCCATATAATCACAGGCGGTGTTAAAAGAGTATAGACAAGTATAAAAGGCAATAAAAATTCACTTGCTAACTCATACGGCAATTCATCAGCCTTATGAAAAAAATTACCTTTCTTTTGTATTTCTGACTGATAAATAAATAATCTCACTATATGGAACAATCCAACCTTTCCTACAAATAGCACTATTATCATGATAAAATGATTTATTCCAAAATAAAAACTTAAAAATAATAGAATAGCTGGTAAGAATACAGGCAATAATATTATAAATAAAAATTTAATGGAAAATGCATTTTTCATATAAACATTGCTAAATAAAAGCCATCTTTTCATAAGAAGAATATATTTTCTAAAACTTGGAACAGTATTTCTCACATTGCAAAAAATAGTACTTTGTATAATTTTTACATTTTTAGAAAGTAAATAAGTTGCAAGTGCCAAATCATCACATAGCCAATATTTTATCTCTTCAAAAGCAGAATATTTTTTTAAAATATCAGTCCTTAAAATATAAAACATTCCATTTATAGTCTTATTTTCCTTTAAAAAAGACATAGAAAAGTATGAAAAAATAGAATTAGAATTTATAAAAGCCGAGATTAATTTTGAATAGAAGCCTTTAATATTATAATTATAAGGAATCCCAGTTACTATCCATTCAGCCTTATCTTTTTCATAAATACTTAATTCATCCATTTTTTTTCTGTCAATAACTGCATCATCATCTAAAATTACCGTATATTCCGTTTTTATTTTCTTTACAGCTTGCGATAATTTAAATACTTTTGGATTTACTTCTTGCGGAACATCATCTAAGTAATACACTTCTACTCTGCTAGAATAATTTTTATTTTTTAAAATATTTTCAACTGTCTGTCTTGCTAAACAGTCACTTTTATCAACAAGCCAAATAAATTTCATGTCATCAGTATTTTTTAAATTGGCAGACAAATCATCTTCCAATCTTGTATCTCCAGACAAAATAGGTTGAACTACTGTGTATTTGCTCTCATCTATCTTATTTTTTTCTAGACTATTTATTCTTTTAAAGTAAACAAAAGAAAATATTAATTTTAAAATAAACAAGATTACTGCCAATATCAATAAAAAATTAAACAATACTATCATTTAATCACCTTTTTCAAGACTAATCCTGCTAACCTTAGCTGTAACGAAATTGGCAATAAATTTATTAAAAACATGGACACTCTATTCCTAAAGCCAATAATGGAAAGTTTTCTTCCTTTTTCCATCGCTTTTATAATTTTTTTCGCTGTCTCTTCCGAACTCATCATAAATTTTTGAGAACTTCCAAATTTTTCCTGTGTATTCTTATCAAAAAAATTACTTTCCGTTGGGCCGGGGCAAACTGATAAAACTCTCACATCTTTATTTTTAGGTGCCAATTCTTCATCTAACGCCAAAGAATAATGTAATAATGCAGATTTTGCCGAACTATAAACTGCCATATACGGATGCTGATATAAAGCACCTGTTGAACATACGTTTAAAATTATTCCTTTCCCTTTTTGCAAAAATTTTTCTGAAAATTTTTTAGTTAAAATTAACGGAGAAACAAAATTCACATTCACAGTATCCAAATCTTCTTTATCACTCAATTTCAAAAAATCTGTAATTTTTCCAAAACCAGCACAATTAATAACCAAATCAACATCACAATTTTCAACAATATTTCTTAAATTATCTATATCTGTTAAATCATATTCTATACAAATACATTCAATTAAGGGATTTTTTTCTTCCAGTTCTTTTTTCAATAAATTCAGTTTATCAGAAGATCTTGCCAGCAAATACATTTTTTTACTTTTAATTGCTAATTTTTTTGCCAATTCTTTACCAATTCCTGAACTTGCTCCTGTTATTAAAATTTTTTCCATTATTTATTCATCCTATTCATAATCAAATAATCTGGCCGCCAACAAACTATTATAGTACTTTATTTATTTGATTTTTCGTATATATTTAAATTTTTTTCAATTTTAGCACCACAATTTCAGGCTGTGCAAAAAATCTTATGAACATTTCAAATGCTCCACCACCAACACCTGAAGTAGTATAAATTTTATGTCCATCATATTCCTTTAATCCATATCCGTATTTCCAAGGATGCTTAATTTCCGCCCATAATATCAATCCGAACAATGTTATCTGTCCACCGTGAGTATGTCCTGCCAAAGTCATATCTGATCTTTCCTTCTGTTCATTTGTCATTTCTTCAAAATAATCAGGATTATGTGTGACGAAGATATTAAAATCATCTTTTTTTATGCCATTAAGCGCCTTCTGTGCATCAGGTTTCCCTTTTAGTAAATCGTCAACTGCTGAAATAAAAATACTCTGTTTATTTACTGTTATTTTGTCATTTTCATTTACCAACACTTTGTACCCAAGGCTTTTCAGTCCAGCCATATTTTTTTCCACAGAATTATAATCATGATTTCCCAAAACTGCATAAATTCCATATTTAGGCTTTTCCAACTTTTCCATTCCTTTGTAAAATCGTGGAATTTTACCAGTCCAGTTAGTATAGTCCCCACCCAGAATTATAATATCCTTTTCCTGCTTGTTTATCAAATCAATAATCCTGTCAAGCTGCTTCTGATTAAATCTCGCATAAGTATCCAGCTGAAAATCCGCCGCAAAGACAATCTTCTTTCCATCAAATTCTTGCGGAATATCCTTTGAAGCAATTTCTATTGTTCTCACCTTGAGCTGTGTATATTCATAATGTGCATAAATTAGGCAGATTATAAAAAATATTGCTAAAATTCCTAAAACTGAAAATACTGTTTTTTTAGTTATCATAAATTTTTCCTTTTCAATTGTTTTATTTTCTTTCTAATTTTGATATTTATAACTTTTCTATTTATTTCTTAATCAACAACTGCACTTACTTCTATTTCTATCATCAATTCCTTATCAATTAATGAAGACACCTCTACCATTGTTGCAACCGGTTTAATTTCCCTAAAAAATTCTCCATGTGCTTTTCCATATTCTTCCCATTTTGAAATATCTGTAACAAACATTCTTGTTCTAATAACATTTTTTAATCCCAATCCTTCCTTTTCAAGAACCTTTTTTATATTTTCAAGAATATATTTTGTCTGTTCATAGGCATTTCCTACCGCATAAGGCTTTCCATCCTTGACAGCTGTTGTTCCTGCTATTTCAAAAATATTTCCTATCCTTACTGCTCTCGAATATCCTACAATTTCCTCCCATGGAGAATTTCCACTTATATTTTTTCTCATCAATTTAACTCCTTTCAAATTCTCATACTTACCAATAATATTCTGTGTTTCAAAAAGTTTATAATAAATTTTCTAAGTGTGTATTTCCGCTTCAACATCCTCAATACTTTTTTCAGGCTGTACAAGCCATTCTAGTGCCAATCTTCTAAAATGAATAATACTTTCATCATAAGGGAATTTCTTGTTATTATGATTTTCAGGACGTATTCTCAGTTCCACTGCACTCCAGTTAAGTCTGTACAAATAATCAAGCATATCCATTATTTCATCTTTTGAACGTAATTTTGCTTTATTCATCAATGTTTCTAAATCATTTTCCATAAAATATTCTATTGTTTTTCTGAAATCACAAATTGTATTCAAATCTGTCAATTCTTTCAAAGATAATGACCATAATAATACCGGTGGACATTCATAACGCCAGTTAAAGTTTGTCTGCACTATTTCATCATCTGTATATTTTTCTAAATATTTTTTTTCTTCATCTGTTAAAATTTCTTTAATTCCATATTTTTGATTAAACATTTCTAAGACTTGATTTATATTTTCTTGTGCATTTTCTCCAAATTCATTATACAATTCTGAAACAACACCTGTCATTTGCATTGCAGCCGCCCTTTTTATAATTGCTTCCTTATTTGGAATAACAGCTTTGCTCTCAGAAATACTTACAGGCATAGCCAGATGAAACGGCAACCCTTCCAATTTAATTTTTTCAATATTTCTAATCATTCTTTCCTTATCTTTTTCAGTCATTTCAAAATTATCAATTAAACTTGCTGGTATTTTTATATCTAAAATCTCTTTACTATTTTCCGCTTCTTTAGAGTTTGAAGATACAAATAAAGTGTTGTTATCTCTTCCGAATCTTTTAATTATATAATCTGTTGAAGATTCTACTGCTGCTAAATATCCTCCAATTATTGATAGTATAAAACATATAACAGAAATTATTATCATATTATTATCTAAAATTATATATCCAGCTTTGGTAAAGTTTAATTTTCCTGCTATTAATATAAATAATAAACGATAAAACCAAACGCTCATTATACTCGAAATACAAATTAGAGTTATTCCACTTTTATTAACCATTTTTCCTAATTTTAAAAATCCATATATTACTCCAAGTGGTATTAGAATTAACGTAAAAGCTTTTAATAACAAATTTAAGTTAAATATCAATGTCAGCAGCCAGAATATACCTCCAACTAAGCCACCTAATAAAGAACCTAAAAATCCTAATAGTTTCTTCTCTTTTACTGTTTCTTTTTTTCTTCTTAATTCAATTTCTTTTCTTTTAGTACAACTATCACATAAATGATAGCCATCTTTACCAATCGCTTTTATTATTATTGTATATTCTATCGGACTATCATCTTTCCCACATAAAGCACACTTACTTTTTATTCCTTCTTTTTTTAAAAATTTTAATGATATGTCTATTGCTTGTTGTATATCTTTTGCACTTTCACCAATTTCTAGTTCTATATAATTTTCTGTAAAATTTGCTGATTTAAATTTTTCAACATATTTTTTTAATCTTTTAAACAATTTTTCTATTTTCTCTTGTTTAAGAGCCATGTCTATTTTTTCGCTATTAAGAAACATCATATCTTTATCTTTCATTTTACGTATATCTACATTTAATATTATCACATAATCTCTACCATCTTTTTTTATACTTATATAAAATTCATCTACAATTCCTTCTATTGATTCTATACTACCTATAGCAGGTTCAGAGAAATTTTCATTTATATATTTTAAATTATATTTTTTATTCACTTCTTTTAATATTTCGTCCATTTCATCCTTTTTGCTCATTATTCCTCCATTTAAATTTTCTTAAGCTCAAAAATCACAATCTCAGGCTGTGCAAAAAACCTAATAAACATCTCAAGAAAAGCTCCTCCTAATCCTGAAGTAATGTATATTTTATGGCCGTTATATTCCTTCATTCCATATCCATATTTCTTCTTATCCTTTATTGCCGACATAATAATTTTTCCAAAAAATGTTACCTGTCCGCCGTGAGTATGTCCAGCAAGTGTCATATCCGCTTTTTCCTTCTCATCTTCTGTCATTTCCTCAAAATATTCAGGATTATGAGTCAAAAATAATACAAAGTCCTCTTTTTTTAGTCTTTCAAGAGCCTTTTTCGCATCAGGCTTTCCGTGCCATAAGTCTGTTACTCCTGCGATATATATATTTTCATTATTTATTGTTATTTTCCTATTTTCATTTACGAGCAGATTAAATCCAAGTTTTTTCATATTTTCAGCCGTTTCTTCTGCTCCTGGATACTCATGATTCCCATAAATTGCATACACTCCAAGTTCTGGAATCTTTATATCCTTCGCATCCTCATAAAACTTAGGAATATTTTTCTCCCAAGTCGCATAATCTCCCCCCAGCAGTATCATATCCTTTTTCTGTGCATTAATCAGCTCAATCGCCTTTTTCTGCTGTTTTTTATTATACCGTGCCATAGTATCATACTGAAAATCCGCTACAAACAGCACTCTCTTTCCATCAAATTCTTTTGGTAAATCCTTAGACTTTATCTCAATTGTTTTAATCTTTATATTCCGATATTCATAATGCGAATACACTAAAAACACTATAATTAATCCTAAAAAAACATATAAAATTTTAAGAATCCAACTTTTTCCTTCCATTTTTTCTCCTTATTAGTAAATTTACCCCTAACCCTATAAGAAATATTACATCCAATGAACCTACATATGCAAAATAGTCATAAACAATAAATATGATGAATATTCCTGCCTTATCATCTCCAAGCGATGAGTCTGAAAATATGCTCTGTACCCATACTAAAAATATCAATATTTTTATTACTATTCCAACTATTGTCAAAATTATCAAGGAATTTTTCCCTATTCTCGCTTTTGCATAAAAATATGATAAAAATATATTAAGCAAAGCCAATACAAGATAACCTATTCCAAAATACGCATCTCCACCAATTTTTAAATTTCCTAAAACCGATTCTCCTAACCAAAACAATAAACTTGATACAAGAATATTGAAACAAAGCAAATAAAGAAAATATGAACTTCTAAGAATTATTTTTTTCATTCTTTCTCCTTCTAAATAAGTTGAACAATAATCCTAAATAAAAGTATAAAAATATACTTTATTTTTATATACTGATAAAAAACTCGCACTAATTTGCTCAGACAGTTTTGTCAGCACATAAAAACGTTCCGACGGTTTAAATTTTATTGCCATATAAAAATGTCGTGATTTTTTTGGAGTAAAGACGACTGTCTGAACGAAGTGAGTTTCGGCTTTACTTCAAAAAAATGCTTAGACGAGCGTAGGGATTATAAGGGGAAATGGCGGTCCTTTCCCCTTATGTAATTCATTTTTATTTAACTATTTAAAAATTTCAAAAATATTTTACTTATTAGGGTTATCATCAAGAACTATTGCACAAATAATATAAGCCAGCAGACCTGTTCCTGCGAAAAGAACCAAAACAAGCCACACTATCCTCACAATACTTGAATCAATGTCAAAATATTCTGCAATTCCTCCACATACACCTGTAAGTTTTCTATCTTTTACTGATTTGTACAATTTATTTTTCATAATATAAAACTCCTTATTTTATGTAATTATGACCTTAAAAAAATATAAATCAATGTCATAAAAATTGAAACTATAAAAAATCCAAATATTTTCCAATATCTATAATATAAAGCTTCACACAAAGCATAGAAATTAAAGAAAATTAATGATAAAAATAACAAATATTCTTTTTCTTCAAAGAAAGATGCTATTCCTGTTATAAGAAACAGACATCCACTTAAAAACATCAACATTACTTTTACTTTAAGTTGCAAAATTGTGATTTCTTCAGGTAATTCTCTATGCTGTAATTTAGCCTTCATTATTTTATCTTTCCCAAAAAGGTAATAACCATTTGTCATAATTTCTATTAAGCCGAAAACTACAATTATAATTTTAAATATAAACATTTCTTCTCCTTTTCTCATTCACCCACAAATTTCCCAACCTTCTCAAGAAATTTCTTCCTATCCTCATCTTTACCTTTTGCCTTAAAACTATAATGAATCCATTTCGTTTTCTTTATTCCAACACCACCAAGATTGGCTTTCTTCATAGTAATTCCAAATCCTGTTATACTTAGTAGAATTTTAGGAACTTCAGCTGTCGTAATCATTTTTGCTGTTTTTATATTAGTCAAAAGCCCCTTTATTCCATTTTTTGCGTTTTCATATGCAAAGCCTTTAACCATAACTTTATCAAAAAATCCTTTCAGTATTGCAGGCATTGACATCCACCAGATCGGAAATATCAGTATCAGCTCATCTGTATTTTTCAAAATTTCCTGATATTTTTTCACCAAAGGATCAATACTTTTCCCTTGTGAATACAAAGACAATTCTTCTTCTGTCATTACAGGATTAAATCTATCCTTATTCAAATCTATAATTGTATATTTTTCTTTTGTTTCATCAAGTTTTTCCACTACTTTATCTAAAATTGCCTTGTTAAAACTTCCATTCCATGGGTGTGCAAAAATTATTGTTTTCATTTTAAAATTCCTTCTTTCTGTAAATAAATTTTTATATAAAAATACTACTCACTTTATTTTAAAATTATCATTTTACAAAACTATTAAAAATTCAATGCCCTGTTTCTATCATTTTCTCTCCATTTCTTCTCCTCCTAAAATATCGTTATTCTTTGGATTATTATAAAGACTATTACACAAATTTTCTAATCTTTTCTATTAAAATCCTCTAGTTATTACTTTATTAGAAAATTATTACTTCTTCTTAAAGTAAACACCACAATTTCAGGCTTTGCAAAAAATCTAATAAACATTCCTTTAACAGGCCCTCCCACTCCAGAAGTTATGTAAAATTTATGTCCATCATAATTTTTCATTCCATATCCGTATTTATCCTTATATTTCAATGGAGCAATTAAAATTTGTCCAAAAAATGTTATCTGTCCCGCATGTGTGTGTCCTGCAAGTCCAATATCCATAAGATTTTTCTGTTCCTGTGTCATATCTTCGAAATAATCAGGATTGTGTGATACAAATATATTAAAATCTTCTTTTTTTATTCCATTTAAGGCTTTTTCTGCATCAGAACCTATTTTTTCATTCCAATAATCATCTACTCCTGAAATAAAAATTTTCTCATTTCCAATTTTTACTCCTATATTTTCATTTATCAAAACATTGTAACCTAATTTCTTCAGATTTTCCACATGCTCATCAGCAGAACTCCAATAGTCATGATTCCCAAGTACACTATAAACACCGTATTTAGGAATCTCCATTTTCTTTATTTCCTCATAAAATCTAGGAATAAATTTAACAGTATTCGTATAATCTCCACCCAAAACAATAATATCTTTTTTCTCTGAATTTATCCTATTTACAACCTTTTTCATCATCTTTTCATTGAATTTCTTATCCGTATCAAATTGAAAATCAGATACAAAAAGCACCCTTTTCCCATCAAAATCCTTTGGAATATCAGCCGATACAATCTCATACCTTTTTATCTGCAAATCATAAAACTCATAATGTGCATAAATTAACGCTAAAATAGGAATTAACAAAAAAATTCCTATCATTAAAATCAATATTTTTATCTTCTTCATTTCTACATATCCACTTCATTATTTATTTCAAACAATATCTTCTGCTGCTTCCGTCAAATAAAATATTCTATCTTTCTCATCAGAAACTCTTAAAACTTTCTGAAAATGAGACCATGTCAATTTGGCAGACACTGTTCGCCATTTTTCAAAATTTGAAAACATAAGATAGAATTGCCTTATTTCTCTTAATGTTCTATAGCTATATCCTTTTCCAAATTCTTCTGTAAGTTCCTTAGATAAATTTTGTAATATTTCTTTACCGTATTCAGCTCTTTCTTTTCTTCGCTATTCTTCTTCTACAATCCTTCTGCCAATTTTCCAATATGCTTTCACCATTGCCGAATTTACATCCGTACTTTGTCCTCTACCAATAAATCTATTTCCATTTTTATCTTTCTAAAATCAATTTTAAGTATTGTAATCATCTTAATTTATTGAGAAATATGCAAAACTTCATACACTTTTGAATTTTCTGCTTCTTTAGGGACATCTTCAAAAAAATAATACTCCGTGTGTTTCCAATTTTCAGGGTTATATACTAATGCTCTTCCGACAATTTTATCATCTGATATAGAAAATTCCATTCTTTTCATTTTTTCCATCGGTTTTGTTTCATTTTCTATTTCCAATAAATATTTTGCTTTAGAAAAGTTTTCATTAAACTCTTGCAACAATGGTATCCCAATATTTATAGTCTGCCATCCAAAAGAATTTAAAATATTATCATAGAAACCATCAAATATGAATTTATTCATTCCTTTGTTATCTTTCCAAAAATATAATGGCGAATATTCTTTATTTTTCTCAGAGATTAGATAGGCTTTAAAAAATAAATCCTCAAATCCATCTGTTTTAAATCCTTTTTCTTGCACTCTTTTTCTAATATTATTCATATCAAAATCATTTGGAAGTTTTACTTTATACTGCATCATTATCATGTTTTTTATTCTCCTATATTTTCTATTTAATTACTATATAATCTATTTATTCCATTAATATAAGCCTTTATGCTTGCTTCAACTACATCCGTACTTTGTCCTCTACCGATAAATCTGTTTCCATTTTTCTCGATAATCACAACTACTTGTGCCTGTGCATCAGTATCTCCTGTAATTGCTTCCAATTTATATTCTTCCAAGACAAAAGTGTCGCTCACTGCTAAGTTTACTGCGTTGTAAGCTGCATCAACAGGCCCATCTCCAAGAGCTTCTTTAACCAGTTTTTCTCCATCCAGTTCAATGGTAACTGTTGCTTTTGGCTTTTTCCCTTCCTGTCTTGAAATTTCAAAGTGAACCAGTTTTATTCTTCCCTCTATTTTTGCTGCTTCTCCGGCAACTAATGCGATAATGTCTTCATCTAAAACATATTTTTTCTTGTCTGCCAATTTTTTAAACTGTGCAAATAATTCTTCTACTCTGTCACTTCCGACATGATTAAATCCTAGCGATTCTAATTTTTGTACAAAAGCGTGTTTTCCTGAATGTTTTCCAAGTACTAAGCTGTCTGGATTTCTTCCAACTGATTCTGGACTCATAATTTCGTAAGTTTCAGGATTTGCTAATACTCCATGTTGATGAATTCCTGATTCATGTGCAAAGGCATTCGCTCCGACAATTGCTTTATTTGGCTGTGTTGAAACTCCTGTCAAAAGGCTTACTAATTTACTTGTTGGATAAATTTGCTTTGAATCAATGTTTGTGTAATATTCTTCAAACAAGTCTTTTCTAGTTTTTAAAATCATTGCAATCTCTTCAAGCGAAGTATTCCCTGCTCTTTCACCAAGTCCATTTATCGTACACTCAATCTGAGTTGCTCCAGCTTGAATCGCCGCAACCGAATTTGCCACCGAAAGTCCCAAATCATCATGGCAATGTACCGAAATATCCACATTTTCAATCCCTTTAACATTTTTTTTCAAATAAGTTATAAGTTCAAACATTTCATTTGGAGTTCTATAACCTACTGTATCAGGTACATTAAGTGTAGTTGCCCCAGCTTTTATAGCTGTTTCATATACTTCCACCAAAAATTCCTTCTCAGTTCTAGTCGCATCTTCCGAAGAAAATTCAATATCGTCAATAAACGATTTTGCATAAGACACCATTTCCTTTACTCTGTCTAAAATCTGCTCTTTTGTCATTTTTAGCTTGTATTCCCTATGAATCGGAGAAGTTGCAATAAATGTATGTATTCTTGGTTTTTTCGCATTTTTCACTGCCTCTGCCGCTACTTCAATATCTTTTTTCACAGCTCTCGCCAAACTTGTAACTGTAGATTTCTCAATATTTTCAGCAATTAATTTAACTGATTCAAAATCTCCTGGTGATGCCACCGCAAATCCAGCTTCTATCACATCCACCCCAAGACTTTCAAGCTGTTTTGCAATTCTCAATTTTTCCTGTGTATTAAGATTGACACGTGGTGTCTGCTCCCCATCTCTTAGCGTTGTATCAAATATTTTAATATGTTTTTTCATTGTCTCCTCCTTATTAGGTAATACTTTTCATTTTATTTTTATTTTATGGAATAAATTGCTGCCCGCTCCGCATGAATAATCGCTGTATCAAATAACGGGACATCAGTATCTTCATTTTTTATAAGAAGCCCTATTTCAGTACAGCCTAATATTATTCCTTCTGCCCCTTTGTTTCTAAGTTTATCAACAATTTCTAAAAATTTCTTTTTTGAATTAGAATTTATAGTCCCAAGACAAAGTTCATCATATATTACTTTATTTATAATTTCTACATCATTTTTATCAGGAACTATGACATTTATACCTTTTTCAATAAGTTTTGATTTGTAAAAATCCTGTTCCATTGTATATTTGGTTCCTAGCAATGCTATATTTTTTAATCCTTTTTCTAATATTTTCTCTGCTGTCATTTCAGCAATATGCAATATTGGAATTGAGATTTTTTCTTTAATCTGGTTAACAACCTTATGCATTGTATTAGTGCAGATAACTATGAAATCTGCTCCCGCTTTTTCCAAATTATATGCAGCCTCTCCTAAGATTTCTCCACTTTTTCCCCAATTGCCGTTTGCCTGACATTCTTCTATTTCCTGGAAATCCACACTGTATAATATGCATTTAGCCGAATGAAGTCCACCAAGCCTTTCTTTCACAGTTTCATTTATTATTTTATAATAAGTTATCGTGCTTTCCCAGCTCATTCCTCCTATTAATCCTATAGTTTTCAAATTCATCTTCCTTTCAAATTATCTATTCTTTTACAGCCTCAAATCTTAATCTGACATAATCAGCCAAAATTTGTCCATTTTCATTTCTTTCCAGTTCTTTTTCAACTTTTTCTGTTATTTCATCAATCAGTTTTTCATGCATTTCTGCTGGAACATTTGCAAGAGCAGGTGCAGAAAAAGTTTGAAGCCATCCCTTTATTCCAGTTGGAAGCAAAGTAGGACGGGGAAAAGTTATCATTCTTTTGACTTTTAATCCATATTTTTCAAGTAATTTCGTTTTTTCTTCTGGAGTTGGAAAAAACCAGCATTTTTTAGCTTTCAGGTTATGTTTTTCTACAGTTTCAAAAATAGCATTTTCTATTTTTTCCACATTTCCTTTACAACCCGTCTCGACTACAAAACGTCCACCTTTTTTCAAGGCTCGAGATACTCCTTCCATCACTTTCTCCGGATTAGTCATCCAATGTAGTGCCGCATTGGAAAAAATCGCATCAAACTCATTTTCAAATTTCATATTCTGTGCATCCCCCTGTACTGCTTCAACCCCAATTTTTCTTGCTGCCTCAACAAATTTCTGACTTCCATCAAGTCCTAAAACTTTGCACCCATATTCAGTAATTTTCTTAGTCAATACTCCATCTCCACAGCCTAAATCCAAAATATACTCATCTTTTTGAGGATTTAACCATTCAATCAAATCTTCTCCATAAACTGATACAAAACGTGCATTTTTCTCATATTTTTCCTTTTCCCAATGCTGACTTACTTTCATTTTAATATTTCCTTTCTGTTTTTTAAGATTACACTTTAATACTATTCCGCATTTAAATAGTGAATATTTAATAAATTTTAAAATACATATTATTTAGCAAGGTTCTCATTATTACTATAGTTTTTGTTTTCTAATGAGATTTAATACCGAATTATTTTGTTTAATAATAGTTTTTCTATTTTTATTATGTTTTCTTGTTTGAAAGGTTTGTAATAATTTCGTTATTTAAAAAGATTTTGTATAAATTCTGAAAATATTACATTTTTTCGCCTCTACTCATTGCTACAACCCCTGTTTTGGCGATTTCAAGTATTCCATAACTTTTCATCATTTCCACAAATCCACGCAATTTTTTCACATTTCCTGTAAGTTCTATTACAAGCGAGTTTGGTGCCACATCTAGGACTTTTCCACGATAAATGTCTGCAATTTGAACGATTTGAGCTCTTGTCTGAGCATCAGATTTTACTTTTATAAGCATAAGTTCACGCCTTATAACTCCTTCTGATGGAAAAATCTTTACTTTCACAACATCAACGATTTTATAAACTTGTTTTTGAATCTGATTTAATGCCTTGTCGTCACCATCAACTGTAAGTGTCAATCTCGCATAACCTGGCTTGTTTGTAACTCCAGCAGTCATCTTGTTTACCGAATATCCTCTTCTATTAAACATAGACATTATTCTTGATACAATTCCACTTGTATTTTTTGTAATTATTAATATTTCATGCTCCTTAATCATTTTCCAGTACCCCTTTCTTACCTATCATTTGACTTACAGTTTTTCCTGCTGGTATCATTGGAAACACATTTTCTTCCTTTTCAACGATACAATCCAGTATCACACCTTCATCTGATAAAATCAGATCTTTTAATTTATTCTCCAAATCTGCCTTTGTCTTCAGTCTTTCCGATTTTATACCATAAGCATCAGCAATTTTCACAAAATCAGGATTACATTCCAAATCAACAAAAGAATATCTTCTATCTTTAAATAACTCCTGCCATTGTCTAACCATTCCCAAGAATGAATTATTTATAATTACTATTTTTACTGGCAAGTTATACTGTCTAATCATCATAATTTCTTCAAGCGTCATTTGAAAACCGCCATCTCCAACAATTAACACAACTTTCTTATCTCTCGCCCCAACTTGAGCTCCAATTGCTGCTGGCACTCCAAATCCCATTGTTCCAGCTCCACCTGAAGTTACAATGCTATTTGCATTTTTATAAGTCATATATTGTGCAGCCCACATTTGATGCTGTCCAACATCTGTTACAACAATTGTATCCCCATCCAGAATATCGTTAATTGCCTTTAACACTTCCTGTGGAAGCAATTTATCCTTACCAACATCTCTATGTGCCAATGGATATTCTTTTTTCCATTCTTTTACTTTATCTGTCCATTCTTTGTGATCCTGTGGCTCCAATTCCTTATTGATTTCAGAAAGCACATTTTTCAAATCTCCAACTATCGGCACATCAGCCTTTTTATTTTTATCAATTTCAGCAGGATCAATATCTATATGTATTATTTTTGCACGTTCACAAAATTTGCTTGGATTTCCTGCGATTCTATCATCAAATCTTATCCCAGCCGCAATTACCAAATCTGCCTCGTCTGTGGCATAATTTGCTGGAACAGTACCATGCATTCCAAGCATTCCAAGTGATAATTCATGATTTTCAGGGAACGCTCCAAGTCCTAAAAGAGTTGTAGTTACTGGAATATCCATTTTATTTGCCAGCTCTAAAAGTTCCTTTGAAGCTCCAGATTTCATGACACCTGCTCCCGCTATAATTAATGGTTTTTTAGCTTTTTTTATCAATGATAAAGCTCTTTTTATCTGTACAGGATGCCCAACATAAGTCGGCTCGTATCCTTCCAGCTGTACTTCTTTGTCAAACAGCTTATTAAATTCATCATAAGATATTTCCTGCTGTTGAATGTCGTTTGGAATATCTACCAGTACAGGTCCTGGTCTTCCTGTTGAAGCTATAAAATAAGCCTCTTTTATAATTCTTGGAATATCTTTAATATTTTGCACCAAATAATTTCCTTTTGTTATTGGAACAGTAATTCCTACAATATCAGTTTCCTGAAAAGCATCTCTACCAAGCAAGTTGCTTCTTACCTGTCCTGTTATCGCTAGTAATGGTACAGAATCCATATGTGCAGTCATAATCCCTGTAACTAAATTTGTTGCTCCAGGTCCCGAAGTAGCAAGACAAACTCCCACTTTTCCAGAAACTCTCGCATATCCATCTGCTGCATGCACTGAACCTTGCTCATGTCTTGCAAAATAATGTTTAATTTTACTAAAGCTGTAAATTTCATCATAAATTGGTATTACTGCTCCACCAGGATACCCAAACATATCAGTTACGCCCACTCTATGAAGGCATTCCAATAACATTCTTGCACCATTTATCATTTCGTTACTCATTTTTCAACCACCTTTTCTTTTTGATTTTTTTATTAATTTTTCGATAATTTAATTTCTTGATTTATAATATTTCTAATAGTATTTCCCATTTAATACTAAATCCCATTTAAAAATAGGAATGATTTTTTAGATATCTTGATTAATAAATATTTTTTCATTTTTATTTTCGTAGGATTGCTCATTGCCACAAAACCTTATCTTGCAGTAAAGGTTTATCCTAATAATCAAAATTGTGGCAAGATTGCTACGCAATAACCTATGGCTAGTCTACGACATTTCTCTGCACTGACAAAAAACTCGCTACACTCAAACAGTTTTGCCAGCACAGAAAAATGCTCCGACAGATTATTTATACTAGACTTTATTTAAAAAATGAAAATTATATTTTAATTATTTGAAAATATTAGGCTTATATCCTTTATTAAAAAAGTTTGTAATAATTTCGTTATTTAAATGGGATTTAGTATAAACAGTAAATGTTTAATAAATTTTTAATTGCATACTATTTAACTTTTCTATTCTATCTCCTGAGAATTCAATCTTTTAACTACATATCCTTTTTTGTTAAATTCTTCTATTATTTTTTGAATATGCTCCTCACCATTTGTTTCCACCGTTACCTGAAGTTCCACATCGTGAAATCTATTAAGATTTTTAAACTGATTATGATCAAGCCTTATAACATTTGCATTTTGTTCAGATAAGATTTGCGATACAGTAACCAGCTGTCCCGGTTTATCAGGCAAGTCAACCGAAAATCTAAATATTCTACCTCTTACAATAAGCCCTTTATTTATCATAGAGGAAATAGTCAGCACATCAATATTTCCTCCACTTAAAATTGATACAATCTTTTTCCCTTTTTCATTAATTTTTCTAAGTGCCGCAACCGAAAGAACTCCTGCATTTTCTGCAACAATTTTATGTTTTTCAACTAACAGAAGAAACGATTCCATGAGTTCATAATCTGAAATTGTAATTATATCATCCACATAATTTTTTATATAATCAAAGTTCAATTCCCCAATTTTTCTAACTGCCGTTCCATCCGCAATCGTATTTGTTTCAGGCAGTTCTACAATATCTCCATTTTTTAGAGCTGCAATTGCCGAAGCTGCTCCTTCTGGCTCCACACCGATTATTTTTATCATAGGATTTTTCAGTTTTGCCGCAAGTGCAATTCCTGAAATTAGTCCTCCACCTCCAAGTGGCACAAGAATTATATCAGCATCAGGTAATTCTTCTAACACTTCAAGTGCAATTGTTCCCTGTCCTTCCACAACATCATCATCATTAAACGGATGAATAAACACATATCCTTCTTTCTGCTGCAATTCTCTCGCATAATTATAGGCATCATCATATTCTTCCCCTGCCAAAATAACTTCAGCACCATATTGACGAGTTGCTTCCACCTTTATAAGCGGTGTGTATTTAGGCATTACAATAACTGCCTTAATTCCTAGTTTTTGAGCTGCAAGAGCCACACCCTGAGCATGATTCCCTGCTGATGAAGCAATAACTCCCTTTCTCTTTTCCTCTTCCGTCAATTTTGCAATCTTGTTATACGCTCCCCTAAGTTTAAACGAACCTGTTCTTTGTAAATTTTCAGGTTTAATATAGACATCATTTCCAGTTTCATTGGAAAATACCGAACTGTGAATCAATTTAGTTTTAGTAATCACAGTACTTAATCTCTCTCTTGCTTCTATAAAATCATAAAGTTTATGCAATCTCTTCACCTTCTTCAAAAATTTTTTATTTATTTTAAATATCTATTTTTATATAATATTTCTTATTTACATTTTTAATTTTTTTAACGTAAGGGCATCAATCGCCATGCCCTTACATCCCCGCTTTACGCAAAACTTTCTTATAAAGAAAAAAGAAAACTCGCTTTTGAATTTCAATTGTTTTAATAAAAGCAACTGCATTTCATTCAAAATATATTCCAAAAGCTCAAACACTTCTTTTTCCTTTAACGAAATTTTGCTTATTATTTTTACTATTACAATTAGTATAATTAAGTTAAAAATTTCGTGATTTTTTGGAAATAAAAATTACTAAACACATTTATGTGTTTCTTTCGCCATAATCTTCATAATAAATTTATTTTGTAAAGTTTTATCAATTTTTATTCGCGAAAGTGAGCGAAGCGAGTTTAATTTTTGTTTTCAAAAAATGCTTAGACAAGCCGGGTTTGCAAAGGGGATGGCGACTGTTCCCCTTTGCTTTATAAAAAAGAAAAAACATAAAAATTACAAAAAAAATACCCATTAACTATAATTCTTTTTACAAAATTTAAAATTGCGACTACGTTATCTATTTTTTATTTAAATATTAGACATTTTTTATTTTTTCATTTAAAAACTCTATTATTATATTTACAATTTCTGGCTGAAACCAATATTCATCAGAATGTCCTGCCCCAGTTACTACATATCTTGTTGATTCTATCCCTTTTTCAATTAATGCTTTATGAAGTTTTTCTGTATGGATTGGAGGGACTAAAGTGTCTGCATCTCCGTGCATCAATAGAAATGGTGGTGTTTTGTCGGAAATATATGATATTGGGTTTGTTATTTTTATATCATTTCTTACATCATTTAGCCAAAATTTCACTGATAATAATATTGCCCTGTAACCTTCATCAATATCATCTGGAATTTCAAAATCCACTTCTCCAAAGTCTGTTACTCCATAAATATCAATAACTGCCTTTATATCGCTATTTTCAGATAAATTTTCACCTTTGTCAAAATCTCTTGTCCCATTTGTCGCTCCAGCCATTGCCACTAGATAACCTCCCGCAGAATCACCCATTATAGCTATTCTTTCCTTATCTATTCCATATTCATCAGCATTAGCCTTCAAAAATCTGATTGCTGATTTTACATCTTCCACACTTTGCGGAAATACTCCATCAGGAATAGTTCTATATTCCATGCTTGCAACCACATAACCAGCCTTTGCGATTTCAATTCTTTGCTGTAAATAATTTTCCTTGTAGCTATGTGCAAATGAGCCACCTGTTACAAACAGCACTGTTGGAAACTTTCCTTCTCTATTTGGTTTCAAAATATCCATTTCCAATTTTATATTTTTTCTAAAATAGCTGACTGGCTGTGAATAAGTAACATTCACTATTGATTTTATCTTCTCTTGTGTCAGCTCAATATTTAAAACTTTACTTTCTCCACCATTTCCCATTTCAATCTTCTCCTTTGTTAAAACACATTAATCCAATATTTCAATAGCCCCTCTATCTGCAGAAGACACGTGCATTGCATATTTTTTCAAATACCCTTTTACTTCAATTTTGAATGGCTCCAATTTAGCTTTTCTTGCTTCAATTTCTTCATCCGAAATTTTTATATTTATTGTTCTGCTTGGAATATCAATTTCAATAATATCTCCATCTTGAACTATAGCAATATTTCCACCCGAAGCGGCCTCTGGCGAAACATGTCCAATTGAAGCTCCTCTTGTCGCTCCTGAAAATCTTCCATCTGTAATCAATGCAACATCTTTATCAAGTCCCATTCCAGCAATCATCGCAGTTGGTGATAACATTTCTCTCATTCCAGGTCCACCTTTTGGTCCTTCATATCTAATAATTACAACATCTCCTGCTACGATTTTTCCACCAACAATTGCTTCTACAGCTTCTTCCTCACTATTAAATACTTTTGCTGGCCCTGTATGCTGTAACATTTCTGGATCTACTGCTCCTTCTTTAACAACACAGCCGTCTGGTGCCAAATTTCCTTTTAATACTGCAATTCCACCAGTTTTGTAGGCTGGCTTATCCCAAGGCTTGATTACATCATCATCATTTATAAATGCTTCTTTTGCAAGTTCTCCTTGAGTACGCAATGCTACAGTTTTTGTATTTTCATGCAATCTTCCATTTTCAAGCAGTCTTTTCATGACTCCTGTTACTCCACCTGCTCTATACAAGTCTTCTATAAAATGTTCACCAGATGGCGATAATTTACACAATTGCGGAGTTATTTTTGCAATTTCATTAAAATCCTCCAATGTCAATTTTATTCCTGCTTCATGTGCTATCGCTGGCAAGTGTAGAGCTGTATTTGATGATCCACCAAGAGCCATATCCATTGCAACCGCATTTTCAAATGCTTCTCTTGTCAAAATATCTTTTGGACGAACATCTGCTTTCAATACTTCCATAATTTGCATCCCAGCTTTTTTAGCAAGCCGTATCCTTTCTGAAAATACCGCTGGTACAGTTCCATTTCCTGGAAGCCCTAGTCCAAGTGCTTCTGTTAGGCAGTTCATTGTATTTGCCGTATACATTCCTGCACAAGATCCGCAAGTCGGACATGCCATTTCTTCAACAGAATTAAGTTCTCTTTTAGTTATTAATCCAGCTTCATATTCTCCAACTGCTTCAAACACATTACTAAGACCTATCTTCTTACCTTTATACACTCCCGCAAGCATCGCTCCTCCACTTACAAATATTGAAGGTATATTTAGTCTTGCAGCCGCAATTAACATTCCAGGCACTACCTTATCACAGTTTGGCATAAATACAATCGCATCAAACGGAGTAGCCATTGCAACTGCTTCAATCGAATCTGCGATTATGTTTCTTGTTACCAGTGAAAATTTCATCCCAATATGATTCATTGCAAGTCCATCACAAATTCCAATTGTATTAAATTCCATTGGAACTCCTCCAGCCATTCTTATACCATCCTTCACAGCCTGAACCAAATTTTTCAAATGAACATGCCCCGGTATAATTTCATTAAATGAATTAGCAATCCCAATAATTGGACGATCCATTTCCTCACTTGTAAATCCTAACCCTTTCAAAAGCGATCTGTGTGGAGCTCTAGCCTCTCCTCTTGTCAAGTTGTTACTTCTTCCTTTTCCTTTCATTGTCATTGATTTCACTCTCCTAAAATTTGTTTTTTCATATATAGTTAATCTCAATTTTTAAGATTTTCCTATATATTTTTATCTATAAAATATCAGCAAACTTTAAAAATAATCATTCTAAAGTTATTTGATTATATTTTATCACATATTTTATAAAATTTTTACTTATTTTTCTTTATAAATTGCATTGAATACTTTATTTTTACTAGTTTTTTAAAAAAATAAAAGACGATTTGTATATAAATCGCCTCAAAGTTACAAAAACAATAACAGTTTTTTTATTATTCCATATAATTCTATCAATTATTTCCCAGTAAAATTAGCCATTACTTCTCTATCATTTACCGATACAACAAAATCATTGTTAGAAACTTTTAAGGCAACGTATTTTCTATTTTGTACAACTTTAATTCCTAAAATTTCAATAATCAGTAATAATGATAAGACTAAAATTAATAATGACATAATTTCCTCCAGTTTTTCAATTTTTTGATTCATTTATCTGTATGAAATTATTATATCAAAAATCAATCATTTTGTAAAATATATATTATATATATGGCTTATATATTCTGTTAATGTTAAATGAATTTAAAATTTATCTTGCTTTCTTAATCATTTCAAGTGTTTCCTCAAATTCTTTTTTTATATCCTTATCATCTGGACTTTTAACCAGTCCTAATCCTTTTCGTACTAATTTTTCAGCAGCGTCATAATCTCCTAAGTTTAAATACAAGACTGCTAAATTATCATATGCCCATAAATTACCCTTTTGAATAGATGCATTATACCATTTTATTGCCTCTTTTTGATTTCCTTCATTATCAAAAATTAGTCCTAGCCTATTTTCTGGCGATCCATCTTTTTCAAATTTTACCGATTTTAAATACCATTCTTTTGCATTCTTATAATCCTCTAACTCAGCATATGCCGCCGCAATCCAAAAATAATTTTCTGTATTATCTGCTACTTTCTGATATTCTTTGTAATATTTTATTGATTTTTCATATTCTTTTTTTTCAATATACAAATTTGCTAAGTTTGAAATCGCAATAAAACTTCCATTATCTATAGCCTTTAAATACCATTTCTCAGCTTCTATATGATCATCTTTATTATCATATAAAACTCCTAGTTTATTTAAATAATCAGCATTATTTGGAAATTCCTTCACATATTTTGCAACCAATAGTAATGCCTTCTTTTCATCATTTTTATCATATGCCTCCTGTATTTGTTTTTCCAGCTTTATTTTCTCCTCCTTTGTCATTGCTGAAAAACTCTGAACCCCTAAACCTAAGTTTATAATCACTAATAATAAAATTAAATATTTCTTCATAATATTTCTTCCTCTCTACTTCTTGTTTAAATTTTTTTAAATCTTATTTAAGAATTCTAGTTATTCTGTTCTTATCTATTCATACTTTTTATAATTTTTTATTTGGTTTTAAATATAACGTAAAAATAATAATAAATTTAATTATTGCTTTCAATTTCTCTAATAGATTCCTGTATAACTTTTATCTTTTCTGTATCTTTTATTTTTCTAGCCTCACTCAACGCCTTTCTAAGCAATTGTAATGATTTTGTATTATCTCCCAATTCAGCATAAAGTACTCCTAAATTTATTTTTGCATCTAAATTATTTTTCTCAATTGCCTTCAGATACCATTTCATTGCTTCTTTCTGATTTCCTTCGTCATGGTAAATCATTCCCAAAATATTTTCTGAATCTCCTTCTGCATCTTTATTATAATATTTCAAAAAATATTTCTTTGCTTCTTCCGGATTTTTCAATTTATAATTTAAAGAGCCCATTATAAAATTTATCTCATCCCCGCTTTCAAGATTTTTATTATCGATTTTGCTAAGCCACTTTAATGCTTTTTCATATTCTTCCATTCCCATATAAACTATCCCTGTTAATAGCCTTATATCATATTTCTTCCCATCATCTGCTATAAAAGGATATTTTTTCTGCATCTCTATCGCTTCATTTAATTCTTTTTCACTTTCATTCTTTTTGCCCATGTCATCATACAACATTCCCAATACAGCTTTTAATACAACATTAGTTGGATTTTTTTGTATATCTTCTTTTAACATTGATATTGCCTTCAGTCTATTTCCTTTATCATATTCTTCCGACACTTTCTCCATCACTTTTTCAAATTCCTTAGAATTCATTTGTGAAAATCCCTGCACTCCAAAAATTAAACTAGTTAGAATTACCACAAAAACTAATAATTTCTTCATTTCTATACCTACCTTTTTTCATTATTTCTTTGTTTTTGTTTAATTAAAAATTTCTCCATTTATTGTATCACAATTATTAAAAAAATCAAAATTTTACATAGACTTAGACAAAGTAAAAGAATAGAAGTCGTTATTATAGTAAAAATTACACAAAAAAGCAACCTTACTTTCCTTATAAATAAGAAAAAACATTAATTCCATTTTTCCTTACATTCCTTGACTTTATCTATTTCAAAAATAACTTCTTAAATTTCGCAATTTCATAAAAAGAGCCACAAACCACTATCGCCTTATACCGACTATTCTTTTCCAAAACCATTTCTTTTACCTGATTATAGGCATCTAAAATATTGTCTTCAAAAATAATATTATTTGTCAAAATATTTGCATTTTCCAGATTTTTCTTTATTTCATTGGCAGAAAGTCCGTAAGTAACGTCTTTTAGAGAAGTTATAAAAATTTTGTAATTTTTTTCCAAAATTTTCTCAAAAATATTTGCAATATCCTTTGTTCCAAGTATCGAAAGAATAAAAATCACTTCATCGTTTTTAAAAAGTTCATTCAAATTTTCTACAAGAACTCGTACAGAATCATCATTATGAGCCACATCCAGAATTGTAGCTGGATTTTTTGAAAAAATCTCAAACCGCCCAGCCAGGGAAATTTCATCAAGTCCTTTCTGAATAACTTCATCGCTGATACTATAAATTTTAGCAATTTCGTAAGCAATCAAAAAATTATTTGCCTGAAATTTTCCAAAAAGTGGCAATTTAAATATTTTTTCCAAATTATGTTTATTTTTTTTATCTTCAATATTTTCAGATTCATCTAAATTTTCACTTTTCAAAATCTTTATAATTGTCTTATAATTTTGTGTATCCAGCTCGACTTGCAAATTTTCATACTTTTTCAAGACATTTACCGAATTATCAGTTTTCTTTTTTACCGCATTCTCCAATTCAGCCAAATTCTGAGCATAAATGCACAGCTGTCCATCTTTTATAATCCCAGCTTTTCTGTCTGCAATTTTCTCAAGCGAATTTCCCAAAAGACTGATGTGATCAAAACTCACATTTGTTATAGCCGCAATTGCCGAATTTACAACATTTGTAGCGTCATATCTTCCGCCAAGACCAGTTTCCAGAAATATAAAGTCAGGATTTTTTGCCTTAAAATAAAGCAAAGCCATAAAAGTTGTTATCTCAAAAAAATTTATCTGCAACGAATTTTTTTCCAAAATATCCATAACAACTTCATAATACTTCACAACATCCTCATCAAAAATCATCTCTTTATCCACCAAAATTCTCTCATTAAACTGTAAAATATGTGGCGAAGTAAACTTTGCAACAGAATATCCCGCTGCAAAAAAAATACCCTCTAAAAATGTAGCTGTCGAACCTTTCCCATTCGTTCCTGCAATATGAATAATCTTCTTATTTTTACACGGCTCTCCCAGCAACTCATAAATTTTTTTCAGTTTTTCATTATTTTGATTTAAAGATTCATTAGTTATCCTCTTATTAATCGTTCTCGTATTAAAAATTTTTTCTAAAATCTCATCTATTTTCATTATCTAATTTTCTCAATATCTCCTTTATTTTTATTTAGTATCATAGATTGTATAATAATATTGCAACAAACTAAAAAAATATAGAAACTCATGATAATTTCGCGTTAAAATATTAGTAACTACAAAAACATTGACAAAAGGAAATATATCATGAGCCATAAATATTTTACCATAAACGAAAGAAATAAACTAGAGGTTCTGTTAAAAGAATATTACAGGATTTCTAAAATTACTCAAATTCTTAATAGGAACGGAGCTACCATTTATCATGAGATTAAAAAAAATCTAAAAATTACTCCTGAATTGAAATTCCTAATAGAAGACAAATTCTGTAAAACATGATCGTCTTAATAGATTGCTGGGAGGGAATTAAAAGAAAGATTGTCCTTCAAGATTATCTATATCTAACTATGCAGCAATTTTCTGATTATCTACCTTAATAATTGGGGGAAGAAAGTAAAAACTAAAGAGACAAAACGAAAATTTAATATCAGAAAGTCAATTAGCGAGAGACCAGAAGAAGCCAAGAAAACAGATTAGAAATTAGACTTGATAGTTGACCAGAGCCTGTTTTGCAATATTTGTGGAGTTAAAGACGAGATTCATTTTATGTAGCAATAAAAATAGCAGATAAAAACAAAAATTCAATGCTAGATATAATAAAGCAACTGACACCAAATATTCCAAGAGAAGTTTTTAAAACTTTTACATCAGACAGAGAGAAAGAATTTCAATGCCTATAAACTCAAGACCAAGAAAATGTTTAAACTATGCAACACCATTTGAAAAATTTTTGCGTGAAATTAAATTTGAGGGAATCTAAAAAATGTTGCATTTAATACTATGATTTATGATACCAAAAAAACTGCCCTTCAATTTTGAAAGACAGTTAAAATATTTAAACTCTATTATATTTGTACTTAATTTAATTATAATCCAAATGAATAACCTACTCCTAAAGTAAGTGCTCCGTGATTAGTATTAAATTTATTATTTGCTTTATATCCAGGAAGATCGACATCTAATTTTGTTTTCAAACTATTTATATTATATGATAAATCAGTTACAAAATTTTTATATTGAATTCCAGCTCCAATTCCATAATAAATTCCTGAATTATATTTGAATTTAACACTAGAAGGTCCTTCTTTAATTTCTATTTTTCCAGAATTAAATGCAACTCCTAAATTACCTTTTACATAAGGAGTAACTTCAGAATCATTTTTAAAGTTATATCTTGTTGTAAAATACACAGGTACTGAACTAAGTCCTTTTACACTAACTCCTGGTAAGTTTTTACTGCTTAATTTATTATATTTATAAGCAATTCCACCACCCATTTCAAGATTTTCATTAAATACTGGTGTTCTATATTCACCTGTAATTTCAAATCCTCTCTTTAATGCATCTTTGTTGATTCTCCATGTTGAATTATCAGTATCTTTAAATGTTGCACGGTTTGTCAAGTCTCCACCTATTCTAACTTCAGCAACACCAGCCATAGCGGTTGCACTTACAACTAGTCCCAATAATAACACTAATTTTTTCACAAAAATTACCTCCATTTCTTATTTTTTAATAATTATTTTATTACCAATTACAGTTTACCAAATTTTTATTACTTTGTCAACAAATTATCTTAAAAAATTCTTTATGAAATTAATTTTTTAAATTTAAAAAACATGTAAATATCACAACTAAAAAATCTTTAAAATCCCATATTTAATTAGCAATAAACATAATTTATAAATTATAAATTATAATCTTTCTTAAGCAATTTTATTATTTTTATATTTGTTTTTATTGAGTATCGTCATAGAAAAAACTATCTTGTAAATTGAGAAATAAAAATTGTTAAAACTTTACAGATTTCTTAAATTATACATCAGGATATTTTCTTACAACTTCAGTAATATTACAAGCTCCCTCAATCACAGGGAACATCATAACAGCCCCAGTACCTTCCCCCAATTTCATATTCATAAAGAGCATTGGCTCTAAATCCAGTTCTTTCATAATATACTTCATTCCAGGCTCTTCGCTCAAGTGGGAAGCAATCATAAAATCCCTGCAGTTTGGACAAATTTTATAAGCAACAAGAGCAGAAATTGCTGAAATAAAACCATCTATCACAACAGGTACACGTTTTTTTGCACATCCTAGATAAGTTCCCACCATTCCAGCAATATCAAGTCCCCCAACTTTTGCCAGTACATCTATTATTTTATTTTTTTCAAATTTTTCTTTTTTTCCTGTTCCATTTATATTTTCTTCAAAAAATTTTGATAATCCATTCACTTCAACTCCTTTTTTAACGACATTCTTCTTATGCTCCAAAGTTTTATCATCTATTCCGCTTCCATAGCCAACAATCTCATCTAGCGACAAATCTGTCAGAACCTTTAAAATAGCACTACTAGTCGTAGTATTTCCAATCCCCATTTCTCCAGTTGCAAATAAATTGTATCCGTCTCTTACAAACTCGTCAATCATTTCAATCCCAGTTTCTATAGCCTTCACAGCATCTTCATACTCCATTGCGGCTTGTTTAGCAATATTATTAGTACCTGATTCCATAATTTTTCTGTTAATAATTCCCGATAAATCTATTTCTTTTTTTATGTCCGAACTCTCATCAATTCCTAGATCTACCACTTTCACATCAGCATTATATGCCATTGAGAGAGCATTAATTGATGATTTGCCATTTAACATTGCTTCTACTACATACTGTGTTATTACTCTTTTAGATTTGCTGACTTTTTCTCTTTCCACACCGTTATCAGCTGCTATTACAAGTACCATTTTTTTGTGAGGTTTATAATTTTCACTCATTCCCTCAAGCCTAATTGCCAGTTCTTCCAGTTTTCCGAGTCCTTTTGGAGTTTTTAATAATGAATTCAGTTCATTTTCCTTTTTTTTCATTCTATTTTTGTCTAAATCTGTTATTTTTTTTATTGTATCAAATAAAATTTCTCCTGTAATTTTACTCTTTATGCTTTCCATATATATTCCTCTATTTACAAATTTATTTTAATTTTTCAGCAATTTTTTGAAAAGTTTTTTCCGCACTCTTCAACAATTTTTCCACATCCTCATCATTGTGAATATATGAAACAAAATGTGCCTCATATTTTGAAGGTGGCACAATTACTCCATTTTCAAGCATTGTATCAAAATATATGCTGTAAAATTTATCATTTGTATTCATTGCATCTTCCAAAGTTTTCACTTTTTCCTTTGAGAAAAATATTGTAAATAAGCTTCCGAAGTAGTTCACACTTGCTGGAATATCATATTTTTTTATTAATTCATTAATTTTATTTACCAAATTCTCCGTTTTTTTATTTACATTTTCATAAATTTCAGGGTTTTCCTTCAAAATCGAAATTGTTTCTATCCCTGCAGCAACTGAAATTGGATTTCCGGAAAGCGTTCCAGCGTGATAAACATTACCAACTGGCGAAATTAAGTTCATAATTTCCTTTTTTCCACCAAATCCACCAACTGGATAACCACCACCTATAATTTTTCCAAGAACAGTTAAATCAGGTGTAATTCCAAATACTTTTTGAGCACCACCTAATGAAACCCTAAATCCAGAAATTACCTCGTCAAAAATTAACACTACATTTTTTTCTTTCGTGATTTTACGTACTTTTTCCAAATATTCCTTCTCTGTTTCAATAAGCCCCATATTTGCTGGAATTGGTTCAATAATCACACATGCAATATCATTATCATTTTCCAAAGTTTTCTTTAATTTATCAAAATCTCCAAAAGGCAATGTTATCGTATCTTTCACAACTCCCTCAGTAATCCCGTTACTATCCTGATGCTCAAATGTTAAAAGCCCTGATCCCGCCTTAACCAGTAATGAATCTGAATGTCCGTGATAACATCCTTCAAATTTTATAATCTTATTTTTTCCAGTAAATGCACGAGCAACTCTCACACTTGCCATAGCCGCTTCTGTCCCTGAAGTAGTCAATCTTAATTTTTCAATTGATGGAAAACAGCTCTTTACAAGTTCTGCCAGTTCTACTTCCTTTTTCGTAGGAAGTCCAAAAGAAGTCCCCTTTTCAAGCTCTTTCTTTACAACTTCGAAAACTTTTGGATAATTATGTCCCAAAATCATCGGTCCCCAGGAACCTATCATATCTACATACTCATTTCCGTCTTCATCATAAAGTTTACTTCCATTTCCACTTTTAATAAAAATTGGATATTCTTTATCCACCGACTGAAACGCTCTAACTGGACTGTTCACTCCACCTGGTATTGACTCTTTAGCTTTTTCATAAATTTTTCTTGAATTTTCCGTACACAGTTCCTTATCTTTTTTAGAAAATGAATTATCCATTTTTATTTCACGCTCCCAAACAAATCATTCAAAGCCTCGCTCATTGTTGGGTGAGTAAATATCATATCTTTTAGGAATGTATATTTTTGTTCAGCTTTAATAGCCGCTGCAACAATGTTTATCATTTCGTGGGAAGTGTTGCATAATAAAGTACATCCCAGTATTTTATCTGTTTTTGCATCTATAACTGCTTTAAGCAGACCATCTGTTACACCTTCTATTTTTGCTTTTGGAATTGCCATTGCTTCAAGTCTTCCTGTTTTTACTTCATATCCTTTGGCAATTGCTTCGCTTTCAGTCATTCCAACTCTTGATAATGGCGGATTTATGAATACGCTATATGGAATTACATTTCTGTCATTTACCGTTCTATTTCCTCCATTGTAAAGATTATCTCTTATTATTCTAAAGTCATCAAGAGAAATATATGTAAATTGAAGTCCGCCTTTCACATCTCCCATTGCCCAAATGTTGTCAGCTGCTGTTTTCAATGTTTCATCAACTACAACCGCACCTTTTTCGTCAGTTTTTACTCCTGCCGCTTCTAAATTAAGCCCTTCTGTATTAGGTTTTCTTCCAATTGCCACAAGAATTGCGTCTGATTCAATTTCGCTATTGTTTGCCCCTTGTGAAATTTGCACATATCCTTTTCCATTTTTATCAATAATTTCCTCAATTTTTGATTCCAGTAAAAATTTGATTCCTTTTGCCTCAAATATAGCCTTTGCCCTATCAGCAATTTCTTCATCTTCTCTAGGCATAAGTCTTTGTGCCAAATCAATAACCGTAACTTCTGACCCAAAATCAGCATACATCGAAGCAAATTCCAGCCCAATGTACCCTGCTCCCAGAATAGTCAATTTTTTAGGAAGTTCCTTAAGTTCCATAATTGAAGTGCTTGTATAAACATGATTACTTTCTTTAATCCCTTTTATACCAGGAATTATTGCAGTCGAACCTGTATTTATAAATATTTTTTCTCCTTCAATCTGAACATTTTCTCCATTACTTTCAATATTAACTATATTTTTTGAAGCAAAACTTCCAAATCCATCGTAAATATCAATATTTTCCTTTGTAGCCAGCATTTCATAATTTTTTCCACGTAATGCACCAATCAGTGTATTTTTATTATTTATGCTTTCCTCATAAAATCTTTCCTTTTCCTCAATACCACTTAATCCTTTATTTTTAAGAACTTTTGTACTGTCAACAAGTTTTTTCGTAGGAATACACCCAATATTTATACAAGTCCCCCCATACATCTTGTCCGATTTCTCAATCAAAGCTACATTCTGACCTTTCCCAGCCAAAAATCCCGCCAAAGTTTTTCCACCTTTTCCAAATCCAATTATTATTGCATCGTATTTTTTCATTTTCTTCGTCCTTTCCATTTTATACAATTATAGTTACATAATTGTATTCATTATAAAATTAGATTTCCTTGTCTTAAGAATACCACATTTTTTATAAAAAAACAAGAGTATTTGTGTTTACAAATTTTATTATTTTTTTTTAACTTTTTATTTTGTTTTCTTTTTTCCATTATTATATGCTATAATAAAATATATATTGAAAAATAAAGAAATTAAATATTACAAAATATAAATAAAGGAGTGTGAACAAACAACTATGCATATGCAGAAGAAAACAAAAATTACATTAAAAAAACTATTTGAATGGATTTTAATAAATATTCCAATAGCTTTTTTTATAAATGAAATTTTAAAAGATGAAAAAAAAGTTATAGTTTTCAGTAACTGGATAATTTTATTTTTATTAATTCTTCCTTTTACTATTATAATATTGAAAAAGAAACTTAAAATAGAAAAATATTTTTTTGATTATTTAAAATATATATTTTCTATAATATGTGTTCAAATAGTTGTATATAAATTAAGAAAATATAATAGTATAAAAAATTTTCAAATAATTTTTAGTTGTTGTATTCTATTTATAATTCTACTTTATGATTTCATAGTAAATTATATAAAGAAATATAAAAAAATCGATATTAATAATTAAAATAAATCAAAATTAATAACCAGCAGAAATCAAGATTTAGAAAAATTAAAGAATATTTTGGATAATACATTAGATTCCATTATTATAGATGATGAATGGGGAAATGGAAAAACATTTTTTATAAAAGAATTTATGAAAGTATATGAAAGAAATTATGAATTTATTTATATAAAAGCCCCATATTTTCAAACTAGAGAAGAATTTAGGAAAGTTTTTTTGACTGAATTAAACAAAGTATTTACTAAAAATGGAATATTTAATACATCTATTTCAAATTTAACAAAATATTTTGGTATCGAAATTCAGGGAATAACACTAAATCAAATAGAAAAAAATTATAATGAAACTATAGAAGAAATCGTAAAGAAAATGTGTAAATTAAATAAAAGAATTGTTATAGTTTTAGATGATTTAGATAGAATAGAAAAAGGAGAAGATATACAAGAAATTCTTAGTTTCATTGGAGAAATAAATACTGAATTAAGAGAAAAAATAGGACTTATTACCTTGTCGTCTTATAATAAACTAAATGAAAAGGTACAAAGCCATACAGAAGACAAAGAAGGAGAAAATTATTTAGACAAATATTTTGATAAAAAATTTTATTTACAAAAAGTAAATATCGAAGAATTAATTGAATATTTTTGTGAAGATGAAAACTTATCAAAAATTATAAAACAATGCAAAAAAGCTATTGAAGAACATTATTTACTCTTTTTCAATTCAGAAATTGAAGATGGAAAATTTGAAAAAGAGAAAAAACAAAATAAAATTTACCTTTCAAGACAAACATTCCGTAATATTGAAAGACTTTATAAAGAATATAAATATAAATATAAGTGTAAATGAAATAATTGAAAATAAAGAAATTTACGAAAAGATATTTATATTATTTGAAATATTTGAATTATTATTACCGGAATCTTTGGAAAATTTAACGATAAATGGTAGAATGGAAGCACTTTTAAATAGTATGTTTGACAAAGAATATAATTCAAAAATTAATTTTAACACAAAAAAGAATTATAATCAGTTTATCTATTCATCTGCTAATGAAGTTTTAAATTATAAAAAATCTAAAACGCAAAATTATTTTTCAAAATATCAAAATATTAAAAATTTTATTACTGGAAAAATAAATAATGATGAAAATATATTAATTGAAGAGTATTTAGAAACTGCTAAAATTTTTAAATTTTCAGAAGATGAAAAAAAACAAATTTTAGATTTTTTTATAGCAAATAATAAAATAACTAAATATGATTTTATTCAATTATATTATCAATTTGAATTAGATTATAAATTGTGTTTATATGATGTAGAAATTTTTATTGAAAAAATTAATAATAAATCAAATAATTGTGGTAGCACCTTTATTAATAAATATTTATTAATAAGCGAATTTTGTAAATTTTTATATAGCTTATCTTTAATTTCTTTAAAAGAACTTAGTGATATTATCAAATTAATTCAAACGAATAATATTAATCTGTCAGAAGAAAAAATATTTGAAAAATCTAACCAACATAAAAATAAACAAGAAATCTATAAAATTTTAAACTTTATTTCTGAAATTTATAATGAAACTTCTCAAACTTCGGAATACAATACCTTAAATTCCAATATAGAGATTGGAATTAAAAATTTTAAATTTAATGATGATGTAAATTCCTTACTTAAGGCATTTAAAGAAGCAGAAAATGAATATAAAGAAGACGCATGGTTTACTATTTTGGGAATGCATTTTGATTTCATCGTTGATGTAGAAAATAGTTTTAATCAAAATAATTTGGATTTAGATATTAAATCAAAAAAATACCTAGATAAATTTTATAAAAATGAAAAATTAGTTAATTATGTAAAGATCTTAAGAGAAAATAGTATCATAAAAGTAAATGTTCATCATATTATTAATTTAAATATATTGAAATTAGATTTGAAAGAAATAAATCCTACAATTAAAGAGATAACTGATAGGTTAAAAAATGATAAGATTGACATAGAAAAATTCAAGAGAAAACTGAAAAAAGAAAATAAAGATAAATATGAAGAATGGAAAGATATTTTAAATGAATTAAAAACTAAATAGTACTAGGATAAAAAATCATCTCTAAAGTTAGGCAACTATAAAAATTCATTTTTTAAATCTACTAAACACTTAAAAATAGAAGTAAAAATTGTAAAATTATTTTAGATTTCACAAAAATGTTTTATAAAAAGGGAATGTATCTTCTTAAAAAAAATTTTACATTTTTATTCTAACATTCCCCCCTGTTTTAAATAATAGTTTTATTGTAACCCAAGTTCTAAATAATTTATAGACTTGGGCTATTTTATTAATGTACATTTTTTTAAATCTCTATTCCTTTATTAATTCTCTATACTATTTTACTATCAGCCCAATATCTTTTCATCTTATCCTCAATTTCTATTTCCACATACTCGTACAATCCATATTCATAATCCAAAATAACCGAATTCCCCTTAAATTTTAATACTGCTTCCATTCCAATTTCTTTTTCAATTTTTTCATTTTCACTAACTGTTTCTATTTTTTTCAGTTCTCCTGTTTCATAAGACAAATATATTTTTATCTCTCCGTTATTAAAAGAAAAAATCATATCTCGCTCGCTTACCACATTCTCACTTTTTCCAGTAAAATCTATCATTTTCAATTTCAAATTTTCCATAAATCAAAATTCCTTCTGCATAATTATTCCTATTTATTAAGATTACTATATTTTCACAAATTTTTACTCCAAAATAAATATTAAGCCTGTTATCAGTAAAATAACATCCGATAATATTTTTGGAAATATCAATCTCCAAAAAATCTAATTCTTTAACTTTTATACCAGCTTCATTGTATTCTTCCCTCTTAAAATAAATATCGCCTTCTATTATATTTTCAGGAATTTCTATTTTATGTGTAAATTTAGCCATTTTCAATATATTGAGAATTTCCAGCGAATTTATTCTCCCATCTTCTCCTATTAATAAATAAAAACTGTATAATTTTTTTTCATACGAAACGCTTGAAAGTTCCGTTACCTTCCTATTTAAATTAATCTCCACATATTCATCAGAATTATTTTCAAATTTATCAATATTTTTTACAAATTCCAGTTTCTCTATTCTCATAAAACTCTCCATTTTTTATTTCTTTTATGATTTAATTTTTTCTGTTTTTCTATTTTTTCCAATTCTTCTAATTCTTTATTTATTTTCAAAGCTTGATTATATTTCCCTTGCTTTTCATATAATTTGGCTAAACTCGTTAATGCAAGTTCCTTATGTGCAAGTTCTTTTGCTTTTAAAAGACTATTTTCAGCCTTGCCGTAATCTCCTTTCATTTCATAAACTTCTGCTAACAAACGCAATAATCTTGCTCTTTTTTCTTCAATCCGTTTCACATTATCTTCTGAATGTGAAAATAATTTTTCCGATTCTTTTAATAACCATTCTTCAGCTTTGTCATAATCTTTTTTCCACATATAAAGTTCCCCTAAAAGTCTTTCTGCATTCGGATATTTTTCATTAACAAGCTCCTTGTAGAGTTTTTCAGCTTCATCAAAGTAATCGTGCCTCTGATAATAAAAAGCCAAAGCATTTTTTACCTCAATATTTTTATTTAAATTTCTTTTAAATGCTTCCACCACTTCGCTATTAATTTCTTTCCTTTCTCCATACACCCACACTCTAAACAATGTATCTTCACTATAATCTCCCTGATCCATTGCCTTTATATAATATTTTCTTGCATTCATTTCATCTCTCTGATTAGCATAAATCTGTCCTGCAAATGCACTTGCTTCCTTCACTCCTCTGTCCGAGCCTTTTCTTGCCCATTTGAGTGCCTTTTCTTTTCCCCCTCTCGCACTATAGTTTCTTGCTAGATAATAATCTGCTATTGGAATATCCTTTTCCACACTTTTAAAATACACTACCCCAATTCGTAAATATTTTTCCTGAACTTCTAGCCCCTTTTGCAAAATTTTTTCTTTTTCTGCCATTGTCGGATTCTTCTTCATTTCAGCAATTTCCGTTTTTGCCTTTTTTAAAGCTCCTTTTTCCTCCTCCGAGAAAGGAATACCCCCACTACAGCTCACTAAAAATAATACACTTACCAAAATTAAAATTATCTTTTTCATAACTTGCCCTTTCTATATTTTTTCAATATTAACAAAATTTATATTTTAAATTTTATACAGTAATATTATACCCTATTTTTTATCTAATATTTCCTTTTTAATACTAGACCTCATTTAAATAGTGAATTTATCATAAATTGCAATATTAATTGCGACATTTTACCAATTTTTTTAAATAGCCTACGTTTTTATTATTTACTTCAGTCATCTAAATTTAATATCCCAATTTTCTTAACCATTTTTCTACTTTTTTTATTTTATCAAATCTATATACTTTTACTGCATATCAAAAAATAAAGGTTATAAAATTGTTTTAAATTTCACAAAAAAGTGCTATAATGAAAAAATGCAATAAATTTTGAAGGGAGGAAAATTAAAATGTTATTTGAAGCTCAATCGAATGAAGAACGCCGTCAGATGATTTTAAATGGGAAAGTTATTAATACTTTACTTTTTTTATCTATTCCAACATTGCTTGTCGGAATTATTCAAGCACTTATCCCACTCTCAGACAGTCTATTTTTAAATAGGCTCACAAGTGTGGAAGTTGCCAGCTCCGTCACGTTTAGCCAGCCTGTACTGAATATTATGATTGCATTTTCACAGGGGCTTGGCGTGGCCACACTGGTTATGCTTGGACGGCTGTATGGAAAAGGGCGTATGTTGGCTGTTAAGGAGACGATGTTGCAAATTTTTGTATTCAGTTTTTTTATTGGGCTTTTGTTAATTCCTGTATGTATGTTTACAGCTCTTTTAATTTCAAATAACACAACCTCTGAAATTCGTAACAATGTTTATACATATATTTCGCTTTATTCACTCATAATGCCCTTTGTATTTTTGGCTGCCATTTACAATTCTTCAAAAAATGCAATTGGACGTCCTGAGGTTACATTTGTTAGAATTTTTCTTTTGTTAATTTTAAAAATTATTTTTAATTCAATTTTTTTATATGTTTTAAAAATGGGAATTGTGGGTGCAGTAATGGCATCACTCTTTTCTTACATAGTTGTTACGATCTGGATGTTTTACGATTTATTTTTAAAAAGTGGAGATATAAAACTTAATTTACGAAGTTACACAATAAAATTGCCAATTATAAAACGATTATTAAAAATCGGTTTTCCTTCAATGTTAAATTACGCCTTCTTGTATCTTGGATTTTTTCTTATAAACAAGGAAATGGAAAAATTTGGAGCTGTTGCCTTAAATGCTCAGGGAATTGCTTCCAATATCAATGCAATCTGCTTTATTTTACCATCCTCAATAGGAACCACCGTTTCCTCAATGATTAGTATAAATATGGGAATTGGAAATGTAAAAAAATCTAAGGATGTGTTTAAGGTGGGCTGGATAACTGGCGTTACTATTTCAATTTTGACTATTGCCTTAATCCTGCCTATTTCATTACCACTCGTATTAACTTTTACAAAGGTTCAAAAAGTAATAGAAATTGCTGACAAGGCTCTCCATATTTACACATACTCAGTAATCGGATTCAGTATCTTTATGATAGCACAAGGAGTTTTTATAGCACTTGGAAGAACAAAAGTTCCGTTAGTTATGTCAATTTTAAGAATCTGGCTATTAAGATACATCTTTATTTTACTGACACAAAAATATCTTGGACTTTATTCAATATTCTGGGGAAATTTATTTTCAAATACACTGGCTGGAATAATATTCTTTATTTTAGTAAAAGTTATTGACTGGAAGAAAGGAATAAAAGCTGGAAAATAATAAAAAATAATTTAGTTGAATAAATTATAAATTAGTTATCAAACAGCCTTATTATAGAAAATTATTCCTATTTTTAAACAGAGTTTAGTATAAATATAATTTTAACAACACAATTAACAAAAGATGTAATGGATAAAAACTGTAAAACATATATTTTTTTGATTCATTTTATCTCCTAATTTCTTTGTCTAGATGAAATATTTTCGATGTATCTCATTAATTTCTTTTACTTTTAGCCTTTAATATCAAATCACAAAAATAACTATTATACTTTTCAATAGTTATTATTCAAAAAAAAACAGAAATCTAAATCCCAATAAAAATTTCCACTATATTTCTTATTTTCTGTAATACAGTCTGTTTTTTCGCCTCTCTTGCTCCCTTTCTACGTGAAGTTGGTGGTAGGATGCTGTCTAATTCTGCACCAGCATAATCAACAAATCCTTTATTTATAGATTTTTCTATAAAACGTTTTGAATCTTTCTTTAAACTCTCATTTTTTATTAATTCATTAATTTTTATTTCTTTTTCTTTATTTGCGTATTTATAAAATGATTCAAGAATATCACTGCTATTTTTCAGTTCAGATAAATCAGTTTTATTAATAAAATTCATGACTAAATCTTCTTTAGCTCTTGTTCCTAAACTCGTTCTAATAATTCTACGTATTTCAGACTTTAAACTTTCAATATCGTCGTGTTCTTCTGATTTCTTCAAAATCAAGGATAAAATATAATCAAGATTTATTTCATCTGTTTTAAGCAAATCAATTTGAAATTCAATGTCAGAAAAATCAATTTCCTCTTCTCCATTTCTATTTTCATCATTTTTTCTAGCATTTCTTATATCTTCACAAATATCCACATAAACACTCTTCATGTCCTGCATTTGTCTATCTGATATTATTTTTTCAAAATTTTCAAATTCATCAAAATTTCTAAGTATATTTTCTGATTTAAGCAGTTCTCCAAATAATTCTGCAAATTCTTTTTTCTCTGAATCAAGTTCTATTTCTACTGGATTTGGAAACTTATCAACTATTTCATTACATAAATCAACATATCCTTTCATTGATTTTCCTGTTTCTTCGTCTGTAAATCCGTTAATATATTCATCGTAACTTTTTTCCAGAATTACATTAACACTGTTTTCATCTCCAAAAGTCTTTATTGCATCCTCAGTAGCTTTTTCAAGATTTCTAAAACATACAATGTTACCAAATGTCTTAACTTTATTTAAAATACGGTTTGTTCGGGAAAATGCCTGAATTAAACCATGGTATCTCAAATTTTTGTCAACAAAAAGCGTATTTAAAGTTGGAGCATCAAATCCAGTAAGGAACATTCCTACAACAATTAAAAGATCTATTTCCTTATCCTTAACCTTTTGGGATAAGTCCTTATAATAGTTCTGAAATTCCTTTCCATTTGTAGAATAATTAGTTTTAAAATATCCATTGTAATCTGATATTACTTTATCTAAAAATTCTTTAGAACTTGAGTCCATCGCACCTGGTTCAAAATTTTCATCCGGAATATCTCCTATTGCATTCTGTTCTTCATTAGCAGTAAAACTATATATTGTCGCTATTTTTAGTCTCTTTTCTTCAGAAATATCCCTCTGCTGTTTTTTAAACTCTTCATAATAAAGTTTTGCCGCTTCTACGCTTTGCACTGCAAACATTGCATTAAACCCAATTAATCGTCTATGTTTCAAATCATACTGTTCATTTCTATGAGTTTTTGTATTATACACTTTTAAGATATATTCTGTTATCTCAGAAATACGTTCAGGATGCAAAAGCATTTTCTTTTCAATTGCCTTAATCTTTTTTTCGTCAGTTTCACTTTCAGCAGATTTGAATTTTGGTCTGATATCGTTGTAATCAACTTTAAATTTTAGAACTTTTTCATCCCGAATGGCATCCGTTATAACATAACTATGAAGCTGTGCTCCAAAAATTCCTGCTGTTGTTTCAACTCCAAGAGCATTTTCAGGAAAAATAGGAGTTCCTGTAAATCCAAACTGATAATAATGTTTGAAAGATTTTCTTATGTTCTTTTGTGCATCTCCAAACTGTGAACGATGACACTCATCATATATTATTACACAATGTTTATCATAAATTTCGTGATTTGAATTTTTCTTAACAAATTCATTCAATTTCTGAATAGTTGTAACAACTATTTTATTATCCTGTTTTTCTATACTTCGTTTAAGTTCTTTTGTATCCCTACTTCCATTTACGCTATCAGGCTGAAATTTCTGATATTCCTTCATTGTCTGATAATCCAAATCTTTTCTGTCGACTACAAAAAACACTTTGTCTATATAATCAAGCTCTGTAGCAAGTTTTGCAGTCTTAAAGGAAGTCAAAGTCTTACCTGAACCTGTTGTATGCCAGATAAATCCTCCTGCTTCTATTTTTCCTGCTTTTCTACTTTGAAAGCTAGATTCTATTTTCCATAAAATACGCTCCGTTGCTGCAATCTGATAAGGTCTCATTATAAGGAGTGTATTATTTGAGTCAAAAACACAATATTTTGTCAGCACTTCGAGCATTGTACGTTTTTCAAAAAATGTTGCTGTAAAATCTTCCAAATCCCTGATAACTCTATTTTTTGCATCTGCCCATTCACATGTAAACTCATAATGATTTTTATTTTGTGCAGTAGTATTTGCAAAATAACGTGTATAAGTTCCATTTGAAATTACAAATATCTGCACATATTTATAAAGTGAATTTTCAGCATTGAAGCTTTCCTTACTATATCTATGAATCTGGTTAAATGCCTCATGAAGATTTACACCACGTTTTTTCAATTCTATATGAACAAGCGGCAGTCCATTAACCAGTATAGTTACATCATAACGGTTATTATGAGTTCCTTCCTGTCTAACCTGATTTGTTACTTGCAAAAAGTTATTGTGGATATTCTTTTTATCAATAATTTTTATATTTTTCAGATGTCCGTCATCAAAAGTAAAGTCATGAATATGATTTTCCTGAATTTTTCTAGTTTTTTCTATCATACCGTCATTTGGTGAATCAAGAAATTCAACTAAAAAACGTTTCCATTCTTCATCCGTAAAAGTTACTTTATTTAGCTTTTCAATCTGTATTTTTAAATTTTTATACAAATCATCTGATGTTTTTCCATTAAACTTCTCATAACCCTGCTGTACAAGATTTTTTATCATACTTTCTTCAAGTTCTGCTTCACTCTGATAAGATTCCTGCACCTGCAATATTTTTTCATAATTAGCTAAAATAATCCCATTTGTCATTTCAGCAATAGTTGATGTTTCATAAACTGCACTTTTTTCTGACATTTAAAAATTCACTCCTTTTATATTTCTCCCCCTTTTAAATGTCTATTTTTCAAAATTCAATAATTTTTCCCTGTAATATTCATACTGTTTCTGTCTTAATTCTATTTCTTTTGGTAATCCCTGTGATAAATCACTGACTAAAGCATCAAATTTATCCAGAATTGATACAATATATTCTTGTACTGGCAGTGGAGGTAGTGGGATTTTATATTCCATTATTTTTTCTTTATCCCCACGTGGCATTTTAGCCCCTTTTGAATATTTAATGTTATAGTCAAAAAACTTTTCATCCGATAAAATTTGATAAAGATATCTAGATAATATTTTATTTTTATGTTTCTTATCTATGTTAATTACTAAAACATCTCCATTCGTTCCTCCCTCAATATCAGCAAGCCATATTTTACGCAAATATGGTCTTATATTTCCAATTAAAACATCTCCCATATTAAATTTTACTGAATTTCCTTCTGTTGGAACATTATTTGAATCTATTTTACCTAATCTATTTTTTAATAAATTTTCTACTCCAACGTAGTTTTTTTCATTTAAATTTTCAAACGATATTCTATCTTTTGAATATTTTGCTACTTCACTTAATTTTTTCCACTCAACTTTATCACTTACATCTATTCCAACAATTTTTGCTGCTTCTTTAAGTAATTCAAAAAATTCACTCGTTATTTGTCGCTGTGCTGTGCTGTGCTGTGCTGTGCTGTGCTGTGCTGTGCTGTGCTGTGCTGTGCTGTGCTGTGCTGTGCTGTGCTGTGCTGTGCTGTGCTGTGCTGTGCTGTGCTGTGCTGTGCTGTGCTTAGAGCATATCCTTCTTCTTTATCAAATGTCAAGAGTTTTTCTCGATAATATTCCTATTGTTTTCTTCTTTGTTCTATTTCCAAAGGAAGTAGTCCTTTTGTATCAGAAAGAAGTTCCTGAAACCTATCTAAAATTTTTACAATTTTATTTTGGATTTCTATTGGAGGAACAAAAATTTTGATTTTTTCTATATCTTTATTATATATTCTTGATATTGTACCACCATTTGAAATTTTCCAAGGATTTGTACTATAGAAATAATATAAATATTTATTTTTTACTACTGTTTCATCATTATCAATCCAAACTATATTTGAATCTTGAAAATATGCATCTTCACCGTTGTAAATAACTGTTCTTCCAATAGTTCCAGAGGCTGAGATAAGAATATCTCCTTTTTTAGGAAAAGAATATCTTGATTTATATTCCTCAAAAAGACTTTTAGATATAAATGAATCTGCTTTTTTCCCAAAAGTTCCAATCTTATAAAAAGGCACTTCCCTATTACTGGTTGTTTGATTTTTTAATATTCGTCTACACATCGATACTTTTCCAACTTCACCGAGAGTTGTTAAACGTAATTCTTGATTTTCAACACTCAAACTATCCAATTTTTTAGAAATTTTATTTAAATAATCTTCACTTAACAACATATCTCTATAATAGTTATACTGCTTATTTCTTGCCTGTAATTCTGTAACATATTTTGTGAAATTGTCAAGTATTTTTACAATTTTTTCTTGTGTTTCTAATGAAGGAATCGAAATTTTTATTTTTAATATATTCTCTTTTGAAATACTGTAAGGTATTGCACTTTTATTTGAGACTTTATATAAATAATTCTGTTTACTTGATAAAAAATAATAAAGATATTTATTAAGAATTATATTCTTAGGGTATACACAGAAACAAACATCATTTGCCCAAAACTTTCTTTTTTGCCAATTAACATAACCAGCTGTTCCATATTGAGCTATGGTAATTGTTTCTTCGTTTCTATTATATTCATTCAAATATCCCATATATCCTGTTCCACCAGATACTACTGGATATTTCCCTCCAGAAATCAACTCATTTTTTTTACTCTAATTCCTCTTACAATCTCACAAACTTCCCCCAACTTCTTCCACTCCACTTTTTCATCCTTCAAAAGTTCATCTATAAATTTCATTCTTTACCTCCCTTCCTGCTGCTTTTAACCTTTGCTTCAATATTCTTAATTCCCTCAAGATAATCTCTTTCAACCTTACTCAATGTATTTGCCTGATATTTTTTATATTCTTTTTCAACTTTATTTGTCATTTGTTTATGTGATATTTCCCCATTTCCGTCAAGCAAATTTTCTCCAGTAGCTGTCAGAATTCTATCTACATACTCTATCCAATCTTTCATTGTCATTGTAACTTCTTTTTCTGCCTGTCTTTCTGCAAAGTCTAAATATCCTGAAACTAATTGATTTAAACCTTTAAGTTCCTTTTCTGTCAAATAATTCTTAGCAATTTTTGCTTCACTAAGAGTAGGTAGTTCACCTTTAAATGTTGAAAGTCCCATAAATTCCTTATCACTATCAACACGATTATAAAACAGTTCACTTGCTGTATGATTATGTATTGCAAAATGCATCTTATTCTGAACTGTAGCAAAAAAAGATTTTGCTTCGTTGCTTTTTGAGTTATAGTCAACACTTGTCGCAAACAAGTCTAAAACCTGTCGATAAAAAACCTTTTCACTTGAACGGATATCCCTAATCCTATCCAAAAGTTCTTTAAAGTAGCTTCCTCCACCTAGATTTTTAAGCCTTTCATCATCCATAACAAAGCCTTTAATTAAATATTCTTTCAAAATAGTTGTAGCATAATTTCTAAACTGAATTCCTCTTGGCGAACGTACACGATATCCGATAGCCAATATCATATCAAGATTATAGTAGGCAACTTTACGTCTAACCTCTCTTATTCCTTCATTTTGAACTGTCAACTGATAGTTGACAGTTGCTTTTTCCAATAATTCTCCATCTTCAAATATAGCTTTTATATGTTTGCTCACATTCTGTTTCGTTGTTTCAAAAAGCTCTGCAATTTCCAGCTGGCTTAGCCATACTGTTCCTTTTTCCAGCTTTAGGCTTATCTTTGACTTTCCATCTTCTGTATTATAAATAATCATATCATTACTCATTTTCAAGCTCCTTCACTATCTCATTTATGGAGGCTCTGAGTACATCTATTCTTTTTACTGTTTCCTCAATTTCTTTATTTAATATTTTAATATCAATTATCTCACGTGTATCTTCCTTTTCAACATATGTAGAAACTGACAGATTATAGTCATTTTCCATAATTTCACTATTATCTACCAATCTTGCAAAATATTCTACATCTGCTCTTTCCTTAAATTCCTTAACTATCGTTTCAATATTTTCAGGATTTAAAACATTATTATTTGTCTCTCTTTTAAATTCCTTGCTTGCATCTATAAAGAGTGTCTTATTTTCTGTCTTATTTTTTGCCATTACTAAAATACAAGTTGCAATAGATGTTCCAAAAAATAGATTTTCTGGTAACTGTATCACACAGTCTACAAAGTTATTATCCACTAAATATTTACGAATAGTTCTTTCTGCTCCTTTACGATAAAAAATACCGGGAAAACATACTATTGCTGCCCGTCCTTTACTTGACAGGTAACTCAGAGAGTGCATTATAAATGCATAATCTGCATAAGATTTTGGTGCGAGCTTTCCAGCAGGTGCAAAACGTACATCATTGATAAGTGTTGGATCTCCATCTCCTATCCATTTAATCGAATATGGAGGGTTAGAAACAATTGCATCAAACGGCTTTTCATCATTATGTAATGGATTAAGTAAGGTGTCTCCGCGTTTTATTGAAAAATTATTATAGTTTACATTATGTAAAAACATATTCATACGAGCCAGGTTAAAGTTAGTCATATTTATTTCCTGCCCAAAAAATCCCTCATCAATAATATGTTCCTCAAACTGCTTTTTCATTTGAAGTAACAACGAACCACTTCCACATGTCGGGTCATATACTTTATTAATATTTTCTTTTCCTTCCATTACAAGTCTTGCTAGAAGTTTAGAAACTGTCTGTGGTGTAAAAAATTCTCCTCCAGATTTTCCAGCATTACTGGCATAATTTGAAATCAGGTATTCATATGCATCTCCAAAAGCATCTATATCATTATGCTGAAAACTCCCAAAATTAATTTCAGAAATTCCTATTAAAATATCTGCTAATCTTATATTCTTTTCTGCTACCGTTCCACCTAGACGGTTACTGGTTGTATCGACATCTTCAAACAATCCTTTAATATCATTTTCCGATTCAAAACCAATAGCACTTGCCTCAATGGATTTAAAAATATTAGCCAAATCAGTATTTAAATTTTCATTATTTCTCGCTGTTTTTACTACATTTTCAAAAAGTTGACTTGGTAAAATAAAAAAACCTTTATCTTCTACTGTATTAGGTCTAAAATCTTCTTCTGCCTCTTCATCAGAAATATCTGCATAGTTAAATTCTAAATCCCCAGCTTCATGTTCTGCCTTATTAAAAAATTCCACCATGTTCTCAGAAATAAATCTGTAGAATAAAATTCCTAAAATATACTGTTTGAAGTCCCATCCATCTACTGCTCCACGTACATTATCAGCAATAGACCATATTTTTCTATGCAGTTCTGCTCTTTGCATCATCTCATTTGACCCTTTATTATCCATTTTTTATTTCTCTCCTAATTTTAAAATTTCTGTATTTACAATATATTTTATTATAAAATTTTTTAAAACACAAGTTTTAATAAATAAAAATTTGTCTTCTTCCAATATATCTTAAATTCTTTTATTTTATTCCTGATTATTTAAAAATTGACTAAAAATATACAATTTTTTTGCCTATACTATTGCATTTCTATGATTTTAAAGGTAAAATTATATTATGAAAACTTTATTAGGGAGGAATACTTATGAATTTATGGATACTTATTGGTATTGTTATTATTGTAGTAGGATTCACATTAAAGCTTGATGTGCTGGCTGTAGTACTTACTGCTGGTATTGCTACAGGAATCGCTGCAAAAATAGATTTTTTAGAAATACTTGGAATTATTGGAAAGGCTTTTGTGGATAATAGGCTTATGTCTATTTTTCTAATTAGCTTGCCAGTTATTGCTGTTCTAGAAAGATATGGACTAAGAGAGAGAAGTGCAACTTTAATTGAAAAATTGAAAAATGCAACTGCTGGTAGGATTTTAGGACTATATATGATTATCCGTTCTATCGCAAGTGCATTGTCAATCAGAATTGGAGGACATGTGCAGTTCATACGTCCACTTATTTATCCAATGGCTGAAGCTGCTGCAAAATCTCATAAAGAACAGGAACTTACAGAAAAAGAAACTGAAGAACTGAAAAGTTTGAGTGCTGCAATCGAAAACTACGGAAACTTCTTTGCTCAGAACATATTTATCGGTGCATCAGGACTTCTTCTAATTCAGACTACATTACAAGAAAATGGATACAGTGTGTCATTAAAACAATTAGCATTATTCTCAATACCAATGGGAATTATCACAATAATCTTGACCCTTATTCAAGTTTATATTTATGATAAAAAAATAACAGCAAACAAAGGAGGTAATAAATAATGGATGTAAAAGCCCTTTTAAAAATTTTAACAGAAATTGTTTATATTCTTTGTGGATTTGTCAGTATCGCTACTGCAATCAGAGGTCTGAGGAATGAAAAATCAAGAATAGGAACATTTTTATTCTGGTTTATTCTTGGAATAATATTTATTTTTGGGCCTGTTATTCCATACAAAGTTACTGGTGGACTACTTGTAGTTCTTGCTATAATTACTGTAACAAAACAGCTACATATAGGAAAATTTGAAAATATTTCATCTCAATTCAAAATTGCACAAAGTGAAAGACTAAAAAACAAAATTTTCATTCCTGCTGCATTAATTGGAATTGCGGCTTTTCTAATACTTCAGTTTAAAATTGGAAAAACTGCAATACCGCCTGCATTAGGTATCGGTGGAGGCTCACTTGTTGCACTGTTAGCAGCTGCCATTATTATAAAACCAAAATTTAAAGAAACAAATGAAGATACTTCAAGGCTTCTTATGCAAATTGGTGCTACTGCCATTCTTCCACAGCTTCTTGCAGCATTAGGTGCCGTGTTTACAAAAGCTGGTGTTGGAAAGGTCATAGCCGGAAGTATTTCTTCAGTTGTACCAACAGGAAATATTTTTATAGGAATTATTATTTATGCCGTTGGAATGGCTATATTTACTATGATTATGGGAAATGCCTTTGCTGCATTTTCAGTAATAACTGCTGGTATTGGTATACCTTTTATTATAAAGCACGGTGGAAATCCAGCTGTTATAGGTGCTTTGGGAATGACTGCAGGTTATTGTGGTACCCTTATGACTCCAATGGCTGCAAACTTTAATATCGTTCCTGCTTCAATCCTTGAAATAAAGGACAAGTATGGAATTATTAAAATTCAAGCTCCAATGGCTTTATTACTGCTTTTATCACACATTGTACTTATGCTGTTTCTTTTTGGAGTAAAATAAATATCAAAATAAACTAATAGAAAGGAGTGCATGAAATTATAAACCGTTATGGTATCATGCAAAAAATATATGAAAATACTTGTTACAGGCTTTGACCCCTTTGGAGGAGAGCCTATAAATCCTGCTATCGAATCAGTAAAAAAATTACCTGACAATATTGCGGGAGCCGAAATTATCAAACTGGAAATTCCGACAGTGAAAAAAAAATCTATTGAAAAAATTGAAAAGGCTATTGAAGAATATAATCCAGATGTTATCCTGTCAATTGGTCAGGCAGGCGGAAGATTTGACATTTCCATCGAACGTGTTGGAATAAATCTTGATGACTTCCGAATCCCAGATAACGAAGGAAATCAAACTATTGATGAACCAATTTTTCCAGATGGAGAAAATGCCTATTTCGTAAATCTGCCTGTAAAAGCCATGGTAAAAAATATACAAAAAAATGAAATTCCAGCTTCAGTGTCATATACCGCAGGAACTTTTGTATGTAACCACATTCTTTATGGTACTCTTTATCTCGTAAACAAAAAGTATAAAGGTAAAAAAGCTGGATTCATCCACATTCCATTTTTACCACAGCAAGTTATCGACAAAAAAAATACACCTTCAATGGAACTAAATGCCATTGTAAAAGGATTGACTGCAGCAATTGAAGCTATTGTAAAAAACGATGAAGACATCAAAGAAACTGGCGGAACTGTATGTTAAAGCAAGCTGCATATTAAATACAAATAAAAAATATCGATTTATTAAATTGAAATTTCTTAATAAGTCGATATTTTATTTTTTATATTTGTGAAAAAATCAGACAAGACTATTTATCCCTGCCTGATTTCCATTAAATAGCTAACTACTGCTTCTCTTTCTTGAAATTAGCTTTATTACTTCATTAACTGCGAATGGTATTAGTGCAAATATTAGTACTACATCCCAATTTCCAAATGAAATGTTTGTCACTTTAAATATTTTTGCAATTGGTGCAAATGAAGTCAATCCTATTTGTAACGCAATTCCGATTATAATTGAATAAATTAAATATTTATTCTTGAAAATTCCAATTTCAAATATTGTTTTTTGGCTATTTCTCATTGTTAATGAATAGAATAACTGCGATACCGTAAGTACGATAAATGCCATTGTTCTACCTTGTGTCAAGGCATGTTTCGCAGCTTCATTTCCATTTTTTGCCATTGCTTCCAACTGTCCTAAGTTCCCAATCATTCCAGTTTCGTTAATTCCAATATAAAATGCTGCCAATGTTAAAAATCCGATTAATGTCCCACCAATTACTGCTCTCATTCCTGCACCTTCTGAAAAGAAACTTTCCTTAGGATTTCTTGGAGAACGTTTCATTACATCTTTATCCCCTGGATCAATTCCAAGTGCTAATGCAGGTAATGTATCAGTAACTAGATTTACCCATAATAACTGTGTTGCAACTAATGGCAAGTCCCAATTTAATAATGTTGATAAGAAAATACAAATTATTTCTCCCAAATTACATGAAAGCAAGAATATAATAGTTTTTTTGATATTATTATAAATGTTTCTTCCTTCTTCAATCGCATGAACAATCGTAGTAAAGTTGTCATCAGTCAAAATCATATCACTTGCACCTTTGGAAACATCAGTTCCTGTAATTCCCATAGCGACACCAATATCAGCAAATTTAAGCGACGGAGCATCATTTACTCCATCTCCTGTCATTGAAACAATATTACCTTTTTCCTTAAATGCTCTTACAATTTTTACCTTATGTTCAGGCGATACTCTTGCAAAAACTCTATATTTGCTAATGTTTTCAGAAAATTCCTTATCTGAAAGCTCATCAATTTCAGCACCAGTCAAACTTTGACTTATGTCTGTAGCAATTCCTAATTCTTTCGCAATAGCAACTGCCGTATTCTTGTGATCTCCTGTAATCATAATCGGAGTAATTCCGGCATTTTTCGCTTCTATTATCGAATCTTTTACTTCCGTTCTTGGAGGGTCAATCATTCCAACAATTCCAACTACAACCAGTTCTTTTTCCATTTCCTCTGGAGAAATTACAGTATCCACATCTTTAAAAGCTACTCCTAGCACACGAAGTGCATCATCAGACATTTCTGTTGCAACTTTTAATATTTTTTCTTTCATTTCCTCAGTCAATGCAACAATTTTTCCATCCACTAAAATTTTATCTGCTCTTACTAGAATATTGTCAATAGCACCTTTTGTATGGACTCTATACTTGCCATCTCCTTCTTCATTTAATGTTGACATCAATTTTCTATCTGAATCAAATGGATTTTCGCTTACTCTTTTATGCTCTGCATTCAAAGTATTTTTCTCAAGATTAAATCTATCTCCCAGTACAACCAGCGCTACTTCTGTAGGATCTCCAATATCCTGTCCACTGTCAATAGAAGCATCTGAACAAAGGACAAACGAACGAATTAACTCAGTTTCATCCTTATTTGCCACAAAATCTCTACCTTCTGAAGGTATATCCCTTAAATTATCAAATGTATAAGTTTTTACAACTGTCATTTTATTTTGAGTCAATGTTCCTGTTTTATCTGAACAAATTATATTTACTGCTCCCAATGTTTCCACTGCAGGCAATTTTCTTACAATCGCATTTTTCTTTGACATTTTATTTACACCCATCGCAAGCACAATTGCAACAATTGCAACAAGTCCTTCAGGGATTGCGGCAACTGCCAGACTTATTGACGTCATAAACATTTCTAAGATAGGACGTTTTTGAATAATTCCAACAATAAATATTACAGCACAAATTCCCATTGCAATATAACCAAGAGTTTTACCAAGTTCATCCAGCTTTATTTGAAGCGGAGTCAATGTATTTTCATCTTCATCTAGTATTTTTGCAATTTTACCAATTTCAGTTTCCATTCCTGTTGCAACTACGACACCTTCTCCACGTCCATAAGTAGCCATTGTTGACATAAATGCCATATTTTCCTTATCTCCAACAGGAATTTTTTCATCTTTTGTAATAAAATCAGCATTTTTTTCACTTGGTACAGATTCTCCTGTAAGTGCCGACTCTTCAATTTGTAAATTGGCACTTTCTATAAGTCTTACATCAGCTGGAATAAATCTCCCAGCATCAATTACCAAAATATCTCCTGGAACCAAATCTTCTGAGTTAACCTCTATAACTTCTCCATTTCTTCGAACCAAGCTCTTAGGAGTTGTCATTTGCTGCAGTGCCTCAAGTGCCTTTTCAGCCTTAGACTCCTGTACCACCCCGACTATCGCATTTATAAGCACTACCGCCATTATAATCAAAGCATCCGTCCAGCCGTGTTTAATATCCACTATCAAATTTATCACAGCCGCCGCAATTAACACATAAATTAGCATATCTTGAAGTTGTGCAATAAATAATTGCAACAATGTCTTTTTAGCCTTCCCTTTTAATTTATTCTGCCCGTATTTTTCGAGCCTTGTATTTACCTCATCTGTTGTCAATCCAACCTTATGATTTACATTTAATTCCTTTAAAACTTCATTTTGTGATTTTGTAAACCACATAATTTTTACACCTCTTTCTATAATTATATTTACTTTTTTATTTAAATTTCAAAAAAAATGAATATATTTTAAAATTATACTAAAATCAATTATATAAATCTGTATATTTTTTATTCTATTCAGAACAGTATTTTATATGAATTTAGCTACATCTAATATCAAACTCCTTTATTTTCAAAAAAATATTTCCTATATTATACACTAAAATCAATTTTATTTCACTATAATTCTAAAATTTTTTTTAAAAAGCTGTATAGATGTCAAACATTTGTTACAAAAAAATATTATGATAAAACCTATACGAAAACGATCTAAAAATATAAAAATATAATAGTATTATATATATGAAAAAGATTATAGAAAAACAATTTTAAATTTTTATTACAAAAATGGAAAAACAAAAACATTATTTCAATTCAATATAAGTTCTAGCACACTGTATGAATAGATAAAGCTTAAGAAGGAGACAGTGAGGGCATCACTGAAAAAATTAAGATACACAATAAAAAAAACAGATAAAACACAGAAATAATGGAAAGTAAATTTTTTGAAGAATGGTTCAGAAAAATATTTTTAAGAAATATTGAAAAATTAAAGAAGTGTGTACTAATATTTATGGATAATATCAGATTTCATAGAAAAAGGATATAAAAAAGGTAATTAAGGAAATGGAGCATTGTCGATTATTCCTTCCACCATATTCACTAGATCTAAATAAAGTATGGGTCAACCTTAAAAAGAAATTAGAAGACATAGCTCATAATTTTAATACACTGGAAGAAGCAGTTACTTCTGTTTTATTTAATAAATTAGTTCAGTTTTAAATAGGTTTTACTATAATATGCTTGAGGAAGCCCTTACTTCTGTATTTTGTTTGATAAGATAGTACAATTTTAAATAATTTTTAATATAATAATACAAAATACACAGTAAAATAGTATTTACAAGTTTAAATGAATATGAAGAAATCTTAAAAAAAATAGAGAAAGTAAAAACCATCTAAACTTTAGGGTACACTTTATGAACATATATACAGAGTTCTTGGCTACAGAAAAAATAATCCTAGAAGCAGACATTCAAAGAAAGCGAATGATAAAGTAATCGAGCAGTCTAAAAAAGTTGCAAGTCTTGTGCAGGAAACCAAAACAAAAAACCCAGATAGGACCATTAAGAATAATATTTGAAGATGAAGCGAGTTTTGGAAAAATCTAGGTACTTCTGATGCAGCAACAAGTTCAGATCCAGCATTTCCTGTCATTGTATAAGGACAGATATGCTTTAGTTATACCCAACTGCAATACAAATAACATTAGCGTTTTTCTGAATTAACTATCTAAATGCTCTAGTAAAAATAGTCTGTAATGGAGATGGTGTAAATCAAAAGATTTAAAGACGCCCAGAAACATTATTAGCACATCTACCGCCACGCCCATTAAACAAATCTGAAAACAAATAATACACAACAGGATATTCAAAATATTAAATATTGTAGTTGATAGACTATGTGACACTATAAATTCACTTACAGATAAACTGGTAAAAAGTATAACTCTTCGTCAATAGATTTATTCTGTTAGTTAAATGAAATTTCGTATGAAAAAAATTTTTATTCTTAAATTATCTACAAAATATAAAAATAAGCTATCACTAGCCTATTTTTATATCCTCTAATTTGCTTTGTTTTCAATCATTTTCTCAACTAAGTTTCTCGCATGGTCTCCAATTCTTGTGAAATGTGATATGACATCGATGTAATAAAGTCCTGCTTTTATATCACATTCATGTTTGCTTACACGTTTTATATGTGCTTTTCTTACTTCCTTTTCTTTAGCATAAAGTTTATTATGTAAATCAACTACTGCAAAAGCTTTTTCTGTATCATCATTTTTCAAGGCTTCTGCAGCTGTTTCTATAATTTCTTTTGATATAAAGAATAATTTTTGAACTTCTTCATGAGCCGTTTTAGTAAATACCAATTTTTTCTTAATTTCATATTGTACATCTCGTACAATTCCAATCGCATGATCTCCTATACGCTCTACATCACGGCACATATCAAGATACATGCTGATTTCTTCTCCATCTTTTTCAGTTATATGTTCTTGGGATAATGAAGTTAGATATTTTGTAATTTCCTGATCAATATTATTTATTGCCTCTTCTCTTTTCTCAACTTTTTCTGCTAATTTTTCATTTCGTTCATGAAAAAATTCAACTGCTCTTCCTAAACTTTTTAATGCTATCGAAATCATTGAAAGCATTTCCTGCTTTACTTGCCCTAATGCAATCGAAGGTGTATAAATCAATGCTGAATCTAAATATTTTGGCTTATGTTCAACTTGATCTTCATCTTTTTCCCTAATCAACTTTACAACGATGTATTCCAAAACTCCAATGAATGGAAATAATAAAATTGTTGTCATAATATTAAATGATCCATGTGCAAACGCTATTGTTACTTTTGGATTCAAATGAAAAAACTGAGCCATTTTTTCCACAAACATTGAAAATGGCGATAAGAAAATCATAAAAATAACTGTTCCTATAACATTGAACATTGTGTGAGACAAAGCAAGTCTTTTTGCCGAAGTATTTGCTCCAATTACTGCAATTATCGCTGTTATAGTTGTTCCGATGTTATCTCCAAAAAGCACAGGCAATGCAGCTTTTAACGTTATAAGATTTTCCTGATACACATTTTGTAAAATACTGATTGTAGCACTTGAAGCCTGAACCAGCATTGTAATCATTGTACCGATAAATACTCCTAAAACTGGACTATTGCTTAATTTTATTGTTAATTCTGTAAATGCTGGTAAATGTTTAAGCGGTTCCATTGCACTTGACATTAATGTCAATGCAAAAAATATTCCTCCAAAACCAAATAAAATTCTACCCAAATTATTTATGAAATTATGTTTTACAAAAAATAGACATGCTGCTCCTAAAAACAGTATTGGCAATGCATAATGCGTAATGTTAAATCCAATTATGAAAGTTGTAATTGTTGTACCGATATTTGCTCCCATAATGATTCCTATTGCCTGTCTTAAAGTTAAAAGTCCTGCTCCAACTAAACCTATAGTAATAACTGATGTTCCTGAACTCGACTGTATCAAAGCCGTTACAAAAATTCCAACTAGAACTCCCAAAAATGGTGAAGTTGTATATTTATCCAAGATATATCGAAGCCTATCTCCAGCTGCCATTTGCAGCCCGTCCCCCATATACTTTATACAAAATAGGAATAACCCCAGTCCTCCCAGGAATCCAAATGCCATCTGCTGATAGTTAATTGCACTAACTGCTGCTCCGTTCATCAAACCAATCCTCTCTTATTTTTTATTTTTTGATTGTGAATTCTTATTAAAGTTCAAATTTTAGATAAATTCTCCCTTCGCTATATTTATATCATATTTTCTTTAATTTTTCTATTATTTTTCCACAAAAAATTGTAATTTTTTTTATAAGAATGCTAATTATTTTTCAAGTTTTTTAAATTATTATCCGTCTATATATAAAATAATACAATATTATTAAAGCAGTAATTATTTTCTCAATGGAATTTTGTATTCTTGAAAACAATAACTTAAAAAATATAATATTCAATTTGCTGAAAAATAATTTTTTCAAAGAAATAGTACAAATAAAAAAAATACCCAAAATAATAATTCACGCTATTAAATCCGAGTATTTTATATTTTATATTATTTTTTCACAATAAAAAGCTTATCGTCATTACTGTATTCCACCAGGAAAATATCATTGATATCTAAAACATTGTATTTTGCTAGTTCTTCCTTGAGCCATTCATCATTTTTTCCAATATGCTCTAGATTATCTTCCATTATTTTACCTTCGGAAACTAATAAATTTGAATAATTTTCATCATTTTTTTGTATAACAATTAGCTGTCCGTTTGATTCCATGAAAGCATCTTCAATATCAGATATTTTAAAAATTCCTTTTGTTCTTAACTTTGTATAAAAATCAGGAATAGAAAGAGTTGCCTGAGCAAAATTTTCTGTTATCATTTTTCCACCTTTTATTAAGTATACAATTTGTCCATCTATCATTTTTTTTACATTTTTGTTTGAATTTTTTAGAAAATCTATCGTTGTCATTAACAGTCCCCATATTAACAATACTATTAAAAATTGAACTATTGTTATGCTAGGATTATAAATTACACCACCAATAATTCCCCCAAGAACATAGTTACCTATCTGATCTTCTGTTGAAGTTGGTGCTAGCTGGCTTCGTCCGTTTAAATTCATAAATACTACTAAAGCAATAAATCCGATTGTAAGTTTTATCGCCACAGGAATTATAAAATCCAAATTACATCATCTCACTTTCTTTACTATTTTTTGCTTTTTTAGAAATAAAAAATATCACTATTTTTTAAATGTCTTAATCTCATCCACATAAGGTACTGTCATTTGTTCAACTAGAATATTGTTATCCACCCAATGAATCTGATAAAATTTATCTCTTATTTTATAAACCGTATGCTCTGTTATTTCAGGAGTATTTATAAAAATCTCATCTTCTCTTACTTTAAATTTTTCAGCTAATTTTTTAATAACACTTGCCGAATTTTTATAAACTTTTTCCTGATTATTTCTAGCCCTATAATTTTCAAAATGATATAAGCCAAACAGAAAAATAAACATTAATCCAAGCATGCTAAGCTGCTTATCTCTTAAAGAAATGCTTCCCTTAAACCATTTCCAAAATGCAAATAATACAAATGCAATTACTAAAACAATCATAATAAGAAAAAATTTATCAGTTATAATTTTTTTGTTCTCTAAATAAATAAAATTGTAAAATTCCATATTTTGGTATTTTCTCCTTCCTTTTTATAGTTTAATTGCTTTAATAATATCATTTTTTTATCAATAAATAAAGAGTTTTATAAAAAAAATAATTTGAATTTCTAAATATGTTTCTAAATTTTATTCTTAAAATTTTCAAATTAGTGATTTTTATTTAAAGTTTATCAAGAGGTAAATTTTAATAAATATCTTTTATAATTTATTTACTTAAAATTACTCATTTCCGTAAATTCTGAACCTATAATCAAAATATAAAAAATTATTAATTTTGTACACTTTAGAATTTGGTTTTTATTTTAAAAAATAAATTGGAAAAAAATAGCAAATTTGCTATAATATTAAGAGATAAAATTTTTAGAAAAAATGGAGAGAAAATTAAATTGGAAGAAGTAATAGATTTTGATAAAAAAAGAAAAATGAATATTTTAGCACCAGCTGGAAATTATGAAAAACTGGTTGCTGCTGTAAAAGCTGGAGCTAATGAAGTATTTTTTGGTCTAAAAGGATTTGGAGCAAGAAGAAATAACGAAAATCTAGCTATACAAGAAGTGCTTAACGGAATTGACTATGCTCATTCACGTGGAGTAAAGACCCTTATGACTTTGAATACAATTTTAAAGGATAGCGAAATTAACAGCATGTATAACAATATTAAAAGAGTCTATGAACACGGAATTGATGGGTTCATTGTACAAGATTTGGGATTTGTTAAGTTTTTGAAGGAAAATTTTCCAAATTTAAAAATTCATGGAAGTACGCAGATGACTGTGGCAAATCATGTAGAAGCCAATAAATTAAAAGAGCTAGGACTTACTCGTGTCTGTCTTGCAAGAGAACTTTCATTCGAAGAAATAAAAAGTATCCGTGAAAAGACTGATATTGAGCTGGAAATCTTTGTTTCAGGTTCACTTTGTATTTCTTATTCTGGAAATTGCTACATAAGCAGCTTTATTGGAGGAAGAAGTGGAAACCGTGGACTTTGTGCCTATTCCTGCCGTAAAAAGTTTACAGATGAAAATGGAGAAAGTGCTTATTTTTTAAGCCCAAATGATCAGTTATTGCAAGAAAAAGAAATCAATATGTTAAAAAATATTGGAATTGATGCGATAAAAGTTGAAGGGCGAAAAAAATCGAGTGAGTATGTTTTCGAGACTGTCAGCTACTATGACAATATTTTAAAAGGCACTCCACGTCCGACGGAAAGTTATAAATTGTTTAACCGTGGATATTCAAAAGGATATTTTTATTTGGATAACAAACTTATGAACTTTAAATATTCTTCAAATTTTGGATATTTTCTTGGAGCAAGAATTGGTGAATCAAATAACTTTAAAATCGATGATGAATTAATTTTAGGAGATGGTATTCAATTTGTAGATGAGACTTTTGAGCAGATTGGCGGAGAATATGTAAATAAAATTCGGATTATTGAAGCTGGAAAAAGTGAAAATTCTGAACAGAAAAATAAAAAGCAAAATAGCCACAATGAGAAAGAAAAAGTCCAAAAAGCCAATAGATTTGATATTGTTTCAATCGGAAAATTACCAAAAGGAACAAAATATATTTACAAAAATTATTCTAAAGAAATTAACGACAGAATTATCCATAATATAAAAGTTTCCAAAAGATATGCCGCTATTAATGCGACATTACTTGCAAAAAAAGGTCAAGAAATTGAACTTACGCTGGAAATTGAAAATTTGAAAAACGAGATAATTTCTGTAACAAAGAAAGGAAATCTTATTGAACAAGATGCCAAAAAATTGATTACGAAAGAACAAATCGCAGAGAAAATTGGCGAACTTGGAGATACGACTTTTGAACTTGGTAAAATTCAGATTGATTATGATGGAACTTCGTTCATTCCTTTTAGTGAACTAAAAAACCTCAAAAGAGAATGTGTTTCAGAACTTTTGGAAAAATTGCTTGACTCTTACAAAAGAACTGCTATTGAGCGAAAAAAATATAATTTTGAACCGATTAATCTGGAAAATGAAAAATCTAAAGATAATAAAAAACCTGTTATTTCAGCACTTGTTACAAATGATAAGCAGGAAAACGCCTGCCGTGAAATGGGAATAACAAAAATTTACCGAAAACAGTTTGATGTTGCAAAGGAAAAGAATTTGTCAAAAACAGATAAGATAAAAACAGGTACAAACCTAGTTTCCAATCTTTATCAGGCAATTATGGGAGAAAAAACTGGAATAAAAGGACAAACGCTGGACTGGAACTTAAATGTTTTCAATAATCATACAATCGAGATGTTTTCTACTTTCAATAATCTTGAAACAGTATTTTTATCGCCAGAATTAAGTTATCGACAATTAAAAAACATAAAATCTGACAAACTGAAAAAAGGGCTTGTGATTTACGGTTACCTAAAAGGAATGTATATCGAACATAAAATTTTTGATAAGGAATACAAGGAGCTGGAAGGCGAATTTTATGACAAGTACAAAATTGTAAAAAATGAACTTGATAATATTGAACTCTATCTAGACAAGCCAATGAATCTGATACCAAGGCTGGATGATATTTATGAACTGAATTTAGATGAATTGAGACTAGATTTCACATTTGAAACAGCAACGGAAGTGAAAAAAATTATTAAAAGCATTGATACAAAAAGTGGCAAATATACTCCTTATGCCTTTGAGCAGGGAGTCTTATAAAAAAATTTAAAATTTAGTTTTACTATGTTATTATAACTATAAGGAGGAAACTTGGATACAAAAAATCAGAAGTATCTGGAAAAATTGTATTTACTTTTAGGTGCTTCAATTTTTATACATTATGCTTTAGTTATCTTATTTAGCATTCTAATATTAATAAATATATTTATAACTGGAGAATATAAAAAAATATTTAAGGACAAGTCACTCATTACCGTGGGAATTGTTTTGGGATTTTCACTTATAACTTCCGCCTTTTATAAAAATATTTTAGGTCTAATGGCAATTCCCATATTTTTATGTATTGTAGTTGGGCGTTATTATACATTAATTGTTGATGTGGAATTCAAAAAAAATAATTTGGAATGGATGGCAAAATTTTCGGGAATTTCACTTTTAGTGGGAATGGGAGAATTTTTATTCACACATAACAGAATCGGATATTTTGCATACTTTAATCCAAATTATTTAGGAAGTATTATGATGATGTCGGCAATCATAAATTTATATTTTACTTTTGAAAAAAAATCAAAAATTAATTTTGCTGTATTTTTAATGAATATTCTGACAATACTGCTTACTGGTTCAAGATCTTCGTTAATTGCAGTCGTTTTAGGAATATTTACATTATTTTTCTACTTTTTACGAAGAAGATATTTTGCTGGATGTATTTTAATTCTTTTATCGTATATTTTGGGAGTAGTTTCAGGCGTTTTCCCATTCTTGCGTGAAAGTACATTAATAGAATATTTCTGGCTAAGAGTCGAAATTATTGATATGGCATTTAGAATTTTTAAAAAAACCAATATCCTATATGGACACGGAAACTTTTTTTACTACAAATTTACCAATTATGTGTATCCACATTCACATAATGCACTTGTAGAACTGCTTTTAAGTTACGGACTAATTGGAACAATAGCATTATTTGCTGTATTTTTACGCTACTTATATGATATTTTGAGAAATGACAGAAATAATGTGTTAAAAATTGCTCTGATTGCTGGAATTGTAGTACATAATTTTACCGATTTTGCAATTTTTTGGGTACAAACTGTACTGCTATTTATTATGGCTTTAGCTTATAAGGAGCAAAATGAACAGATACGTGGCTACAGGCAGAAACGAAACAAATAAAAAACTGAAAGGAATATCAAAATGAGAGATAACATATATGTGGGGCTTGTCCACTACCCTGTTTACAACAGAAATAACGATGTTGTGGCAACTTCTGTCACAAACTTTGATATACACGATATTTCTAGAACTTGCAGAACTTACGATATAAAAAAATATTTCATTATAACTCCAGTTGATGCCCAGAAAGAACTGACTGGCAGAATTATCGGATACTGGACTGAAGGAAATGGGATAGAATTTAACAAAAATAGAAACGAAGCCTTTGAAAATACAGAACTTGAAGATTCTGTCCAAAGTGCTATAGAAACAATTGAAAAAATTGAAAGAAAAAAACCAAAAATTATTACAACTTCAGCAAAAATTTTCCCAAATACTGTTGGATATGCTGATTTAGGCAAAGAAATCATCGAAGACGATACTCCGTATTTAATTTTATTTGGAACAGGATGGGGCCTTACAAATGAAATTATGGATTTATCCTATAAAATTCTAGAGCCAATCCGTGGGAATACCAGATATAATCATTTGTGTGTCAGAAGTGCTGTTTCAATAATTTTAGACAGATTACTGGGAGAAAACTAAAAATAAAAATACAACCATAATATGAAAGGACATAAATAAAAAATGAAAGAAAATAATCATAACTTAGTAGGAATCGTGGTAGTTAGCCACAGTAACACGCTTGCACAGGAAATTATTAATTTTGTAAAAGTATTTAAGCAGGAAGACTTTGCATTAGAAAATGGTGGAAATGCAAGCAGAGAAGTTTACGGAACAAATGTCGAAAATGTTAAGGAAGCAATAATCCGTGCTGATAGCGGTGCTGGAGTGCTTGTTTTCGTAGATATGGGAAGTTCTGTATTTAATGCAGCTAAGGCAATAAAAGAGCTGGAAGGGCAAGTTGAAGCAAAAATTGCAGATGCCCCATTAGTTGAAGGAATAATTTCAGCAGTTGCAGCTAACTTTGATGGAATTAGCTTAGCTGACTTAAAAACAATTGCTGAGGATAGCAGAAAATTCACAAAATTAAAAAAAGAAATTTAAAAAAATTCAAGAAAGAGAGAAGCAATAACAAATAATGGAAAACTTAGTAAATATAGGAACAATTGTCGGAACACATCATTTGCGTGGCAGCGTTAAAATTACCTCAATTTTTGAAAATATTGAACTTATCGAAAATGAGCGTGTTCTTCTTGAAAAAAACGACAAAAAGAAATTACTTGTCGTAAAAAACGTAAAAAGGCTAAATGACAAAAAAGCAATTTTAGACTTTGAAGGAATTGAAAACATTGATGCCGCAAAAGAGCTGAATGGCTATAAGGTCAAAATACGCCGTGATTTGCTCCCTGAAAGAAATGAAGATGATTTTTATGTAAAAGATTTATTTGGAATAGAAGTATTTTCTGAAAATGAAAAAATTGGAGAAATTATTGATGTAATGGAAACTGCAGCACACAACATCTTAATTATAGAAGATATTAATACAAAAAAAGAAATTATGGTTCCATTAATTGATGAATTTGTAACAAAAATAGACTTTCCAAATAACAGAATCGAAGTAAGCCTGATTGACGGAATGAGAGAATAGATATAATTTGAAAATAAACAAGAGGTAAAATTAATGAAATTTAACGTACTCACACTATTTCCTGAATTATTTGAACAATATTTATCCCAAACGATACTAAAAAGAGCAACAGAAAAAGATATCATCGATTTTAATATTGTCAACATAAGGGATTATGCTAGAAATAAACACAGCCAGATGGACGACATCCCTTTTGGCGGCGGTGCTGGAATGGTTTTAAAGCCAGAAGCCTACTGGAACTTCTTTTACGAAAACTACGAGTTTTACAACAACGAAAATAATGAAAATTCAAAAAAACCTTATGTAATCTTTTTATCTCCACAAGGAAAACAGCTGACTCATAAAAAAGTTACTGAACTTTCAGAAAAAGATGCAATTGTACTTATTTCAGGACGTTATGAAGGTCTTGACCAAAGAGTAATTGATAAATTTGTGGATGAAGAAATTTCCATTGGAGATTATGTCCTAAGCAGCGGTGACTTGCCTTCCCTTGTAATCATGGACTCTGTTATTCGTATAAAGGAAGGTGTAATAAAAAAAGAATCTTTTGAAACGGACTCATTTTACAACGGACTGCTTGGATTTCCCCAATACACAAGACCTGTAGAAATTGATGGCTATACTGTTCCAGAAGTATTGCGAAGCGGCAATCACGCTAAAATTGATGAATATAGGCAGTTTCACTCAATTGAGAAAACTATGAAGAATAGAATGGATTTGTTTGAAAAAAAGTTAGAAAATATTGATGAAGATTTGGAATTTAAGAAGGTTTATAAGAAATACTTAAAAAAGAAAGACATGTAGTTAGGAGAGTGTATCGGGATGATTTATGAATTGAACGGGATAAAACCTAAAATATTGGGAGAAGTGTTTATTGCTGAAAGTGCTGAGGTTATGGGAAATGTAGAACTAAATGACGGGGCAAATATATGGTTCGGTGCGGTACTAAGAGGAGATGTGGAGAAAATAATTATAGGGAAAAATAGCAATGTTCAGGATAATTCGACATTACATACTGATTTTAGACTTCCTTGTATCGTGGGAGAAAATGTTACTGTAGGTCATAATGTGATACTTCATAGCTGTGAAATAGGAGATAATGTGATAGTAGGAATGGGCAGCACAGTTCTAAATGGGACAAAAATCGCTCCTAACTGTCTTATAGGTGCAGGTTCTTTAGTTACTCATAAAATTCCTTATGAGAAAGGCGTTCTCATTTTAGGAAGTCCTGCTAAAATAGTGAGAAAATTGACTGATGAAGAAATGGAGCATATTCAAAAAAATGCTGACCATTATGTAAAAAATGGAAAATTGTTTACTAAAACTTTGAAAAAGGAGAATGTTTAAAAAATCGTAAAGTATTATTATTTAAAGACAGCCTAAAGGTTGTCTTTTTTTTATTTTACTATTAATATTCTTATATTTCCTTAGAAATAAAAAATTTGAAAAATTACTTTATTCATAACAACGAAGTTGGGAGTATAAAATGAAAAATAAAATAAAATACTAATAATTTAAAAATAAACTATTTACTACTATTTCTATTTAATTAGTAAATGTTAATAAATTTCGAATTACATACTATGTTATATAACTTAAAATATAGTGAAATAGGAGCTTCTGCATATACAGAAACTCTCTTTCTCATACAATATTAAATTTAAATCTATAAATTACCTATTCAGTTTTATTAAAAAACTTAAACAAATACTTTCCACCTAACCCAATAACAGCACCTATTACTGCAGTTGTCAATAATCCTGGAATCCATCCGTACATATCAATAACTTTGCTTCCAAGTATGGAAGAAATTACAGAGGTTACTATAATTAATAAATTTTGATATTTTTTACTGCTCACAATTTTTACCTCCACCAACGATATTTTAATTTATTTTATCCTTCTGCATGTATATTACTCTAATTTAAATATTTTGTCAAATTACTTATTAATTAAAATAAAAAAGAGCAATCTCATATTGAACTGCTCTCTAATTTTTACTTTATATTTTAAGATTTTAATTTACGGCTACTCTTTGTAGAACTTCGATTACATTTAAGTTTTTATCAAGTATAACTACTGTATTGTGTTTTTTATCAAATCCGAAATACAATCTTGCGTGTTTTTTCCCATCCAAGGCTACATAATTATTTACATAATATACACCTTTTTTCCCTGCTGAATAAATTTTATATGATCCGTATACTGTACTGTCATCATCAATATCGTCATAGATTTTTTCTTGTATTTCTCCACCTGTTTTTTTACCAATTTCATAGCCTTGGACTAATTCATCTATTTTCCCTTTATTATCCTCCGTTATAAAAAATGAATATCTTTCAGGATATTTATTGTTATCAAAACTTCCATCCATCCAGTAATAACCGTTAGGAGTTGCTCCTTCCAACACCTCCTTCAATGAAATTTCCAATGTTTTATTTGAAGGTGTAAATTTTTCTGCAAATACAGACATTCCTATTGCCAACATTGATACTAGAATTAATTTTTTCATAACTTTCCACTCTCCTGCTCTAATTTTGATTTACAAATTGATTCTATCATACGAACCTTAAAATAAAATGAAAAAAATACTTTAAAAAATAAAATTTAAGATACACCCAAACCTATTTAAAATGAAACTGCTAAAATTATATAAATTGAGAAGTTGAGTTAAGTAGTCATAGCTTTTGAATTCGCTTTTAAAGAAGTTTTACTATAATATAATTCAGAATATATTAATAGCGGAATATGTTTATAAACAGAATTTTGTTCTAGTATTTATTTAACAAATATACTGTTAAGTTTATACTAAACTAAAAAACATACTAGATTTAAATAAAAAAGAAATTAAAGGGTGAATGTAATCTCAAAGACACAAAATTATAGATTTCGGGCATTTAACAAAAATTCTTAAGACATATTCAATGCAATTTTTATAATATTTTTTCATTAATATCCTATCCTTACTAATATTTTAATACATAATTGTCATGATTTTTTAAATTTGTTACAATATATTATTACATTATTTTACAACAGACAAAAAAAATAATTTAAATAACAGGATAAACAAATTGATTTCAGAATATTTCAGTGTTATACTTGAATTATCTGATTATTGCAAAAAATAAATTTGAAATACTATTTAGAGGTGATTATTTATGAAATTAGGTTATGAAATTTTAAACAATCCATTCCTTAACAAAGGTACAGCTTTTACAAAAAAAGAAAGAGAAGAATATGGATTATTAGGACTTTTACCACCGTATATTCAAACTATAGATGAACAGGCAAAACAGGCTTATGGACAATTTCTGAAAAAAGACAAGTTAATTGAAAAAAGACATTTCTTAATGGAAATTTTTAATACAAACAGAACATTATTTTATTATTTATTTAGCAAACACGTAGTTGAATTTATGCCAATTGTTTATGATCCTGTAATTGCAGAAAGTATAGAAAATTATAGTGAATTATTTGTAAATCCTCAGAATGCGGCTTATTTGTCAGTAAAAGAGCCCGAAAACATAGAAACTATTTTAAGAAATGCTGCTGACAACAGAAAAATCCGTTTAATTGTCGTTACTGATGCAGAAGGAATCCTTGGAATTGGTGACTGGGGAACTAACGGAGTTGACATTTCAGTTGGAAAACTGATGGTTTACACTGCCGCCGCTGGAATTGATCCCGCTACTGTCCTGCCAGTTGTAATTGATGCTGGAACAAATAGAAAAGAACTGCTGGAAAACGACTTGTATCTAGGAAATAGATTTGAGAGAGTTCGAGGAGATGAATATTATAACTTTATAGACAAATTTGTAAAAACAGCTGAAAAACTTTTCCCAAATTTATATCTTCATTGGGAAGACTTTGGAAGATTAAATGCGGCAAATATTTTAAATAAATATGAAAATGAAATCACAACTTTTAACGACGATATACAGGGAACTGGAATTATCACTTTAGCTGGAATCTTAGGCGCATTAAAAATTTCAGGCGAAAAGCTTACTGAGCAAGTTTATATGTGTTTTGGTGCAGGAACTGCTGGAGCTGGAATTGCTAGACGTATTTTTAATGAAATGGTTGCACAGGGTCTTTCTGAAGAAGAAGCAAAAAAGCGGTTTTATCTAGTTGACAAACAAGGCTTATTATTTGAAGACACAGAAGGACTAACTCCAGAACAAACTCCTTTTGCAAGAAAACGAAGTGAATTTACAAATGCAAATGAATTAACTACTTTGGAAGCCGCTGTAAAAGCTGTAAAACCAACTATACTTGTCGGAACTTCCACAGTGCCAAAGACTTTCACAAAGGAAATCGTTCAGGAAATGGCAAAACACACTGCAAGACCAATAATTTTTCCACTTAGCAACCCAACAAGGCTAGCAGAAGCCAGTGCAAAAGATCTTATCGAATGGACAGACGGAAAAGCTCTCGTTGCAACAGGAATACCATCAGACCCAATAGAGCTTAACGGAATCACCTATGAAATTGGACAAGCAAACAATGCTCTAATCTATCCTGGGTTAGGACTTGGAATTATCGCAACAAAATCAAAGATTGTAAACGACAAAATAATCTCAGCAGCCGCACATTCACTAGGCGGAATCATCGACACAACAAAACCTGGAGCTGCTGTACTTCCTCCAGTATCAAAACTGACAGAATTTTCTGAAACTGTGGCACTGTCAGTTGGACAAAGCGTACTAGATCAAAAATTAAATACAGAACCCATAAGCGATTTAAAAGAAGCAATAAAAAATGCAAAATGGATTCCTGAATACAAGGATTTTTAATTAATTTTTCCAATTTTTAAGAGTAAAATAAATTCTAAAAACTTAGATACTTACTGCTTATTTGATAAATGAAAAATACATGGATAGAGTAGATAGGGTTGTAACGAGTTAAAAAATACAGTAAAAGATATTTATTGTTATTAACTACTAAAACAGTAGATTTAAACTTATTATAAACTTTTTTTGCAAAGGCTTACTCCCCTTTCTACTAAATAAAGAAATAATATATTTTTATTTTTTTAATAAGTTTAATTTAATTTTTTTCAAAAAAATACTGTATAGTCCTTTAGGTATTATTCATTAAGTTATAGATAACAAAAGATATAAACTAAATTTCAATTGACTTCTTTTACTAAAAAATATGTGTACTTGAACTCATTCAAAATTGAAATACTAAAAATCATATAAATATAAGGGTTGAGTTAGTAGTCATTGCTTTTGAGTTCGCTTTTAAAGAAGTTTTCTTATAAATTATTAGAAAAATATTCATTAATAAGTATTTATTTTATAAAATTCAAATAAAAAATACTATCCTATTTCTAAGACAGTATTTTAAAAATATATTATACAATTTTATTACTATGCTTCTGCTCTTTCAGGATAAATACTTACTCTTTTTTTACCATTTCCAAATTTTTCAAATTTTACATATCCATCAGTTAATGCGAATAAAGTGTAATCTTTTCCTAATTTAGCGTTAGTTCCTGCGTGAAATTTACTTCCTCTTTGTCTTACAATAATATTTCCAGCTTTTACAGCTTCTCCATCATATTTTTTTACTCCTAAATATTTAGGGTTAGAATCTCTACCATTTCTAGTTGATCCTTGCCCTTTTTTTGAGGCAAATAACTGTAAGTTTAATTTTAATAACATTTTCCAACCTCCTTGATTTCTTTTTCATATTTTATTTCTTGGATTCTTTTCAAATCTTAACTTCTGAACTTAAAATTTATATTTTTATTTCTTTAAGTTTCACAAAATTACTATAACTTTTTGCAACTTCCTTCAAATACAAATACATTGATTCAACCAAAATATCTGCATTTTTTAGTTCATCATCAGTCAATCCAGAATTTTTTAAATCACAGGAAATATACCCATCTTTTTCTGTAAACTTCAATTTTTTCTTAAGTTTCAAAGTTTCAATAAGTCCATTTACTGTCATTTGTCCTACTGATGAAACAGCTGCACAAATTACATCTTCTCCATATTCTGAAAAATTTGCATGTCCTTTTATTTCAAAATATGTTATTTTATTTTTTTGTCTTTGAATTTCTATTCTTATCATTCAAACCACAACAACTTTCACAATCTAAATTATATTAAAAAATACAATTAAGCATTGATTGATTTAATTTCAATTGCTGTAAAAGATTGTCTATGCCCTTTTTTTCTGTAGTAAGTTTTTTTGTTATATTTAAAGTTAATTTTTTTATCAGCTTTTCCATGAGATTTAACTGTAGCTACAACTTTAGCTCCTTCTACAACTGGAGTTCCAACTGTTACGTTATCTCCTTCTCCAACTAATAGAACTTCATTAATTTCGATGTCTGAATCAACATCAGCTGCTAATTTTTCAACTTTTAATACAGTTCCAACTTCTACTTTGTACTGTTTTCCACCTGTTTTAATTACTGCAAACATTTATGTTCACCTCCAAATAATTTATCGCTATCATTGGTATTAGCCACCAATTTTATGCGTATATCTTAATTAGTTTACTATATTTTCACTAATTTGTCAAATTATTTTTATAAATGGCGGAAGTAGAGGGACTCGAACCCACAAGACGTTTAACCGCCCACAGCTTTCCAAGCTGCTGCCATACCATTAGGCGATACTTCCACTTTTACAAAATAACTACGAATATTATACTAAACTTTCCTATAAAAGTCAACGAATTTATTGTATCTCGTATATCTCTTTGTGTGTAGATACTACTATTTTCTTGTAGATTCATTATTACCCAGTATTATTTATTTTGATTTTTTCTGTAAATATTAAATCCAGTTGCCTGATTTGTTGCCATTATTGTAATATCTGAAATTTGTACGTGTTTTGGCTGGTTTGCAATATAAACTATTATATTTGCAATATCTTCTGGCTTCAATGCCTCAATTCCTTCATAAACCTTTTTAGCCTGCTCTGTATTCCCATGGAATCTTACATTACTAAAATTAGTTTCCACAATTCCAGGCTGAACAGTAGTTACTTTAATATTTTTATCAATGGTATCAATTCTAATTCCATCACTTAAAACCTTTACAGCCGATTTAGTCGCACAATAGACGGCAGCTCCTGCATAAGCATAAATTCCAGCAGTTGAGCCAATGTTTATAATATGCCCCTCATTATTTGCAACCATGCTTGGTAAAATTTGTCTTGTAACATACAATAATCCTTTTATATTAGTGTCTATCATTCGTTCAATATCCACAATATCATATTCCTGAAATTTATCAAGTCCCAAGGCAAGTCCTGCATTATTTATAAGGATATCCACCTTTTTCACATCATCTAGTATTTTTTTGGTAAATTTAACAACATCATTATATTTCGTAACATCAAGAACAAAAATATACGCATTAGTACCATATTTTCTATCAATATCAGCCTTTATTTCTTTTAATTTTTCTATATTTCTAGCACACAAAATCACATTATCCCCATTTTTCGCAAAGGCATAAGCTGTTTCCTTCCCAATTCCACTTGTAGCTCCAGTAATAAAAATATTTCTATTCATAAAAACTCACTCCCTATATTTGAATTTATCATTATTTATTTTAAAAATGATTTTTTTAATTTATTTAAAATCAAATATACTTTACTCCTATGTTCTATTTCAACAGCTAAAACTATTAATTTATCATCTTGTATTTCAACTATTATCCTGTAATTTTTTAATGGTTTGTACTTCCAATATCCTTTTAAATTATGGCTCAAAGCCTCCCCTTTGATTCTTGGATTTTCAGAATTGTCTATTTTTTTCAGAAAATCATAAATTTTTTTACTTGTATTTTTATCCATTTTTTGTAATTTTTTTGCTGCATATTTAGATAACAATACTCTATATTTCACTTAAAATCCCATTTTCTTTCCAAAATCTTCAAGAGGTATCATTGGCGATTTTTTAGCTTTTTCAGATAACTTCACTATTCTTTTTATTTCTGATTTGGAAATTTGTTCATTTTCTTCTATTTTATCTAATTCTTTTGATATTAAGTCATTGATAAAGTTGTTATCATATTCTAAAACTTCCTTTAACTGTTTTTGTTTTCTTTCATTTAATTCAACATCTATAATCATCGTACTTTCCTCCTAAAATAGATTTTGTAATTTTTTTAGAATTCAAATAATTTTTAAATTTATTTAAAAATATCCACATTTTTATTATACCACAAAATTTTAATTTAAGTGTTATTTTATGTCCAATTTATTTTTCTGATGAAATTTTTGTCTCAACTTCAGTTTAAAAATCCCTATCCCTTTTTCAATGCTCATTTCCTGTGAAAAATTATACACAAACATATTCGTAAATTTCAAATCCATTTTTTTATTTGAACCTAAATCAACAAACATTTCCAAATTTCTGTAATCACTTTTTTCGAGATAGGACTCAGCCCATTCCACTAAATCTATTATATTCTTTTTATTTCTTTCATACAAATCATCATTCATACTCTCATTTTCTAAATTATTTCCTGTATTTTCCAAGTTTGAAATAATTTTCCCAATTATTTCCATTTCTACTGTGCTTCTGCTGTTTGCAAGATTTGTATCTTCTGCAAGTCCAATTTTATATTTCACTTCCATAATCTCGTCTTCACTTACATTTATTTCCTTTTTATTTTCCTCATCTGTAATTTTCAATCTATATTTCATTTTTTCTCCCCCTTTATTTTGTTAAAAAACCGCTATTTCATCAATTTTTACTGTTTCATCAACATTTACTACTCCAAAATGATTTTTCCAAAATACTTTTAATTCCATTCCAAACTCTAGAAACAGTAATTCCAAAGTTTTTATCTTTGCAACATTTTCTTTATTTTTTGGTTTATTTATATAAACTATTATTTTATTTTTTTCTGATTTTTGTCTATAAATAAGTGAATCCAGAAAAAAATACTTAATTCCCAATTTAAAGTTTTTCATACAGTTGACACCATTAATTTTTTCGTTATAAATCAAAAGTACTACATATCCCTGTTCTTCCCTATTCAAAATCGAAAAATACCGTTTTAAGTTTATTCCTAAAGTTCCCTTTTTTATATCCTCCGAAATTTTTTCACAAATAACATCAATCACTGTCGTTCCACTTGTAAAATCAAGTTCCTGTAAATAATTTATCGCATTATTTTCAATATTTTTCTTAAATTTTTTTAAAACAGATATATTTCCCTTTTTTTCTTCAACTATGCTGTCTCTACCTCTAAAACTGTTTATTTTAGACTCTTTTTTAGGTGTATTTTCCATTGTCAGATTTTTAATTTTAGTATCTTTTTCCAGCTTATTTTCAAACTCAAAAAAATTATCATAATAATTTACAAAACTGGTAAAAATTTTATTAAACCTCACATACGGATTTACTTTTACAACCTTCTTTTTCACAATTTCATTATTCAAAAAATGTGCATTTACCTCAATATATGCTGAAACACTATTTTCCAACTCAAATTGCATATTCAGAGGAACTGCCCATATATATTTATAGCCTTTTTTATTTTTATTCGCCATACAAGTACCCCCTGCATTCAAATTCGTTATAATTATTCTGAATTTCTGAGATTAAAAAGCTAACCTTGTCTTCTGAATATTCATCAAAATCCTTTATTTCTACAAATAGATTCAATTTCGGCTTTTTATCAGAATATCCCTTTTGAAAATCATTTTTCAAACTTTCATTACAGTCATAAGTATCTATATTTTTTTCAATGTTTTCTTTAAAATTAATATCTTTTAACAAAATTTTATCTTTTGTAAATTCATATTCCAAAAAATATTTTTCTAAAAATGCGCGGCTTCTAGTATTTCTATTTTTTGTTTGAATTTTATCGATAAAGCTCTTATTTCTAAAATTTGTAAAATGAAAATAGTCTTCTTGATTCTCGCTACTTTTTCCATAAAGTTCAAGAATTTTTCTACATTTTTCGATTGGCTTTACTGAAAATACATCCCAAATATCGCCTGTATTTTTCTTTGAAAGAATATTTAATTTGTTTTTTCCGCTGTAATAGCAACACAAAATATCTTCATTTTCATTATTTGATACCAAAATCTGTTCATCGCTTTCAAAATTTATTGTATATTCAAAAGATATGTCAATTTTTGTCGGACGTACAAAAATGGTGCTTATTATATTTTTCTTTTCAATATTCCAAAGCAATTCCCTATCTCTTAGAACTTTATCCTGAATTTCTTCAAAATCATAAGTAATCTCATATTTTCCATTTTGAATTTTCTCCAAAATATCCTGCGACATATCAAAACCATACTCAGCCAGTTTAATCTTATAACACCTCATAAAATGCGCCATATTAATAGTTTTCCATTTTTTTCCATTAAGTTCAAAAGAATTATACAATTTTTTTATTTCGTCAAAATATCTCTCATCTTTTACAAGCCTGACTTTAACCTCGTAATTATCTCCGTCAATGTCTATCCATCCAAAAAATTCTCTTTCCAAAACCTCATTAATCTTACGTAAATCCAAATTCAAATATACATTTTCCAAATAAATATCCTTATAATTCTCATCAATAATATCTATTTTATCAACCACAGGAAAAAACACTCCATCCATTTTAAATACATCTTCTTTTTCCACTAATACTGTTTCAACAAAAATATCTTCATATTCGGAACTCTCATTAATTTTTGCTTCTAAAAACTTATCTTTAATTTCCCGAAATCTCTCCTGCATCTCCACATTCATCTCAAAAAACATCTCTCTCAGACTTTTTCCAAGCATTTCCTTTTCAAAAATTTCATTCTCTCTATTCATAACCCCTCCAATATTTAATTATATTTTAATTTTATCATATAATTAAATTTTTTTCAAATATTTTTATTGATTTTTTAATTTTAAAAAAATATAAAATTTTAAACCTTTACATCATTGTAAAACTGCAAAAAAAATGATAAAATTATTAGAAAATACAATAAGATACAATTCTTCTAAAAAATTCAAAAATTACAAAAATCTATTCAGGAGGAAATATTTTTATGAGCTATCAAACTATAATTGTTGGAATTGCTGGAGGTACTGGTTCTGGTAAGACTAGTGTAACTCAAGCTATTATCAAAAATTTAGAAAGAACGGGAATTCATTCGATTTTGCTGGAACAGGATTCTTATTATAAGAGAAATGATCATCTAACTTATGAAGAGAGGGCTAAGTTAAATTATGATCATCCAGATGCGATTGACTTTGACTTGCTTGAAAAGCATATACTGGCATTAAAAGATGGAAAATCTATCGAAAAGCCTATTTATGATTTCCAGGTTCACAACAGGGTTAATGAAACTCAGCATATTGAACCTGCAAATATAATCATTGTTGAAGGTATTTTAGTACTTGCAATGGAAAAAATCAGAAGTCTTTTTGATACAAAAATTTTTGTTGACACTGATGATGATGAAAGGCTGCTTAGAAGAATTGAGAGGGATTTAAACGAGCGGGCAAGAAGTTTTGAAAGTATAAAAAATCAATATATTAATACTGTAAAGCCTATGCACTTGGAGTTTGTTGAACCTTCCAAAAGATATGCTGATGTTATAATTCCACGTGGAAAAGACAACAAAGTCGGTATAAACATGGTAGCAAGCAGACTTAGATATTTGTTTAACAAAATGAATCAAAAATAAAAATAATAAAATGAAAGGAGTGTATGATTCTTAAATTATCATACAAAAAATATTATGAAAATAGTTGTAATCGGAGGCGGAGCAGCTGGAATGATGTTTTCGACTCAATATAAAAAAGCAAATCCTGAAGATGAGGTTATTTTATTTGAAAAATCCTCTTATGTGGCTTGGGCTGGATGTCCAACACCTTATTTCATTGCTGATGAATTGAAGAAAAGTGATGTTCTGCACGGAACACCTGAAAATTTTATAAATCGTGGAATTGAAGTAAAAATTCATCACGAAGTTACAGAAATAAATTTTCAGAATAAGACTGTAACAGTAAAAGGAAATGAAATTAACGGAATAATCTTTTACGACAAACTGGTAATTGCTGTTGGGGCAAAATCATTTGTGCCAAATATTGCTGGATACTCGAAGGATTTGGAAAATGTGTTTACTTTATCTCACGCAGAACATGCCTTTAAAATAAAAGATTATCTTAACGAAAATAAATCAAAATTAAAAAATGCAGTTGTTGTAGGAGCTGGATTTATTGGACTGGAAATGGCTGAATCATTCAGAAAAAATGGATTAAACGTTACACTTATTGAAAAGGCTGATCAAATTTTTCCAAATGTTTCTGAAAACTTGAAAAAAAGAATTTATAAAGAAATAGAAAATAATAATGTTGAATTAAAATTAAACTCTGGCGTTTCAGAAATAATTTCTGAAAATAATATAGCAAAATCAGTAAAATTGGATAATGGGGAAACTGTAGACTTTGATATTGCACTATTTAGTATCGGAATTACTCCAAACATTGATTTCTTGCCGAAAGAATTAAAAACTGATTCTGGGAAAATTGTTGTAAATGATAAATTTGAGACAAATATTAAAGATGTATATGCCATTGGAGATTGCGTTTTTAACAAATATTACAAAACTGATAGAAATTTATATGCTCCATTTGGAGATGTAGCAAACAAGCATGGAATGTTCCTTGCAAAACACTTATCTGGAAAAGATGTGAGCTGGAAAGGGCTAATCCGTTCTTTTGCAACTTCATTTTATGATGTAAAACTAGCACAAACTGGACTTTCTCTAAAAGAAGCTCTGCAATTAGGATACAATGCCGATGTAGTTTCAATGAAAGCAATGTATAAAAATTCTGGCTTTGAAGACTCTGTTCCTGCAAGTGCCGAAATTATTTACGATAAAGACAGAAAAATTGTTCTTGGTGGAGCAATGGTAGGAAAAGAAGCAGTAGCACAATTTGTAGATCAAATGGCTATTGTTATTGCTCTTGAAACACCTATTGAAAAATTCATAGAAATTGACTTTGCATATTCCCCAACAAATGCAAGTGTTTGGAATCCGTTATTAGTAACATATAGAAAAGTTATTAAATAAAACAGGAGTTTTTATGAAAAAGAAAATTGAAAAATTACATAAAAACAAAAGATTTCGTATAAGTTATCAGGTTATTTTTATTTTCTTGGCATTATACAGCTTTGTCACTACACTTTTAGATTTACATGGCGATATTAGCATTTTTAATAATCCAATCCTGGAATTTATTGATGTATCAATTTATTTAATTTTTGCAGTGGATTATTTTATACGTTTTACAAATTCAGACAATAAATTAGATTTTATTGAAAGCAATATTCCTGATTTAATCTCAATTATTCCGTATTATTCTATTTTTAGACTATTCAGAATTTTTAAGATTAGACGTTTAGCAAGAGTTTTTAAGCATTTAAAGCTGACAAAAGCTTATTTGTCTGTAAAAAAATTCTACAAAAAAATAAAAAAAATCTTGAGAGCAAATGGACTTATTTATTTGTTAATATTTGCTGTACTTGGAATCATAGTATCTGCCCTAATAGTTTCCTATGTCGAAAAACTCTCTTATTTTAATAGCCTATGGTGGGCTTTTGTAACTGCAACTACTGTTGGTTATGGAGATGTCTATCCGCATACATTTATTGGAAGAATAATTGCTATTTTTCTGATACTGATTGGAATGGGAACTTTTGGAATGATTACGGGAGCAATCACAAGTTATTTCTTAAATCGGCAAACTGATTTAATTCCAGATGATGATTTAGATGAATATGTTTTAAACTCCCAAAATTACACAGATACAGAAAAACAGGAAATTATAACTTTTATACAATTTATAAGAAACAAAAGAAAAAAATAAATTATACTAAAATCTTTTCAATACAGGAAGAACAGTAAGCTTTAACTAATCTTATTATTCTCCTGTATTTTTTTATTAACTGCTATTAATTACTGTGAACTTTTTTCCCTTTAATTCTAACATCTGAACTTAATGATTCCATCGTTATTTCCTTCTCTTTCCCAATAATATTTATCTTAGAGCCATAAAAATCAGCATCCCCAATCGACTCTATCCCCAAATAATTATTAGAAGCCACTATCATATTTTGATTAGCCTTATTTACAAAATTATCTGCATTTTCAACTATATTTGGTGATTCTACGCTATATTTCTCAGCCGTTTTCACTTCAAAACTGTTCAAATTCAAGCTAAAATTAAAATCACTCTGATTAACCTGAAAATTTCTTTTGGTATAATCACTAAACCTTCCATTTCCTTTATTGTTTATTGCCCACGACACTTTTGCAAATCGCTCGTCTTCATTTGGAAAATAAACTTCCACAGTATCATTTTCTTCAGGAGTGCAGAAAAATCCAGTATTTGTTTGCGAATAAAAAGTCTGATAACTTAATGGAAATCTTTTTATCCCATAATCATCGTACGCTTTGTCATTACTTTCATCATTGCTTCTTTCCTGAACAATTTTTTTTCAGCCCTTCTGCAAATCTGACTTCCATTTTCGCAATTCCGCTATCTTCAAACACCCGTTCAACATTTGCTTCAATTCTGCACCCTTTTATTTTTTCATTATATTTCTTGAATATGTGATAACTCTTCATATCCGTTGCTAAAAATTCACTTTTTAAAATAAAATCCTTCAAAAATATTCTAGTTTGCAATACAGAAAAACTGCCTTTATTCCCACTAGAATCTTTATCATTTCCTTCATTTTCTACAGCGTTTTCAGAAATAGAAACAGTATCTCCCAAATTTATTACTTTATTTGACTGCACTTTATAATATAGATTTTTATAATCTCTTACCAGCGAATAATCTGAAAAATATTTATTTTCCTTCTTAATTTCTCCCATTTCTACGATTCCAAACAATATTATTCCCTGTTCTATTACAAACATCCCCGTTTTTAATTGACTTGCAAGTCTTACCAAAAATTCCCAGTCTGTTTCATCAAACTGAACAATCAAACTGCCTATCTGCTTTTTCGCAATATCAGAATATTTTATTTCCAACTTTTTATCAGCATAATCCTTATTAATCTCATCAATTATATCTGAAAACATTAAATTCCTATCCTGAAAAACCCGATACTTCTTCTCATTTTTCCTGTCAAAAAGCACACTCTTAGAAAACGCCCTCATCAAAATCCTGCACCCATAACTCCCATAATCCAAAATCTCAAAATAATCAACAATCCCACTAAAAACTTTTCTTTTTACATCCTTATCTGCATTAGCAAGCTCAATTTCAATCCCAACATCTTCCTTTTCAATAATTCTTTCCAAATTTTTTCTCTGCTCATCATCCATTTCCAATTGAATTTCCAGCTTCTGATGTTCATTAATATTTTCATCTAATACAAATTCCTGAATCACAAAATTCTCTAACTTTGTTTTATTCAGTATGATTCCAATATTTTTCCCTTCATACATATTTTCAACATTTACATCTTTACTCATTTTTACCACCTCAATTATTTCCTTTTATTAATTTTATTTAATAATCATTTTACAGTTTTAATCCTTAAGTACTAAAATAACAATTATTTCTAATTTTTATAAACAGAATTGTTGTTAATAAATATTTTTTCAATGATTTATATATTTTTTCTTTTTTATAACGTAAAGGGGATCAATCGCCATCCCCTTTACAATCCCCGCTAGTCTAAGCATTTTTTTGAAACAAAAACGAAACTCGCTACGTAAAACTTCGCTCAAACAGTCGTTTTTATTCCAAAAAAATCACGACACTTTAAATTTAATTATAACAATTATAATAAAAAAAATTTTCAAAAATATAAATAAAAAGTAATTATTAGTCAAAATAATCTGAAATTTAAAAATCTTCTATTTTAGTACTTAATTGATATTTTTAAAATAAATTATTAATTAAATATTAATATATATTTTATTATACTATATTTTTAATTAAATTTCAATTATAATTTTAAAAATAGCTATTGCTTAAAAGCAGAATATATAAATTATAATATTCTAGATAATAAATTTCTCAAACTCTTAAAAATCAGTACATTTAATCTTTATCCCAAGATTTTGGATATATTTTAAATTTAATTAATATTAAAATAACAGGGCTAAAAAATAAAGCTATTATAAATTTAGCAACTAACATTTCGTAAAATAGATTAAATTCATCTTTACCATATTTATTTATATATTTTTTAGCTTTTTCCAATTTAATTTTTTGAGAAAAAATTTTTTCTATCTCTTCTTTTGTTAAATTAAATTTCTTTTTATTATTATCTGAATAATTAATATAAAAATATTGGTTATTTTCCATTTTCCCTATTAAATAATTTTTATCCTGATTTGAAATTTCTTCTACAACAAAACAATCTAAATTACCTTTTGACTCACATATGTTTACTGAATAAGAAGAACTGGGTCCACTTTCAAGATAATAGTATTCATTTATATCCATAAAAGTTTTCTGTATAATTTCTCCTTTAAAATAACTTTCAAAACAAAAAATAACTAGCAGTATTGTAAATAATTTAACAAAAATCTCAAATTTTTTCATTTTAATCTCCTAAATAATTTAAAAAAGCCCTTTAAAAAGCAACAAACTTAAAAAAGAGCTTCTAAAATTAATAAATATTTTCTTAAACATTAAATCTGAAGAACATTACATCCCCATCTTGCACAATGTACTCTTTTCCTTCCAGTCTCATTGCACCTTTTTCTTTTGCACCGTTCCATCCGTTTAGTTCGATGAATTTGTCGAAAGACACTACTTCTGCTCTGATAAATCCTTTTTCAATGTCTGTATGAATTTCACTGGCAGATTTTTGAGCGTTTGTTCCTTGTTTTATTGTCCATGCTCTTACTTCTTTTACTCCAGCTGTAAAATATGTGATTAGTCCTAACAATTTGAATCCTGCTCTAATTAGTCTATTTAGACTTGGTTCTTTTATTCCTAATTCGTCAATGAACATTTGTCTTTCTTCTTCGTCTTCGATTTCGATTAGTTCTGCTTCCACTTTTGCTGAAAAGGTTACTACTTCGCTATCGTACTGTTTTGCAAATTCACGCACTTTTTTTACGTAATCATTTTCAATTCCAGCCGTCAAATCTTCTTCCGAAATATTTGCGGCAAACATCATTGGTTTTACTGTTAAAAATTGATAAACTTTTATTAATTCCTCTTCTCTTTGAGTAAATTCCAATGTTTTTAATAATTTAAATTCTTCCAGATGAACTTTACATCTTTCAAGAACTGCGACTAATTCTTTTCCTTCTGCGTTTCCTCCACGAGCCAGCTTCTGATTTTTCTGAATTGCCCTTTCAACTGTGTCTAAATCAGCAAAAATCAATTCTGCATTAATCGTTTCAATATCTCTTATAGGATCAACGCTTCCTTCCACGTGAATAATATTGTCATCATCAAAACATCTTACAACCTGACAAATTGCAGCTGTATTTCTAATGTTTGATAAAAACTGGTTTCCTAGTCCTTCCCCTTTTGATGCACCTTTTACAAGTCCTGCAATATCTACAAATTCAACTGTCGCTCCAACCGTTCTTTCTGGATTAACTACTTTCTCCAGATCTTTTAAACGTGGATCTGGCACGCTTACAAGCCCTACATTTGGCTCAATTGTTGCAAATGGATAGTTTGCCGCCTCTGCATTCTGTGTTTTTGTTATTGCGTTAAATAATGTTGATTTTCCTACGTTTGGTAATCCTACAATTCCTATTCCTATCATTATTTTTTATTTCCTTTCTTCTTTTATAATTTTTCCAAAATTTTTATTAATTTCCATTTTTCCTTATCTGTCGCTTTAAACAAATAAGAAATATCGTAAATCGGTACAACCTTAATTTCTCCATAAAAATCAAACACTTTACCCACCAAATCTTTTATATCCTCTTTTTCTACATTTTCTAAAAGTGATTTAGTTGCCCTTTCTCCAACTGTTACAATGTACTTTGGATTAATCAAGGCAATTTGTGCTACAAGAAACTCATTACACTTTGTAATACTGTCTTTCTCGATTAAATTACCATGTGAACTACATTTTGTAAGAGTTGTAAAATAACATTTCTTCAAATCAAGCTTTGAATACTCCAAAAATTTTTTAAAATATTTTCCATTTCTGTCAATCAAAAGTTTATGTTTTACATCCTCTTCCTCACTTATGCTATCCAGCACAAATAAAATTTCTGCCTTTTTATTCCCTTCGCCAACAATTGGATTAATTCTAGTTTTTTCTAATATACATTTAGTACAAATGTCGATTTCCAGCTTTAAGTCATTCCACATAACTTTTTTCCTTATTCTTTATTCTAATATTCTATATTTTATAAATTTCTGTTCCTTCTTCGTTAATAATTTCAATTTCCAAATGGCTTTTATTTTCTCGCTCCAAAATTTGGTACAGCGAATTATAAGCCAGCTCTGGCGTGTTATTGTCCTTGCTTATATGCATTAAATAAACCTTTTTCAGTTTCTCGCTAAGCACCTGCCCAATCAGCTTTGATGCTTCTGCATTTGACAAATGTCCATTTCTTCCCTTTACACGATTTTTCAGTTCCCAATGATAAGGCCCTGTCATTAGCATATTATAGTCATAATTACTTTCCAGCACAATTACATCGCTATTTTTCAAATTTTCCTTAATAATATTGTTTACACAGCCAACATCACTTGCATAGGACAATTTTTTTCCTTCATATTCAAATGTATATCCCAAGCACTTTTCAGCATCGTGCATTACTTCAAAATTATTTATCACACAATTATCAATAACAATTTTTTCATCTCTTATAAAATTTAAATTTTTTTTCTCAATTTTTCCAATTCTGTCCTTAATTACATTATAAGTTACTTCGTGAAGATAAATTGGAATATCGTATTTTCTTGAAACAACACCCAGTCCTTGAATATGGTCAGAATGCTCATGTGTCACAAATATCCCCATTACATCCTCAATCCTTTTTTCAATATTATTCAATTTTTCTACAATTTTTTTTCCACTAAATCCTGCATCTATAAGAAATTTCTTATTGCCCATCTCAATATAGCTTGAATTTCCGCTACTTCCACTTCCCAAACTTGAAAATTTCATTTTTTTACTAATCTTCTTTCTAATTGAGTTTCTTTATTTAACTCCCCCATTTTTCACTTTATAATTTTAAATATTTGGCGAAATAGTCCCTTTTGCCTCATCATAAACCCATCCACCTTTTTTATCCTTTTTCGTTACAATTCTATTGCTTCTTTCTCTTGAATCCTTTATGCTTTCAGGAATTTCATAAATTTTATCCCTTCCATAAAAAGCTTCAAAATTATATTTACCATCTGAGCTTCTCACATCCCTAAGGTTATTTTCAAGCCCGATTAATTTGGGATTTGAGCCAGTTTTTTTGTTAAATTCCTTTACCGCATTCTGCAATTTTACAGTTTCAACCTGAATATCAGCCATTATAAGCTTATCGATCTTTCTTGAAAATAGAATAACAACATTAAATATTGCGATAAACACTACCACAAGAAAAGTTATACCACGAAGGGTAATATTTTTAGTCACTCTATTTTTGTTCTTTCCATAATAACTATTACCAAAAGCCATTTTCTTACATGAAATTTTTAAAAATCATGTTCTCCTTTCTTAATTTCTCTTTACTTAATTTATTTCCTGTTTTTAAAAATTGATGGTCTAACAATTACCTTCACATTTTTGGGAACTTCAAGCTGTACCTTTAGCGGACCTCTTTTAACATTTATCCAGCCTAGTCCTGCTATTACCAGTTCCTCATTTTCCTCGATTTCCACTTCATGAGTCACAAATTTATTTTGAAAATACTTTTCTTTTTCATTTCCTTGTAAAATCTCAAAGTAATTTCCATTTAACAAGGCTTCCACTCTTTCCTCACGAGCCACGTGAAACTTCACGCTTTTTGAAGCATAAGCAGAAAATATAGGCTTGCTTCCACTTTCTAAAAGTTTATTTCCAAGTATTTTAAATCTGCAGAAAACATCAAACATAAATACCTGATTTTCTTCAAGTTTAAAAGTTTTTCGGGAAATTTCTCCAGCTGGCACTAGCTTTAATCCATTTTCTACACTAATCAAATCAGAAATTCTCCCATCTGGAATAAGTCCAGGTGTGTCAATTATCGTAATTTCACTATTTGGAATTTTATTGTTAATTGATTTTAAAGTAGTTCCAGAATATTTAGAAGTTGTTATTTTGTTGTTTCCAAGAAGTAAATTTATAACTGATGATTTGCCAACATTTGAAACTCCAAGTACAGTTGCCTTTACTTTTTTGTTATGAAAAATATTTTTAATTTTTCTGATTATTCCATTTACTCCGTATTTATTTTTTGCACTGATAAAAGCAATGTCATCGGGTACAATATCCTCTTCAGCAAGTCTGTCCTTTACCCAGTTGGAAATTTCAGTTGGATGTATAAAGTCAGGCAGCAAATCTATTTTGTTAATTAAAATTATAGATCTGTAATCTCTTAGATAATCCAAGATTTCCTCAGTAAATGAACCTTCAAAGTCAATAATATCAAAAATTGGAAGTATTATATCAGATTTTTTTACACATTCATTTACTTCCTTCAAATAATCTTCCCTGCTAAAATTATTTACAAGATTTTCCCCATAATTTTTAATTTTAAAACATCTCTGACAAAGCAAATTATCCTCTGTTATAAACTTCTCTTCAGGAACATATCCTTCCTTATTTTTATCTTCAAACTGCAGTTCAATTCCACAACCGCTACATTTTTTTATAATCAAAATTTCCTCCTATTTTCTCATTCCTTTTGCATTAAAATTCAATCCAATCAAATCCATTATTCCTTAGCCAATGGATGAGTACTCATATAAATATCTCTCAAGAAAGCCTTGCTCACATGTGTATAAACTTGCGTTGTAGCAATACTGCTATGCCCAAGCAATTCCTGTAAATATCGGATATCCACTCCGTTATTTAAAAGTTCTGTTGCAAATGAATGCCTAAACACATGTGGTGTTATTTCCTTTTGTATCCCAGCTTCATGTGCGTGTGCCGAAATAAGCCTTCTTAGCGAACGTGTTGTCAATTTTTTTCCTTTACTGTTTACAATCAATACTTCCCTAGTGTAATTTTCATATTGCTTTTTCTTTTCCTCAATATACTTTATCAGCCATTTCTTAGCATTTTCACTAAAAAAAGTTATCCGTTCCTTATCACCTTTTCCAATAACCCTAATTTCCCGCTCTTCAATATCAATCATAAATTCACTCAAATTAATAAGTTCCATCGAACGAAGGCCGCTAGAATAAAGAAGTTCAATAATTAATCTATCCCGAATTCCAGTAATCTTTTCGGTATTTATAACGTTTCTCAATCTGTTCAAGTCATCTCTATTCAATACATTGGGCAATTCCTTCTCGAATTTTGGAACATTAATATAAGCCGCCTTATTCGTTTCAATCACTTTTATTTCCTGAAGATATTTAAAAAATGTCCTAAGTGCTGAAATCTTTCTATTTATAGTTCTTTTAGACACTGGCTTGACACTAATTTTTGTATTTAATTCTTCCATATCTTCAATATTTTTTATCCTATCAATCTCTAATTCTGTATTATCAATTTCTGTATTTGCAGTATTTTTCTGAGAATTCTTTTTTTTATTATCTTCCTCTTTAGCCAGCTTCTGAGGAGAATTTAAATACGCAATAAAGGATCTGAATGTCATCATTTCAATTTCTTCAAAATTATGAATTTCCTCATATTCATTTAGATACTCCATAAATTGCAGTAAATCTCGACGATAACTTCTAATCGTATTAAAACTCTTTCCAAGAATAACCTCTTCATAATACAAAAATTTGTCCACATACATCACAAGATTTTCATTTCTTATATTGTCCTTGTTTTCAGTTACCTTTTCTTTCTCAACGTCTTTGTCTCTATTACTCATTAAAACTTCTCCATTTATTATAACACAATCATTCACAGCAATACAGATTAATTCTATTTTTTATTTAAAAACTATCTAAAATCGTATTTAAAATCTATAACACTCTATATTATTCAATTATTAGTCCGATAACAAATAACAAAATAATTTTAAACTTATATTTTAATAAATTAATTATTTTTTTAGCTATTTAGACTTTTTTGCTGTAGATTTTCTAGTTGCTACTGCCTTTTTAGCCTTTATAGATGTAGATTTTGCTTTAGCTGTTGTTTTTTTAGTTGCCTTTTTTGTAGTTTTCTTGGCTTTTTCTGCTTTTTCAGTCACTCTTGTGACTTTCCCAGTTTTTATATTTTTTATAGTCTTACATTCTGGGTAGCCTGTACAAGCCAAAAATTTTCCAAATCTTCCAGTTTTTATTTCATACGGTTTTCCGCAAAATTCACAGACTCCTGCTTCTTCTATTATTTTTCTGTCAATTTCCTGCAACCGTTTCATTTCATCGTTTATTTGCAATACTCCATCCAGCTCTATTACAGCGCCTTTTTTATATTTTTGCTTTAATTCAGCTGGCAACGACATTCTCTTTTCATCTTTTTCATAATTTTCACTTTCAAGATATTCTCCAAAACGTCCAACTTTAAGCACATATCTGTTTCCTTCTTCATCAAAATAATCAGTCAAAATTCCCTTTTTATTGTTTTGAAGTTTCTCTACTTCCTCTTTTACAAAAACTTCTCCTTTTTTAAGAGCTTCTGGCGATATTGCAATTCCTTTTAACGAAATTTTTTCATTCTCATTTGTTTCACTAATCAAATATTTTCCATAAAGCCCTGTTTTTAAAATCATTGGATTTCCCTCTGAATCCAGCACATCCGATACAATTCTACGATTTTTTATTTCATCAATTTCCTTCTCAAACTTATCAATATCCTTTTCAAGCGAACCATAAAAAGTTCTCAAAAGCTGTATCCATTCAACTGTCCCTTCTTCAACCTTATCCAGTTCCTTTTCCATATTCGCCGTAAATTTCACATTCATAATGTCCTTAAAGTTCTTGACAAGTTCATCTTTTACTTCGTATCCCAAATATGTTGGATGAAAACGCTTTTCAATAAGTTCAACATATTCCCTTGATTTAAGTGTTTCAACAATTGAAGCATAAGTCGATGGACGTCCAATTCCCTCTGATTCCAGTTTTTTTACAAGCGTTGCTTCTGAAAATCTTGTTGGAGGCTTTGTTATTCCTTCTTCCACATTTAATTTGTCTATTGGATGAACATTGCCTTCCTTTAATTCTGGAAAATCTCCAGTCTTAATTTCATCCTCGTCTTTAAAAATCTTGTAATATCCATCAAAAATTACTTTGTTAATAGTCCCTCGAAAATTGTAATCCCCATTCACAGCGTTAATTTGCATCTGCTCGTACTGCATAGCTGCAAACTGTGAAACTAGAAATCTGTCCCAAATCAATTTATACAATCTGTACTGATCATTAGTCAAATAAGCTTTTATATTGTCTGGAACTAAGTTGATATCAGATGGACGGATTCCTTCGTGGGCATCCTGAACATTTGATTTTGAATTTTTTACAATATATTTTCCAACGTATTTTTCGCCATAATTTTTTGTAATGTAATCTTTTGCCATATTTAGGGCATCAACAGAAATTCTTGTGGAATCTGTTCTCATATATGTTATTAGCCCTTTATTTTCGCCATTAATCGCAAGTCCTTCATAAAGCTGCTGTGCAATTCTCATTGTTTTGCTTGCACCATAGCCAAGATAGGATGAAGCAAGCTGCTGCAGTGTACTTGTCTTAAATACAAGTGGCGGTCTTTGCGATTTTTTCTTAACTTCTATTTTTTCAAGCGTCAATGATTCATTTTTCAAATCTTTTTTCAGTTTTTTTACAACTTTTTCATCAAAGATTTTATCCACTTTTTCATCTGCAATTTTTACTAAATTAAGATTAATATCTTTTTCAATTAATGCACTTACTTCCCAATATTTTTGGGGTACAAACGCATTTATCTCGTCTTCCAAGTCACAAATCAGTTTTAATGCAACCGACTGTACACGTCCAGCACTGGCGTTACGATTAATTATTTTCCATAAAAGCGGACTTATCTTATATCCTACAATTCTATCCAATAGTCTTCTTGCCTGCTGTGCATTTACAAGGTTATCGTTAATATCTCTTGGATTTTTAATCGCATTATTTACAGCCGTCTTCGTTATCTCGTTAAATTCTATCCTTTTTACCTTGTCAGGCTGCTTAATATAATTAGAAATGTGCCAAGCAATCGCTTCCCCTTCCCTATCCTGATCTGATGCCAGGTAAACAGCGTTTGCACTTTTCGCTTTTTCCTTTAATTTTTTTAAAACCTCACCTTTTCCTTTTATAACCTTATATTGAGGTTCAAAATTATTTTCTACATCTATTCCAATTTTCGTTTTTGGTAAATCGATCACGTGTCCGTAAGATGCAACAACTTCATAATTTCTACCAAGTATCTTTTCGATAGTTTTTGCCTTCGACGGTGACTCAACAATAACTAACTTTCTAGCCAACTTTATTTTCTCCTTATTTCTTTATCTATTTATATATTGTATTTATTTATTTTTGAATTATTTTGATTAATGATTATTATTTCTATTTTTCTTCTTTTTACAAAGCAAGGGAAATCAATCGCCATTTCCCTTGCATCCCTGGCTCGTCTAAGCATTTTTTGAAAATAAAATCGAAACTCGCTACGTTAAACTACGCTCAAACAATCGATTTCATTTCCAAAAAATCACGACATTTTCAACTTAAATTATATTATCCTTATGTACTTTGCCCCGTTTGTTTCTGTAATTAATCCTCTAATTTTTAGGCTCATAATTATTGAAAACAATTTATTTTTTTCGATTTTTTCTTTTACGTTTTGTAGTATTTGCTCAAAACTTACTTCTTCCATTATTGTTTCAAATACAATTTGCTCTTCTTCTGTTAATTTTTGTAATTTGCTTTTTTCTTTACGAATATCCCATAGGAATTCTTCAGCAATGTCATCTGCACTTGTTACTAATTTTGCCTTGTTGCTTTTTATTAGATTATTACAACCTTCAAATGAAGGATAGTTAATGAATCCTGGTACAGCAAAAATTTCACGATTCATACTAAATCCTAATTCTGCTGTAATTAATGCACCACCTTTTTTAAAACTTTCGGCTACTAGGACTCCGTCTGACATTCCTGCTATAATTCGGTTTCTTCTAGGAAAAGTCCACCTTGTAGGCTGTGTTCCTAGCGGATATTCGCTTATGATTGTGCCTGTTCCCGATATTCTTTCCCATAGATTACGATTTTCATAGGGATAGACAACATCCAGTCCTGTTCCTACTACTGCGACAACTTCAATTTCCTTATCAAGTGCAGTTTTTAAGGCGATTGTGTCAATTCCGTCTGCCAGTCCGCTAATTAGAGTTACATCATAGTTTACTAGCTCATTTACTATTTTCTCACAGGCAGTTTTTCCAAATTTTGTTGCTCTTCTCGTGCCTACAACTGCAATATTTCGTCTATTGTCCACTGAAATTTTATCTTTATCCATTTTTATTTTGTCGTAATCTTTTAATTTTTTTCCTTTCAAATATAAAAAAACTGGAAAATCTTTTATTTCCTTTAGTTTTTTCGGATATTCCTTATCATTTGCACTTATTATTCTTACTCTGTTTCGTTCGTAAAGTTCCAGTCTTGCCTTCAAATCAATTTTCATTGCTTCTTCCAATTGATTTTTCAGTTCATCATTAAACAATTTAAAATTTTCTTCATAAAATAACTCTTCAAAATCTTGAAAAATTAACATAAGTTTTTTTATATGGGCGTTTTTCATCCCATATTCCTTTAATCTAAGCCATTCCACAATAATCCCCCCTAATTTTTATCTTGAACCGGCTAATATTTCATTTAATACTGCGATTTCTTTTTTTACTTCATCATCAAAATGTTTTGAATTATAGTCCTTCAAATATCCTAACGCTTTTGAAAAATCCCCTTTTGATTTATAGGCAATGCCTATTCCTAATTTTGCTTCCGCCTGATTTTCATCCTGCGATAATATTCTAGTATAGTAATCAATTGACTTGTCATTATCCCCCATTAGTCGTGAACCAATCGCAATTACATACATTACAGGAATATCAGGTGCTTCATCCTTTAATGCCAAATTTACTGCTTTTTCGTAAAGTCCGTCACGAAAGTAAAGCTGTGCCATTCTGAATGTAGCTGATGAACTTTTTTTTGCAAGTGTAGCATTTTCATAATTTGCATAAGAATTGTATTTTGCCTCAGTTGATATGTCTTCGGTCTGTGTTGCGGGCATAGTTCCTGTGTCAACTGTCTTTTTTTCCTCTTTAGGCTTGTCTCTTTCAGTTCCTGGCTCAAGCGCTTTTTTTGTATTGTCATCAGCTTCGGTTGTCGGTGGAACTACTGGCGGCGTTCTTTCTTCTTCAACAGTTGTCGCATCGCCCCCACTATTAGTGACTGTGTTTTCTGCAATATAATAGTTTGCTTTTACTACAGTTGTAAAGAAAAGCAACAGCATTCCCATTGTTATTCGTCTTAATTTCTCCATTTTTCCCTCCTGACTATATAATTTTAATATTATATAATACTAAAATCAAATAAATTTATTTATTCAAAAATTTTAATTTCAGAATTTCAAAGTATTTTTACTTAAATTATACACAAAAGACATACCTCTTATATTGGGCTTTTCTTTGAATATAATTTTAATATTTTGTCAAGCTGAATTTGAGGAATCGAAGATTAAATTAGAATTCCAAATTTTTAGTTGTTCTTGGAAATGGAATTACATCTCTTATATTAGTCATTCCAGTAATGTACATAAGCATTCTGTCAAACCCAAGTCCAAATCCTGAATGTGGCACACTTCCATATTTTCTAAGGTCTAAGTACCACCAGTAATCTTCTTCTTTTAATCCCATTTCATGAATTTTTCCTAAAAGAACGTCATAATCATCTTCTCTTTGGCTTCCACCTACAATTTCTCCAATTCCTGGTGCCAATAAATCAACTGCTCTTACAGTTTTCCCATCTTCATTTAACTTCATATAAAATGCTTTTATATCTTTTGGATAATCAGTTACAAATACAGGTTTTTTAAAGTGTTTCTCTGCCAAGTATCTTTCATGCTCAGTCTGCAGATCAATTCCCCATTCCACTTCATACTCAAATTTCTGTTTTGAATTTTTCAAAATTTCAATCGCTTCTGTATAAGTAATTCTCCCAAATTCATTGTTTACTAAAGTATCAAGCCTGTTAAACAAGTCCTTGTCTACAAATTGGTTGAAGAATTCCATTTCTTCCTTAGCGTTTTCCCTTACATAATTTACAATATATTTTATCATTTCCTCAATAACATCCATATTTACATCCAAATCTGCAAATGCAATTTCAGGCTCCATCATCCAAAATTCTGCAGCATGTTTTGGAGTATTAGATTTCTCAGCTCTAAATGTAGGTCCGAAAGTATATGTATTTTTAAACGCTGTTGCAAATGTTTCAACATTTAACTGTCCACTTACTGTAAGATTTGCTTCTTTTCCAAAGAAATCCTGCTTAAAGTCAATACTTCCATTTTCAGTTTTTGGAACATTGTTTATATCAAGTGTCGTAAGTCTAAACATTTCTCCAGCACCTTCAGCATCACTTCCAGTAATTATAGGCGTTTGAACGTAAACGAAGTTTTTTTCCTGAAAAAATTTATGAATTGCATAAGATAAAATTGAACGCACTCTGAATGTTGCAAAAAAAGCATTAGTTCTAGGACGCAAATGTGCAATTGTTCTCAAAAATTCAAAACTATGTCTTTTGTTTTGCAACGGATAATTTGAATCAGCCTTTTGGTAAACAGAAATTTTTGTTGCTTTGATTTCGTAAGCTTGTCCCTTTCCTAATGATTCAACTACAATTCCTGTAACTTTAACAGAAGTAGAAATTGTAAGTTTAGAAATTTCCTCAAAATTTTCCAATTCTTCATCAAATACAACTTGTATTCCAGTAAAGAAAGTTCCGTCATTCAGTTCGATAAATCCAAAGTTCTTTTGGCTTCTAATTTTTTTTACCCATCCATTAATTTCAATTTCTTTACCTAGATACTCCTTCGTATTTTTTTGAAGTTCTCTTAATTCTAATAACATATGTTGTTGTTCTCCTTTTCCTAAAAATTATTTTTATTCTATTTTTTATTTATATCCATATTTTCACATTATAGCACAATTTCTTATATATTTTAATAACAAATTTGAAATATCTTTCTATTTTTTATATACACATACATTTTTTTATGATAAAATAATAAAATGTAATTTTAAAATAGGAGATGAGAAAATGACAAAAAATAAATACAAAAATTCTTACAATTTATTGCAAAATGATTTGAAAAATAAAATATTATTGCTGGATGGAGCAATGGGAACGATGATTCAGCAGGAAAATCTAACTGCTGATGATTTTGGTGGAGAAAAATATGAAGGGTGTAACGATTATCTTGTATTACAAAAACCTGATGTTATTAAAAATATTCATAAAAAATATTTGGAAGCTGGAAGTGATATTATTGAAACAAACAGTTTTGGGGCTTTGGATATTGTCTTGAAGGATTATGACTTGGAAGATAAAGCTTTTGAGATGAATAAAGCTGCAGCGGAACTTGTAAATGAAGCTATTGCTGAATATAGAAGCGAGCATCCTGAAGTTACGAGAAATCTTTATGTTGCAGGGGCATTAGGGCCTTCTAACAAATCTATCAGCGTTACTGGAGGTGTTACTTTCGAGGAACTTATCCATAGTTATTATACAGCTGTCTCAGGGCTTCTTGCTGGTGGTGTGGATTTGATTCTATTTGAAACAATTCAGGATACAAGAAACTTGAAGGCAGCTTATTTAGGGCTTAAAAAGGCAATGGAAGAAAATTATACTGTACCATTGATGCTATCGTTTACAATCGAAAGTACAGGGACTACACTTGCTGGACAGTCAGCAGACGCTTTTTATTACGCTGTAAATCATATGAATCCATTTTCTGTGGGACTGAACTGTGCAACAGGGCCTGAATTTATGACACAATTTTTAAAGACATTAAATAATATTTCAAATACATATATTTCAGTTTACCCAAATGCCGGACTGCCTAACGAAGATGGAGAATACGAGGAAACTCCAGACACATTGTCGGCAAAAATTGAGCCGTTCTTCCAAAATAATTATTTAAATATTGTTGGAGGGTGCTGTGGAACTACGCCTGAACATATCCAGAAAATTAAGGAAAAAAGTGTAAACTATTCTCCAAGAGTTATTGACGAAAACAAAGATTTTAATGATGTATCAGGGCTAATTACTTTAGAAACTCCAAAAAATCGTCCAATTTACGTGGGGGAACGTACAAATGTAATTGGTTCACGTATCTTTAAAAACTTAATTGCCAGCGAGAAATTTGACGAGGCGACAGAAGTTGCCAGACTTCAGATTAAGGGGCGTGCAGATGTAATTGATATTTGTCTTGCAAATCCAGACAGGGATGAAGTGGCAGACATGAAAGCTTTCTTAGATAAAGTGGCAAAATTTGCAAAAGTTCCGCTTATGATTGACTCAACTGATATAAATGTTATTAAGGAAGGTCTTACTTACTTGCAAGGGAAGGGAATTATAAATTCAATTAACCTTGAAGATGGGGAAAAGAAATTTGCTGATATGGCAAAAGTTATTAAGGATTTTGGGGCTTCTGTCGTTGTAGGCCTGATTGATGAGGAAGGAATGGCTGTTTCAGTTGAGAAAAAATTGAAAGTTGCTAGAAGAAGTTACGAACTTCTTACGAAAAAATATGGAATTGATGAAAGAGATATAATCTTTGACACATTAGTTTTCCCAGTTGCTACAGGAGATCAGAAGTATATTGGCTCTGCCACAGCAACAATTGAGGCAATTAGACAAATTAAAGCTGAAATGCCGAATGTAAAGACGATTTTAGGAGTAAGTAATGTTTCATTTGGACTGCCTGTCGCAGGAAGAGAAGTTTTGAATACTTATTATATGCAAAAAGCCTACGAAGCTGGACTTGACTATGCGATTGTAAATACTGAAAAAGTTATGCCAATGGACGAAATTTCAGATGAAGAAAAGGAATTGGCAGAAAATCTATTATTCCATACAAATGATGAAAATGTATCAAAATTTGCAAACTTCTACCGTGAGAAAAAAGCCATCCAAAAAGTGGTCGATACAAGCAACTTAACTACCGAAGAAAAAGTCTCAAATTTAGTTGTTGAAGGAAGTAAGAAAGATCTAATTGTCTATCTTGATGAATTACTTCAGAAATATTCTCCAATTGACATAATAAACGGTCCTCTTATGACTGGAATGGATGAAGTTGGAAGACTATTTAACAACAATGACTTAATTGTTGCCGAAGTGTTGCAAAGTGCAGAAGTTATGAAAGCCTCAGTTTCCCATCTGGAACAGTTTATGGAAAAAGATGAATCGTCTGTAAAAGGGAAAGTAATTATGGCAACAGTAAAAGGGGATGTTCACGACATTGGAAAAAATTTGGTCGGAATAATCATTGGAAATAATGGTTACGAAGTAATTGACTTAGGAATAAATACTCCTGCTGAAAAAATCCGTGAAGCAATTATTGAACATAAAGCAGACTTCTTGGGCCTTTCTGGACTTCTTGTAAAATCTGCCACAGAAATGGTAAATACTATGGGCGTTCTGCATGAAGCTGGTATTGATATTCCAATATTTGTAGGAGGTGCTGCACTTACGGAAAAATTTACTGTAAATAAAATTGAGCCTGCCTACAAAAATAATATTGTAATTTACTCAAGAGATGCAATGACTGCCCTTGCTGACTTGAATAAGATGATTGATGAGAAAAAATTTGAAGAATTTAAGGAATATTTACAAAAGCGTAGAGAACTTGTAACAATTAAAGATGCAAAAAAACTTGAACAGCTGAAAGTTAAACCAACGGTAAGTGATATTAAGGATGCTGACGGAACATTTGATTTTTCAAAAGTTGAACTTCCAAAATATGACTTTGAAAAAATTTATAAGCCACAAACATTAAATAAACAAATTATAACAAACATAAAAGCAAAAGATGTATTCCCATTCATAAATTTACAAATGCTAATTGGAAAACATCTTGGAATGAAATGGATTGTAAATAATCTAATTGAAAAGCAAGACCCTAGAACAATAAAATTATACAATGAAATTTTGGATATTATCGAAAATGGAGATGAATACTTTGATATAAAAGCTATCTACAAGTTTTTCCCTGTACGCCGAAAAGCTGGAGAAAGAAAGGAAGATTTCAAAATCGAAGTTTTATCAGATGACTTATCAACTGTTTTAGAAACTTTTGATTTCCCAAGACAAAAATACGGACAGTATTTATCATTAAATGATTATGTAAGCCCAGATGGAATTGACTACATCGGATTCTTCGTTGCAACTGCAGGAGAAAAATCAAGACTTGTTTCAAATGAACTTAAAGAAAAAGGTGAATTTTACAGAGGGCATATTGTAAACTCTGTAGGACTTGAACTGGCTGAAGCAACATCAGAATACATTCACAAAATGATGCGTCAGGATGTAGGAATTATCGATAAGGACATTACTTTAAACGAAATTCTAAGTGCCCAGTATCAAGGAAACCGTTACTCTTTCGGATACCCTGCCTGCCCAGATTTAAGTGACCAAAGAAAATTATTTAATCTTTTAAAACCAGAAAGATACGGAATCTCTCTAACAGAGGAGTTTATGATGTACCCAGAAGCTACAGTAAGTGCGATTGTATTCTCACAGCCATTCTGTAAATATTTTAATATGTAATTTTTTGAATTTTTTATAAGTGAAGTGTGTTATTTTAACTTATATAATGCACTTTGCTTATGGAAGGAGAAACAAAATGTATCAAATAATAAAAATGATTTTATTAAGTTCAATTTTTATGGATTATATTGATATCCAAAAGTTGGATAAAAACGGATTTACAATACATATTATTGAAATAATGCTTGTTTTGTCACTAATTAATGGAATTATAAATTTATATGATGAGAAAAAATTTTTTATAATTGAATTTCTTATGATTATTTTATTTCATCTAGCTGGAAACAAGATTATTCTAGAGAATTTTTCATTTTTTTGGCAATCAATAAAATTAATCGGCGTTTATATCCTTCATCTTCTCATTACAACCGATGTTGGAATGGATGACAATAATATCAATCCTTTTTCTAAAATTGAATGGACAATAGTTTCAATTACTGTTTTAATATTTTTACTGCTAATGTTAATTTTTAATATTGAAATTAACAGTTTAAACATTTTATCACTTTATTGCATTACATTATTTGAATTAAAAGGAATTTTTATAAACATTACAGAATATATAGAAAATCAAAAGAAAATCGAAAAGGAAAATAGAGATAAATGGCAAAAATAATAATTCGTGATAAATTAAAATTTAGGATATTTCCAAAAATAATATGGATTGATAATGAAAAGATAAATTAAAAGCAAATTCTGAAACTATTTTTGAAACTGATGAAAAGTATGTAATTCTTTCAGATAGCAGAGCTAAAAATAGAAGATTAGGAATAAACTTTGAAGATAAAAAAGAAATTTTAATAGAAATAAAATACGATTTTTTTAGGTTAATAACTATATTTTATAATAATTCCAATATTTGCAGGTATTGTAAAATTATTTTTACTTTCAGATATCGAAGTCAGTCACTTAGGTACTTTTGTTGGATTTCTTATTATTATTCTGTGGAAAAGAAAAAAATTCGAAGTGGTTGATATTTAAAAGAAAATTGAGAGTAAAATATCATATTAAATTTTACAGAAATAAATTTCATTTCATTAAATCAGCTATTTTATGAGGGTGTATCTGAAAATTGTCAAAATAATAAATTTATATAAGTCTTCCAAGTATCAAAAATAATATAAATTCTGAGTTTTCAGACACCCCTAATAACTTTATTTTATAGATGAAAATATTTTATTCAAGGCTTCTTCAGCTTTTTTTGAAAGATTACTTTTTGGAAATTCTTTTACTGTATAAGTACGTCTTTCAGCCAAATTTCTTTTTGCAATCTCTTTATTTATTTTTTCTAACTGTCCTTTTTTTACAATTATAGCCATAATGATTTCTCCATTTTCACTAAATATTTAACTTTTTTATAAAATCTGTATCTGCTGTTATTAATTGTAATATTTCATTTTCTTTTAAATTTTTATCAAGTTCGTAATATGTGCTTGGCTCTCTTATAAATTCGTTATCTTCTTCAGAAATTAATAAATACCCTTCCAAAGCATCTTTTGCCATATATAATGCTTCTTCCATATTATCTCCACATGAAAAACAACCTGGTAAATCAGGATAATAAATGCTGTATTTCCCATCTTTTTCTTTTTCAAAGACTGCATAATAATTATATTTCATAGATTTATCACTCCTTTTAAGCTATTTTAGTGGAACAAACTGGCTATTTCAAGCCAACCTGTTTCAAGATACTGTTTACTATTCCTGCCGTTAAATCCTTTTTAGGATGAGGAACAGTAACTTTTCCAATTTTGTTAGGATGTTTGAAATGATGATGGCTACCAACTATTTTTCTTAATATCCAGCCATCTTTTTCCAACATTTTAATAATTTCCTTTGAAGACATTTATCCTCCTAACAAAACTATTTTAGCACACATCTTTAAATATGTAAATAAGCTTTGAAAAATTAATTTTTTATAAAATTAATAAACCTCCGCACCTTTCAAATTGATTTTCTTCTTTTCGATAGTCCAATTATCTGATAATTCTGCAAGTTCTTTTTTCATATTTTTCAAAAATTCATCATTGTCGTAATTCAAGGAAATCAATGTAGGCCCTGCACCGCTTATATATTCTCCTAATGCACCGTGTTTTTTAGAGGCTTCAAAGATTTTTTCTGAATCATTTATTAATGCAAATCTATAAGGCTGGTGGATTTTATCGCCTAAAAGAAAACGTAAATTGTCATATTCTCCTTTGTTAAAGGCGTTTACAAGTAAACCTAGTTTTGAGATGTTGTTTATTGCATCAGAAACTAGATACGTTTTTGGTAGGACACTTCTTGCTTTTTCTGTCGATAATTTAAAATCTGGAATCATTACGTAGAAACATAAGTCATCAGAATTTATTAATGAACTGTATACAAGGTTTTCCTTATCATGTGCAGTAAGTACCATTCCACCAAAGATTGCGGGTACCACATTATCAGGATGCCCTTCCATTTCTACAGCCAATCTTGCCACCTCATTAATATCCAGCACATCACCAGCAAATTTATTTGCAATCATAATCCCGGCAACAATAGCCGATGAACTGCTTCCTAGCCCACGTGAAATCGGAATATCATTTTTCATAATATTTACCTTATAGCTTGGAATATTTTTTACCAAATGCTTTTCCGTATATTTTATCGCTTCAAAAATCAAATTTTCCTCAATTGGAATCGAAAACGGCTCTCCATTTTCCAAAAATTCAATTTTATCGCTTTCCTCCACTTCCAGTTCCAGAAAGTAATCCAGCGCAACTCCCAGACAATCATAACCTACACCAATATTAGCCGATGTTCCCGGCACTTTTACTCTAAATTTTAAACCCATATCTATTCCTTTCATTTTATCATAATAATTTCTACAAGAAGAACCATGTTGCAAGACTTAATCTAAAAATACAGCAAAATACCAACAAAAAATATACCAATTTATAATTTTTATTTTCTTTCACAAAATACAGTACAGCTAATAAAATAATTACAAAATCAATAAATGTCGGTAAAAATATTGTATTTACAAAAATAAATAATAAACCTATAAAATAATCTATTCCTATTAATGAAAATCCTGTATAAAATACGTCTTCAAATAAACAGAAATATAAGACTATTATGCAAACATAAGATTTATATGCCCTGCTCTTCTTTCTTATAAATATATATAGCAAGCCAAATAGTATCAAAAACAGAAGTTCGCCGTTTAAATACCTTGCATTTAATATAATTTTTGAAAAATATTCAATGTCAAACAACTTTATTCCCATTAATAATGTCTGTCTATTCAAATAAAATAAAGTAAAACATTGAAAAATGAAAATTTCAAAATCAAAACTAAACTTATTTTCAGAGTTACTATCTTCTTTTCTTACAAAAGAATTTAAAACAGAAAATATCAAAGCTGCATTTGTTATAAAAAATAAATTATTTTTAGATAATACAATTGATACTGCTACAAAAATTATTTTTAAATAACCTAAAAAATCTATTTTCTTTATTAAATTTTTCAATTTCTTAAAATATTCATTTACACTCATCTACAATTTATCAACTTTCACAAAACACTATATTGTCAAATCCAAGTAATGAGCCCATTTTATCTGACTCAATCCTCTAAGTTCCTTCAATGATTTTCTTCCAACTTCACTGTCAACTGTAAGCAGCATAATTGCACTATTTTCACGTCTACCTACGTTCATTGTAGCAATATTTATTTTTTCTTTTCCAAGTGTTGCCCCCACAGCTCCGATAACTCCTGGCACATCTTCATTTCCTAAGTAAATCATATTGTCAGAAATTGCCATATCCACATCGTGATTCTTTATGCTGATAATTCTTTCCTCGTTGTTCATTCCAATTGTTCCGACAACATATATTTTCTTGCCTTCTTCATTTGTTATTACAAATTCTATTGCTGATGAATAATTTTTATATTTATGTTCCTTTTTATTTATTGAAATATTAATCCCTCTTTTTTCAGCAAGCGGCTTTGAATTAATATAATTAACTTCCTCTTTTAAAACTGGCTCTAGAATCCCTTTTATTGCTGTCGAATCCACAAGTGCAGTTTCCTGCTCGGCAATTTCTCCGTAATAATTAAGTACGACATTTGTAATTGGAGTTTTTTCAATTTGGAAATAAATTTTTCCTAATTTTTCAGCTAGATTTATAAATGGTTTTACAATTAAAAATTCCTCTCTTCCAATTGCAGGCAGATTCACAGCAGTTTCAACTATTTCTCCACGAAGTCCATTTAATACCTGTTTTACAACCTGAGTTCCTACATTTCGCTGTGCTTCATAAGTAGTCGCCCCAATATGTGGGGTTGTAATTGCATTTTCAAATTCATAAAGAATACATTCAGAACGTGGCTCGACCGTGTGAACATCGTATCCAAAACTCGCAATTTTTCCACTTCTTAATCCTTCAGCCACAGCCTCCTCGTTAAACAATCCTCCACGTGCCGCATTTACAAGCCTTACACCATCTTTTAACTTGTGAATATTTTCAGCGTTTATCATATCCACAGTTTCTTTAGTCTTAGGCGTATGAATGGTTATCACATCTGCTTTTTCCAACAGCTCATCCAATGTTTTAGCCTTTTCACAGCCATATCTCTTAAAACGTTCATCTGAAATATACGGATCATAAGCAACAAGTTTCATTCCAAACGCTTTCATTCTCGTAGCAACCAGACCACCAATTCTTCCAAGTCCGATAATCCCTAATGTTTTTTCAAACATCTCACTTCCTACAAATATTTCTCTTTCCCATTTTCCACTTTTTATAAAATTATTTGCCGCAACAATATTTCTCGCAGAGGCAAGCATTAGCCCAATCGCAATTTCACAAGCCGAAACCGTATTGCTATCAGGAGTATTCGCTACAATTACCCCATGTGCAGTCGCTTCAGGAATATTGATATTATCTGTACCATTTCCAGCACGTCCAACTATTTTCAGATTTTTTGCCTTATCCAGCAGTTCCTTATCTACTTTTATAACACTTCTCACAATAAGAGCGTCATATTCACCAATTATATCCAAAATTTCTTCACGTGAAATCCCAACTTTCACATCAACTTTCACATCTCTAGCTTCCTGCAGTCCTGCAATCGCCTCATCATCAATATATTCTCCAACTAATACTTTATACATTTATTTCTCCTCCTCAACTCTAATCAACACATTTATTTAATTAATATATTACCATAATTTCCAGTACAATTCAATAACATCACTTTTTTGCATCAAAATAAATTAATTTTAAAAAATTTTTACACAAATAAAAATAACCGCTGTTTTTCACAACGATTATCTAATACTATTTCCATTTAAACAGAAAGAATCAAAAAATTCATATAATTAAAGAATTTTTTTTACAAAATTACGCTATCATGCAACTTGTCTAACTATTATTCCTAATAATTTTTCAAATCATTGTCTAAAATTTTGGATACAATCTTGTATTTTTCAATTCTTCTTTTAGGATATTGATTTTATAAATTTTCAATAAGAAATGACCATGATTAGTCTCTCAATATTTCTAGTATACTAGTATATCTGTAAAATAATATTTTTTATTTATTTTCCTATCATCTATATAAAAATATCCCCTTTTCAATATTTCTCTCAGACTTCTTTATTATTAAGCCTAAAAAAATTTATTCTTTGCGTTTTGAACGTTCTTCTCTCAAATTATTTAATAAAGCCTGGCAATAAGTATTCCTCTCTTGCAAATAATATTAATTTCATTAATATATTCAAATTTACACATCTATATGAACTGATTTTATGTCATGTATTTTGTCAGTATTTAATTATTTCAGCTCTAAATCCATTTAATAAATTAATTATATTTTAATATTATTAAAATTGAAATTAAAGTTATTGCTGGTATAATAATAATACCAAAGTTCAAAGGTAGATTGGAGGTTATAATGAAGAAAATATTGATGCTAGCCGGAGCTTTAATTATTTCTGCTGTATCTTTTGCAGATTTACAAAGTACAATCAAAAATCATTATAGCAATAAGACTATAGATTTATCAGTTGTATCAAAACCTAAACCAAAAGAGGTGAGTAGTAGTGGAACTTCTTCCACAGCAGTAAGAGATCAAATTATCTCTTTTGCACAAACAAAATTAGGTTCACCATATGTTTGGGGAGCAACTGGTCCTAACAGTTTTGATTGTTCAGGCTTCGTTGGTTACGTATTCAAAAAAGCTGCTAATGTAAGCTTGCCTAGAGTTTCAAGCTCACAAGCAACATTTAAACCAAGAATTTCATCAATGAATATGACGAAAGGTGATTTGGTATTTTTTGAAACAACTGGAAAAGGTCGTATTTCTCACGTAGGAATTTACATGGGTAATAGACAGTTCATTCACGCTTCTTCTGGAAGTAGAAGAGTAACAGTTTCTAGTTTAGACAGTAATTTTTACAACAAGACATTTAGATGGGCAATTAATCCATTTAGTTAATTTATGAATTAATTTCTTATAAATAAATATATTCTTTACATATAATTCTTGTATAAACAGGAAATAATAAAATCATATAAATGATTAAAAAAATTATAAAAAACTTTGGAATAAGGAGTTTTGTCTGTTAATAGGCATTTCTCCTTTTTTTTTCTATTTATTTGTCAACTATAATTTTTTTTCAAAAGAATTAAAATCAAGCTCCAAAGAATAAAATACCTTTGTTATATACAAATTATGCTATTAAGGAGTTCCTCATTATGAAAATCAATAGATTATTTGAAATTGTTTATTTATTACTTGAAAAAAATAGTATTACTTCAAAAGAACTTGCTGAATATTTTGAAGTATCAGTTAGAACAATCTATAGAGACATTGATGTTCTCTCTTCTGCTGGTATTCCAGTATATTTTCAAAGAGGAAAATCTGGTGGAATAAAACTAATGGATAACTATGTCATAAATAAATCGCTACTTTCACAAAACGAGCAAAATGAAATACTTTATGCACTTCAAAGTTTAAACGCCACTAATTATCCTAATAACAATAAAACTCTTTCAAAATTAAGCACTATTTTTAACAAAAAGTCAGACAACTGGATAAAAATAGACTTTTCAAGATATAATTGCGATGATAGTACTTTATTTGAAAAAATTAAAGAGGCAATATTAACTAAACAAACCGTAAAATTTAACTATTTTAACACAAAAGGCGAACATTATGAAAGAACAGCAGACCCTTTAAATTTATGGTTTAAAGAAAAAGCATGGTACTTATTTGCCTATTGCCACAAAAAAAATGATATTCGTCAATTTAAAATAACAAGAATTAAAAATCTGACTTTAACAAACGAATATTTTGAAAAAACAATCAAAGACTTTGAAATAAATAACAAGAAAAATACGGTAGAAAATGTAAAAATCATAGTCGAAATAGATAAATCACAAGCATACCGTGTCTATGATGAATTTTCTGAAGAGAGTATAAACAAAATGGAAAATGGCGATTTTGAAATTATAATGGAATATCCTGAAAATGAATGGATTTACGGCTATCTTCTATCTTTTGGAGAACATTTGAAGGTAAGGAAGCCAGAGAGAATAAAGAAAATTTTGTTTAAAAAAATTGCAAAAATGAAGGAAAATTATAAATAGGAAAATATTTTTCAAAGTTTTTTTCAAGAATAAAATGTTATAATTTTCTAAAATATTAAAAACGAGAGGAAGTGTTGCAAATGAAAAAATTTTTAATAGTAACATTTTTATTTTTTAGCATCTTTGGATTTTCTAATGCTAAAAATAATACTTCAAATGATGAAAAACAAGCCGTAATTAACAGCTTTTATGATTTTATGAAATTTCACACAAATCCTGAAAATGTCAAGAAAAATGTTTTTACAAACTCTGTGGAAGGTACAAATGAAATTTTGGGAAAAAATGTAAGCAATCAACGTAAAAAAAATTTAGAAGATATTGCGGCAAGTCAGACAAATAAATCATTAAAAAATTCTGCAGATTACTTAATAATCGCAAACTCAAAAATTTCATACAAAGTATTGAATGCCGAAATTAAAAATGGTACAGCTGTCCTAACTGTGCATATCAAAGGTCCTAATTTTACAGCTCATGCCTCTGAATTAGAAAATTACATAAAAAAAATTAGCAACGAAGAAAAGAAAAAAATTTCAAAAATGAACAATAAACAGTACCAAAGCTTTCTGATAGAAAAAAGTTCTGAATTTTATTTGCAATTAGTTAAAAGAAATGATTTACAATATATGGAAAACGATATTAGAGTATATGTAAAAAAATACCCTAATACATGGGGCGTAATTCAAGATTACACCATAAATAATGCCATTTACAAATATCTTGGTTTTGGTTACGGTCCAGAATTGATGAGATAAATTATAAAAATTAATAAATATGACAATATTTTATTGTCGTATTTTTTATTTTCAAAATTTTATTTTTTAATATGACATACTCTTGTCATATTATGATTGCTATAATTGATTTAATAAAAATTGATAAAAAAGGTGGTATAATTATGAAATATGAAATAGTAGAAATTAAAGAAAAAACTCTTGTTGGATTTAAAACACGAGTGAAAGATGATGAAACAATGTCTGAAAAAATTTCAAATTTATGGGAAAAACTGTATTCTGAAAAAGGTTCCAAAAATATAAAGGACAGAATTAACAATAATGCTATTGGAGTCTATTATAACTACAGTAATGAAAATGGCTTTGAGTACGACTGTCTTACAGGCTGTGAAGTGAAAAATAAAATTGATGAAATTCCTGAAGATATGACAAGGCTAGAAATTCCTAAAGGAAAATATGCAAAATTTGTGATTTTTGGTGATCCTGTAAAAGCTGTTGGAGAATTTTGGTATAAATTTTGGGAAGAATTTGGAAAAGAAAAATCTGATATAAGAAATTATACCTATGATTTTGAAGAATATATAGCAGGTAATGATTATGAAAATACAGAAATTCACATTTATATCAGCATAAAATAATAACTAGGAGATGATAATTATGGCATTTGATTTTAAAAAGGAATTTAAAAAATTTTATCGACCGTCAGAAAAACCTGAAATTATAGAAATTCCTAAAATGAATTTTATAGCAGTGCGTGGAAAAGGAAATCCCAATGAGAAAGAAGGGGAATATCAAAAAGCTGTTGAAATGTTATACGGAGTTGCCTATACCCTTAAAATGAGTTACAAGACGCAATATAAAATTGAAGGATTTTTTGAATATGTTGTTCCGCCGCTAGAAGGGCTTTGATGGCAGGAAAATGTAAAAAATGAGAATTACCTATTAAACAAAGAATTATTTAATTGGATTTCTTTAATTAGAGTGCCTGATTTTATTAAAAAGGAAGATGTGAAATGGGCTATAAAGTGTGCTACTGAAAAAAAGAAAAAGGATTTTTCAAAAGTTGAATTTTTCAACTATAATGAAGGGCTTTGCGTACAATGCATGCATATAGGAAGTTACAATGATGAGCCTGAAACCATTCAAAGAATGAATGAATTTGCACAAAATAATGGATATAATATAGAAATAACAGAAAAAAGATATCATCATGAAATTTATTTAAGCGACCCAAGAAAGGCAGATATAAATAAACTGAAGACAGTGATAAGACAGCCTGTTAAAAAATAGGGAGAAAATTATGCAAGGATATTCAAGTAAAAAAGAATTGATAGATGAAATAAATAAACGAGCTATATTATTTATTAATGAATTTTCAGAAATTACTGATGAAAATAAAGATACTTTTATAGATGAAGTTGACAAAAGTCCTGCTCAGATGATTGCTTACCAGCTGGGATGGATAAATTTAATACTTTTATGGGAAGAAAAAAATAAAAATGATGAAACAGTTATTACTCCTTCAGAAAATTACAAATGGAATAATTTAGGTAAGCTTTATCAATCATTTTATAAAAAGTATGAAAATTATTCAATAAAAAAATTAATTGCGGAATTTAATATAACCGTAAAAAAAATAACTGATTTAATTGAAATTTACACAGAAAAGGAGTTATTTGAGCAAAATCAACGACAATGGGCTTCTTCCACACCAAGCAACTGGCCAATCTGGAAATGGATTCATATAAATACAGTCGCTCCTTTTAAAACTTTCAGGACAAAAATAAGAAAATGGAAAAAATTAAAAATTTGACTTTTTTTATATTATAATTTATAATATTTTCAATTCTTTTAAAACTTTTTAAAATTAAACTATTAAAAATGAAATAATTTTATTTGGTTTTAAAATAGAAAATTGATTACAACTAAGAAAGGACAAAATGATAATGAAAAAAATAGTTTTTTTAATTTTAGATGAATTTGCAGACTGGGAAACTGCATTTCTAGCTTCGGCATTAAATGAAAAAAATATAACTCAAAATTATTCAGTCAGTTATGCTTCAACCGATAAGGATATTAAAATATCAATGGGTAATTTAAAAATGATACCTGATATGACATTAGAAGAAATCACAGAAGACAATACTGATGGATTGATTTTAATTGGAGGAAAAACTTGGAGAAATCAGAGTTTTGAAACAAACTACACAATTATTGAACTTGTTAAAAAATTTAAGAATAATCCAAATAAAGTTGTGGGAGCAATTTGTGATGCCGCTTATTTCCTTGCAACTAATGGTCTTCTAAATGATTGCAAACATACTGTAAACAATCTTGCAGAAATAAAGGATAATGAAAATTATACAAATTCTGAAAATTTTGTGAAAGCAGAATCAGTAATCGATGGAAAGACGGTAACTGCAAGAGGTGACAGTCCTGTTCATTTTGCAAAAAATGTGATGAAAGCGTTAGGCGATATTCATGAAAAAAATATAAATTTCTTTTTTGATATGTATACAATTGGATTTGAAAAGGCTTTTGAAAAATATTCCGATGAATAAAAAGTTAAAGGGAGTGACTTATTCACTCCCTATTTTTGAATTATTTTCCCAATTCTTGTTTCAATCCTTCAACTTTATCCAGCTTTTCCCAAGGTAAATCAATATCAGTTCTTCCAATATGTCCAAATGCTGCTAAATCTTGGTATCTAAATGATGGTTTTCTTAAATTTAATGATTTTTGGATTCCATTTGGTGTTAAGTCAAATAATTTTGCAACAGCCTCTTCGATTCTTGTTTCTTCAACTGTTCCAGTTCCAAATGTTTCTACACGAATTGATACAGGTTCAACAACACCTATCGCATAAGATAGCTGAACTTCACATTTTGTAGCAAAACCTGCTGCAACAATATTTTTGGCAATCCATCTTGCCGCATAGGCTGCCGATCTGTCAACTTTCGATGGATCTTTTCCAGAAAATGCTCCTCCACCATGTCTAAAGTATCCACCATAAGTATCAATTATAATTTTTCTTCCAGTAAGTCCAGAATCTCCGTGAGGCCCTCCAATTACAAATCTTCCAGTTGGATTAATATGGAATTTTCTTACATTTTCAATATTCAAATTATATTTTTCTAACACAGGTTTTATAACAAGTTCTTTCAAATCCTTTTCAATTTGTGCATTTGTAACATCTTCGTTATGCTGTACTGATAATACAACTGTATCAACATTTAACAATTTTCCATTTTCATCATAAGCTAACGTAACTTGTGCCTTTGCATCTGGTCTTGCCCAGGCAAGTGTACCATTTCTAGTAATCTCAGTTAATCTTTGAATAATTCCACGTGATAATACAAGTGCCAAAGGCATTAATTCTTCAGTTTCATTAACCGCTCCTCCAAACATAATCCCCTGATCTCCAGCTCCACCTGTATCTACTCCCATCGAAATGTCAGGCGACTGTGAATGAATAGTATTTAACACACCACAGTCAGAGTCAAATCCCATTCCTGGACGATATCCGATTTCATAAATTTTATCTCTAACAATCTTCTGCACATCCACATAAGTCTTAGTCGTAATTTCCCCCCCAACTACTACAAGCCCAGTAGTTGCAAATGTCTCACAAGCCACTCTTGAATTTTCATCATCTGTTAAGCAAGCATCTAATATTGAATCTGAAATCTGATCACAGATTTTATCTGGATGTCCCGGTGATACGAATTCCGATGTAAAGTAAATTTTTTTAGCCATTTTATTTCCTCCTAATTTTTTTTAGTTTTATTTAAGAATATTATTTTAAAAATATATTCGCTCTAAAAAATTTGAATTCAAACTTTATTTTAAAATAAAAAAACTCTTCCTGCAAGGAAGAGAATTAAAATTCTTATCTTTGCATTCAATGCCGGATTTAGCACCTTGTTTTTACAGGTTGCTGGATACTCAAACGGGCCGGTCCCTAGTATCTCTCTTGATAAGTTTTATTAAATTATTTTTATTATTAAACATATTTATAAATAACATAAATTTAATTTTGAATTTCAAATATTTTTATTGTAAAATAAGTATATAATATTTTTCTCAAAATGTCAATATAAATTTATTTGTACTCCATCGCTTTTTTCTTCATAATATCATCTATACTTGAATTTGAAGATTTATTATTAGGTTTTGGAGTTTGTGTCTGTTGTTTTTCCGATTTAGTCTCATTTTTCGTAGCCTCTTCAGCTTTACTCTTACTCTTTACATTGCTAAGAGTACTTTCTGTAAGGCTTTGAGAAGAATTTCCATTTCCAAGGAAAGCCTTTGCTTGTTTTTCGTTTGATTTTTTTTCATTAATTACTCCGCCTTTCTCAATTCTTTCAACTGTAGCAGCGGCATTTTTATCTCCATTCTTAGCAGCTATTTTATACCATTTAAGAGCTTCTGCCATATTGTTTTGCTTATGGTATGACAATGCGATTGGCATAGCCATTGCTTTATTTCCTGCATTATAGGCTTTCAATAGATATGGCCGTGATTCAGACTGTTTTCCTCCATCATACAGTATTGCTCCTATTTCAATATTTGCTTCCTTCACACCACGATTTGCAGCTTTTTGAAACCATCTTACAGCCTCAGAATTATTTTTTAACTGCTTATTCAAAAGTGCAACCCTTATATCAGCTTCCTTAATTCCAGCATTATATGCCTTTTCGAACTCGGCTTTGGCTTCACTATATCTTTTCGCTTTTATTAAATCAACTCCTCTATTATATGCTTCTGCTCCTGGACGCATTTTTATTTGTCTCATCTGCATCTGTTGTCTTCCTTCATGTGTAGCTGCTGTTTTTGGAAGTTTTGCGATTAATTTATTAGCCTCTTCATTATTTCCTTCCTGCTTTAATATCACTGCAAGGTTATAAATTGCTTCAGGATAATTTCTGTTTACCCCATACTGAAGAATTTGTTTTACTTTCTCATTATTTTTCAAGTTGTAGTAAAGTTGAGCAAGGGACATTATTGCTTCTTTATCCCCATTTTCAGCTTTTATTAACGCTTCTGAAACTTTTAAAGGGTCAATCTGATTATCAATCAAGTTCTGCTGCTCTTCAGGAGTCAAGTTTCTTATCTCAGGATTCCCCTGCGCCTGTCCTCCAAGATTAAAAATATCTGTATTAATATCCTTTGTTTGCTGTTGCACCTGTTGATTATCCTTCTTTTCATCCTTTTTCTTTTTAAAGCAAGAAACTGACATCATTCCAATAGCTAAAATTACTATTACAAACATTATTTTTCTTTTCATTCGTTTCTCATTCCTCTCTTTCAAATTCTTTTTATTTTATTTATAATTTTTAATTTAATATATTTTTTTGCATCTAAAACGATCCTAATTGTGTTGCATCCAATATTTTATACATAAAATCTGTACTCGCCTTCGTGGTTGGCTCATCATCGAAATTTACTGTAAACAAACCATCCTTATTTTCCCATAATCTATCAAAATATGTATAGATATCTTTTGTCAGCTTAGAATTATTATTTGTCAAAATCCTAAAATTAGCATCCATTATGTAACCACGTATATTTTTTTTGATTAAATTAGCCGAACCTGTGTGTATTATAACATTGCCATCTGTTTTTTTGATTAGTGTTATCTTTGTGTGATATTGCTCATTATTCGTAAAATACCATTTCACTTCTATTTTATTTTTAGTTTTTCTCTTCAATTTCTTAGAAACAGGTTTGTTAGGTAATCCATTCGTACTCATTCCAAAAGCATCTCTACTTCTATCAAAAATAATCCGAACTTTTACACCACGATTTGCAGCTTTTATCAATCTGTCAACAACGCCTTTATCAGCTAGGAAATACATACCCATAAGTATTTCATCCCCAGCTCTGGCACTATCAATGTCTTTATCCAGATGTTCCCCAATTTTTGCCTCTGTCACAAATTGTAGCTTATATTTATTATTTTCATCATCAAATCTTGTAATCGTATCCTCATTTTTATGATTTTCATTTTCAGAATTTTGACTTTTTTCAGGAAGTTCTCCAATCTGTGCAAACCTTTTGGTTTCCTCTTCCACAAACTCTTCCTTTTTTTTCTCAATTTCCTTAATTTGCTTTTCAGTTTCAGAAAAACTGTCTACCTCAATTTTTTCATTCTCAGTTGAATATCCAATTTGGTTATTATCTATTTTATTTTTCTGCTTTTGAATAACATCAATTTTTCCATTTGAAAATCCAGCCACAAGCTGTAATCCATGTAAAACATCTTTTGTAATTTCTCCATTAGCTGATATTGCTACATTTTCATGAAAATAGCTCGGATCGTGAATATTAGCACTTGAAACTACAACATTTTCCTCATTCAAAAATATTTTTCTGTGATCCGCCTTTACATTCAATGCCCTCAATAAATTTCTCAAAGTCAATTTAGGCCACATAGGCCCGTAAAAGTTTCCAATCCATCCTTTCCCCTGCGGATTTCCGTGAGGCTCTATCAAAGTTCTCCAAATTGGCGAATACCAAGGAAAAGTATCTTTCAGTTTAAAAATATCCACCATTATAACATCAATCCCAGCATTTTTCATATCTGTAATAAATGGATGCTCAAAAGCCCCATACAAATTATTATTCTCATCTGAAAGCACATATACCTTCAAATCAGGATTTTCCATTTTCTTTTTAATAAGCCTTCTCGTATACTCCTTAGCAAACTCTGGAAAATGCTCCTTATCCTTATTATAAATGTCATTAAACAAAAACATCTCCACAATCAGATAATCTTTCGCCTCATCCACAATCTTATAGGTTGCCTCCCAAATCTTTCTGTCATATCGAATATTCCCATCCTTATCTAGATAAGTCAAATCATAATGAAACTCAACGTTATCGCTATCTCTCAATGGACCTTCATAATTTACTCCAAGTGGAGGAGTTTTTATTGTGGAACATGAAATTGTAAAGGCTGTTAAAATACCAATTAATAAATACTTTTTTCTTCTTAAATTCATTAATTTATTCTCTCCTTCACTATTTTAAATTTATTTTTTTATTCTCAATTTAATTATCTTTTTTTATTTTTACCCAAATTTCTAACTAACTAGGTTATTTATCCACTTCTTGCTCTTTAATCTCCATACACACGGAAATATTTTTATAACTTCATCACTGCACGAAAGTAAATACACAATTACAACTGGAAATCCTAAATGTAATCCAGAAAAATATGTTATCGGTATAGCAACAAACCAAAGCGGAATCAAGTCCACAAACATTGTCCAGAGCGTATCCCCTCCCGAACGTAAAATTCCAACTAACAGCTGTAAACTTATTGCTTTTACAAAAATTACAAATACTTCCGCCTTCACAACTTCTCTTGCTAACGGATAACTTTTTTCATTTACATGTTGTAGAATAAATGGACTGAAAATAAATACAATTGCTCCAATAATAATCCCTGAAATAACAGCCACCTTTAATAAAATTATCGAATAGTCATAAGCATTTTCTTCTCTTCCAGCACCAATCTCATTACCAATTATAGCCGAAGTTGCACTCGAAAGTCCAAATAACAATGTCAATACAAGACTGCTAATTGATTTTACAACCTGAACTGCAGCCGCAAAATTTGTTCCCATTCTTCCAAAGATCATTACATACATACTTGCACCAAGTACCCACAATATTTCATGAATAAAAACAGGAAGCGATATTTTCATAACTTTTACAAAAAATTCCATTGATAAATCAAATAATTCATTTATTTTTCCTGCAATTGGCAATTTTAACTTGTAAATCACATAAATTATATAAAAAGTGCTTATAATTCTCGCAATAACTGTTGCAACTGCAGCACCACGTACTCCCATTGCTGGAAATCCGAAATGTCCAAAAATTAACATATAGTTTATGGCTACATTTATCAAAAGCCCTATTACACTTGAGTAAAATGAATATTTGGTTTTCCCTATTGCACGAAGCTGCATATTAAAGGCAAAACCAACTCCCACAAGCGGATAAGTCCACGCTACTATACGTAAATATGAAGCCCCTATTTCTATAACTTTTTTATCATTTGTAAATACTGAAATTACAAGTTTCGGGGTAAACAATCCTGCGAAAAGAAATAGCAACGAAAATAAAAATCCAACAATTATTGTTATCCCAAGACATTTCTTCAGATTTTTGTAATCCTTGTTCCCAAAATACTGAGCCGCCAAAATTCCACCGCCACTATTCATCCCAAAAAGTGAAGTCATAAAAATCATAAACATCTGATTTGCAAACCCCAATCCTGCAACAGCAACTGTCCCCAGTCCAAGCGCCACAATCTCTTTCCCCACCATAAACATATCAACAAAGTTCATAAGTGCGTAAATCATATTTTCAATTGCCACAGGTAATCCAATATTAATAACCTTTTTATAAACCAATTTTCTATTTAATACTTTTTCTTTCATTTATTTCCTTTCTTTTTCATTGATATTTTTTTAGATTTTCTCAACAATTTCAGTTTACTTAATAATATTTTTTCCTTAACAAAATAAATTTTTAACTTTAATAAATCTATTTAATCTAAATCCTCCAATGTCGAATATTCTGAGAATATCAATAAATGATCTGACACATATTTTTTTATTATAGCATAATTATTATTTTTTATAAAGTTATAAACTCCAAAATTTCCAGTAAATTCTTTTGTTTTTTCAAAATTTATGAAAAAATTATCATAAGAACTTACAAGTTTACTATCCGAAAGTGTGGTCAAATTTTCTTCAGGATTTAAAATATACTTGACGTTATATTTATCAGCTATGTTTTTAAAAGCCATATTATCAGCAGGTGTATTAAAATCTCCAGCGATAATTATATCATCCTCATCTGTCAATTTAGAAAAATATTCATAAACATTGACATAATTTGCTGCCTCAAGTAGTCTCTGTTTTTCTTTATCACCAAAAACCGAATGTGCAATAACATAAACAAAATCAAAGTTTCCTGCTTTAAAATATGCACCATACGGCTCTCTCATAAACTCATTCTCATCCTTTTCCTTATAAAATCCAAGCTCTCTTACCTCAGAAAATCTGCTTTTCCTATAAATAAATGCAAAATATTCACGATAATTTTCACTTCCTACAGAATTTTCTGAAATAATATAATCCCATTTCTCTTTAGTCAACTTTTCTAAATACGCCTGGACTTTCTTAACTCCTTTCTCATTCATGACCTCTTCTAGTCCAATTAAATCAAACTTTGCTAAAATTTTTGAAAGTGTCCGATAATCTTTTTGTTTCTCACCAAGACGCATAGCATTAAATGATGCAACTAAAATTTTATTCTTATCTCTATTTACATCAATTGTCTCATTTATCTTTTCTTTTCTAAAACAAGAATATATTCCAAAAACTAAAAGAACAAAAACTAACCCTCTAATTAGTTTATTCTTCATCTCAATCAACCCCTTGATTTTTTTATTTATTTTCTAAAATATTATTATACTCTTTCTCTTCTACAACAAATTCTATTTTCTTTTCCTGACATATTTTTCGTATTTGTAAAAAAATTGCTAAATAATTTTGAGAATAATCTCTTTTTATAAAAAAATACAAAAAATTTTTATATTTACTGCCATTTTTTTGAATTATTATTATTCTTTTATCATTTAAAGATTTTGGATGTGTCATCTCTATTATCTTTATATCTTCATAAGAAAATTTCTTTTTATCAATCGCAATTTCAAAGTCATTTAAAATTAATCTGCTCGGAGAATTTATTATCTGAAAATACGTTTTCCAATGTTTAAAACCTTGATATGCAAAAAATAAAAATGTTGAAACCGGAACACTGTAGAATAAAAATTCTGCAACAGAAATTGGTATCGTTACTTTAAAAGCTAAGGCAATTACTCCAAAAAATGTAATAAAAGCCATTATGATTCCTGATGTTATATAAAAAATTGTAACCTTTATTAAATTAGACCTTTGTATTTTACTCTTTTTTAAAAATGAATAATCTCCTAATTCAAAAATTTTATCTTCCATAAATTTCACCTTTCTTTTCTTATTTTTCTATCTTAAATTCAATATTATTCATAACACACCATTTTGGTATTTCTTCCAAAATTTCCAAAAATTTCTTTCGCTCCCTCTTAACCAATTCGTAATCTAGCATCTTTGTAAAAGTTACACCGAAATTACAACGTATTTCCTCTCTTCTCTTAGATATTCTAAACTCCAGATTATATTTGCTCGCTTTATCCACAGTCATACTCATAATTTCCTCAGCTTTTATTCTGTTAATATTATATCCAAAGTTTATAACTATTCTATCTTGATAAAAAGCTATACTGTAAATCATTACTTCCAGCTTTTTTCTTAAATTATTTTTTTTAATAAAAAATTTTACAATTATTATAAAAAAAATTATTGTTACTATAGCTGGATTTAAAAATTTTATATATGCAAGAATTAGCAATGTTAAAACATAATAAAATACTTCTGTAAACGATAATTTTAGAAAATTTACAAATCCTGAATTCTTCTTAAAATCACTCAAAAGTTCATCCTTTCTGATTTTAAAAACTTTTTTCTCATAATTTGATAAAAATTTTTCTCGTGCCTCATTGTCTTCTATCTGCTCATTATATTTCTCTTGAAGTTTTTCCCTGCTCATTTTTCTTGACTTATGATTCCAAATCCACTCATTTATCAATTTATCCTTCATATGAAATTTTTGTTCATCCAAAATCAGCCTTTTCGTTTTCAAACTTTCGATATAATCCCCCAATTTTTTGAACTCGTAATCATCCAATTCACTTACATCAAATTTATTGCCATTTAAAAATTTTAGTTTCCTATACTTCACTAATTTTTTGTACCTATTTCTATCTACATTTCTAGAATGAGGTTTTATAATTTCCCAAAACAGACTAATTCCTGTTTTATACACGTATTCTGTTTCGATAGTTCTTTCATCAAATTCCTCAATCGAAACAGTTTCTTTTAGTTTATCATACTCAAAATAATAAATTATTTCATTTTTTATTATAATTTTCTTTTCAGAAAATGATATTTCATAAATTTTTTTATCCATTTGTCTCAACTTTCATAATTTCAAAATTTATATTTTAGAAAAATTTTAATATCCATTTATTATAAATTCAACCCCATTTTCAAAGCACCAATTTCTAACACTCTTAAACAGCAATACATATTCAGGATATTTCCATTTCGCATTTACTCCACTTGGCACAATAAGAAATTTCTGTTTCCTGATACTACTTTCTATTATCAATACTTTTGGAACATCTAAAATTTTAAAATATGATTTTTCCATAATTTTTAACCCTGTCATAGTTATTTTTTTTACATCAGATTTATAAAATTCTTTTTTATCTATTATTATTTTTAAATTATCTATCGTTATATTTTGAGGAAGTTTTTTCTGAATTTTTTCCTTCATGTTCGAATAATACTCAATATAAAAAATTATTAAAATAGTTTCTACAATAATAGCATAAATCAAATGAATTATAAATTTTTCAGTTCCTTTTTCTGAAAAAGATATAAAAATTACAAAATTAATGATTGATATTACAAAAAATTTTATTTTTATATCCATTTCCTTTAAAATTGCAAGTTTTTCTATCGGAATATTAAAATTTTTCTCTTCCAAAATATCATTTTCATATTTTCCAACTTTTCTTTTAAATAAATGCTTATATTTCCAAATATATATCTTTAATTCATTTCCTTCTTTTGAAGTTATCCACGAAATATTTTTCAAATATCTTTTTCCATTTTCTGTAAATTTCAAATATCTCTTTACTTTTATTCTTAAACTTTTTATATGACTTTCTACACTTTCCACTATCCGTACATCATTTTTTATAATATCTAAAACCTTTTCTTCTCCGGCAAAATTAAAATAACTAATTTTATTACGCTTTATGATAATTTCTTTTCTAAAACAACTTATCGAAGTATAAAAAATTATAGCTAAAAATGTAACAGGAAAAATTTGAGGGATCTGCAATAAAAACTCTCCAATAATTACAAACGGTATAAAAGATACCAAAAGATTATAAAATATTATTTGAATAATTTTCCATATTTTTATTTGATATGTTTTTTCCATATTTTTTTTAAAACTCCTATTTAAATTTAAAAATATTCTAAATTATATTCACTCAAATCTTCATAAATTCAGAGTTTGTTATCTTCTCAACATCCTAGCTGCAATCTCTACCATCCTAATTGCCAGTTCATGGTTTTCCCCAAACAAATTATAAGCTCCGTCTTCGCTCAAAACTCCACATTTCAAGTCTTGTGGCAAAACACCGTTATTAAAGTCTTCTACATCTAAAAACCAGTTTTCGCTGCTGTAATATTCATCCAGTTTTTTATAATCTGTTAAATTTTCTTCCAGTTTGTCTAATGCTTCATTCAACTCTCTAAAAATATCCGCTGATTTATCCATAATTTTTTCCATTTTTTCAACTCTTTTTATTTTATCATTTTTCATAAAGTTTACCTCTTTTTTGAATTTTAATTTTTTGTTAATTTTTTCTTGTCTTTTCAAAAAAAGCTACCGTTTTTTCGATAGCTGCATTTTTTATTATTATAATTCTGAATTGTTATTAATTTGCTCTTTCAATATATTCACCAGTTCTCGTGTCAATTTTGATTTTATCTCCAATTGCTACGAATAAAGGCACTTGCAATTCATACCCTGTAGATACAGTTGCTGGTTTTGTCGCACGTCCAATTGTATCACCCTTTAATCCTGGTTCTGTATAAGTTACTTCTCTAATTACCGTATTTGGTAATTCTACACCAACTGGAGTTCCTTCGTACATCAATACTTGGATAATCATTTCTTCTTCCAAGAAATTTACTGCATCTCCTAAATCTTCAGCTGATAAAGTAATTTGCTCAAAAGATTCCTGATCCATGAAATTATATTCTCCATCAGTTTCATATAAAAATTGCATTTGATTTCTATCAAGAATAATATCGTCCATAAGTTCAGTTGCTAAAACTGTGATTTCTTGTATTTTTCCTGAGATTAACTCTTTTGTTTTAAATTTTACTTCTGCTGCTCTTTGTCTTTTTCCTGATGTTGACTGATGTCTTTCAGCTTTTAGTATTAAATATGGAATATTATCCTTTCTATATGTACTTCCTTGTCTTAATTCTGCTGCTGGTTTCATTAATTTTTTCCTCCTAAATTTTTACTTTATTTTATGATTTATTTTTTAACTTAATTTACTATTTATTCTAAAAATAAACTTGATTTCCCTAACTAATATTTTATCAAATAAGTTGCAGTTACTACTACTCTCATTTTTTTATAAATTTGATTAGCCTCATTTTCATTAATTTTTCTCACATCTTCTGTATCTTCTAGTATCTCAAATTGTCCTTGACTAATATTTTTTAGTCCACCAATTTCATTGTTGTTTACTTTTAACATCTCAATTGCTCTTATTTCAGCATTTCGAGAAGCATCTACTACCATATCTTTTTTATATCTTTCGATATTCGTTATAAAAAATTCTGGCTCGTTTATTTGAATATTGTTACTTTGTAGCTTTAGTTCTAATAATTTTTGAAAAAATTCTTCAACTTTATCAATATTCTTTGTTACAATAGAAATTGTTTCAACTCCCTCATAATCAGAAATTTTAACACTCTGTGGAACTGTTCCTGAATTTATTGTTCCCTGCTGTTTTACATTTGATGAACTTTCAATATAATTTGGCTGAATTCTTAGATTTCCAATACTATAATCATTTCCATCAATTTTTAGATTTTTAATTAAATCAGTTGCCAATTTTTCTTTTTCTGATATTATTTTTTTTAATTCATCAATATTTTCGCTTTTTTCAGAGATTACAATGTTTATAAGCGCCTTATCAGCTTTTATTCTACGTTCTGCAACTCCTTTTACTGTAATTCTGTTTTCATCTTTATTTGCTTTGTTCATGGCATTTGAAATTAATGCCGCAGATATTATTAATCCAAAGGATAATATCGTAGGAATTATTATAAATTGTATTTTTTTCAATTTTTACTCCTTTTCTGAACTTTAAAACCTGCTACATAATTTAAATTACTTAAAACTAAGATAATTTTATTTTTAAAATTTTTACCAAAATTATTTTATTTCAGTAATCCAATACTAAATTATATATGCAAGAGTTCTATCAAATTATAGATTATTTTCCAAAAAAAGTCAATTATATATCGAAATTTTTTATTAAAAATTCTAAAATCTATATAACAAAACAAGGGCAATAACTTCTACCCTTGATTTATAATTATATTTTTTGATTAATTACTTTGTTTATACATTAGCCATCCATTAAAATATAAAGATGTACTGTCACTTCCACTTACTCTTCTAATTTGGCCGTTTTCCAAATACCATTTGCTTCTATTCATAACAGCATTATAATTTTTTTCTTCAGCAAGATTTACAGTTACTGTTACAGGCCCTGTATGTCTTAAAGAACTTCCATTGTTAATTACACAGTCCTGAAACGAGATATCAGCCATGTATCCATGCTCTGCATATGAATCTTCTACAGTATCAGTATCAAATGCTGATTCACTAGCACTTGGGTTTATACAATAACTTCCTTTTTTTACACCTACTGGACTTTTTACAACTAATTTTTCGTTACTTTCCTTAGGTGTCTCTTTTTTTTCTTCAACTTTTGGCTGTTCTACTTTTTTTGGTTCTTGCTGTTGCACAGTTTCAGGAGTTTGTATATTTGTTACAGCTGGTATATTTTGATTTTGTGATATTGCTGCCATTTCTTTTTTCAGATTTTCTTTTTTCTTCTTATTCTGGCTTCTTAGATAAAAAATTCCAGATCCAACTAAAACAATAAATATTGCAACTGCAGCTGCTAAAATTGTTGTCATTCTATTTGAAATATATTTTTCTTCAACATACTCTTCTTCATCTTCCTGCTCATTTCCTTTTGGGTCACTTGTATTTCTAATAGGTTTTTCCGCTTTACTTGTATTTGTAGCACTACTTCCTGCACCACCACCATAAACTGTTTTTTCCAGCTCTTCCTTCTGTTTTTGTAAATCCTGGATTTCCTTCTGACGTTTCAATTCTTCTATTTCTTTTTCCAACTGCTCTTTTACATTTTCACCAAATTGGTTGTCATCCATAATATCCTCCCATAAAGATTAACAATATTTAATAACAGTAATTTTTATACTGTAATCATTAGATTCTTCTACATATCCAGGTTAAATGTCATCACTTTATTAAAATCTGAATTTGCTTCATCAGATTGAGTCCATTCACCATTTACATTTGTATATGTCAAATCAAACGTTTTCTCAGAATATTTTAAATTGGAATCATTTAATTTTTGGTCAATTAATTCCTTCATCCATTTCATCGTTTGCTGTTCTATTGCCTCTTCCGATTTCCCTTTCAACTGTTGTGCATTATCAGCCGCTTTTTTATTAACGAGTGTCTTTATTTCTGATAAATCAGGATACTTCATTGTTACATTTAAAACAACTTTTCCTTGAGTTTCAGTTGCATTATTTATTTTGTAGTTAATTTTTTTGTATGCTTCCTTAAATAAATTCATTGAATCAAGTTCATTTTTATCTGTTGTTATCGATGAATAATCACCCTTCTGTAAAATATCAATCACTTCTTTTAATGTGTTTTCTGCCGCTTCTTTTCCACTTCCTCCGGCTGTATTTGTTTGCGATGTTGTTATACTTGCCATATTCTGACTTTGTAAGATTGTCGAAACTGCTGATTTTTTTGCACTTTCCTTTTTTTTCTTGTTTTGTGCATTAATATAAAAAATTCCTGAACCTATAATAACGATAAATAATGCTGCTATACCTGATAAAATCATAATTTTCTTATTCGAGAATGATTTTATTTCTTCTTTTTCATTCACTTCATTTTTTTCCTTGACTTCTTCATGCTTTTCGTCTGTACTTCCTCCTATACTTCCAAACATTGTCTTTTCAAGTTCTTCTTTTTGTTTTTGAAGTTCCCGTATTTCTTTCTGACGTTTTAATTCTTGAATTTCTTTTTCTAATTCCTCTTTTGATTGTTCATTAAATTTTTTATTATCCATAATATATTCCTCCTAAAAATCATATCCATCTTTTACAGTAATTATTATACCATGATATCTTAAAATTTTCAAGTTATTTTAGCAGAATATTTTTTACTGTAATAATTATAATTGATTTAATTAGAAAAAATTAGATAATTGTATTCTACATTTGATAATTGAATAACATCACTCTATTAAATTGTGGATTGTCGCTTTCTAATTCCCAATTTCTATTTTGCTTTACATATACCATATCAAATGTTTCTTCTAAATACTTTAAATTGTTGTCATTTAATTTCTCATTTATTGCTTCTTTTAAAAATTTAATACTTTGTTTATCCACTTTATCATTTGATTTTCCAGCTAGCTATTGTGCTTCTTTTAATACTTTATTTTGGATTTTCAAAATTTTTTAAATAATTTATTTTAGAAAATATTATCTTCCCCATTTTTCAGGATTTTTACTCCATTCCAAAGCAATTTTTGCTTCTTCCTGTGTCAAATAATCCGTTTGAGCCAATAATTTTATTAAAACATCAAAATTTGAAAGTGAACTGAATTTACAATTGTATTTCGCATAATTTGCTTTTGCACTGTCAAATCCATAAGAAAAAATTGATTTTACTTCTAGTTCCTTCACTTCTTCCTTTTGAAGCACATCAACTGCAATAAGGCTGCTTTTACCTGTTGTAATCAAATCTTCAATTACAACGACTTTTTTCCCTTTAACCTCTGAACCTTCAATCTGTTTTCCTGCGCCATGATCTTTTGGTTTATTTCTCACATATGCAAGAGGTTTTTTCATTCTATCAGCAATAAATGCAGCCCAAGGTATTCCAGCAGTTGCAACTCCTACAATCACATCCACATTTTTGTCAATTCTTTCAACAAATGCTTCTACAATTATATCTCTCTCGTCTGAAAATCCTAATACATAACGATTATCGCAATAAATTGGACTCTTTATTCCAGATGCAAATGTAAAAGGCTCTCCTACATTGATTTTTACTGCCTTCACATCAAATAATGCCTTTGCCACTTTTTCTTCCAATGTTAAATTAGCCATTTTATCATTTCCTTTCAAATTTTGATTTTTTGTTTTATTTCTAAGACTATTTATCAGTTATTAATATATAGGTAAACTATTTACTCTGAAAATTTAATTTCTTTTCCTTTATGAATATCATTAATTTTCCCATTTTCATAAATAATTTTTCCATTTACAATTGTCATTGTGTTTTTTCCTTTTAATTTCCAGTTTTTATAAGGAGTCCAGCCACATTTTGACTCAATTGTGTCATCTACACCTACAATCCACTCTTTTTGTGTATCAACTACAATTATATCGGCAAAAAAACCTTCCTGTAGCTTTCCTCTTTTTTCAATTTTCATTATTTTTGCAGGATTTTCACACATTAACTTTTGTATTGTTTCAAGTGATATTTTCCCTTCGTTAGAGGCATTTATCATAAGTGCAAGTGAAGTTTCGACTCCTGGCATTCCAAATGTAATTTTTTCCAATTTTTCACTTATTAGATGTGGTGCGTGATCTGTTCCAATTGTATCAACTTCTCCTTGATTTATTGCCTCCCACAAAAATTCATTATCAGATTTTTCTCTTAATTCAGGTTTCATTCTTAGAAGCATTTTATTCCGCTCTGTACTTTCACGAATCTCAGTATTTAAAAATAAATGATGAGGGGTAACTTCAGCATAAATTGGATGTTCTTTTGTATTCAAATCATCATTTTTTTTGGCATTTATAACTTTTTTCAATTCATTTTCTGATGGGATATGACAGACATAAAGCCCTTTTCCACAATTTTTATTTAATTCTATTGCCTTGTCAATCATTTCATTCTCAGTGTGAACCAGTACCAATTCAGAATTTTCAAATACCTTTTTCAAGATTTTATCATCTTTGATAAGCATCTCTCCAGTCGTTACATTCATAAAAATTTTTACTGTATTAGCTTCGCCATTTCTCAAAACCTTTTTTATTTCCTCAATATTATCATTTTTACTTCCACCGAAATGGAATCCAAAATTTACAATTGACTTTTTACTCGCTAATTTTTTCTTTTCCAGCAAATTTTCCAACGTTGTGGTCGTAGGAATCGTGTTTGGCATATCATAAAAAGTCGTAATACCAGCTTTGGCACACGCACGTGAACCTGTTGTAAAATCCTCTTTGTACGTAATTCCCGGCTCTCTCATGTGTGTATGCACATCTATAACTCCTGGCATTACTAACTTTCCTTCAATATCAATAATTCGTGCATTTTCATTATTTTTAAATCTACTTTCATCAATATTTTCAGAAATTTTTTCAATAATTTCTCCATTTATCAAAATTTCAATTTTTTTTCCAAAAATATCTATTCCATTTTTTAGAATGATAATTTTATCATCTTCCATTTTTGCTCCTAAATTTTATAAAATAGACTCAAACTCCTTTAATTATACAATAAAATTAAACAAATTTATTTTTGAATATACTGAAGGAGCTTTACTAGAGTATCGAGTTTTTTATTTTCCTTCTAAACTTTTTAACATTCTTTCCATTCTTATAAGTTGAAGTCTCATTTTTTCATCTGCAGAAAGATCTTTTTCTGTATTTTTTCTACTTTTTTCTTCTGCTTTTTGTCGTTTTGTCTTAACAGGTTTTTTCTTTTTTTCTGTTCTTGCAGGTGCAGCTGATCTTATATCTTCTGCCTTTATTTCATTATTTTCTGGTGATGAAGTCAATGTTTCTGGAGTTGCACTTTCTACTTCCTCATAATTTTTTTGTACTTTAGAGACTTCTTCTACAGTAGATTTTTCAGTTTCTTCATTTTGAACTTGTTTTACTTCTATTTTCTTTGGTGTTTGAGCTTTTGTATTCTTAATTTCACTATATGCTGCCTGACTTGTTAAAAATACTCCTAATAATAGTAATAATGCTTTGTTTTTCATAATTTTTCTCCTTCTATATCATTTTATTTTTATAAGTTTACTTAATTATTTTACCATATCTTTACAATATTTGTAATTATTTTTGTAAAAATTTATAAAATTTATAATGCTTCTGAAATTTCCTCCAAAATTAATTTTGCACTTTCTGCTGGATTTACAGCCCTAGTTATTGGACGCCCGACTACAAGAAAATCTACCCCCTGTTTTATCGCATCTGCTGGCGTCATAATTCGTGTCTGGTCATCATTACTTTTCCCATCAGCATTTAATGTAAATTTAGGACGTACCCCAGGACAGACTGTTACGAATTTCTCTCCTAATTTTTCCTTTACACCCTTTGCCTCCTGTGGTGAACACACAATTCCATGCATTCCATTGTTTCTAGCAAGTGTTGCAAGATTCAAAACAATTTCCTCTAATTTCAAGTCATTTTTAAACATTTCAAAAATGTCATTTTCTCCCAAGTTTGTCAAAATTGTCACTCCAATTAAAAGGCTTTCTGATTTACTTTCCTTTACCAATTCAGCAACTTCCTTCATAGTTTTGCTTCCATTTGAACAATGAATATTAAACATAAATACATTTTTTTTAATAGCATTCGCACAAGCCATTTTTACAGTGTTTGTAATATCGTGAAATTTTAAATCCAAAAATACCTTTTTCCCCTTTTCGTGCAAATAATCTATTAATTTTCCATCTGTATTAAGATAACTCTCAAGTCCAACTTTATACATTGAAATATTATCTCCAAGCTTCTCTACAAGTCTTTTCGCATCTTCCATGTTATCATAATCTAGTGCAACAAATATTCTATCTTTTGCTCTCTCATCAATTCTAGCCATTCTAATCTTCCTTCCTTTTAACTTCCTTTATTTCAAACATTCCCATAAAAATTAGAATCAAAATTTCTAAAATAAATATTGAAATTGCAATAAAAACAGCTGTTTGATGTATATTCATAATTAATGCTGCCATTAAAATCTGAAAGACAAAAATAATTCCCCATGCTTTAAAATGAAGTGTTATTCTGTAGTTTTGATTATCTGATTCCACATTTATAACTTTTTTAGGAGTTTTTATTAAAAAATTATTGCATACTTGAAGTGTCTGTTCTCCATAGTCTACATCAATTTCTGTTTTTTCATTAAATTTTACTTCTACAATTTTTTCATCATTTATTTTTAATTTAAACCTATCTCCTGCACCATTAGAAGATATTTTTGATTCTATAATTATTTTAGGCATTGACCTTTCCTTTCTTTAATAAACTATTCTTAAATTATTGAATTTGTATTTCATCTTCCAAAATTACTTTTTCACAATAAAAACATTTATATTTCGATTTTTCTTCCAAATTATTTTTATCCAAATTTTCAGAATCTTCTTTTATACGAATAAATTTTGTTTCAATATTTTCGTGATTTGAAATACATTTTGGATTATCACATTTCATAAGTCCGATAACTTTATCCAATTTTTCTAATTTCGACTTTTCTACAACTTCATAATTGTCAATTATGTTTATTGTAACATTTGGAGCTAGCAGTGAAATATTGTTTAATTCCTTTTCTTCTAATATTTTTTCCTCAATCTTTATAATCCCTTTTCTCCCAAGTGAACTGCTTGGCATATTTGTTGCGACTGTGATTCTTTCGCTATATTCCTTTAATTTTAAAATTTCTACAATTGCAAAAACTTTTTCTGACGGGATGTGATCTATTACAATTCCATGTTTTATTGCTCGTATCAGTAATTCTCTTCTTTCAGACATAACCTTTTCCTTTCTTAGAATATAAATTTTCTATTTTAAAATAATAAATTTACAGAAAAAACTCCTTGTCTTTTTTTAAAACAGTCATCATCATTGCCTGCCTTACAGGAATCCCATTTTTAGCCTGTTTAAAATATAAAGCATATTTTGTGTTGTCTAAATTTGTATCAATTTCGTCTACTCTTGGCAAAGGATGCAAAATTATCATATCATCTTTACATTTTCCTTCGATATTTTCACGGTTTATAACATAAATACCCCTTACTTTCTCATAATCTTCAATATCTGGAAATCTTTCCTTCTGAATCCGAGTCATGTAAAAAACATCAATTTTATCAAGACAATCTCTAAAATCCTCTAAAATTTCATATTTTATCCCATTTTTTTTCAGATCTTCCAATAAATAATCAGGCATTTGCAAAATTTGTGGTGCTACAAAATAAATTATCGGTTTAAAATGCGTAAGTGCCTTTACTAATGAATGAACTGTCCTTCCATACTTCAAGTCTCCAACAAATGCAATTTGTAAATTTTCAAGTGTGCCTTTTTCCTCCAGAATTGTGTACAAATCAAGTAAAGTTTGACTAGGGTGCTGATTAGAGCCATCTCCTGCATTAATTACAGGTTTTCGTGATGTTTCTGAGGCAAGCCGAGCTGCTCCGTCAAACGGGTGTCTTACAACTATTACGTCTGAATACGCTTCCACCATTTTTATTGTATCTCTAAAGGATTCCCCTTTTTTTACAGACGACTGCTCCACAGGCGGTAATGATAAAACATTTGCTCCAAGCCCTATTGCAGCAGATTCAAACGACATTTTAGTACGTGTACTTGGCTCAAAAAACAAAGTAGAAATTATTTTCCCACGCAAAAACTTAAATTTTTCCTCTTCCGAACAGTCTTCAATCTTCCTTGCCAGCTCTAAAATATCAAGAATTTCCTTTTTCCCCATATCATTCATAGAAATAATATTTTTCACCACTATCTCTCCCTTGAATTCTTATTTTTTCCTAAATTTATGATAACAAATTTTAATACCATTTGCAAACTTTTCTTTGAATAATAATTTTTTTATATGCTTGGATAAAATTAAATAATCATAATTACTATATTTAATACTAAGCCCCCTTTTGAAAATAGGAATAAATTTTTATAATAGAGTTGTTTGATAATTAATTCATAATCATTCAACTAAATTGTTTTTTATTATTTTTTGGACATTTTATTAATAAATATTTTTTCATATTACTATGTTTTTTCTTTTTTATTTTCGTAGGATTGCTCATTGCCGCAAATCCTTATCTTGCAGTAAAGGTTTATCCTGATAATCAAAATATTTGGCAAGATTGCTACGCAATAACCTATGGCTAGTCTACAACATTTTTCTACACTGACAAAAAACTCGCTATGCTCAGACAGTTTTGCCAGCACAGAAAAATGCTCCGACGGATTAATTTATACTAGAATCTGTTTAAAAAGTGAAAATTATGTTTTAATCATTTGAAAATATTAAGTTTATATCCTTTAATTAGAAAAATTTGTAATAAATTCCTTATTTAAATGAGGTTTAGTATAACTTTAAAAACTTTGATACAAATAAAAATAGAGGGAAAAATTAAAACTCCCTCTTTATTTTCTATAAAAAAACTATTTTAATAACATCATCATTAATGGCAAAAAAGCTACTACTATTACTAATATTAACTCTTTATTTGTAAGTTTGAATTTTTTTAACAAAATATGCTTTAATACTAAAATTAAATAAAATATACTTATATATAAAAAAATGCCCATTTTTTTTAAAACAAAATATTTACTATATTCTTGTATGACACTATCTAAAGTTTTAAAAATAATAGTTATGAAATTTCTTTTTATATTATTTCTTTTTAATAGAAAAGAGTATAGCTTTTCTAAAATTTCACTTATTTTTTTATTATCATTATAATTTTATTCTCCTATTCAATAGTCGTATTTTTTCCATTTTACAAATCATTTTCAATTTGTTTTATAACTTTCGCAGGAACTCCACCCACAACACTATTATCAGGTACATCTTTTGTAACAACTGCCCCAGCCGCAATAACAACATTATTTCCTATCGTAACACCAGGCAAAATTGTGCAGTTGCCACCAATCCAAACATCATTTCCTATATTTACTGGCATTCCCTGTGCTTTTCTTTCCCGTCGTCCTTTTGGAGAAATCGGATGTCCCACTGTTGTTATTAATGTATTAGGCCCAATCATACAGTAATCTCCAATTCTAACTTCTGCAATATCCAGAATTGTAACATTGTAATTTGCTAAAAAATCTTCTCCCACATGAATATTTTTCCCATTATCACAGTTGAAAAATGGCTGCACAGAAGCATTATTTTTTACTGTTCCAAAAAGATCCTTTATAGCGGCAAGCTGTTTTTCATTATCCATCGGATCAATCGAATTGAGTATTTGACATTTTTTCAATGCATTTCCTTTTATACCTGCCACTTCTTTATCATAAAAATTATATTCTAGTCCCGCTTTTAATTTTTCCAGTTCTGTCATTTTCCCTCCTTTACTTTTTAAAAACTATTTTAAGTCCTTACTTCCCTCTTCCAGAATTTTTATCTGACAAAGTATTTCCTCATCCTTAACAGTTTTTTCTTTCCCATTTTTTATTGCCTCATACAAGTCATCATAAACTCTACCATAATCACCTTTTTCAGAAATTACTTTTTCCTCATGATAATTTCCTTTTTCATCATAATAAATTAGCGTTCCATAATGTTTTGGCAAATCTATTCCAAAATCTACATTGTCTGGCATATAAAATAACTTCAAATGTTCTTCTTGTCTATCCTCCGTTTCTTTTATAAAGCACCCTTTAGTTCCATATACGATAAATGAGGCTCTAGGTTTTATCCTAAAGTAGCTTCCTTTTACACTGACTTTTAAACTTTTTCCATTTTCCCTTTCGTAAAATAAGTCCATATCATAATAGTCATTCATCCGATTTGTCCCAAGAAGCTGCCTTACATCATAATGTACTTTATCAGGGTTACCGTATCGTGAAATTATCTGATCCAAGACATGCGTCCCATGCCCATATAAAAATGTATTTGCCAGTTTTCCATCATATTCCTTCACATTTTCAGGCACTTCTGCCCTGTAATAATCATAATTAGACTCAATTTCCAAAATCTCTCCTAATTTCCCGCTTTCAATCACTTTCATTGTAGTCAAGAAATCGCTGTCAAATCTTCTATTGTGATAAGGCTGCACAATTAGACCTTTTTCCTTAGCTAACCTAAATAACTCCTGTGCTTCTTCCAATGTTTCAACAAAAGGTTTTTCCACAAGACAGTTCTTACCATATTCCAGCACTTCTTTAGCGTATTTATAATGTAAGTCGGATCTTAGGCAGATAACAACCAAATCAATTTCAGAATCATTATACAGTTCTTCAATTTTATCAGTATAATGAATCCCGTCTATTCTCTTCCAAGTCTTATTTTCCAAATTATTTGTAACAATGGTCTTCACTTTTATTTTATCTTTTCTTTGCAGTAAAAATGGCAGATGGTATCTGTTTGCACTTTTTCCATTTCCAATAATTCCTATCGTCATCATAAAAATCACCCTTTCTAATCAGTATTATAAAAAACTAGAGTAAAAAATACGTAAAAAAGTGAATTAGCTGTATATAGCCTAATTCTCTACTCTCACTTCAAACCAAGATTTATTTTAAAGTACTATATAATATAGTCAAATAAAATATCACAAAATGATTTTTATTCTAAAAATTTCCCTTTTAAACAATTTATAATTCTTTAGTATCTTTTACAATTCCTTTCCATTACTTTCAATTACTTTTTTATACCAGTAAAATGAATCTTTTTTACTTCTTTCCAGCGTTCCGCTTCCATCGTTATTTTTATCCACATAAATAAATCCGTATCGTTTTTTCATTTCTCCAGTTGTAAAAGAAACCAAGTCAATACATCCCCAAGGAGTATATCCCAAAAGTTCCACACCATCAATTTCAATCGCTTTCTGCATTTCTTCAATGTGTCTTCTTAAATAATCAATTCTATAATCATCATGAACTTCGCCTTTTTCATCCTTCACATCAATTGCTCCAAAACCATTTTCTACAATAAATAAAGGTTTGTTGTATCTTTCGTACATTACGTTAAGAGCGTATCGAAGTCCAACAGGATCAATTGGCCAGCCCCAGTCAGATTCTTTTATGTATGGGTTTTTAACACTTCCAACTAATTTGTCCCCACTTTCCACATCTGATTTATCTGCCTTGTCAACTGACGACATATAATAGCTAAATCCAATATAATCAACTGTTCCTTCCTTCAGTTCAATCAGATCCTGCGGCTCAATATGAATATTAAATCCTTTTCTTTCCCACATTTTCTTAGTGTAGGCAGGATACTCCCCTCTTACATGAACATCAAGAAAATGCCATCTCTTATGCATTTCTTCTACAGATTTCATCATATCGTCAGGATTGCATGAATATGGATAGATTGGTACAAATGCAACCATACATCCAATTTCAAAATTAGGATTTATTTTCTTACCAGCTCTGACGGCTCTCGCACTTGCAACAAGCTCATTATGAACGACTTGATACATTGTTTCCTCACGGTTTTCGCCATCTTTGTAAGTAACTCCAGAACAAGTAAATGCAAATATATCAACATCAAGATTTGAAGCCTGATTATTAATTTCATTAAATGTCATCCAGTATTTTACTTTATTTTTATATCTTTCAAAAACGGTAATTGCAAACTTTTCAAAAAAATCAATTACTTTTCTGCTTCTAAATCCACCATAATTTTTTACAAGATTATACGGAATCTCAAAGTGTGACAATGTAATTACAGGCTCAATTCCATATTTTAATAATTCATCAAACAAATCATCATAAAATTGCAGTCCTGCCTCATTTGGCTGTTCATCATCTCCATTAGGAAAAATTCTGCTCCATCCGATAGAAGTTCTAAAACATTTAAATCCCATTTCTGCAAACAATGCCACATCTTCCTTATATCTATGATAAAAGTCTATTGCTTCATGATTTGGATAATTTTTTCCTTCTATTATTCCATCAGTAATTTCTCTAGGAACTCCGTGTGCTCCAGCAGTCATTACATCCGCTGTGCTTGGTCCTTTTCCACCTTGATTCCATCCACCTTCAAGCTGATGAGCAGCAACCGCTCCTCCCCACAGAAATCCTTCTGGAAATCCTTTATTTATCATTTTCACCCTCCTAAATTGTATTTGTAAGATAGCATTTTGTAAAAATTCATCAACTTTCATTAGTACATCATTTTTCAATTTTTACTGCTTTATCATTGCCTTCTAATTAATACTTTCCTATAAAAAAGCAAAAGTTATATTTAATTATTTTGGAATATTGGTTTTTATCCCTTGTAAAAAAAGTCTTTAATAACTTTCTTATTCAACGAAGTTTAATCTAAATCCCTTTATTATGAATACAGGACATTCACACATAAAATAATATTTTTATACGCAATTGTCCTGTTTAATATATTTCAAAATTCAGTTCAAAACTATTTTTGTTCCAATCTCTTGTACACTTCAATAAATTCCTTTGCCAGTTCCTTAAACAAAATTGCCGTCATCAAGTGATCCTGTGAATGTACCATAATTAATCCAACATCAATTTTTTCTCCTCCAGCTTCCCTTACAATCAAATCTGTCTGTAATTCATGTGCCTTCAGCATTTCCTCAGTAGATTGCTTCATAAATTCTTCCGCTTCATCAAACTTCCCTGCCTTCGCCGCATTCATAGCCTGATAAGCCAAACTTTTAGTTTCTCCTGCCTGTCCAATCAATGTCATTGCAATCATTTCAATATCCAATATTTCTTCAGCCATAGTAAATCCTCCTAAATAATTATTTTTTAGTTTTATCAAATTTTATATTAAAATTTCTTCTTAATTTTGTTATAACACACGTTTCCCTGTATGTCAATTTTTCATACTTTTAATTCATTTTTCGTCTATTTTTATTAATTTTATTATTAATTAAAGCATAAATCCGATATTCTATGAAAATAAACGATTTACAATTACATCTTTTTTCGTGTATAATATATATTGAAAATTTTAAAAAAATATAAATTTATAATAAAATATTTCACAAAATCTTTATTAAAGGAGAAAAATCATATTATGGATATTTATGCACCAATTAACAAACATTTTTTAGAAAATAAAAAAATAAAAATTTCATTTTCAAAAGTATTGAATAAAAAAGAAAAATATTTTTTAAAGTTTCTTTTTATGGAATATAAGTTGCTGGAAAAATTTGAGAAAGCGACTATTTTACAAGATGTTGATTTAAATGAAATATTAGATGTGCTTAAATTTTCTACATTTGAGCAATTGAAAAAATTTTTGGATAATTTACAAGTGAAAAAGCTGGAGTTCTCAATTTTTAGTAATGATAAAATTGTACTTTACGGACGATTTCCAATTTTGGTGTCTTACAATATTGTTTATTCCAAAATTGAATTTCAATTTGCAAGAGAAATTCAAAATGCTAGGAAAAATAATACTTTATTCTCACTTCTTAGATTTGATTTTCTGGTTTTTATGGGAGATGAGGCTACTTATAATTTTTATGCTTATTTAATTTCTGATAAAAATTATAATAATGATACTGTAATTACATTAGAAAGACTAAAAGAAATGTTTGATACTGGGGATAAATATGAGCGTTTTTTTGACTTTGAGAAACAGATCTTAAAAAAAGCAATTGAAACTATAAATCTTTTTTCTGACATTAAGGTTGTCTATGAAAAAATTAAGGTTGGAGAACATGTAAATAATAAAGTGGAAAAAATTCGTTTTAAGATAATTGATAACAGTAAATCTTCCGAAGAGAAAAACAGGGAACTTGTTCAGCATATAAACAGCATTATGGACTTGATAAAAAATGATATAAAAGATTTTCATGCCACTTATGAATTGATAAAAAAGTATATTTTGAAGAAAAATTACGATTACGTTTATACAAATGTTATTTTTACAAAAAAGCAATTTAAAAACAATATAGAAAAGCAGTTAAAAAAAGTTTTGCTGCTTGATTTGGGACAATCCTTAAAAAATAACTTAAAACATGAATCAGAGGTTTTGAACATAAAAAGAAAATACCGTACTCCTTTTTTCCTTCAGCTTGATATATCCAATCTCATGCGTCAGAATCATTTGGAAAATGAGCTTAGAATTCTAGTTGACGATGGATATTTTAACGAAATTCTTACTTTAAAAAATGAACAGATAATGGAACAGAGCTTTACTGACTTCAAAATCTATATAAAGTACTTCCAAAATTCTAAAAGCCAAATAAAAATCATAAAATTCCTATAAAAATTTTATTTTTTTTTGGAATAATCATTTAAAATAATAAACGAAAAAATATATATTTTTTTATCGTTTATTCTAGTTTTTATTTTATAAAAACTTATTTTTCCAATATTTAAAACAGATTATAGACGAAAAAATATTATTTTTTCATAAAATTTGACTTCTAAAAAATTGGTGGTATACTATGAATGTGAAAGAAAATAAAACAATAAAAATAAATTTAGAGAAGAAAGAAGAAAGGATGATTAAAAATGAAAAAAATTTTATTATGCTGTGCAGCAGGAATGTCTACTAGTCTATTAGTAAACAAAATGAAAGCTGAGGCTGAAAAAAGAGGAATTGAAGCTGAAATTTGGGCAGAACCTCTTGATAAGGCAAAAGAAGAATTTCCAAAAGCTGATGTTATTCTATTAGGACCACAAGTTAAATATGCTTTACCTGAAGCAAAAAAAATCGCTGAAGAAAACAACATTAATATAGATGTAATTAACATGGTTGACTATGGAATGATGAATGGGGCAAAAGTTCTGGATCAAGCGTTAAATTTAATTAAATAGCTCAATTTATACTATACTTTTGTTAGAGTTCAAATATCGGTAAAAATGATTTTAAACCATGGATACCGGTGTTTGTTTTTATAAAAGAAAATTTATTTTTCATATTGAAGATATTAAATTTTAGAATAATCATTTTTTAGGAGGAATTAATATGGCAAACATTATGGACAAATTTACACAATTTTTAGAAGAAAAATTAATGCCTGTAGCTGTAAAAGTGGCTAATCAGAGACATTTAGCGGCAATCAAAGATGGAATGGTTATTACATTGCCATTTATTATAGCAGGATCTGTATTTTTGATTTTAGGAAACTTGCCGATACCAGCATTAGCTAATTTTTATAAATATAATGCAGTTGGAGAAATTATCGCAAAATGGTTATCCTATCCTGTTGATGTAACATTTAATTTATTAGGCTTTATTGCGTGTATCGGTATCTCATATAAATTGGCTCAACATTATAAATTAGATGAAATTTCTAGTACAATCTTAGGAGTTTTAGCATTTTTACTGGTAACTCCTTTTCATAATGGTATCCCACTGCCTAGTATGGGAAGCGGAGGATTATTTGTAGCTATAATAATGTCACTTTTGGCAATAGAAATTGTAAACTTTATCGTGAAAAAGAACATTATTATTGAAATGCCTGATTCTGTGCCACCTGCAGTATCAAAATCATTTGCTGCATTAATTCCAGGATTTTTTGTTATTCTAATTTCATTAATAATAAGAATTTTATTTGAAGTTTCTCCATTTGGAAATATCCATAAGGTTGTTGAAATGGTATTAACTAAACCGCTTACAGCATTAGGAGGATCTTTCTTTGGAATGATGGGACTTTCTTTCATAACTAATTTACTATGGACTGCTGGAATACATGGTTCAAACCTAGTAACAGGAGGTATAGCAAGACCTGTACTGGATACATTAATGGATCAGAATAGAATTGCACTTAGTGCTGGAAAACCTCTTCCAAATATAGTTACAACTCAGTTCTTTGATATTTTTCATAATATGGGAGGTTCTGGAACAACTTTCTCTCTTGCTATTATGCTTCTTTTCCTTTCTAAGAGTAAACAGCTTAAAGAAATTGGTAAATTAGCAATTGGTCCTGCTTTTTTCAATATTAACGAACCCATTTTATTTGGACTTCCAATAGTTATGAACCCTATTTTAATCATTCCATTTATACTGGCTCCGTTAGTTACAGTAATGGTTACTTACCTAGCGATGTATTCAGGGTTAGTTGCAAAAGTAACTGGAGTTGCCTTGCCTTGGACAACGCCGCCTTTCATATCTGGTTTTCTCGCAACGAGCCATTGGACAGGAGCAGCCATACAAGTAGTAAACTTCTTCATAACAGCGGCTATTTACTATCCATTCTTTAAAATATGGGATGATAAAAAATTGCAGGAAGAAAACGGTACAGCAAGTACAAATTAATCATTAACAAAAGTTATGGTTAAATTAATAAAATATATTTTACAAAATACATTTTTTGTGGTATATTATTTGTAGATTAAAATAATAAATAAAAATTTTAAGGAGTGATTACAATGATTAAACAAACTTGGATTTGGTGGAAAAAATTAAATACAATTTAATATTTTTTTGCCAGCTATGTTGAAATTTATTGTAATTACTATTATTAAATATTGTGAAAAAAGCATTGGTGAAACAAAATCAATGCTTTTATTTTATACAATTCTCTTAGTCGGTAAAACGATTTAAGAGAATTTTTTTATAAATTTCAACTAACACTAAACCTCATTTAGAAAATAGAAATAAAATTCTATAACAATTAATTTTATAATCTTAATTAAAAAAAATTAAATCTTATTTTTAAGTATCCATATAAGGAATTTTTATTCAAATTATGAAAAACTGCTTATTATTAATAAATGTTTTTCATAATTCTATGTTTTTTCTTTTTATATAAGCAAGGGAAATCAATCACCATTTCCCTTGCATCCCTGGCTCGTCTAAGCATTTTTTTGAAATATTCCCAAATTTTATTTGGGAAAGTAGTCAAAACATTTATTATTTGGATAAATCTGGATTACTACGAAAACGAAACTCACTAACGCTCAAACAATCGTTTTCATTCCAAAAAAATCACGACATCTACATTAAGTTATAAAGATTATCATATTTAAGTTGTAGTTTTTACATTTTAAAAATACTAAATAAGCAAAATTTAATTAAAGAATATTTTAATAGTTGGATAGATTGTAAAATAGTATAAATAAAGAAAAATACAATAATATAGAAAGTGAGATATTTTATGTTAACAAACAAACCTACTTATTACTACTCTATTATAAGAAAAAAATTTAGCAATTCCTATTTTGCTGAAGATGAAAGGCAAGTTATTATTGGGATTGACTGTGAATATTTTGATTCTAATGAATACAGTTATGACTCGTTAAAAAAAATATACAATTCTTTTGTAAAACAGAAAAGACTTTCCCCTTTTGCAGGGCTTTTTGGGACATTTGCTTATGAGTCGATACATTTTTTTGAAAAAATTGGAAAAATTGAAAAAGAGCAGTTTAAATTTCCACAATTTATTTTTGCCAATGCAAAGGCATATTTACATTATTCAAAGACTAGTAAAGAATTTTCCTTTTATGGAGATAAAGAAAAATATTTTAATTTTTTAAATGATAAAATTTCTGAAAAATTTAATGATTCTGATTTATTTTATGATATAAAAACAGATTTTGAAGAGGAAAAATTACATTATTATGAAATTATTGAAGAAGCGAAGGAATATATTAAGTCTGGAGATATTTTTCAAGTTGTTCTAAGCGAGCAGTTAAAACTTACATCAAATATGGATTCTCTTGATTTTTATGAAAAATTGTCAAAGGCAAATCCAAGTCCGTATATGTACCATTTTCCTACGAAATATGGAGATATAGTTGGTTCTAGCCCTGAAATACTGGTTGATATTTCATCGGATAATATTTATATTGCTCCTATCGCTGGAACTCGCCCCAGAGGAAAAGATGCTAACGAAGACGCATTTTTAGCAAACGACTTATTAAATGATGAAAAAGAATGTGCTGAACATAGAATGCTTGTTGACTTGGCTAGAAATGATATTGGGAAATTTGCAGAAAGTGGCTCAGTTGTTGTAAAAAATCTTATGCATATTAAGAATTATGAACATGTAATGCACATTGTAACTGATGTTTACGGGAAAAAGCGAAAAGATGTGTCGATATTTGAAGTTATCGCTCAGGCTCTTCCAGCGGGAACGCTTTCTGGATCGCCAAAAATTCGTGCTATGCAAATTATTTCAGAACTCGAGACATTTAAAAGAAATGTTTATGCTGGCGGAATTGGATTCTTAAGATTTAATGGAGATGTTCAGCTTGCGATTATTATTCGTACTGCATTTTTTGAAAATAAAAATTACGACTTGAATAAAGTTGATGAGGTTCGGAATGTATTTATTCAGGCTGGAGCAGGAATTGTGTTTGATTCTGTAAAAGAAAAAGAATATGATGAAATTTGCCATAAAAGAGCTTCTGTGCTAAACATTTTTAAAAAATTCTGTAATGAAGAAAAAAATAAAAACAATGAAAATAAAAGTGGAAAGGATGTGAAATAAATGATTTTAACGATTGACAATTATGATTCGTTTGTATTTAATGTTGAGCAATATTTGAAGGAAATGACTGATGATGAAGTTATTACTGTTAGAAATGACGCAATTACAATTGATGATATAAAAAAAATGAATCCTAGCAAAATAATTTTTTCTCCAGGTCCAAAACATCCAAAGGACAGCGGAATTTGCCTAGAAATTTTAAATAATACTGATGAACTGGGGAATATTCCAATTTTAGGAATTTGTCTTGGACATCAGGCAATTGGAATGAATTTTGGTGGAGAAATAAAAAGGCTTGAAAATCCGTTGCATGGTAAAACTTCAGAAATTACAGTTTTATCCGAGAATTCTGTATTATTTAAAAACTTGCCAAAAAAATTTAAAGTTATGAGATATCATTCACTTTATGTTAACGATATTCCAGAAGATCTTGAAGTTACGGCAAAGTCTGAGGATGGGGTTGCGATGGCTGTGGAACATAAAAGTAAAAATATTTTTGGAATTCAGTTTCATCCAGAATCAATTTTTACTGAATATGGAAAAAATATGATACGAAACTTCTTGAATATTGAAGTTTCAAAAACTTTGCAAAATAATGAAAATTCTAAAAATACTAACGAGAAAGGAAACTTTATAGATATGAATAAATATTTAAAAAAATTACAGGAAAATATTGCATTGACAGATACTGATTTTCGTGAAATCTGTAAAATTATTGACAGTAAAAATTATGACATTGTACAGCTTGGAGCTTTGCTTGTACTAATTTCAGAAAAAAGCCTTTATCCTGAATCGCTTACAGCATTTGTAAAAAATATTCTGGAATACAGCACAACTTTTGAAGATGATTCTGATATGATTGATGTTTGCGGAACTGGCGGCGATGGATTCAAGACAATAAATATTTCAACAGCAGTTGCATTTATTCTGGGAGCAATGGGAGTAAATGTTGCAAAACATGGAAACCGTGCAATCTCAAGTAAAAGTGGAAGCAGTGATGTGCTTGACAAACTAGGAGTACCACTTGAAAACTCTCTTGCAAATCAAATTGAAAAACTGCACGTAAAAAATCTTGCTTTCTTTCATGCCCCGTTTTTCCACAAATTAGTTGGAGAAGTACGAGAAGTTAGAGGCCGTCTTGGAATCAGAACTGTCTTTAACATTTTAGGTCCACTGCTTCATCCAAACACAAAATTAAAATACCAATTGGTTGGACTTTACCACGAGCCTGTACACAGATTATACGCTGAAACATTACAATTACTCGGAAGAAAACATGCATTAGCTGTTCGTGGAAATGATGGGCTTGATGAAATAACAATTTGTGATGACACTAAAATTATTGAAGCAAAAGATGAACAAATTCTCGAATATACAATCTCTCCTGAAAGTTTTGGCTTTAAGCGGGCTTTCCATTCTGAAATTGAAGGCGGAACTCCAGAGGAAAATGCTGAAATTTTGATAAAAATCTTAAAAGGCGAAGAAAAATCAGCAAAATTTGATATTGTTGTATTAAATGTAATGTTCGCACTTTATACTGCGGATGTGGTGGATCACCCTGCAAAAGCAAAGGATATGGTTTTAGAAGCGATTGAGAGTGGGAAGGTTTATGAGTTTTATAAAGATTATGTGAAAATCACAAAATAATTTTTTGGATATAATTGATAAAATTACTAATTTGTATTTTTTTATAGATTATAACTGATAAAAATTTAAAAAATATCTTTTTTATTAGTTGTAAGTATGATAAAATATTTATAGAGGTGATTTTATGATAGAAAGAAAAATTTATTTTGAAAAAATTAAGCCCTTTATAGATAAAGATATTATTAAAGTTTTGACAGGAATAAGGAGAAGTGGTAAATCTGTAATGTTAAAATTGATTATGAAAGAATTGAAAAAAAACGGTGTTAACGAAAATCAATTTATTTATATCAATTTTGAAAATTTAAGAAATAGACATCTTTGTTATGCTGATACATTGAATGAATATATATTGGAAAAAGCAGAAAATATTCAAGAAAAATGCTATTTATTTTTGGATGAAATTCAGGAAGTAAAAGAGTGGGAAAAGTGTATAAATTCATTAAGAACAGAAGATAAGCAATTTGATATTTATATAACAGGTTCCAACGCTAAACTATTATCGGGAGAACTTGCAACTTACCTTGCAGGAAGATACGTTGAAGTTGAAATTTACCCTTTTTCTTTCAAAGAGTTTTGTTCAATATACCAAAATATAAATCAAAATATTTCAAAAGAAGAAATGTTTGAAAAGTATGTCAAACTAGGTGGAATGCCATTTTTACATAACTTGAATTATGATGCGGAATCAAGCATGCAATATTTAAAAGATATATATTCATCAATAATATTAAAAGATATTACTCAAAGAAATAATATAAGAAATACTGAATTATTAGAGCGAATCATCAATTACATCGTAATGAACATTGGGAATACATTTTCTGCAAATTCAATTTCAAAATATTTTAAAAGCGAAAATAGAAAAGTTGCAGTAGATACTGTGCTAAATTACATAAAAGCCTGTGAAAACGCATTTTTGATTCACAAAGTCCCTCGTTACGAAATACAAGGTAAAGAAGTTCTAAATGTGAGTGAAAAATATTATATTGCAGACCATGGAATAAGGGAAGCAATTTTAGAAACAAACGAAAGAGATATAAATCAAATTTTTGAAAATATTGTATACATGGAATTATTGCGAAAAGGCTATAACATAAAAATCGGAAAATTGAATAATTTAGAAATAGATTTTGCCTGTACAAAAACAAATAATGAGAAAATTTATATTCAGGTAGCATATTTACTTGCATCTGAAGACATTATAAAAAGAGAATTTTTACCATTTGAAAAAATTAATGATAATTATCCAAAATATGTAATTTCTATGGATAGATTTGATATGTCAAGAAATGGGATAAAACATTTGAATATTATTGATTTTTTATTGAAAGACTAAAAAAGTTAAAAATATTTATAAATTAAAATTTTTGGAAAGAATGGTGCGAATATGATAAAAACTTTATATAGGGAACATTGTTTAAGATATTTTGTAGTACCTGACATACTATTGCTTTTATTAGTTACAATTTTTTTCTACCCTATGTTAGAATTTTTATATTTTTTTGTTATTGGAAATATTCCTTTAATTTATATTTTGTTTAAAATAATAGTAATGTATTTAAGTTCAAAAAAATTAAAAGAAATAAACAAAGTTGAAGATGAAGAAAAAAGAAAAAAATCTAAAAATAAATTAAAATTAGTAATTTTTTTAGTAAATTTAATAATGTTTAGTATCTATGTCAGTTTAGTAAAAAATGAAATTTTCATACCAAATATTTAAAAAACAAAAGGAGAAATATGGATATTTTAGAAAAAATAAAAATAAAAAGAAATACACAGCTTGAAGAAGAATTAAAATCTTTTAAACAGCCGTCTTTAAAAAAGGCACTTAATCAAAAGGGAATTCAGATTATTGGGGAAATTAAAAGGGCTTCTCCATCAAAGGGAAAAATTGCAAAAGATGATTTTGATTTATTAAAACAGGCACAAAGTTATGTAGATAAAGGAGTTTCAGCTTTTTCGATATTGACAGAAAAGGAATATTTTAAAGGGGAGAATGATTTTATAAAAATTGTAAGAGAAAAATTTCCAGAAATGCCAATTTTGAGAAAAGATTTTATTTATACTCCGTTTCAAGTGGCTCATGCTAAATTTTTAGGAGCTTCAGCAATTTTACTGATTGTGAGAATGCTGGATGATAAGACGCTTTTGGAACTTCATAAGCTGGCACAGAATTTGGAAATGGATGTTCTGGTGGAAACTCATGATGAAGAGGAAATAAGAAGGGCTTTGAAAATTCCGAACTTGGAAATTTTGGGAATTAATAACCGAAATTTAAATACTTTTGAAGTTGATATTAAAACTACGGAAAAATTGATAAATGAAATTCCAAGCGATGTTTTTAACAATTTGACTATCGTAAGTGAAAGTGGATTTTTGTCAAAAGAAGATGTGAAGTATGCAGAAAAATTGAACGTGGATGGACTGCTAATTGGGGAGGCACTTATGAAAGGGCTTCTTTAGAATTTCATAAAATAAATATTCTGAAACAAGGAGCCAAAAATACTTGGGGAAATAAAAAACTTAGGTTGTTAAACTGGTCTTAGAAAAATAACTTTAAATTTATGGAAGGAAAAAAATTGGAGAAAAAAGAAAATAATGTGGCAACTGATAATTTCACAGAAAATACTGCTAAATTAAAGGTTTGTGGAATTAGGAGCATTACTGAAATTAATGAATTGAAAACTTTGGATATTGACTATTTCGGATGTATTTTTGCAGAAAGTCAAAGGCAAGTGGATAGCGAACTTGCGGCTAAAATTACACGGATTGCACACAGGCATGGGAAAAGAACTGTAGGTGTGTTTGTAAATGCGATGATTGAGAATGTTGTAAAAATTGTAGAAGAAACAGATGTTGATATTGTGCAGCTGCATGGAGATGAGTCAGTGGAATATTGCATGGAACTTACTCAAAAATTAGAAAAATTGTACGAAAAAAATTGTTTTGGAAAACGTAAAAATTTCCCTGCTAAAACAAAACTTTGGAAAGTTTTTGGCGTAACCGATGAACTTCCGAATATTACTGACTACAAGCCGTATATTGAATATCCCCTATTTGATGCAAAAGGAGTAAATCGTGGGGGAAATGGAATTGTCTTTGATTGGGATATTTTGAAAAAATTGGAGAAATATTCGTTTGTACTGGCTGGAGGGCTGTCGATTGAGAATATTCAAAAAGCGCTTGAGTACAAGCCTGCCATTTTGGATATAAACAGCAAAGTTGAAGTTAATAATAGAAAAAGTAAGGAATTAGTTGAAAATGTTGTAAATTTGGTAAAAAAGAAATAATAATTTTAAAAGATTGATATGAAAGGAAAAAAATATGGAAAATAAACATTTTAATGAAAAGGCATATTTTGGGCAATTTGGTGGACAATTTGTACCTGAAACTGCGATGTTTGCTCTATCGGAACTAGAATCCGAATATGAAAAGCTAAAAAATGACAAGGAATTTTTTGAAGAATTTGATAATTTGCTAAAAAATTATGTTGGACGTGAAACTCCGCTCTATTATGCCAAAAATTTGAGTGAATATTATAACCATGATATTTACCTGAAAAGAGAAGACTTGAACCATACTGGTGCTCATAAAATTAATAATGCGCTTGGGCAGGTTTTACTTGCTAAAAAAATGGGGAAGAAGAAAGTTATTGCTGAAACTGGGGCTGGACAGCATGGAGTTGCTACTGCTACTGCAGCCGCTCTATTAGGTTTGGAGTGTGACGTTTACATGGGGGCTGTTGACATTGAACGGCAAAAATTAAATGTTTTTAGAATGGAGCTTTTGGGTGCGAGAGTTATTTCTATTGAAGATGGGCTTAAAACCTTGAAGGAAGCGACAACTGCAGCTATTCAATCTTGGGTTGCAGAAATAGAAACTGTGTTTTATGTAATCGGATCTGTTGTAGGGCCTCATCCGTATCCAACTATCGTGCGTGATTTTCAGTCAATCATCGGTTACGAAGCAAAAGCACAGCTGGAGGAACTTGGAAAACATGCTGATCACGTGATTGCCTGTGTTGGTGGCGGAAGTAATGCTATTGGTATTTTTAGTGCATTTTTGGAAGACAGCTCAACAAAACTTTATGGAGTCGAAGCTGGAGGATACGGAATTGATACAGATATGCACGCTGCCACATTGACACTTGGAAAACCTGGAATTATTCATGGAATGAAAACTTATGTTCTTCAAAACAAATATGGACAAATAAGTCCAGTTCACTCAATTTCCGCTGGACTTGACTATCCAGGAGTAGGTCCCGAACATTCACATTTATTTGATACAAAAAGGGCAACTTACGCACCAATTACTGATGATGAGGCAATAAAGGCATTAATGCTTGTTACAAGAAAAGAAGGTATTATTCCAGCAATTGAGAGTTCCCATGCGTTAGCCTATCTTGAAAAATTATGTCCTGTACTTTCTAAAGACAAGAGAGAAACTATCATTGTAAATGTGTCTGGACGTGGAGATAAAGATATGCATACTGTTTTTTCCGTATTAAAAGACAAGGAAACTGATGGAAAAAACGGAATTTATGAGTTAAATGGAGGTTTAGAAAATGAGTGAAAAAAATTTAGATAAAAAAATTATTGATATTTTTAGGGAAAAAGAAAAAGTAAACATTGGTTATATTGTCGCAGGCTATCCAAGTGTTGATTTTACAAAACAATTTTTACAAAATTTGGATAATACAGCTCTTGATATGCTTGAAATCGGAATTCCCTACTCCGACCCTCTAGCCGATGGAAAATTAATTTCACACGCTTCATTTCTTGCTTCTGAAGCTGGAGTTACTACCGATACAGTCTTTGACTTATTAACAGAAGTAAAAAATGATATTTCAAAACCTTTAATTTTTTTAATTTACTACAACTTAATATTTGCTTATGGAATTGATGAATTTATCAAAAAATGCTGCGAAGCTAACATTAAAGGTATAATCATTCCAGACTTGCCTTATGAGGAAGCCTTTGAAATGTCGGAAAAACTAAGAGAAAACAATATCGCTCTTATCCCTCTTGTAAGCGTTACTTCTGGAAATAGAATGAGAAAAATCATCTCTCAAGGTGACGGCTTCATTTATGCAATCGGTTCTCTTGGAGTTACAGGTTCAAAACAAGTTGATTTACCACGCTTAGAATCTTTTATTAATGAAATTAGAGAAGTTTCAGACTTGCCAGTTTCATTAGGTTTTGGGATAAAAACTAATGACAATGTGAATACCATGAGAAAATATGCGGATGGGGTGATTGTGGGAACGAGTATTGTTGAGTTTACCCAGAAAAATGATGTGGATTATGTGATTCAGAAAATTAATGAACTGTTTAAATAGATATTTATACTAGACTTTATTCAAAAAATGAAAATTATATTTTAATTATTTGAAAATATTAGGTTTATATCCTTTATTAAAAAAGTTTGTAATAATTTCATTATTTAAATGGGGTTTAGTATTAGTAAAGATTGTTAAAAATGACTATCTTTTTTGTAATATTGACTAAATTAAAAAAATACCCCTAAATAATATCAAATATCTAGGGGTAATTTTTTTTTAATTATGACAATCTATTCCTAAAGTCCTCATATCCGAACTTTCTAATAACCTCAACTCCACCTTTTTCTGTATAAACTGCAATCACAGGTAAATTTATCCCGTTGAAAGTATTCGTCTTTACCATGCTGTAATGTGCCATATCAGTAAAAATAAGTTTATCTCCTACTTTTACAGGTTCATCAAAGGAATAATCTCCAATTACATCTCCAGCAAGGCAAGTAGGCCCTCCCAATCTATAAGTGTATTTCTTATCATTTGGCATTCCTGAACCGAAAATAAATGGACGGTATGGCATTTCGATTACATCGGGCATATGACATGAAGCTGAAGTATCCATTAATAAAATATCCATCTCATTTTTTGTAATATCTAAAACTTCTGAAACTAAAAAGCCTGTATTCAAAGCAACAGCTTCTCCTGGCTCCAGATACACTTCTACATCATATTTTTCTTTTATGTAATTTATACATTTTACAAGTTTTTCAATATCATAATCTTCTCTTGTAATATGATGTCCCCCACCAAAATTAAGCCATTTCATATTATACAAATATTTTCCAAATTTCTCTTCAAAAATTCTTAATACATTTTCAAGGGCATCAGAATTTTGTTCACAAAGTGCGTGAAAATGAAATCCATCCAAACCTTCAAGCTCATTTTCCTTAAAATTTTCAAGTGTTACTCCAAATCTTGAAAATCTTCCTGCTGGATTATAAATCTCAGTTTCAACTTCTGAAAATTCTGGATTTAATCGAAGTCCACAGCTAATTTTTTTACCATTTTTTTCTTCAAATTCCTTTACTCTACTTTTAAATTTTTTCCATTGATTGAAAGAATTAAAAACAATATGATTTGTTATTTCCATTATTTCATCAAACTCATCTTCCCTGTAAGACGGATTAAAAATATGAGTTTCCAATTTTTTGTTGGGATTTTTCAGTTCCATTTCCTCATACCCAAGTCTTGCTTCAAATAGTGAGCTTGCAGTAGTTCCATTTAAGTATTCGCTAATTAACGGATAAAAATAAAACATTGAAAATCCCTTTTGTGCAAGCAATATTTTACATCCTGTTCTATCAATTACACTTTTTAATGTTTCAAGATTTCTTTTTAGCAGCCTTTCATCAACTATAAAGGCTGGTGTTGGCAAATTTGTTATATCCATATCAAGATACTTATTTTTTGACATTTTTTATCATCTCCTTTTATACTCTACACTTTTTATTAATATGTAATTCAAATATATCTAAAATTTATTCCTTATTATATCACACTTTTCTTAAAATCTAAAAAAAAGATTATCCTAAATTTAATTTTTTAAGATAATCAATTTTTATTTTATCAAATTGTTAATTCTAATCTGTTCGCAGTGCTTCCATTGGCTCCAATGCGGCAGCTTTTTTCGCTGGATAAACACCAAAAACTAATCCTATCATTGTCGAAACAAATATACACACAAACACTATAACTGGACTTAATATTGGTGATGTCTGTATAAACATGCCAACTAAAAGTGCTAATGAATATCCAATTACAACTCCAATTATACCACCAAAGAATGTCAAAATGACAGCTTCTATCAAAAATTGTATAAGAATGTGTATTGTTTTTGCTCCAATAGCCTTTCTTAATCCAACTTCCCTTATTCTCTCAGTAACACTTACAAGCATTATATTCATAACTCCGATTCCACCAACAAATAACGAAATTGCAGCAACTCCACTTATGAAAAGTGAAAGCATGTTAAGAATGTTATTAAATTCATCTAAACCTTGACTTGTTGAATTTACATTGTAAATATTAGACTCACTTCCTCTTGTTTTTAATAAATCTTTTACCACTTCCATTAATCTGTTCATTTCATTGGCATCTCTTGCTTTTGCCTGTAATGCAGTAAACTTGTCTTGCTCGTTCCCTTCCAAATAATTTAGGTAATTATTAGGTAAAAGTCCTGTAGCAGGCATTCCATCACCACCGCCTAAGCTGGCATACGGATTTTTAAATACTCCGACAATCGTTACAATTTGGCTGTTTTTTCTAAAGTTTAAGACTATTTTCTTTCCTATCGGATTTTCCCCTGGATACATCTGATCTGCCGTTGTGTTGTCAATCATTATATATTTCCCATCTTTTCTATATTCACTTGGCAAAAATTTTCTTCCCTTTATTACCGTATAATTTGACATTTTAAAATAATCTTCTGTCACTCCCGTTCCCGAAAACATTTTATCTGAACCATCGCTCATTGATATTCTGGCAAATGTGTTCGAAGTTGGAGTAACTGCTTCAATACCGTCTATACTCTTTATTTTTTCAATATCTTTTTTTGTAAGTAAATCATGCGATTTATAAGTCTGTCCTGGAGAAGTGTCAATTGATATTTGAAAATTTGATACTCCTAGCTTATTCAAATCTCCAGTAATATTTTCCTTGACTCCTGCTCCTAATGAAGACATCATTATAACTGAAGATATCCCTATTATTATTCCAAGCATTGTCAAGAAGGAACGTACCTTATAGCTAAATAAATTTGATACTGACAATTTTAGCAATTCCATAAAATCCATTTACACTACACTCCTCTCCGATGCTGAACAATTTCATCCTTTTCTATTACACCGTCTTTTAATCTGATAATTCTTTTACAATGCTCTGCCACATCTTCCTCATGCGTAACCATTACTATCGTTGTTCCGTTATCGTTCAATTTTTTAAAAATTTCCAAAACCTCTTCTCCAGATTTTGAATCTAAATTTCCTGTTGGCTCATCTGCAAGAAGGATTTTAGGATTATTTATTATCGCCCTTGCTATTGCCACTCTTTGTCTTTGTCCCCCTGACATCTCATTTGGCTTATGATGAATTCTTTCACCAAGCCCCACACTTTCCAATGCTTCAGTTGCCCTCTTTAGCCTCTCGGCTTTCTTTACTCCTGCATACAAAGCTGGAAGAGCCACATTTTCAACTGCTGTCATTTTTGGAAGTAAGTTAAAAGTTTGAAATACAAACCCTATTTTTTTGTTTCTCACTTCAGCAAGTGCATCTCCTTTTATAGTTGAAACATCTTGATTATCCAATATATAAGTTCCAGAGGTAAGGCTATCAAGGCAGCCTAAAATATTCATAAGAGTAGACTTTCCGCTTCCAGAAGGCCCCATAAAAGCCACATATTCTCCTTCACTTACAGAAAGATTAAGTCCTTTCAAAACCTTTAATTCCATACTTCCATTTTTATATATTTTTACTATATCGCTCACTTTTATCATAAAAATTTACCTCTAAAGTTTATTTTTCTATCTTGGTGGTGGTCCACCAGGTCCTCCGCCTTTTCTTGATTGCTTTTCTTCCTTAAACATTACACCATTAGGAGCTACTTTCTGTTTTGACGGATCGGCAATTTTTATTTTTTGTCCATCTTTCAATCTCTCATCCGCAACAGTGATTACTCTTTCTCCCACTGATATACCAGATTCCACAGCATAAAATGTATCATCATTCATTCCAACTTTAATTTCTCTTTTTGAAACTTTATTACCTTTTCCTACAACAAAAGCATAATATTTACCATTTTCATTTATAACTGAACTATATGGAAGTCTTGGTACATTTTTACTTTCTTTGTAAAAAATAGTCGCTGTTATTGTTGCTCCCGGCTTTAATCCTTTAGTTTCATTTATTTGGATTTTTACAGTAGTATTACTTTCATCAAGTGTTGAGCTTTTTTCAGCTACTCCAGAAATTTGCAAAACAGAGCCTTCTATTTTTTCTCCATCTGGCAATGAGTCCGAAGTAATTTCAACTCTTTGCCCAACTTGAATATTTTTTACCTCATTATCTGAAAGATTTACCTCTACCCTCATGTTTGTTGAATCCGATACTTTAAATAAAGTCGTTTCAGTATTTACACGGTAATTTTCATCTGCAGTCATTTCTGTAATAACACCATCAACTGGACTTGTTATTTCATCTTTTATAAGTGCCAGATCTTCTTGTAATGTTGCCAATTCTAATTTTGCTGTCTTTAATGATGTTCTTGCATCTTCAATGCTCGCCTTCTGCTCACTGTCAACTGTATCCAAATCTAGTCTTGAATTTCTTAGAGCCTTCCTTGCATCATCTACATTAACTCTTGTTTCCCCACCAACTTTATATAACTCTTCTGCGTTATGCAAATCTCTTGATTTTTGTTGAATTTCTAAACTTTTCGACTCTTTTTTTCTTCTAAGTGAACCTTGAGCATCAGTTATATTTCTTTCATATTTTTGAATTTCCAAAGTTTTCATTTGTATTTTTCTCAAAGTTTCATTTTTATCAACTGGGTAAAATGTCAGCACTACATCACCTTTTTTGACATTATCTCCTTTTTTAAAGAATACTTTGTTTACTCTTTGACTTGAAGTTGTAAATACTGAAACCGCGTTATCTGACACAACTTGTCCATTCTTTGAAACTGATAGCGAAATATCTCCCCTATCAACAGTTGTCACTTCATATTCAGGCTCAGCTTCTTTTTTTCCACATGAAACTGTAGCAAATAATATTACAGCAAATATTGTCATAAATTTATAAAAATAATTTTTATTTTTTGACTCTTTCCTCTTTGATTCAATAGTTTTAGCCATTTCAGAAAATTCTGTATTTATTTCCACAAAATCACCTCTTTCCTAATTTTCATTTTTATTTTTTACATTAATAATCTCTATTTATAATATTTTATTTTTTTAGTAAATGCTGCAAGTTCATTTTTGGCTGTTTCGTAATCTATTACAGCTTTCTTGTAGTTGTTACGTTTTTCTACATAGTTGGAATACGTGTCAACTCCCAGCTCATACTTCTTAGCATAAATTTCATATTCTTTTTTCTTAATATTCATTGTATTTTGTGCTGTTAACTCATTTGTCTGGTAAGTTGTGTAAGTTATCATCTGCTGTCCAGCATTTGACACTAGCTCATTTTTTTTCTGTTCATACTGCAGTCTTAATTTATCTGCTTCATTTTTCAAATCTTCAATAGTATCATTATATCTTTTGAAAGTTTTTGACACAGATAACCCAACAACAACAGAACGATCCTTTAAAGAATATCCAATATCTCCTGATAATTTAGGATACTTGTAGTCAATATTTTCCTTTCTTAACTGTTCACTGTTAAGCTGCGAATTCAATTCTATTGTTTCAGCTTCTGAGAGTCTAAGAGCATAAAAATCATCCTTTTTCAGTTCAATTTTTTTCAGGTCATCAAGCTTCTCTTTTTCAGGTAAAGTTACATTGTAAACTGTAAATCGTTCTCCTAAAATTTGGAGTTCCCGCCCAAGATTTTCATATTTAAGCTGAGAATTTTCATATTCTGTTTTTGCTAATTCATAATCATACTGTGATGCTGTCCCCAGCTCATATTTTTTAGCCTGAATAGCATAATCTTTTTTAGTATCTTCTAACGCAAGCGCTTCCTGTTCCATTTCCTTCTGTTTATTCTTATAATTTTTATATAAATCAATCAAATCACGTATTTCAGAATTTTTAGTAGTTTCATTGCTAATTTTCTGTATATTTCGTGAAATTTGATTAGTTTTTTTATTATAATTTACATCACTATATCCAAAATAATCGTTTAAAGTTTTAGAAATACCAATTTTATTTTCTGTAAGCTCACTACTTCTAAAATTATATTCATTTCTGTAATAAAGCATTCCATACTTTACATTATTTTGCATAGTTAGTCCATTTGCTGCTCCGTGTAATGTATAATTATTATCTGAAGTTACACTGACTTCATTCCATTCCCCATTTTTCAAAGATTTCTCTTTTATATCAAACTTTCTCATATTTTTTTCATTAATTTTTGTCGTATAAGAATTTTTTTCATACTGAGAGATCAAATCATCCACATTAACTGCAAAACTCATCGCACTAAATGTAAATAATGCTGATAAAATCTGTATCTTACTATTTTTAAAATTCAAAAATATCCCAACCATGTAATCTCCTTTCTTCTAGAATAAACAGCTTATTTCTTATCAAAATTTATTATAACACTTATTTCATAGAATATCATTTTTTTTTGACAAAATTATGACTTTATTTAATTTTAATTTCTTTTTTAAATTTAATAAATATTATGGTTATCTACACTATAATAATTATATAATAAAATCAATAATAAATAAACCATTTTTTAAATTATTTTTATTTCTATAGTATTTAATTTCTTATCTTAAAATTTAAGAATCTCCATTATAGAATAACTCTATTTACAATTCGATATATTTATTATATAATAATCTATAAATAATAAATTTGAAAAATAAAAAAGGAGTATTTATATGGCAAGTTACAAAAATTTTGACTTTAAAAAATTATATTTTCTCGTTTATATTGCTTTAATTCTGCTAGTTGTATTTTTAGCATTTAAACTTGGGATATTTTTGTTTCCATTTACGATAGCATTGTTTTTTTCAATATTGACACGACCGTTTACACGATTTTTACAAAAAAGGTTAAAGCTTTCAAAAAAGCTGTCTACGATAATTTCTATTGTAACATTTTTATTAATATTTTTTGGAATTATTGGCTGGGGATCATTAAAATTGATAAGTGAAATTTATAAATTATCGCAAAATCTTAATAGTTATAGCGAGATTACACAAAAATTATGGACTGACAGCATGGCAAAAGTTTATACTTATCTTGGAAATTTCCCGTCAGGATTCACAAAGCAGGTAAATGATACAATAAACAGTTTTATTTCCTCAGGCTCTTCAAAACTTGGAGGATTTATAAAAGGGCTGATAAGTTTTATTACATCCATTCCGACTGTAATTCTATATATCTGTATAACGATTCTTGCAACTTTCTTTATAAGTCTTGACAGAGATGAAATTGTATCTTTCCTAGAGCAGCAGCTTCCAAAGTCTTGGTTAGATAAGGTTTTCAATATAAAAACTGATATGTTTACAGTTCTTGGCTCTTATATTAAGGCACAGATTATTTTAATGACAATATGTTTTTTTGAACTTCTAGTCTGTTTAAATTTACTATCATTTTTAGGGCTAAATGTACCATATCCCCTATTAATGTCAATCATAATCTGTATAATCGATGCACTCCCAATATTAGGAGCAGGAACAGTCTTAATTCCATGGGCGGTAATTTCTTTTGCACTATCTGACATAACATTAGGTATTGCCCTAATAATAATTTACCTATTTGTCCTTTCTGTAAGACAAATGCTAGAACCAAAGCTGGTAAGCCAAAATTTAGGAGTCCATCCATTAATTACACTAATCTCAATGTACTCAGGATTCAAAATTTTTGGTGTAATGGGATTCCTGATTGGGCCTGTTGTAATGATTATTTTGAAAAATGTATTTTCAAGAGAACTGGAAGTCGGATTTTTCAGAGATATTTTTGGTGATCCCTCTGACAATAGTAAACTTAATTTAGAAAAAAAGAATAAAGAAAATATTAAAAAAAGAAGGACATAGTTTTTACACTTGTCCTTTTTTTACAAATCTAAATTCTACTCTTCGATTTCTTTCTCTTCCCTCTTCCGTATCATTTGTCTTGATTGGATTGTTTTCACCGCGTCCTATTAAATCCACAACTCTATCTTTCGAAAGCCCGATCTCTATCAATTTTGAACTAACCTTTTCTGCTCTTCTTAATGATAATCTTTTATTATACGAAGACGAACCGCTTTTATCAGTATATCCAATAATTGACACAAGAAAATCATTTTTCTCGATATAATCCTTTATGTCTCTCAGTACAGGATAGGCTTCTTTCTTTAAATCTGTACTATTTTTATGAAAGTTCAAATCGTTTGATCTGAGAGTTATAATCTCTGATTTTGATATTTGTACTTTTTCTGGATTATTTATTGGGCTTTCTTGAATTTCAGAAATAGTTGCTGTTGTCTCTTCTGTTGTTTCAGTTTGTGTTGAAACTGCTTCTACAGGTTTAACATTTTGAACAGATTGTGCCTGTGTTTTTTGTTGCGATTGGCTAACATGATTTTTTTCAGTATTATAATATGTTGCTTGAATTCTGTTATTAACTATCTTTGTTCCTGTTCCGTCCTGTGTCAAAGCAACCGTAATTAAATCAGGATTATCTGTTGTTACAGCCGTTTTTTGTGGATTTGGTGTATCAAGTGTAGGAACCTCATTTACCGTTTCCTGCTGTATATCTGCCACATTCGCACGAATTATATCCTTTCTCATATCGGAAGTTGTCATTTTTTCAGATACCGTAGGTACCGCCATTGCAACCAATGAAGAAACTGCAACTAATGTAGGCCTTTTCATGATTTGCTCTTCCTCCTATTTTAATAAAGTATTTTATTTTTGATTGTTTTCAAGACCATATTTTTTAATTAATTCATTATATTTCCCATTTTCTTTCATTTTTTTCAATTCATCATTTATTTGTTTTATCAACTCTTGGTTTTTTCCTTTGTCAAGAGCCATTGCCGTTCCAATTTTAGCTGGTTTTTCATCAAAAATTTCCATTTCAGGATTTTTCTTCATGTATTCTTGAGCTACTGCTTTTTCAAGAATAATTACGTCAATTTTTCCTGCTTTTAAATCTAAAATAGTATTTACTGTACTTTCATTTGGTACAACAGTTGCTCCTTTAATCTCTTTTGCTTCTATTTCTTGAATTGTTCCAAGCTGAACCCCAATCTTCTTACCACTTAATGTAGTTGGTGTAACTGCAGTGTTACCTTTTTTTCTTATGTAAGTTTCTTTTGAAACAAAGTAATCATCTGTAAAATCTACTGATTTTTTTCTTTCTTCAGTTGAACTCATACCAGATACAATAATATCAATTTTTCCTGCTTTTAATGCTGGAATCAATCCATCAAATGACTGGTCAATAATTTCAATTTTATATCCAAGATTTTTTCCAATTTCATTTATAAGATCAACATCAAATCCAGTAACTTGTCCATTTTCAACATATTCGAACGGAGCAAAAACTGCATTCAGTCCTACTCTTAATTTTTTCTCCCCATTATCTTTTTTTCCACACGATATAATTCCAAAAATTACTAATGTTATCATCAAAAATATTTTTTTCATATTTTTTCCTCTCTTTCTCTGTTTAATTTTATTTAAAACTGTTTTAACTAATAATCTTTTAGTGATTTAACACTTTTTCTAAAAACTCTCTTGCTCTTTCTGTTTTTGGATTGTCAAATAAATCCTGCGGTTTTGCATCTTCCAGAATATATCCTCCATCCATAAAAAATACTCTATTAGCTACATTTCTTGCAAATCCCATTTCGTGTGTTACCACAATCATTGTCATTCCCGCATTTGCAAGCTCCTTCATAACTTCCAGAACTTCCCCTATCATTTCAGGATCAAGTGCGGATGTTGGCTCATCAAACAGAATTACTTTAGGATTCATTGCTAATGCCCTTGCAATTGCAACCCTTTGTTTCTGCCCACCAGACAGCTTGTTTGGATAAACATCCTTCTTATCAGCAAGTCCCACTTTTTCCAGTAATTCTATTGCCAGTTTTTCTGCCTCAGCTTTTGGCATTTTTTTTAATCTAATTGGTCCCAAAGTAATGTTTTCCAGTACAGTTTTATGTGGATACAAATTAAAGTGCTGGAACACCATTCCGACTTCCTCACGAATTTTATTTATATCCGCCTTACGTTCCAAAATATTTTTATTATTTATTTTAATCTCTCCTGATGTAGGTTCTTCAAGCCTATTTATACAACGTAAGAATGTTGATTTTCCACTTCCAGAAGGTCCTATAATCGAAATTACTTCTCCTTCTTTTATTTCTGTACTAATTCCTTTTAAAACTTCCAATTCGCCATATTTTTTCTTCAAATCTTTTATCTTAATCATTTTCCTTTAATCTCATCTCCAATCGTTTCCCAATAAATGAGAATAATTTTACGCTGATATAATAAACCAAACCAGTAAACAATATTGGTTTTACACTATAATATACAGCTTGTAAGCTTTTACTGTTCATTGTAATGTCTACGACACTAATATATCCCACAACGGCTGTTTCCTTAAATAAATTTATAAATTCGTTCAAAAGTGCTGGCAAAATATTTTTTATTGCCTGTGGCATTACAATTTCATTCATTGCCATTCTATAAGGCATACCAGTCGCTCTTGCAGCTTCCATTTGCCCCTTGTCTATACTTTCAATTCCAGAACGGATTGTTTCTTCTACATAAGCTGCACTATTAAGTCCTAAAGCAATTAATGCAATCCAGTAATTGTTAAGTATTACAACTACAAAAGATAATGTCAAAAGCTGTAAAACCATAGGAGTTCCTCGCATTATGTCAACATATTCATCGATAATAACATCTTTTATCATATCTAAAATTTCTATATTGGTTTTCTGAAATTTTAAGAATGCTAAAAGCATTCCCAAAAGAATACCGATAGCAGCTCCACCAGCTGTAAGCCCCAATGTAGTTATAAAGTAACTGTTTGCATAAATTCCCCATTCTTCCGGCTTCATGTCATACGGAAATACAAAAAGCACAGCAACAGTTACAACTGCTATAAAAAATGATGTTTTTACTATTTTTCGTGTTTTTTCCAATTCTTCCATTATATTTAATGAACTTTAATTTTTGTTCATATCCTCCTTACCATTAAAAATTATTATAATATTATTATACCTAATATTTATAGGTTTTTCAATAAAAAGTTTTTATTTTATTATTTAATTTAGTACTTTTCTTATACTTATTCCTTTTCAAAGAAGATTAAATATTTTTTCAAAATATTTTTAAATAATTAAGTGATATAGTTACTTGATTTTGGAAATGAAGTTTATAAATTCAGTAAAATTTCCAAAACGGAACTTAATTTGAAAAGGAGTTATAACTATGAAATTATTTAAATTTTTATTTTTTTCAGTTATTGTATTAGTTGCGGGCTTAGGTTATTATATTTACACTCAAAATCAGTTAAAAATTCCAGATTCTATGGTAAAAAGCGCTGTTGCTTCTAAGTTTCCAATAGAAAAATCCTACCCTCTTGGAAAAATAAAGCTATTTAATCCAAAAGTACATTTTGAAAATGATAAGCTAATTATTGAAGCAGAATACCTAAATGACGCACTAAATGATCAGATTAACGGAACGATGACCTTTGCAACTGATATTCATTATGATCCAATGAAATCAAACCTTTATCTTGATGATTTTCAAATTGTAAGACTGACAAAAGAAAACAAAGAAATTGATCTTGATAAAAAACCCATCATCAGAACAGGGTTAAATTATGCTTTTAGTCAGCTTGAAAAAAAAGAAATTTTGAATTTATCAGGAGTTGAAAAATTTCAAATGATAAAGGATATAAAAATTGAAAATAATAAATTGACTGTTGTTAAATAAAAAATAATTTTAATTATTATTCAGTTAAAATTTTATGTTTGAAAAAACGTTCTTGAAATTCAACCAGTACTTCCATTTGGGAAACTGTATAATTTTTCCCATCTGGAATTACTATAAGTTTATTTTCTTCATCATCATACCTATAAACAATAGCTCTACATATTCCACAAAATTCATCAACAGGTTCAAAAACTCCCAAAATATACACATCTATTTCTTCTCCATCTTCACTAATAGTATTTGGAATATATCCATAATTTACTGGATATATAAAATTATATTTAGGATGTCTTTCTCCCATTTTTCTATCCATCTTTACATGTATTTTTTGTCCTAAAAATTTTTTATAATTATCTAAACTCATAAAAATCCTTTTTAAATATCAATTTTAATTTATATTTCTTTAAAATTTTTCTGTTTTTATTTAAAAACTTCCTTTTAACATTCCTAAAAAATATATCACTGCAATAGAAACAATTATTATTATTCCCAGATTTGTCTTCCTAAAAGTTAAATATGCCACGATTGCTATTCCAATCAGAACTCTTATTATGTCAAAATTTGTACTTCCAGTAGAAGTAAAAATATCTGGAAATACTAATACTGTCAGTACTGTATAAGGAAGTGCTTCAAAGAACTTATTAACTTTTAGGTTGTTTTCTGGAATTTTTACAAATATTGGCAATGTCCTCAGTATTACCGTCATGATTATGAGTGTCATCAAAATCATTGTTAAAATCCCTAAATTTTCGTTATAATTCAATCTTATCACTTCCTTTCCCTTTATTAATTTAATCGTTTTCCTACTTTTCAGGATTTTCATTATAATAAAGCTGCGCATATATAAAACTTGCCAAAGACATCGTTAAAATCATAACCCATCCTGAACTTACCTTATTTAAAATAGGCAAAAATGAAAATGCCATTTTTATAACAAGTGCCAGCAAAACAATTCTTATATATTTAAAATTTTGGCTTAAAGCCATTATTAACATACTGAAAAATATTGAATAAAGCACAAAATTCATACTATTCATAAGTGATTCTGGCAATTTTTCACCAAATATTGCTCCAAAAATTGTACCAAAACAGTAACAAAAATATGGAATTGTATTTACTCCCATCATATACCACGCATTTTTGGCATTTTTTAATGTCAGATATGTTACAGTTTCATCAGTAAGCCCCACGCCTACCAGAAACTTCTGAAAAATAGGAGTTTTTTCACCAAGCTGTCTAAAAATAACAATATTTAACAATAAATATCTTAAATTGATAAGAACAATAGATAAAATCACTTCAACTGGAGGCGACTTCATCACATAAAGTACCTTTAACAGTAATGAATGAGCCCCTCCTGCATACATTCCAAACGATGTAAGCCCAATCATTGGCAAAATTTGGGAAAAACTTTTGGCTGAAATCAGTCCGATTGCAACTCCAAAGGGAATGTAGGCAATTCCGATTCCAGTACCGTCTTTTAATCCCTTTAAATAGTTTTCCAGTTTTCTTATTTGTGCCATTTTTTGTTCTGATTCCTTCCTTATATAGTATTATTCTAACAATTTCAAAACAATTAGTCAAATATATAATATATATTTCTATCATATATAAAATATATTATTACTTTAATAATCCCCAATTTTTAGCCACACTTCCATTCGCTTTTAATGGAACTTTCTTAAATTTAACAGTATTTTCCATAATTTTTTCAATTTTTTCCATGTATTCCTTAGTAAATTCATCACGAACTTCAAAAATCAGTTCATCATGAACTTGAAGAAGCATTTTTATATTTTCATCATTTTTAAACTCCTCATGAAGTTCAATCATAACTTTTTTTATAATATTTGCCGCTGTTCCTTGAACGACAGTATTTACCGCCATTCTTACAGCCTGTGCCTGTACATTTTTATTTGTCGCATTAATTCCGCTAATGTATCTTCTCGTACCGTAAAAAGTTTCTACAAAACCGTGAAGCTTAGCTGTCTCTGTCACAATATCCAAAAATTTTCTGACTCTAGGATATTCCTCAAAATATGTCGTTATATATTGAGAAGCCTCTTGAACTGTAATCCCTAGTTCCTTCGACAGTCCAAACGGTGTTTTTCCATACAGGATACTAAAATTAATTACTTTTGCAATACTTCTCTCATGCCGTGAAATCTCATCTTCTTGGGTTTTGAAAAATATCTTTCTTGCTGTCAAGTTATGCAAATCCTGATTATCCTGATATGCCTGCACTAAATGCCTATCTTTTGACAATTCAGCCAGAACTCTCAATTCAATTTGTGAATAATCAAATGAAATCAAGCTATGCCCTCCCTTTGCGACAAAACCAGTACGAATCCTTATTCCATCATCTGTTCTCACAGGAATATTTTGTAAATTTGGATTTGCTGACGAAAGCCGTCCAGTAGAGGTACCATTTTGGTTAAAAGTAGTATGAATCCTTTCATCTTTATCCGCCAGTTTTGGAATTGGCTCAATGTATGTTGATAATAATTTCTTATAAGCCCTGTATTCCAGAAGCTTTTTCCCAATCATACGTTTGTCTTCTGTCAATTCTCCATTGTTTGCAATCATTTCCAGAACTTCCACATTTGTTGAATATCCAGTTTTTGTCTTTTTACCTGATGGAATCTGTAATTTTTCAAACAAAACTTCTCCTAATTGTTGTGGTGAATCAATATTAAATTCTCCATCAGCAAGTTTATAAATATCACTTTGAAGCATATTTATCTTTTCTTCCAGCTCATTCTGAAATTCACTGAAATATTTTTTATCAATTTTTATTCCAGTTTCTTCCATTTGTGCCAATACTGGTATTAATCGACTTTCCAGCTTGTCAAATATATTTAAGAACTGCTCATTTTGTAATCTATTTCTAAAAATTATTTCCAATTTATAAATAAAAAACGTTCTCTTTGATAAAAACTCACAAACCACATCATCAGAAACATCACTAAAATCCTTCTTTCTTCGCTCCTTCTTAAATTTTTCCTCAAAAGTTGCAATCTCAACATCAAACTCATCTAAAATTATTTCCTCGATTTCCTGCAAACTTTCTGTCCCAAGTACATATCTTGCAAGCAAAATATCAAAATATTCCGTACATTTTATCCCGAATCTCTCTTCATTTATCCCATAAGTTTTTCCACCAACAGAGTATCCAAAATACTCACTTTCCCCATTTTTCATATACTCTTTAACATTATAGGCAATAATTTCTTTCTCACTCAATAATTTATAAATATCCTCAATATTTTTTTTATTATCTTCCTTTTCATCAGTATTCTCACCTAAACTGAACAAGTTAATTTGAACTCCAGCTCCTGATTTTTCGTGATTTTCATTTTGTAAAATATTTTTCAATTCACTATCCAAAAGCACAATATTCGTTTTTTCATCACAAATAGAAAGTCCAAGCATATTCTCAAAAATTGCCACTTTTTTATCCATTTTCTCAATCACAGAATAAGCATCATTCCAGCTCACAACTTTTCCATAATTTTTCTCAAAATACACTTTTTCATCTTTAATTTTTTTAGTTTTTTCAGTTTTCTGATTTTCTAACGCAATCTCTTCTGCCTTTTTCTTCTGAGCTTCATATTCCATTGCCAATTTTTCCTTTAAAACTTGAATTTCATCAATTTTTTTATCTATTTCTGAATTATGTTCGTACTCCACATGCTCATAAAAATGTGAAATTCCATCAAAAATCGGATTTTCCTTATCATACTCCAATTCCTGCTTTTCAACTTTTTCTCTTTCAAGTCTCTCTTTTTCCAATTTTTCTTCAACAATTTTTTTATTTTTTTCTAAAATTTGCTTCTCTTCTTCTGTAAGTTCCTTCTGATTTCCACTTTGCAAGAATCTTTCCTTTTCTTCTTCAACAGCTTTAGAAAATCTTTTAAAATCAAGCTCCTCATAAAGTTTTAAAAGACTGTCAAAATCCTTTTCCTCAAATTTCAATTTATTTTTATCATATTCAACATCAAGCTCCCTTTTGACAGTTGCAAGTTCCCGACTTATAAAGGCATTTTCCTTATCAGTCAGTAATTTTTCCTTCTGTTTCCCTTTTATTTCATCAATATTTTCGTAAATTCCTTCCAAATTTCCATAAGTCGTAATAAGTTTCACTCCATTTTTAGGACCAATCCCCGTAACTCCTGGAATTCCGTCCGACTTATCTCCCATAAGACCAAACAAATCAGGAATCTTATCAGGCGTAACTCCCAAATATTCAACTACATCTTCGTCAGTCTTTATATGTTTAAATGCAGAATTTTTATCCCCTTTTCCAAGCAAGGCAATGTTAATTTTTCCATCTACAAGCTGTGCCAAATCCTTATCCCCAGTTATTACAAAGACCTCAATCTGCTCATCTTCATCATTAGAAAATTTAGTGGCAAAAGTGGCAATAACATCATCCGCTTCCTGCCCAGCCTTCTTATATTTCGGAATTCTATACCCATCCAACACCTTCATAATAGCATCAATCTGCATAACCAGTTCTTCAGGCATACTTTCCCTATGTGCCTTATACGTTTCCAGCTCCCCAGTTCTATCTAGTTCACTCCTTTTAACATCTAGACAAGCCACTAAATAATCAGGTCTAAATTCCCTAATCACACTTTCCAGCGTATTAATAAACCCAAATGTCGCTCCAGTAGACATTCCGTTACTATTTCTCATTCCCATTAGTGCAAAATGACTTCTATACATAATCGCACTCGTATCCAATATAACCGCTCTTTTCAACTTAATTATTCCTCATTTCTTTTTTTTAATTTAACAATTTTTATATTTGTATATTTTACCATTTTTTACATTTTTTCTCAAAGCATTTTTTCTTAATTTAATAGAACAGCCTAAATCTTAATAATTTTATGTATTCAAATTAGTAATTTTTAATCTATAAAAAGGCTGTACTTAGATTTTATCCTAAGCCAGCCCTTCTTATAAGCAAATTATTCTATTATTTCAAAAATTGCCTTTGGCTCTTCAACTTTTTCTGATGTTATTACAAATGCATCTATAACCATATTTTTAGATTCATTCACATTTTTATCATCATTATAGTAAATTTCAGCAATTTTTTCATTTTTTCCTATTTTTTCCCCAACTTTTCTAAAGATATTTATTCCAACTGCATGGTCAACTTCATCTTCTTTTTTAGCACGGCCTGCACCAATAATCATTGCTGCTTTTCCAATTTCTTCTGTTTTTATTTTTTTTATATATCCTTCATTTTCAGAAAAAATTTCCATTACATATCTAGCTTTTGGAAGTAATCCATAGTCATTTATAAGGTCTTTGTTTCCACCACTTTCCCCAATAAATTCTGCCAATATCTTTAATGCTGTTCCGTTTTTTATTACTTCATCAATTTTTTCTTTTGCCTCACTCAATTCTGATATTTCACCTTTTTCTTTCAAGGCAAGTCCTGTAATCGTATAAACAACTTCTTTTACGTCAGAAGCACCATTTCCCTTTAAAAATTCAATTGCTTCTATAATTTCGTTTGCATTTCCAATTGCATGCCCAAGCGGTTCATCCATATTGCTAAGTACAACCTTGACTTTTCTTCCAGCACCTTTTCCAATTTCAATCATTCTTTCTGCCAATTTTTTAGCTTGCTCCAAATCTTTCATAAAGGCTCCATCCCCAACTTTTACATCAAGAATTATAACATCTGAATAAATTGCTAATTTCTTACTCATAATACTGCTGGCAATTAACGGAATACTTGGAACAGTTGCAGTCACATCACGTAAAGAATATAGTTTCTTATCAAGCGGAACTATCTTGTCGCTGTATCCCATCAGCCCAACTCCAGTTTTATTAGCAATTTTTACAAGTTCCTCTTTTGTCGTTGAAAACTTGAATCCTTTAATTGACTCAAACTTGTCAATTGTCCCTCCAGTATGCCCAAGTCCTTTTCCAGATAACTTCACATTTCCCATCCCAAGTGCTGATAAAATAGGGGAAAGTATTACTGTAACCTTATCTCCAACACCTCCTGTACTATGCTTATCCACAAGAAATCTATCTATCTCATCAAATTTTATCACATCTCCAGAGTCTCTCATTACCATTGTAAATTTCAACAGTTCTTCCTTTGTCATATCATTAAAGTAAACTCCCATAAGAAATGCTGACATCTGATAATCAGGAATATTTCCAGTCAAATATTCATTTAATAAAAACTCTATCTCTGTATCAGATAGTTTAAGGTTGTCACGTTTTTTCTCAATTATATCAACTGCTCTCATAAAATCATCTCCTAAATATTTCTTAAACTATGGCTTGGAAATCAAAATATTCCAAATCATAAATTACTAGTCCAATAAAAAATTGTAAATATAAAAAATTAAAGAAAAGATAAAAAGGTTGTAAAAGAATGATATTTAATTTATCAATTCTCAAACAACCATTTTTATAAATTTTTGCACTTTGAAAAATATTTATAATTACAATGTAGGTTTCACTTGAATTTTACCATCTTTAATATCTTGTTTAATTTGTTCAAGACGTTTGATGTTTTCTTCTCCAATTTTATCTTTTGTAAATTCAAAGTTAGTTGTTCCTACTCCATTTTCCTTGATTCCAAAAACTTGTAATTTTGCTTCAAATTTTCCATCTATTGAAGATTTTACAACATCGAATACTGCATTATCAACATATTTCATCATAGACGTCAAAATTATTCCTGGATACAAATTATCTTGGTTAGAATCCACACCAATTCCATAAACATTTTTTTCCTTAACTGCTTGGAATACTCCTAGTCCACTTGCTCCAGCAGCATGATAAATAACATCCGCACCTTGTTGGATTAGTGTTTCAGTTTTAGCTTTTGCTGATGCCTGGTCGTTAAATGAGTTGTTTCCTCCAATGTATACAGGTAAAACTTTAATATCTGGTTTTACGTATCTTGCACCTTGTGTATATCCCGCATAGAATCTTTTAATTAATTCAGATTCGTTTGCACCCACAAATCCAATACTTCCTGTTTTATCCATCATTCCAGCCAACGCTCCTACTAAGAATGAACCTTCTTGTTCTTTAAACAAAATAGAAGCAACATTTGGCAATCCATTTACAGTTTCATCAATTATTGCAAATTTTTGATCAGGGAAAGCTTGAGCTACAGCAACTAATGAATCTTTCATGCTGTATCCAACCGCAATAATCAACTCAAATTCTCCAGATTCTGCAAATTGTGTTAAAGCATTCTTTGCTTCTGTTGATGGGTCTTTTGGCTCATATTCTTTAAAAGAAATTCCTAATTCTTTCTGAGCCTTTTCTAAACCTCTAAAAGTCGCATCATTAAATGATTTGTCACCTTTCCCACCAGTAGAATAAACTACTGCAACAGCCTTTTTAGAATTTGTTGCATCTGCAGATGTTTTACCATCTTTTACCTGCTCTCCTGTAGCTGGTTTATTTCCACAAGCTACAACTAACATTAATGCAAAAATTACACTAAAAATTGTTATAATTTTTTTCATTTTCTCCTCCTAAAAATTTTTATTTTCTTATGTTTTATTATACCCTATTTTTTTAAATTTTAAAATAGTGTCTCATTAATTTTTCAAAAATTTTTTAAGTATACTAAAATTTCTTTAAAATTATAAAGACTTTTTTTATATTAAGTTGATAAAATCAGATAACTCTAAAATTTTATAATATTTTTATCATAAAAAATCGGAAGACAATCTATACTTTTTAAACAATTCTTCCGATCTTTTATGTTTATCATTCTAAAATAATCAAACTATTAGTAAATAGCTCTAAATCCAATTCCACCTTTAGTATTTTTTCCTTTTATATCGTATCCAGCATTTAGCGTTATTCCAAATTTTGTATTATCTATCCCTACTTTTAAATCGAATTTTCCATTTCCATCTCTATCTTCTTTTTCCCCTCTTATTCCAAACCAGTCTGCTTGTGTACCTCTTACTCTTCCTTTATTGTTTTTTGTTTTTCCTAATTCGTTTTCATAAGACGCTGTTAATCCTATTGATAAATTAGTTCTTACTGCCAATGGCTGAATATATTTAAATTCTGCTCCAATTTCTGGTTTTACTGAAATATAATCATTTCCTTTTACTTCCAGCTTCATTTGTCCACTTCTTTCTTTTATGCTATTAAATCTTCCATATTCCATTTTTATTGAGCCATATGGACGTAAGTGTATTTTCTCGCTCATTCTTATGTCATATTCCAGTTCATTTTTAATTGCCATACCATAAGAATTATAATTTGAACTTGCTTCAAACACATCATCTACAACTAAATATTTCCGATTCATTTCATTAATTCCAGTAAATATATCTCCTGATATTCTCCATTTTAATACTCCGTTATAATCAGAACTTGGTGATATTGTCTTGAAAATCCCTGCTTTAACCATTGTTTGCTTCTCTTTTGAATGTCCAATATCTTTAAATTTAAATTTATTTGTTACAGCTCCAGCATACCAGCCAACTGAATTTCCAAGTTTTAGCGTTTCATTTTCATGAACATAGGCTACACCATAGGCATTACTTGTATAATTAATTATTCCAGCTGTATCTGAATTATACTCATTCCTCATTCCAAATATCTTAATTTTGCTATTTTGTTTTGATGGATTTCTCCAATCTTTTTGTAAATGTTCAAATTCTTTATTTAAAGTATTTCCCGTCGAATTAATTCTTTGCTGAAGATTTCCATATTGATGTCCCATCATTTCATCAAATGCTTGATACAATAGAATTTCTTCGTTGTTCCCAATTGAATTTAGCTTTGTAAATATTTCTCTTTCTCTACTTCCTAAAGCATTTACACCGTATCTTTGTTCCAATCCATCTGCAAAATTGTATGTATCTGTACTTTTTACAGGCGTTGATTCTCTACCAGCCCATGCTGTATAAGGCACTTTTGCCAAGTATAGGCTTGTTATTCTGTTTGTTCCTAATTCTAGTGTCGGGGTAGCCATCCATGTCAATGAAGATGAATAAACAGTCCATTTTATATTTGGGTTATTTTCCATTGCATTTCTATAGGTATCCAATATTCTTGGATCATTTATCAGGATATATTTACTATTTGTAATTTCTGCTGCTTCGGTACCAATTATTAAATCCGCCTCACTTGTTAGATTTTCCAAACCATTTATTACATTTGTAAAGCTTATTCCAGAAGTGTTTACATACATTCCGATACTTGAAGCTGATACTGATATTGGATTTCTAGCTTCCGTATTTATGACTACTGGTATTTGAGGAACTCCATTTACGGTAATTGTAGCAGATAAAGCTCCAGATGGTGCTGTAACTATAAGCCCCCCTAGTTCTTTTCCTGTATCTGGTGTTGTAAATGGGACTACAGTCCTGTTTATATCTGTTTCACCATTTACCGTTATATTTCCGTAATTAATTACCGTTCCACCTTTTAAATAAACTCCTTTACCATTTCTAGCATTTATATTTATTGTACCAGTATTATTAAGTGTAGAACCTTCTCCCAGATAAACTCCAACAACATTACGATAAGTTCCAGGTCCAGTAGTTATTGTACCACTATTCACAGCTGCCGCCCCATCTGTAACATAAATTCCTGTTGTATTGTTTTCGTTTAGATTGATTATTGCTGTATTTGTTGCTGTACTTCCAGAACCACTTGCATACAATCCAATTCCACTTTTACCATTTACATTAATCGTTCCTCTATTTACAACATTTCCAGTATCTGTTGTCCCATATCCTGCACCCATTCCTACTGAATAAAGCTTATTCACTACATCAGAAGCACCTACATTGATTATACCTGTATTTGTCGCAGTTCCTCCTCTAATACTGTAAATTGCAACACTTCCTTTACCACTTGATAGATTTATATTTCCATTATTTATTACTGTTCCTGCTGAATAAATCCCGTAATTCTCTTCTCCTGTTGATGTAATATTTGTATTATTCAAAATTAATCCAGCTGTATCATTTGAATAAACATACACATTTTTATTTCCAAGTCCTACATTTGCTATATTTGAAGTTATTTTATTTCCTGTTCCAACATTTACAAATCCGAATGAATTATCTCCAATTTCAAAAGAAGTTGCCATATTTGTTATATTTTGACTAGTTCCTACTGTGTAAACTCCTACTGCTTCATCTGTTCCAGTTGTGATTTTTCCATTAGTTAAACTTATATCACCATTTTGAGAATAGATTCCAATTCCAGCATTTCCAACATTTAGTTTTCCACTGTTTTTAGCTTCGTATCCATAAATTCCAATTGAATTTTTTCCAATATTTAATACCCCTGTATTCTCAAGAGTTGCAGCTTTATTATTAGTGTATAATCCTACATTGGGATTATTGATTACAGCTGAATCCGATAACGTTATAATTCCACTATTTCTAGCTTTGTATGCTGATGTTCCTGAAGCATAGATTCCAGTATTTCTATCACCTGTTAGTTCTATTTTTCCCACATTTTCAACTATTGTCCCAGCGGCAAGTGATGAATCAGGCTTGTATGACATTGCAACTGAGTCAGTCTGAGAAAGCTGAATAATTCCACTATTTTTCATAGCCTGTGTCGTAGAGCCTTCCGAATACATTCCTATTGAATTAGTTCCTATTGATATTTTACCAATATTTTCAAGCAAAGAATCACCTACTCCGTACATTGCAGTTGATTTATTAGCTACTGTAATAACACCTGATGCCTTATTATAAAGTTCTCCAAATTTCGCATAAATTCCTGTAGACCTCGTACCACTTAAGTTAATTTCGCCTTCATTTTCCAATGTAACTTTATTTCGTAAGTATAGATCTTTATTATTTTCCTGAGCCATTGCAACCTGATTATCATTTGTTCCTGCCATAACTTTAGCAGTTTTATTTTTTATTGATGAATTTGAAATTTCCAAATGATTATATGCATCAGAAGTATCGTCCAAATCTACATTCTGATTAATTGTTAATTTGCTTAAATAAAGCATAAACGTTTTATAATCAGTCCCAGTTATGTTAGCTCCAGTAGCACTTGAAATTGTGTCTCCTGTTGTATCAGACAAGTTCATCCCAACATTTTGTGCTATAAACAGCCTTGAACCTGTATTCATTGTCAAATTTAAATTCCCTAAAGTTGAAGTATTACCATCTCCAAAATTATTTTTTGCCCAGTTTTCAATTTCTGAGGTACCAAATGTAGTTCCATTTCCTACGTAATAAAATGCGTTACCTCTTTCCACAGGAGTCGTTCCTCCTTCAATAGTTGCGTTCATAGTTCCACCCAATGAAATTTTACCGGTTCCATTTTCTCCAAGATAAAATAATAATGATTTTTTCCCTGTACGCGCTGTTCCTGTTCCTTTTAATGTCAAAGTTGAATTTTTATCAGCATCATAATTTACCGCTCCATCATCTGCATTTACAGTATGATCCTTGACTTCCAGCTTAGCATTCTCTCCAGCATACAGCCCTATTGATTCTGTCCCTTTAACACTTACATTCACATCAACATTATTTTTTCCATCACTTACAAGTTTTGAATTTTTACCAACAACAATTCCATAAGATCCTTTTTTTACAGTTACAGATTTTCCTGATGAACTGTCAGTATAAGTATAAATTCCAGCAGATTGCAATCCGTTATTTACGGTTATTGTTCCATTAGCTTTTACTGTCGCATCAGCAGTATTTGATTTGTTATCTCCTATTATTAATCCAGAAACTCCATCTCCTACAGCTGTAATATTTCCACCATAATTTAATGTACCATTCGATATTAACGCTCCTGTCGAATCATCTCCCTTTACTTTGATAACACTTGTTTTAGAAAATGTTCCAGTTGGATTATTAGTACCTTTTGTCATATAAACACCAATATTAGTCGAAACTCCTGTTCCTTCTAAATCAATTTCACCTTCATTTTCAAGGTTTCCACCACGAGTTGCCATTCCAACTCCATTAATAATTGTCAGATTTGTCTTTGTTGCAATCTTTTTACCATTATTATTCTTAACATCAGCATTTGTTCCAACAATTCCCATCGAAGAATCTCCATCTAAATAAATATTACCGTCATTTATTGCTTTAGGTGTTCCAGGAGCATCTGTCGTGACTGTTCCTTTATCCACTCTCATAGCAATATTTTGTCTTCCTGCTACACTACTAACATTAATTGTCCCCTTTGATGCATTTGTTATGTCGTCTGCTGCATTTACAATTAGAACCATTCCAGTATTTCCTTTACCACCAGAAACATTAATTGTTCCGCTATTTGTAACTTTTCCATTATATCCTCTTATAGAAAATGCTGCTTTTCCTTCAGTGATTCCATTTTCTATAACTGCCATTCCTGATGACAATGAATTTAAAACTGTTGTAACTCCAGCTGAAGTGTGTGTGCCTGCATCTCCTGATATTTCAATAGTACCACTATTGTTCATTGTACTATTATTTGCAACTCGTGATGACCATTTCATGGCATAACTTTCAATACCACCCATAAACATTCCTTTTGTTCCTGAGCCAGTATTTGACATTGTGACTCTGCTTGGAGAAGAGAGTGCAAATACTTGCATTCCAATTGATTTTTCACCAAAAAATCTTATTATTCCATTATTTGTCAAAAAATAATTCGAATTAGGATATTCGTCTCTATTTTCATAAGTCAGTATTAATCCTACTTTATGTCCCACATATCCGTTTTTATTTTTTATCTCAATCGACGCAGGACGGTTTGCAAACATTCCAGGAATTAATGATCTTTCTGTATTTAATGGAATCAAAGATTGCAATTCGCTATCGCTTGGTTCCAAAGCATCTGTTATTACTCCACCGTTACCATTCGTTATCTTACGTTCCTTTTGATCAAAATTTCGAGTTTGTTTCAAATAAGTATCCGTCTGAGCTTCAAATCCCACAACTAAGGGTCCTATTAAATTTATAGTACTATTATTCTCCAAATCAACATCAATAACATTATCTACTGTAGCAGCTCTTGAACCACCAACCAAGAAGTCTTGACCATTATAATTTCTTCCCGCATTGATCTCGTCCTGTCTTTGACTGGTATTAAGTGGGTTTTTAGAAGTTACAGTTAAATTATTATTTAATTGAACAGTAGAACCATTAGTATCATTTGATATAACATCAAAATGAATGAAAAAAAGCGCACTTTTTCCACCAGCTTGAGAAGCCCATCCATACCTTAAAGAGGGATTATTTGTTGTAATATCATTTATACTGGTATTTGCTTGAGTATATGTTCTAGGTGTTCCAATTGCAGGATTATTATAAAATGAACCGTTTATTCCGGGCAGTGTAATGTATCCCATAGGATTTTGATAAGAACCTAATTGTATGTTAAAAGTTGGAGGTGCTGGTAGATCTGGTAGTACTGGTAACTTTATTACTGGTTTTGGTGGCGTAAATCTGATAGGTTCTGGTAATATAGGTATGATTGCTGTTTTATCAGCTATTGAAAGTGGAGATTTATTAACTCTTCTAGGCCTGATTCCGGCACTTATTTCAAAACTTACTAATGGTTCGGTAGCTGAATATACACTTATAAGTCCGTAACCATTTGCTAATCCTGTAGCAGAAGCTAATCTTCTTGTCCTTTCAAGCAGCTCATAATTATCACTATTTGGCGATATTGTTCTTTCATAAAGATTCAGACTTCTTTCAAATATTCCTTCGTACGGATATTTTTCATTCTTGTCTCCAATCCCTTTATAAGCTTCGTGCCAATCGTTATAATATCCACCATTAGCAAATTGCCAATTAATCCAAGGCGATTTTACAACATGGTCTCCCTGCTCCATTAATTGAATTAATTCTAAATTTGAGCTATTTAACAATCGCTTGTTTTCTTTTTTTGATTTTTTCACATTTTCCTGCATTTTATTTATAGATTTTAAAAATTCATATCTATAATTTTCAACAGAAGGTTCCTTTGTTTCTGCTGTTAAAAAATTATTTGACATTACTGTTCCACACAATAAAAATGTGAGTAATGCGGAATCTGTATACTTAAAGTTCTTACATTTCTTTGCAAAACTTTTTAAGTTTTTTCTCAATTGCTTTAATTCATTTGACATTTGTTTCAAACCTTTCTTGATATATTATAAATTATTCAAACATAGTAAGAATTTACTATGAACTATAATATTTAATTTCCCTTTAAAATAACTGTTAAATAATGATTTCCATTAATGTTATCATAATCAAATTCATAATAACATCATATCTTAAAAAAATCAAGTATTTTTAAGAAAAAACATCAATTTATTAATCTATTATTAATAATAAACGCCATTTTTTTATTATTTACCAAAAACTTTATCTTTTCACTTAATATTTCCTAATAATTTTTCTATGTTATTAATTAAAAAATTAATTTTTATTAATAATTTATATTTGTTTATTTTTATATTTTATACTAATCCCTATTAAAATAACGAATTTATTACAAACTTTTCTAAATTAAAGAAAATGTTTTGAAATAAAACAAATAAAAAATAATCTATCTATAGTTGTAAAATTTACAGAAATGAGCAATTCTGCGAGAAAAATATAATAAAAATAGTAAAAGCTGTTATTAAATAAAATATCTGATACTAAATCCCATTAGAAAAAATAAAAACTATATTTCAAAATTTATTAATTTAAATGGAGATATAGTATTATTAAAAAGAATTCTTACATTAAAAAGTCAAAAAAAAATCAAACTACAAAAGAATTTTAAATTAGTAGTTTGATTTTCAAAAAATTATTTTACTGTAAATATATTTTCTTTATTAGTCAACTAACGTTGGATTAAAGTCTTCAACCCAAGGTAGTCCAAATTTATTTAATGCTTCCATAAATGGATCTGGATCCATTTCTTCTACGTTAAATACTCCTGGCTTTTTCCATTCACCAGTAAGTACCATTGCAGCTCCTATCATTGCAGGTACTCCTGTTGTGTAAGAAATAGCTTGTGAACTAACTTCTTTGTAACATTCCTCATGATCGCAAACATTGTATACGTAATAAGTTTTTTCTACACCATCTTTTTTACCTCTAAAAATATTTCCGATGTTTGTCTTACCTTTTGTTCTAGGCCCAAGCGAAGCCGGATCAGGCAACACAGCTGTCAAAAATTGTAACGGAACAATTTTCTTTCCTTCAAATTCTATTGGCTCAATTGAAGTCATCCCAACATTTTCAAGTACTTTTAAATGAGTCAGGTAACTTTGTCCAAAAGTCATAAAGAATCTAATTCTTTTAATACCTTTAATATTAACTGCAAGCGATTCTAATTCTTCGTGGTGCAATAAGTACATATCCTTTTCGCCAATTTGAGGGAAATTGTAAACTCTTTTAATTTCCATTGGCTCTGTTTCCACCCATTTTCCATCTTCCCAGTAACTTCCATTAGCTGTAACTTCCCTAATATTAATTTCTGGATTAAAGTTTGTTGCAAAAGGGTAACCGTGATCTCCTGCATTTGCATCAAGAATGTCAATGTAATTTATTTCATCAAAATAATGCTTTTGTGCATATGCCGAAAATACTCCAGTAACACCTGGATCAAATCCACTTCCTAAAATAGCAGTAATCCCAGCCTTTTCAAATTTTTCCTTATACGCCCATTGCCATTTATACTCAAATTTAGCTGTGTCCAAAGGCTCATAATTTGCTGTATCCAAATAATCAGTCTTAGTTTCAAGACAAGCATCCATAATTGTCAAATCTTGATATGGTAAAGCCACATTTATCACAATATCAGGCTTATATTCATTAATCAATGCCACTAACTCAGACACATTATTTGCATCCACCTTTGCAGTCTGAATCTCAATTCTTCCAGCATATTTACTTTTTTCAATTCTTTCCTTGATTTCATCGCATTTTGCCTTTGTACGGCTAGCTATCATAATTGAACTAAATACTTCTGAATTTTGTGCACATTTGTGACACACTACATTTGACACTCCTCCAGCTCCGATTACTAATGCTTTTTTTCCCATTAATTTTCGCCTCCTCAAATTTATTTTATTTTTTTATTTATTAATTCTGAATTTTTTCTCAACATTATTATACTGTAAAATTTTTATTCTGTAAATTACTTTTTTAAAAATCTTGTAAAATCATTTGACTTAGGCTATTTTTATTTGCTATAATAAATTAAAAGATAATAAATTTTAGGAGGAATGTAAAAATGAAAATTGTAGTCTTCGATGCAAAACCTTATGATATTGAATTTTTCGACAAATGGAACGAAAAATTTGGAGCAGATATTACATATTTTGAAGAAAAATTAAGCTTAAAAAATGTGATGCTTACGAAATACCAAGATGTTGTCTGTACTTTCGTAAATGATGACTTAAATGCAAAAGTATTAAATATACTTGCAAAAAACGGTGTAAGAGTTATTGCCGCAAGATGTGCTGGTTATAACAATATCGATTTAAAGGCTGCCCGTGAAAACAGAATTACTGTTTTAAGAGTACCTGCTTACTCACCATTTGCTGTGGCTGAACATGCTTTAGCATTACTTATGACTGTAAATAGAAAAACACATAAAGCATATAATAGAACTCGTGAAGGAAACTTCAGTCTTGCTGGATTAACTGGTATTGACTTGCATGGTAAAACTGCTGGAATTATCGGTACTGGAAAAATCGCAAGAATTTTTATAAAAATCTTAAATGGACTTGGAATGAATGTAATTGCATACGATTTATATCCAAATGAACAAGCTGCAAAAGAAGAAAACTTTACTTACGCAACTTTGGATGAGGTGCTTGAAAAAGCTGATGTTCTTTCACTTCATTGCCCATTAACACCGCAAACTAGACATATTATCAATGCCGAAAGCCTTGCAAAAGTTAAAAAAGGAGTTATTATTATAAACTCTGCACGTGGTGGATTAATTGAGACAGAAGCCTTGCTTGACGCTGTAAAATCTAAACAAGTTGGTGGAGTTGGACTTGACGTTTATGAAAATGAATCAAGCTACTTCTTTGACGACAAATCTAGCCAAGTATTAGAAGACGATGTTTTAGCAAGATTATTATCATTCAACAATGTAGTATTGACATCTCACCAAGCATTCTTAACAAATGAAGCATTAGATAACATTGCCGAAGCTACATTTAACAACATTTTATCTTATGTAAAAGAAGAAACTTTACAAAATGAAGTTTGGTACGATGAAGAAAATGATAAAATCGTTGAAGGTGTCAGAGTTCAAAAATAATTATTATTTAAAATTTTGATATAAAGTTTTACTATCAGAAAACTTTACGAGAGGCTGTTTTAAAAAGCAGCTTCTTTTAATATTTTCCTAAAAATACTTAAAGTCTCAATTCAAAAGATTTTTTGTATTATATACTCAAACCTATTTTAAATTAAACTGCTAAAATTATATAAATTTATGGTTTGAGTAAAATAGTCATCGCTTTTGAGTTTAGTTTTAAATAAGTTTTACTATAAATTTATTTAATTAACAATTATTTTTTTTCTTGAAAAAAATTTTACTTGTAGTTAAAGATAAAAATTTGAATGTATAAAGAAAGGTTTAAAAATATGGATTTATTTGAAATAAAAAAACAAAATGAAATAAATGAAATTAACATTGAAGAAATTAGGAGGCATCTTTGACATTGAAAATTTAAAAAATGAAATTGATGACTTGGAAAAAAAGACATTTGAAGCAGATTTCTGGAACAGTGAGAACAGTCAGGAAATATTAAAGACTATTAGTGCAAAGAAAAAGTTGCTTGAAGAATACGAGAAATTAAATGGGATTTTTGAAGATGTTTCCACTATTATTGAGTTTATTGAGATGGGGGACAATTCGTTTGAAAATGAACTTGAACAGAAGGCACAAGATTTGACAAATGAAATTGATAATTTTAAGACAAAATTACTTCTAGATGAGGAATACGACATGAATAATGCGATTCTTACAATAAATTCAGGGGCTGGTGGAACTGAAGCTTGTGACTGGGCTGAAATGCTTTACAGAATGTATGACAGATGGGCAAATCGGCATGATTTCAAAGTTGAAATCCTTGACAGCCTTGCTGGAGAAGAAGCTGGGATAAAGAGTGTAACATTAAATATAAAAGGGAATTATGCTTATGGATATTTAAAAGGGGAAAAAGGCGTTCACAGGCTTGTCAGAATTTCTCCATTTGACTCTAATGCCAGGCGGCATACTTCATTTGCCGCAGTAAATGTTACGCCAGAAATAGAAGATGATGTTGAAATTGATATTCGTACAGAGGACTTGAAAATTGATACTTACAGGGCAAGTGGCGCAGGCGGACAGCACGTAAACACAACAGACTCAGCCGTTAGAATCACTCATATTCCTACAAACACAGTAATTACATGCCAAAATGAACGTTCACAGCTAAAAAACCGTGAAACTGCAATGAAAATATTAAAATCAAAATTATTCGAGCTGGAACTAGAAAAGCGTGAGAAGGAAATGGCAGAATTAAAGGGAACAGAATCAAAAATCGAATGGGGAAGTCAAATCCGTTCGTATGTCTTCCAGCCTTATAAAATGGTAAAAGATCACAGAACAAAGGCAGAAGAAGGAAATGTGGAAAAAGTTATGGATGGAGACATTGACTTATTTATAAACGAATATTTAAAATATGCTAAATCCATGTTTAAAATTTAAAATAATTTTACTTATACTAACTAAAAAAATTGAAAGGATTAGATTATGAAAAAAACTAGATGTCCATGGGCAAAATCTGAAAATGACATTGTCTATCATGATACTGAATGGGGAGTGCCTTCCCACGATGATAATTATCTTTTTGAAATGCTAATATTGGAAGGCTTTCAGGCAGGACTTAGCTGGAATCTTATTTTGAATAAAAGAGAAAATTTTAGAAAGGCTTTTGATAATTTTGATTATAAAAAAATTGCAAAATATGATGAAACTAAGTTGGCTGAACTGGCTCAAAATGATGGAATTGTGAGAAATAAATTAAAAATAGCCGCTTCTGTTAAAAACGCCCTTGCATTTATGGAAGTACAAAAGGAATTTGGCTCATTTGACAAGTACATTTGGAATTTTACAGATAACAAGCAAATTATTAATAACTGGAAAGAGATATCAGAAGCACCTGCTACTACAGAATTATCTGATAAAATCAGCAAAGATTTGAAAAAACGTGGCTTTAAATTTGTTGGCTCTACAATCGTTTATTCTTTCTTACAGGCAATCGGAATAGTTGATGACCACTTAATCAGTTGTCCTTATAAAAAGTCAGCTAAATAATTATTTATAAAATGTTTATAAGATAAATTTTTATATTTTATTTAATTTCAGAGATCCTTTTTATTTCGTTATTTACGAATATATAAGGATCTATATATCTTTTTTTTACTTTTATTTTTTCTTTCAATAATAAAAATTCATCAAATTTTTTCTTATTTATTATATCTTCCAATTCTTTCTTTTTGGACGAAGAATTTATTTTTTTTATTATATATTCATCTGTAAAATTAAAATCCTGAAGCTGAATAATTTCTTCATTCAAAGCTGAAGTCAGTAAATTGCATAACATCGTGTTTATATACATATTTAACAGATCTTGAAAATACTCTACCACTTCCTGAAAATATAATTTCTGAAACCATTTTCCAATTTCTAAAGAATTAAAGCATAATTTATTTTGATATACCGCTAGATTATTAACTATTTCCCTTACGTCTTTATGTGAAATTCTTTTCTGCCTAAACAAATCCCTTAAAGTATAGTCTATTCTGTCAAATGACAATTTAGGCAATTCATTATCTAAAAAACTATAATTTTTTGACATTATTCTTTTTATATTCAAATTATATTTTCGTAAAATACTTAACAACTCTTCGTCATTTAAAAAATCTTCTTGAATTTTTTCGTGATAATCTTCATTTTCGTTTTTTAAAATATAATCAATTACATGGGAAAAAGCTGTATGTGAAATATCATGTAAAAGTGCTTTTATTTGTTCTTCAATATTTCCATTAAATTTTAAAGATAATATCATTGTTCCTATTGAATGTTCGTGTCTATTTACATTCCATAATTCATTAACCAAATATCCACCACCAGATTGATAGATATTTTTTAATCTTTTAAAAATTTTTGTATTTATTATTTCATAAATAACATCATCTACATAGTATTCTCCATATAGTTCATCATTAACCTTATTAACCTTAAACATTTTTTATATCCTTTTTTTATTATTTAAACTTGTATTTTTTCAATTAACAAATTACAACCTCAAACACAGCTTTTTTTAATTTTTTATTCTACACAGTCTTATTTATCTCTTCAACAGCTTCCTCAAACTGTTCTTTTGAAATATTAAACGAATTAAGAGCCTTTAAAAGCTGTTTTGCATTGTAATATCCAATTTTTAAAATATCTCCGAGCATTATCCTGCGTTCCTTTGCATTGCTTCCAGAAACAAATCCATTATCAATCAAGTCACTAATATTAAATCTATCTTCAATATTTTGACTAGATGTAATAACATTTTTCAAAGCCTCTAAAATTACTTTGTCATTGGCATTTTCAACTCCTATATTATCATTTTTAGTTGCATCTTTCTGACTTACAAAAGCATGTTTTATGTTTGGAATATATCTTTTTAATGTATCACGAATTTTTTTTCCTGCAAAATCAGGATCTGTAAATAAAATTAAATCATTAGTTTTTGACAATTCAATCATTTTATTTATCGTTTTTTTAGATAATGCGGAGAAGCCGTTTAAGGCGATAATATGGGCATCTACAACTCGTTTTATGGCTGTTATGTCATCTCGCCCTTCAACCACTATAATTTCATTTATTTTTAGTTTTTCTTTTTGTTTATTTGGCTCTTTTTTCATTTAATATTCCCTTTTGTTTTTAGTTTTTATTTAATGTTATAATCTTCCATAACTTTTAGTAACAATTCCCAAGTTTTTCCAACTGAATCTATTTCCATTCTTTCTTCAGGAGTGTGAGCACCGTAAATATTAGGCCCAATTGAAACAATATCAACGTTTTCCATATTGTTATCAAAAATTCCACATTCAAGTCCAGCGTGAATTGCCTTAATTTCAGGATCTTTTCCTGTTATTTTTTTAAATGAGTTTACAACTATTTCACGAATCTTTGAATCTTTTCGATATTCCCAAGATGGATATGGAGAATTTACTTTTATTGCTACTTCATATTTTTCAGAAAGTTCCTTTACATCATTTAGTAACTTTTCAAGAGATTTGTTCACCGAACTTCTTGGCAATGCCTGAATTTTTATTGTAATTTTTCCATCTTTATTTTCAGTTTTTATAACTCCCAGATTTATTGAAGTTTCTACAAGCCCCTCGATATTTTTGCTCATTGAGATAACTCCATTTGGAAATTCGTGGAAAAACGAAATAACGGCATTTGTATTGGAAATTGATAATTTCCCTTGATTTTTTAGTTCCTCTTTCTTAACTTCCTTCACTTCAATAACTGGATTTTTATCAATAATTTTAAAATCCTTTATTATATTTTCAAAAGCAAGGTTTGCTAATTTTTCAAAATCACTGACTTTTTCATCCTCAAGTTTTACAGCTAGCAACGCCACAGCCTCTCTCGGTATTGCATTAGTTTTTTCCCCACCGTCAATGTCCATTATTGCAAGAGTGTATTTTTTATTTAAGTGATTCAGAACTTCTGCCAAAATTTTATTTGAATTTCCTAATCCTAAATGAATTTCAGCACCTGAATGCCCACCTAGAAGACCTTTCACATCAATACTTATAACAGTATCATCTTCTTCTAGTTTTTCAGTATCAAAGTTAAACTCATTAAGAATTCTCGCCCCACCTGCACTGCTCACATAAACTTGTCCGTATTCTTCAGTATCCAAATTTATAAGTGTCTTTCCAGAAAAAATTCCAAAGTCAAGGTTATTAACTCCGCTCATTCCGTCTTCTTCGTCAGTTGTGATGATAATTTCAAGTGCCGGATGTTTCAAGTCATTGCTATCAAGTATCGCAAGTGCATAAGCCACAGCAATTCCATTATCTGCCCCAAGTGTTGTTCCATTTGCCTTTAGGTATCCATCTTCCACAACAAGTTCAATTCCTTGTGTTTCAAAATCAAATTGTGTATTTTTATTTTTTTCCCAAACCATATCCATATGTCCTTGCAGGATAAGTGGTGAGTATTCCTCGTATCCAGCTGTTGCAGGCTTTCTTATTAATACATTTAATGCCTTGTCCTGAATAACTTCCAGATTTCTTTCCTTCGCAAATTCTACAATCCAGTCACTAATCTTTTTTTCTTTTCTTGAACCTCTTGGTATTTTTGAAATTTCACTAAAATAGTGAAAAACTTTTTCAGGATATAAATTTTCTATTTTCATTTTATTTTCCTTTCTTTTAGTTTAAATTAACAACAAGGGGATAATCCCCTTGCCTCAAAGATAAAGATTTCTTAAATATCTTTATTTATAAAATATTTTCCAGTAATTCTTCAAGCTCTGACATTTCTCTCTGTGTCAAGTCATACCCGCTTTTTAACTTTTTCAAAATTCTATTTTCAGAACCAACTGAACTACGTTCTAAAATTTTTATAACTAATCTTTTATAAAATTCCACTAATTTTTTCTCCCTTTAGTTATTTTCTTTAATTATTTTAAAGCTGTAATGCTGTTTCTAAGGCCACTTCTATCATTTCATTAAAAGTTGTCTGTCTTTCTTCAGCACTTGTAACTTCGTGAGTAATGAATGAATCACTTATTGTAAGTAAAGTTAATGCATTTACTCCTAATTTTGCCGCTGTTGTATAAAGTTGTGCTGTTTCCATTTCCACACATAATACTCCAAATTCAGCCCATTTTTTCCAAGCATTAGGGTCATCTCCATAGAAAGTGTCACTTGTAAATACATTTCCAGCCTTTACATTCAATCCTTTTGCCTTAGCAATTTCATAAGCCTTGAAAACTAAATCTGAACTTGCTGTAGGTGCATAATCTGCTCCATTAAATCTCAATTTGTTAATAGCAGAATCAGTTGAAGCTGACATTGCGATAACAACATCTCTAACTTTCACATCTTCTTGATAAGAACCAGCTGTACCGATTCTAATCAAGTTCTTTACTCCAAATTCAGTTATCAGTTCATGTGAATAAATCCCAATTGAAGGCACTCCCATTCCAGTTCCTTGAACAGATATTTTTTTCCCTTTATAAGTCCCAGTAAATCCTAGCATTCCTCTAACATTATTATACTGAACAACATCTTCCCAAAATGTTTCTGCGATATATTTTGCTCTAAGCGGATCTCCTGGCAATAGTATAGTTTCTGCAATATCTCCTTTATTTGCTCCAATATGCGGCGTTCCCATTTTTATTACCTCCTAAATTTTTTATAATTATTTTTATTTCTTCTAAAAAGTTTTTACTTACTATATTTTACTTCAATTTGTTAAATTGTTCAAGGAGTTTATTTTCTTTTTTTGATATTTTTATTCTTTATTTATGTTTTATTCTATAAATTGTTTTTCTTAATCTCATATTCATTCATCAAATCAATAATATGAGCATTTTCAGCTTTATCATTATCAAGTTCAGTAAGCCATTCAATAAACTCCTGCTCGTCCTTATATCTTCCAGCAAGTTTTGCTCTATTGAAATCTTTTCTATAAAATTCCAGAATTCCACGCCGTTTTTTCCAAAGACTATAGTGCTTTGCCTTGTATTTAAACATAAGTCCATTTTCAGCACAAAATACAATACCTTCAGCATTTTCAAAATTATCATAATTTTCCATCAAGTCAATTATTTCGTCAAAGTTATTGCATTTTTTGATTTCCTTTTTCATTTTAATAACATCATCATCAAAATTTATCTCTTTTAAAAATCTTTTACTAAAATTGTTATCCACATGTACACCATTTATAAACAAGCTATTATCAATAACATCTAAGATAAAAAGATGTTCCTTTCCAAAATAATCAACTATATGTCTGTCTTCATTTGAAACCACTTCAAACACTATAGAAACATCATTTTCACTGCAAATTCTAAAAATTTCATCTTTCATCTTTTCACTTGCTTTTTCAAAAAGAGTTTCAAAATATTTGACGTGTGTTCCATTTGTTACACTTTTTGTTGCAAATACAAATTTTTCATCAATAACTGAAAGTATTCCTAAAAATCCGTTGTATTTTTCGTAGGCTGTAACTGGGTAAACTATGTTGTTTTCAAGATATTCTCTCGTAGAATATTTATTTTCGCCGTAATTAAAAAATTTGTTATAGCTTCTTATTTTCACTTTTCCAGTTTCTGCATCTACAAAAAGTCCACGTGCCTTAATTGTCGAGTCATTCCACAATTTTTTCCGAAACACGTTTCTTCCAAAATTTAATGAATACAAGTTAGGTTTTGTCTTTTTAACGCTAATCAGTTTACTTACAATCAATTTATTCACATCTTCGTCTGCTGTCAAATTTATCTGCTTGTTTTCTTTTGCCTTTTCCAGTTCGTGTTGCAAATAATCTCTATCGTAAACTGTATTTATAATAGATTTTTGCAAAATTTCATCAGGCATTACATCCAAATATTTCAGCTCTCCACCATACTCAACTTCTCCTTCCAGACAAATTGAATGTTCAGTCGAATTTACACCTCTATGCCCATGAACCTGCACAAAATCCTGACATTTTCCCTTCAAATAATTTTCCTCATAAAGTTCTCCAATTTCGGTTTCAAAGCTTCCAACACCGTTTATCATTTCGTTAGTCGACACAAGTGCCAAATTCGGCACAAAAGACAGGCCTGCATGTGTACAAAGAATTTTATGATTGTAAAATTTAAAAGCATAACATTGTCTTAACTTTTTATAAAATTTTCTAATTTCTCTTTTAAAATTGTCAATATTTTCTTCATCTTCTAAAATCGCTGGCAAAGTTTCATTTAGGAATTGTTTTGAATTAATTTTAAAGTCATTGGCAAAATTTTCGAGATGAATTTCGTGATTTCCTTCAATCATTATAACATTTTCCTTTTTATATAAATCCAGCATTAACAAAAGTGTCTGTTTATGCTCAATTCCCCTGTCCAAAAAATCTCCTAAAAATACATACAAGGTATTTTTGTCAAAATCCTTCACAATTTCAGAAATCGCTGTAAAACAAGAATGAATATCCCCAATTATTCGGACTTTATCATATTTTCCTGTCACATCGGCAATACAAAAATTTATAATTTCATTTATATCAAATATTCTCTTAAAACTTCCCGAAATCTTTTCATTCTGAATATTTCTAAACATTCTGCTTATAACATTTTCGTCAACCTGCTTATAGCTTTCTCTCTTTTTATTATTTTCAATACACTCTTCAAGTGGCGTATCCAACTGATAATAATAAATTGTATATTTATACTTATCCGCAAGATTCTTATAAGAATTCATCGCTCTTTTTGTAGTATGTGTCGCATCAACAACGGTAAATTCCCCACTTTTCATTCTTTCTTCCAGACAGTTAAAAAGCATTTCCCAAGCCAACCTGTCATTTTTCTGCGAAATCTCAAAATCTCCAAATTTTGTTAATTTCGGATTAGAAAGTAGAAGCCTGAATTTATCTGCTTCTAGAGTATATGGCTCCAAATTATTTTCTTTAACAAAAGTGCTTTTCCCACTTCCAACTGTTCCCCGTAACAATAATAACGTTCTCATTCTTCTTCACTCCCTTCAAAATTCTATTTAAATAAATATACTATAATTTTACTATATTTTAATTATAAGTCAAATAAAAATTAGACTAATATTTCAAAACACGAATTTATTTCCTCTATTTATTTGAAATTCTAAGAAAAATAGGTTAAAATATAACAATAATAAAAAATATTGAAACTAAATAAGGGGGAATGCGGATGAATAAAAATGTAGCGGCATTTTTTGACATAGATGGAACAATTTATAGAGATTCTTTACTAATTGAGCATTTTAAGATGCTTGTGCAGTATGAATATATTGATATGATGACTTGGGAAGGGAAAGTTAAAGAAAAATTTTCCAAATGGGAAAATAGAACTGGAGATTATGACGATTATCTAGATGAACTTGTGCAGACTTATATGGAAGCTCTAAAGAATTTTAGCAAGGAGGATATGGATTTTATTGCTAAAAGGGTAATGGAGCTGAAAGGCGACAAGGTTTATCGTTACACACGTGAAAGATTAAAGTACCACAAAGAAAGAAATCATAAAGTTATAATTATTTCTGGGAGCCCAGACTTTCTTGTAAGCAAGATGGCTGAAAGATACGGAGTTAAAGATTATAAGGCTTCTATTTATGAAGTTAATGAAAATGGTATTTTTACAGGAAAAGTAACTCCAATGTGGGATGCCAGAAGTAAACAAAAAGCAATAGCAGATTTTTGTAAAATGTACGAAATAGATTTGACAAAATCATATGCTTACGGAGATACAACAGGTGATCTGACAATGTTTAAAAAGGTAGGAAACGCCATTGCTATAAATCCTGCTAAAAAATTACTTCAAAAAATAAAAAGAGATAAAGAATTGAAGGAAAAAGTAATGATAGTTGTAGAAAGAAAAGATGTTATTTATAAATTAAAAGCAGATGTGGATATTATATAAATTGACATTAAACGAATATATTTTTCAAACCAAAAATATAATTTGATAAAATAACTTTTTATAAATATGCAAAAATTAAATTAACTAAAGAGAGATGATAATTATGGATAAAAATTTAAAGATAGTTTATTTAGACAGAATTACGGCAGGCCCTATTGATTTGAAAGAAAAATTTTCTAAATACGGCAAATACATTGAGTATGAGGATACTAATTCTAGCGAAATTGACGAAAGAATAAAGGATGTGGATGTTGTAATAACGACCCGGATAAAATTGGGGAAAAAGCAATTTGAGAAGGCTGAAAAACTTAAATTGATACTTATTACAGCGACAGGATTTAACCATATTGATGTGAAAAGTGCAAATGAGTTTGGGATAAAAGTAGCGAATGTTTCGGGGTATTCGACTAATTCTGTGGCACAGCTTGCAATTACTTTTTTATTGAATGAATTGACACCTGTTAATAGATATTTTGAGGAAGTTAAAGAAGGAAAATGGATGAATATTGTTGTTCCTGAATATCAGAAATATCCGATAGATGATGCGACTGGGAAGATTTTGGGAATTGTGGGATTTGGAAATATTGGTAAAAGAGTTGGAAAGATTGCTGAAATGCTTGGAATGAAAGTTATAGTTGCTAAAAATACTGGAAAAGAATATGGCAAAAGTGAAACTGCAATTGGAGAAGATGGAATTTTACGGTATGAATTGGACGAAGTGCTGGAAAAATGTGATATTTTAACGCTTCATGTCCCGCTGACTGATTCAACACGAAATCTTATAAATCTTGAAAAAATGAAAAAAATGAAGAAAAGTGCGGTAATTTTGAATCTTGCAAGAGGACCCATAATAAATCAGGAAGATTTGTATTTTGCACTAAAAAATAAAATAATAAAATCAGCAGCTGTTGATGTTACAAGTGTTGAGCCAATTGAAAAAAATTCTAAATTATTTGAGCTAGATAATATTTTAATTACACCGCATATTGCTTGGAAATCTGAAAAAAGCATGATAAAGCTGATGGACGATGTTGAGAAAAATTTAAAACTGTTTCTTGAAGGAAAGCTGGAAGGCTTAAAATAGGGAAATTTTTCAAAAATATTACAAAAAATTCTGTACTAAACTAATACTTTTCAGAAATGTTTTTTACAGAAAAATTTTACTAGAAATATGAAAGAGGTGAAAGATAAATGTTAATAAATAATTTTAGCGGGATAAAACTTGAGTTTGATGGACTTTATTATGGAGGAAATTATGAAATTGAAATTTTTCCTGATGGAAGATTTTATTATTCATATATTGAAAATACTTCAGTTGAGCTAAAAAAAGGTTCTTTCCAGATCAATCAGAAGGAAATTATGATTTTTGAAGAAATGATGGATTATTTTGAACTTTTGAAAAATCAAAGTAATTATATGATAAATGAGTTTAATTTCGGGAATGGAGTGCTTGTTATTCAGAAAAATAATGGACGTGAGGAAAAAATTAGGCTTGGCAAGGAAATGATGTTTGAATATGCCAAAACATTAATTGATAAATATACAAAAAAATCAAAAAGGCTCTTTTTACTGGATACTTATTTGGAAGGAGCTAAATATATCAGAAATTTTGCAATTAAAATTAAAGATGAAGTTCAATTGGATTTATTTCGTGAATTTAACGGCATTTCGTTAAATGCAGTCGCCATGTATAATTCCAAAAAGGAAAAAGTTGGATATTTGCCGAAAAACCAAAGTGAAATTATTGCAAGAATGATTGATGCTGGGAAAAAGTTTATTGCAGTACCGATTCCTTATGATGAGGAGATAGCTCTTAAAATTTATCTTGTAGATTAATTAATAAAAAATTAAAAAATAATATTGACAAATGAATGTTTTTGATGTAAAATAATAGTAGATAATTAAAATTAAATTAATTTAAAAAATAGTACTATTATTTAATTGTCAAAAATAAAACAGGGGGAATAATTATGGGATTCAGATTGAGTGTAAAAGGTCAGGAAAACGAAATTTTACTTGATAAGGAAAGTATACTGGATGTAAAATACATTTCTGAAACGCCCGATGACTCTAATGCAAGAGCAACGGACTTGGGAGTAATCTTGGAAATTCGTGGAAAAATACTGGCAGCGGCAAATGGCGATACAGAAGACGACACAAGAAAAGTAGCACAATGGTCATTAGTACCATCAGAAGCAAGCGATGCCTACAGACAAGCCAGTCTTGAAATAATTTCAGCAGGACAGATGGTAAGAAAAATCGACATGACAAACGTATTTGTAGTTGATTATATTGAAGAATATGGAAATCAGGCTGGAACTGGAACTTTTTCACTAAAAATAAAACAGAAGAAGGAAAAAGTGAAAGAAGTGGCAATTGAAGGTGGATATGCAACACAGGAAGCCTAATTTTATAGATTAGAATTTTAGAAATTTTAAAACATAACAGAAATATAAAAACATTTTTGAACTTTGGAAAATTTTTGTAAGTAAATTATATTAAAAATAATCTCTTTTCCTAGAAAATACTAAGATAGAGATTATTTTTTATTTATATTCAAATTTTATTAAGAGCATACTTTCTAATTGCTTTTGCCACTCCATCGTTCATATTGCTGTCAGTCCTGTATTTGGCTGCTTTTGCTGCAAGTTCTGTTGCATTTTCCATTGCAACACTATAATTGGCATATTCAAACATTTCAATGTCATTATTTCCATCACCAATTGCCATTACTTCTTCCTGCTTTATTCCTAACTTATCTGCAAGTTTTTTTAACCCTGTTCCTTTATTGTTCCCTTTTGGCAGTATTTCATACACATATGGCTGGCTTAGTACCTCGCTATATTTATCTTTTAGTATATTTTCATATTTTTTATGGAAACTTTCCATTTCTTCAGGATTTCCGATATACATTGCCTTAATTATCTTGTATTTTCCACTTTTCGCCTCTTCAAGACTTATTTCTGTAATGTCTGAAAAAACAAATTTTGCATCTATAACAAGTTCATCTGTAGGTTTTCTACCTATGTTGAAATAATGTGTATCATCAACCAAAGTAAAGTTTATATCATGTTCTTCAGAAAATTTATACAAGTAATCAATATCATCAGATGTAATCTCTACCCAATCAATCAACTCCCAGTTTTTCGTCTTGTGAATCGAACATCCATTATTTAAAATTACATATCCTTCCATATCAAGTTCATGAAGTCCAAGTTCCTTATAAAATGGCAAAATACCATACAAAGGCCTTCCTGTACAGAGCACAATTTTTATTCCAGCTTCTATTGCATCGTGAATCGCCTCCTTCTGTGCCTTGTCAATATGTTTATTCTCATTCAATAAAGTTCCATCCATATCAATTGCAATTAGTTTTACCATGTTTCCATCCTTTCTTTCATATATCTTATATTTTTTTAGAATCAGACAAAATAATGTAGCTTTTTAGCCCTTTTTCAGTGCAATTTTATTATACTAGTATACATTAATTTAAATAAATATTCAACAATTATATAAAAAAATACTATTTGAAAATACAAGTACAGTTTTTTAATAGACAAAAATCGTAATAAATGGTATAATAAACGGAGTTTTAACAACTTTAAATAATAAATTTTAGGAGTGAGAAAAATAATTATAAATAAAAGAAAAAGTATTATGCTTGTCATGACTTGTATTATTTTTATGATGACTTATTCAAGTCTGCTTGGAACACCTAGTTTTAGTCATAAATTAAGTGTCTTTGTGGATGAAAATAATCTAAGCCATGAAGATATAAGAGATTTGATTGTTAAGATTAATCAAATCGAAAGTGCAAGCAACAGACGATTAACACAAGAATTGAAAAAAATTGGAAAACGTAAAGAAAAAGAAAATCGTAAGAATAGTACATTTTTTGTTTTTGTAGAAAAACAAAATAATTATTTTTATGATAATTTTATTGAAATTTCTAAAAATATTGGAAACAACAGTATATTTCTAATGAAAAAAGATGAAAATAATCTTAGAACAAGAGAATAGAAACCAAATGTTTCAAATCTAAATTTTTAATAAAAAATATAAGAAAGGAAAAATAAAAAATGTTAAAAAAAATAGGAGAAAAAATATTTGGTACTTCAGACGAGAGAGAAATAAAAAAAATGCAAAAGCTAGTTAACAAAATTAATGAAGTGGAACCTCTTTTTCAAAAATTAACAGATGAACAATTACAAAATAAAACTGCTGAATTTAAAAAAAGGCTTGAAAAAGAAACACTTGACGATATACTCGTAGAAGCATTTGCAACTGTGAGAGAAGCGGCAAACAGGCTAATGGGAATGCGGCACTATGATGTTCAACTTATCGGTGGAATGATTCTTCACAAAGGAAGCATTGCAGAAATGAAGACAGGAGAAGGAAAAACCCTGATGGCGACACTTCCAATTTATTTAAATGCGTTAACTGGAAAAGGTGTACATGTTGTAACAGTTAATGACTATCTTGCAAAAAGAGATAGGGATATAATGGCAGGACTTTTTGAGTTTCTAGGGCTTACTTCAGGAGTAATTGTAGGAAATATTACACCTGAACAAAGAAAAGATGCTTACAACTGTGATATTACTTACGGAACAAATAATGAATTTGGATTTGACTATTTGAGAGACAACATGGTTGGGGAACTGGATGAAAAAGTTCAACGTGGACATAACTATGTAATTGTCGATGAGATTGACTCAATTCTGATTGATGAAGCAAGAACACCACTTATTATTTCAGGAGCAGCAGAAGAAACAACAGAATGGTACAACACTTTTGCAGAAGTTGCAAAAAAACTTAAAAGAAGTTATAAAACTGAAGAAATTAAAGACAAGAAAAATACTGTAATTCCAGATGAAGACTGGGAAGATTATGAAGTCGATGAAAAATCCCATACTGTTACAATTACTGATAAGGGAATTAAAAATGTTGAAAGAATATTAAAAATTGATAATCTATATTCACCTGAGTATGTAGAACTTACACATTTCCTGACGCAAGCATTGAAAGCAAAGGAACTTTTCAAGCTAGATAGAGACTATATAATAAATGATGATAATGAAGTTATCATAGTAGATGAATTTACTGGACGTCTTATGGAAGGAAGACGTTATTCAGATGGACTCCATCAAGCCATTGAGGCAAAAGAAAAACTAGAAGTTGCCGGAGAAAATCAGACTCTTGCTACAATTACGTTACAAAATTATTTCAGAATGTATGAAAAACTTTCAGGAATGACAGGTACGGCAAAAACTGAAGAAGATGAATTTAAACAAATTTACAACTTAAAAGTTATTGTTGTTCCTACAAACAGACCAGTTGCTAGAGTTGATCTCGCAGATGTAATTTATATGAACAAGAAGGCCAAATATAAAGCAATCGCAAAAAAAATAGAAGAACTTTATGAAAAAGGTCAGCCAGTTCTTGTCGGTACAGCTTCAATCCAGCATTCAGAAGAAGTTTCAGCATTACTAAAAAAGGCAAAAATACCGCATGAAATATTAAATGCTAAACATCATGAACGTGAAGCTGAAATAATTGCTCAGGCTGGACGTTTCAAAACAGTTACAATTGCAACAAATATGGCTGGACGTGGAACAGATATTAAATTGGGAGGAGATGCAGAATCCTTTGCAACAAAAGTAGCTGTAAAAGGAACTCCTGAATATGAAGATGTTTATAAAACATACGTGAGGGAATGTGAAGAGGATAAGAAAAAAGTTCTTGCTGCTGGAGGATTATTCATTCTTGGAACAGAAAGACACGAAAGTAGACGTATTGACAATCAGTTAAGAGGACGTGCGGGACGTCAAGGAGATCCAGGAACATCAGAATTCTACTTATCATTGGATGACGATCTCATGAGATTGTTTGGTGGAGACAGGCTTAAAACAATGATGAAAATGCTAAAAATTGATGAAGATGAAGAAATTAGACATAAACAAATTAGTAAATCAGTAGAAAATGCTCAAAAACGTATTGAAAGCAGAAACTTTTCATCAAGAAAAAGTCTTATCGAATATGATGATGTAAATAATACTCAAAGAGAAGTTGTCTATGAGCAACGTGATGCTATCCTGAAAAATGAGAACCTAAAAGAACTGATAACAAATATGATTTCAGATACTGTAGATGATATCGTAAATTCTGCCTATGTAGGTGAAGGAAATGGTGAAAAAGACTTTAACCTTCTGTCAGATAAACTTATGGAAACTTTTGAATATGAAATTTCAGAAGACTTAAAAAACTCAAGTGCAGAAGAAATTTCAAATAAAGTTTATGAAGATTTAGTAAGAATTTATGATGAAAAAGAAGAGGCAATTGGAGAAGAAGTATTCAGAAGAATTGAAAGATATATCATGCTGGAAGTACTAGACTCCAAGTGGAGACAGCATCTAAAAGATTTAACAGAACTACGTGAAGGAATACGTCTTCGTTCATACGGTCAAAGAAATCCTATTCACGATTATAAAATTGTAGCTTATGACATTTATAACGAAATGATCGATGCAATAAAGCGTGAAACGAGTTCGTTCATATTAAAATTAAGAGTGCGAGGCGAAGAAGATACAAGCAACCTTACACATGAAGAAGTTTCAAATGTAAGATATGAACATGATGAAAATGATATGATTGGTGATAATATCTCAAACAATCCATCAAACAATAACAGATCTCGTCCACTTTCAAGAAGAGAGAGAAGAGAACTTGAAAGAAGAAATGTTTAATTTTAAAAAATCAAAAACTTTACCGATTTATATTTTACAATAATAAATAAACATATAAAAAGAGTCGCTTAATTGCGACTCAATTTTTTAAACAAAATTCTTATAAATTTATGCTTTTTCAGCCATCATATCCTTAACTTTCATAAGCCTTGTGATACTTGATCTTTCATTTTCATCAAGTTTCATCTGAATATAACGGATTGTTTCTTCAAGCTGAGGAATTGTCATGTATTCCAATGCGTTTACACGCCGTCTTGTTTTTTCCACTTCATCTGCCATAAGCTGACATGACTTTTCGGTTTCTGCTAGTTCCAGCAAATCTTTCATTACTCGATTCAAGCCATCAACAGCATCATCTAAATCAGCAGATGTTTGAGCATATCCGTAAGGATAAGATACTTCTGCATTTTCCATATCTCTATTAAAAGTCATTGTTGGCACAATTACACTCATTACATTTTTAGTTTTTATATTTGCTAAAAGTTTATCTTCTGAATATGCAATAGCATTTTCAAGCATTTCATCAGACATTACCCCTCTTGCAAGTAAAAAATCCTTAAATGAATTTTGTAATTTTCCTTCCACTTCTTCACGCAATTTTCTATTCTGTTTTATTAAAATAATAAATTGACGCATAAGCTCATCTTGCTTGTCCTTTAACAGTTTATGTCCACTTTTAGCAGTTTTTAGACGTATCTTTAAACGGCTCAGTTCCATTCTTGTAGGATTTACATTTAATCTTGCCATAGTCTATTCATCTCCTGCAGGCAAATATTTTTCCAAATATTCGTCTCTAATTCTTTTCAACTCTGTTCTTGGTAATATTTTTAGTAAATCCCATCCTAAATTTAAAGTGTCTTCAATAGTTCTGTTATTGTCAAACCCTTGAGCAACATATTGTTCCTCAAATGCAGTTGTAAATTTAACAAATGCCTTATCAGTTTCAGACAATGCTGATTCCCCTAGGATTACAGCCAGCTCCTTCGCTTCCTTACCAGTTGCATAAGCTGCAAATAATTGGTTCATTGTATCTGCATGATCTTCTCTAGTTTTTCCTTTTCCAATTCCTTTATCCTTCAATCTTGAAAGTGATGGTAAAACATTTATTGGAGGCATTAAGTTCTGTTTGTATAAATCTCTTGACAAGATTATTTGCCCCTCTGTAATATATCCAGTCAAATCTGGAATCGGATGTGTCTTATCATCTTCTGGCATTGTCAAAATTGGTATTTGAGTAATTGAACCTTCACGCCCTTTAATTCTTCCTGCTCTTTCATAAATTGTGGATAAGTCAGTATACAAGTATCCAGGATATCCTCTTCTTCCAGGAACTTCTTTTCTTGCCGCCGAAACTTCCCTTAATGCTTCACAATAGTTAGTCAAGTCAGTCAAAATTACAAGTACGTGCATTCCTTTTTCAAATGCCAAGTATTCTGCACAAGTAAGTGCCATTTTTGGTGTAGACAAACGTTCAATTGCAGGATCATTAGCCAAGTTCATAAACAATACTGCCCTGTCAATTGCTCCTGTTTTTACAAAATCTTCCGTAAATGTCTGAGCTTCTTCAAACGTGATTCCAATCGCTCCAAACACCACGGCAAATTTTGAATCTGTTCCCAAAACTTTTGCCTGTCTTGCAATTTGAAGTGCTAATTCTGCATGTGGAAGCCCTGAACCAGAGAAAATTGGTAATTTTTGTCCTCTAACAAGGGTATTTAAGCCGTCAATCGCAGAAACTCCTGTTTGAATAAATTCTGACGGATAATCACGTGCAACTGGATTTATAGCCGTTCCATTTATATCCAATGTTTTTTCAGGAATTATTTTTGGTCCATTATCTTTTGGTCGTCCCAATCCATCAAATACACGCCCTATCATATCTTCTGATACTCCAAGCGACAAAGGTCTACCCAAAAATCTTACTTTTGAATCCTTTAAATTAATTCCAGCTGAATTTTCAAATAGCTGTACTACTGCCTTATCGCCATTTACTTCAAGTACACGCCCACGACGAAGTTCTCCATTTTGTGTTTCAATTTCAACAAGTTCCTCATACTTTATTCCTTCAACACCTTCAACAACCATAAGTGGCCCTACTATTTCCTTAATAGTTTTGTATTCCTTAAGCATTTGCTACACCTCCTTTATTTACAAGTTCGTCAATTTCTTCTTCCAATTCTTTTGCTATTTCTTCAATTTTGCCTAACTCTGCCTCAGGTAAATATTTTGCTCTTGCAATTCTTTCTCTTACAGGCATTGCAACGATTTCATTTAAATAAGCTCCATTTTCAAGCCCTCTTAATCCCTCATCATAGAATTTCAATACTATATCAAGCATTTTATCCTGTTTTTCAAGCGAAGTATAAGTATCTGACTCCATAAACGCATTTTGCTGCAAGTAATCTTCCCTTATAGATTTTGCAATTTCCAGTTTAAGCTGATCTTTTTCTGACAAAGTATCCTTACCAACCAGCCTAACAATTTCCTGTAGGCTATTTTCTTCTTGTAGTAATGAAATTGCACGTGCTCTATTTTTAGAAAATTTAGGCCCTACATTCTGATCCATCCAGTTATCAACTTTTCCTTGATACAATGAATATGAATTTAACCAGTTAATTGCTGGGAAATGACGTCTATATGCCAAATTGGCATCTAATCCCCAGAATACTTTAACAATACGAAGTGTAGCCTGAGATACTGGCTCTGAAATATCTCCACCTGGAGGAGAAACTGCTCCGATAACTGTCAATGCCCCTTCTCTTCCATCTTGTCCAAGACAAATTACTTTTCCTGCTCTTTCATAAAACTCTGCAGCTCTTGAACCTAGATAAGCAGGGTATCCTTCATCTCCTGGCATCTCTTCAAGCCGTCCAGACATTTCCCTAAGAGCTTCTGCCCATCTCGAAGTAGAATCCGCCATTATTGCCACTGAATATCCCATATCCCTAAAATATTCTGCAATTGTAATTCCAGTATAAATACTAGCTTCTCTGGCTGCAACTGGCATATTTGAAGTATTTGCTATAAGTACAGTTCTTTTCATTAGTGACTGTCCTGTTTTTGGATCTATAATTTCTGGAAATTCCATAAGAACGTCCGTCATCTCATTTCCACGTTCTCCACATCCTACATAAACTATAATTTCAGCATCTGCCCATTTAGCCATTTGGTGCTGTACAACTGTTTTTCCAGATCCAAAAGGTCCTGGTACACATGCAGTCCCACCTTTAGTTACAGGGAAGAATGTGTCAATTACTCTTTGTCCTGTAATTAACGGAGCTTCTGGGTTTAATTTTTGTTTATATTTTCTTCCACGTCTTACTGGCCATTTTTGCATCATTTGAACTTCTACTTCACCTTTTTCAGTTTCAATAACTGCGATTGTATCAACTACTGTGTAGCTTCCACTTTTAATAGTTTTCAAAATTCCTTTAATTCCTGCTGGAACCATAATTTTATGATTTACAACAGAAGTTTCCTGAACAGTTCCTAAAACATCTCCAGTTTCAACTGTTGCTCCAACAGATAACACAGGCTCAAATTCCCATTTTTTCTCTCTATTTAAAGGTTTTACTTCTATCCCTTTTTCCAAAAAGTCTCCTGCTATTTCCTGATATTCCTTTAGTGGACGTTGAATTCCATCAAACATCGCTTCAATAAGTCCAGGCCCCAATTCAACACTCAAAGGCTCTCCAGTTGTGAAAACCTCTTCTCCTGGCCCAATTCCTGATGTTTCTTCATATACTTGAATAGAAGCCTGATCGCCTCTCATTTCAATAATTTCACCTATCAATTTTTTCTCCGAAACTCTTACCACATCATATACATTGGCATTTTCCATACCTTCCGCAACAACAAGAGGTCCAGAAACTTTTATTATTCTTCCTGTTTTCAATGAATTTCTCCTTTCGTCTAAAATATATTAGATCCTATCGCTTTTTCAACATACTCATCTATCTTTTTAAGCCCAATTCCCAAACTTCCCTGATTATTAGGAATCAAAATAACAGCTGGAAGCACTTCACGGTTGTATCTTTCAATGGTATTTTCAATTAATGCGGCAATTTGTTCAGTCACAAAGATAATACCATAGTCATTACTTGCCATCTCATCAATCGTGCTTCTTGCCTCTTCCTTTGTAACAACAGGATACACATCAATTCCTAGTGCCTTAAACGATAAAATAGAATCCTTATCTCCAACTACGCCTATTTTATGCATAAGTTTCACGCAACCTTTCCCTTATTTTATCTGAACTTATGTTGTTTATTTTGCTTACCATTATCATTCTAACTGCATTGATTTCACGCTCTTTTGCAACTAGATATGTGAATAATGGCTCTGGTCCAAATACAACATATTTTGATTCTTTATTTAATTCCATCAGGTAATTATCTGAAATTTTTTCAAGTTCTGACAATCTTTTGGTTTCACTAAATGCTTCTAATCCTTTTACTAGATATGTCCCCAGTTTTTCTTTCTTAAATTTATTCAAGATAGTGTCTGTATTGTCATTTATTGATGCAACAATTTTATTTTTTGAAATTGTCCCGCCTTCAAAAATAACAGTTTCGAGAAATCTTGCATCACGCTTTTGCTTCTGAACTCTAAATAGAGTTATCATATTTTGAAAATCTATTAATCCTTCTACATAATCAGTAATCACTTTTACGTCGATTTCCTTTGCAAGCCTTGATAGATTTCTAAAATAATGTTTATCTACAATTATATCGATTCTCTGAGGATTATGATTTTCTTCAAAATCCTTCTGAACTTCATCAATTGCCTCCATTATTTCCTGTGGCAAGTCGTTGCTTTGTGATTCAAATTTTACCTTAAATTTACTGGCATCAATCGTTCCAGCCTGCATAAGCAAACTTGAAAAATCTTTTCCTGTTATTTTGCTTTTTAACAACACTTTTAAATTATGATAATCATATTTAAGAGATAAAACATCAACAATTCCAGTATTTTTTATCATATTTCTTACAATTGAAAACACACGTTCTGTTTCTCTTTTTAAGATTATTTCATAATCCTGGCTTCCATGAATATCAGCCATATCTTGAGAATATTCTGTTTCTCCCAGTAATTTTAGCACTTCTTCGGGAGTCTGGGCTTCTATCATTCGTTCCAGCCTATTTCTAGTCAAAAGCCTTTTTTCCAGTATTCTAATAGTTACGACACTTTGTCCGTAATCCATTCTATCCATTTTTTTCTCCCTTTAATTACAAATTCCAGTTAATTATAAAATTTATTTTATAAAAACAATCATAAAACTTAAATTTTTATAAATTTTATTTAAATTATGAAAAAAGAAGTCTGGAAATTTCGACTTCCAGTTCATCTCTCATAAAATCCAATTTTACTTCAAAAGTATAGTTTTCCTGAATTCCATTTTCTTCAATGATAAATCCTGAACTTACAAACTCATTTTCCTTAACTTTTGCAGTTGAAAACTCTTGTTTCACTTTATCTACAAATTCTTTTTTTACAATTAACTCTTTTCCAGCTATAGAATTTTTATCAATATTCTGATTCAAATAATTGATGTAGTCATTCTCATTCATATTAACAAGTTTTGATTTTAGTTTATCTATAACTTTGTTAATTACTGTCTGTTTTGCCTTCAATTTTTCATTTCTAGACTTTAAATTTGCACTTGACTTAATTCTATCTGAAAGCAGTTCACGCTCTCTTCTTGCACTTTCAAGTAATGTTTGTTTTTTCGTATCAACTTTTTTTATTTCCAAATCATATTTTTGCTTTGCTTTTTCTTCAGCATCTTTTATGATTCCATCTGCTTTCGATTTAGCATCAGTTATTATTTTTGATGTTAAATTATCTAAATTAGACATATTTACTCCTTTTCCGTTTTTTATGTCACATTTACACTCTATCTGTTTATTTTATAAAATAAAATTAGAATTTCGCTAATAACATAATTGATACAACGAATGCCAATAATGCATAAGTCTCAACCATTACCGCATAAATAATCCCTTTTGTATTTTGTTCCTCATTTTTAGCTAGCAAGCTAATTCCAGATGCTGCAACTCTTCCTTGTGCAATCGCTGAACCATATCCTGCAAGAGCAACTGGAAGACATGCCATTAAGATTCCAAGTCCATTTTGGAAAGTCATACTTGCATTTAATTTTCCTAATACCATAAGTCCAATAACGAATCCATATAATCCTTGTGTTCCTGGAAGCAATTGTAATACTAACGATTTACCAAATTTTTCAGGCTCTTCACTCATAAGCCCTGTCGCCACTTCTCCAACTATTCCTACACCTTTTGCTGATCCAATTCCTGATAATAATGTCGCTAACGCCGCACCTAATGTCGCCATTACGATTCCTCCATTTTGTACTAAAAACTGTGAAACATTCATTTTATTTCCTCCTAATTTTTTATATTTTTATTTTAACAATTTAACTTAATTTTTTATTTTTCACAAACAAAATTTATTCAATTGAAATAAATTCATTATTAAATTAATCATCCATGTTTATATATTTACTTTCTGTCCTAAAGTCCTTAAATGATTTTCCTCCACCTTCATAGAACTTACCAAAATATTCAACATACATAAGTCTTGAAGTATGGACATAAGCTCCTAAGAAAGATAAGAACATATTAAATAGATGCCCGCCTATTAATATTACTGGCACAAATATCATTCCAAACCAATTTCCGCTAATCATTCCAGCAATCATATTTATGGCCGATGCAATAAATCCACCAGAAAGACCTAAAGCCATAAGTCTTGAATATGATACAAAATCACCTACATAACTTGAAATTCCGTAAAGGCTGTAAAGTCCTCCGCCTAATTTTGCACCAACTCCTTTAGCCTCACGTCCACCAGTAAGTACTATTCCGACCATTCCAGCAATCATAATCCACATCGAAATACTTGTTACAATAGATGATAAATTCATCAATTTGAATATTAGATATACCATTCCGCCCATAAGTGCCATATACCAGAATAGAACATCATAAACTGCATCCAACGATTTTCCATCTCTAATCAATAAATACGCCTTTATTCCAAGCCCAATAAATATATGAACTACACCAAATATAATTGAGCCAATTAATAAGCTATTATATTGTTTTGCAGGATTTACAAGTCGCCATACTCCATTTATTTCTGCACCAAAATACGAACCATACAAAATTCCCCAGAAAATAACAGAAAAACTTAAATAAAAGAAAAATTTAACAGATTTTCTCATTTGAGAACTTAAATTCACTACTTTCAGAACAAATATTGTTGCAAGTAGTAATACAAGTCCATAACCTACATCTGCTCCCATCATCCCAAAGAATAAAATATAAAATGGTGTAAATAAAGGCGTCGGATCGATTTCATTATATCTTGGATAAGCATACATCCCTGTCAAATTTTCAAATACAGTTGCAACCTTTCCATTTTTTAACTTAATCGGCACTGTCTCGTCATTTTTATCTGCTTCTGTAACTTTTAGATAATAATTGTTATCCGCTTCACTTTTTACAATTTTTTCAAATTCCTCTATTTTTTCTTCTGGAATCCATCCCTTTATTAAAACAGTATTTTCAGTTTGTGCTAATTTTTCTGATTCCACAATACGCAGTTTTTTATTTTGTAAATATTCATAAACTGCTTGTAAATCGTTCAAATCTTCACTATAAGTTTTAATTTGAGATTTTAATTTACGTTTTTGTTTTTTCAGCTCTTCTATTTCTTTTTGCAACTTAACTTTATATTCACGTGGAACTTCATCAATATCAAGGTTTTCCACACTAAAACTATTATTTCTAAAAATTTCAGATAATTTTTCCTTTTCATTTTCGTCATTACTTGAAATTACAAGATAATAGACTTCATCTTTAGAAATTCTTAGTTCCTCATAATAAGTCTTATCAAGTTCAGAAATTCCTTCAATAAAATTACCTTTGAGCTTTAGTGGTATTGTTCCTAAAAATGTATTTACCTTTTTCAGACTTTTTAACTCTTTAGGATTTACATCTAGCCGTTCCCACAACTCTATTTCATCATAGTGTGCATATTTTTTTGAAATTTCTGATTTTATCTGTGAATACTGCACTCCAATCGAATTCAATTCTGAAGAAACTTTTTTCCAGTCATAATCCAATGCCTTTTTAGACAACGTATCAAAAGTATAATTTTCATTTCCGTGAATAATATCTCTTAAACGTGTTTTTCTCTCGTCATACTTTTTAATAAGAGAAATTGCATTATTCAACTGATAAAGTCTTTCGTCAATATGTGTTAATTCTTCGTTGTTCACATATTTTGTAACACCTTCAACTGCATCCTTGTCTATTTCTCCATTTTCATCATGTAGTTTAATATCGACAAAATTTACTTCCTTGAATTTTTGAAGTGCCTTCAATATTTTAGCTCTTTGTTCTGCGAAAACAACTAATTCAAATTTACTCATTTTAACTATTGCCATTATTTCACAATCCTCTCCGCTAATAAATTAACAACTTCATCTATTCTCTTTTCATCAATATTAAGAATCCTGTTTACATCCTCCTCTTCGCTATTCAAGAGGAAGTTTACTTTTTTTTCAGCATTCTCTATTGACTGGTTTTTTAGATTTTCAGCTTCAATAGTGGCTTCAGAAATTATTTTATCGTTGTCATCTTTTATCTTTTGCTCAATATTTTTCAAAATATCTTTTGCTTTTTCATTTGCTTCAGCAATAATTCTATCTGATTCACTTTCAGCCTTTTTTATTTTTTCTAAAACTTCTTTTGCCAAGATATAACCTCCTTCGTAAATTATTTTTACTATTACCAAATGCTTTATTTTTTTATAAATAAAAACACAAAAAACAAATTGACTTATTAGTCATTATATATATTATGTTATCAGTTTTTTTAGCTATTGTCAAGAATTTTTCCATTCTGTTTTATGAAGTTTTTTATGTTAAAATCTGAATAAAACTCTAAATACAAAAAAAATATAACACTTATTTTTATGTTATATTTCTTGTTTTTATTTATTCAAATCTATATATTCAGGTGAATTTGGAACATTAATCCCATCTTCCCTTGCTAACTCTTCCATACGTTTCGAGTCATTATTGCCGATAAATTCATCATCAAGCCTTGCAACCTCTTTTTTTAATTCTAGAAGTTCTCTTTCCTTTTTAACCTTTTCCTTACCTAAATCAGCAATATTATATGCAACAAAAGATCGTAGAAGTGCTACCATCGTTACAATTATAACGTATATCATAACTGTCTTTATAGCCTTCTTATCTAATCCTGCAGTTCTGGAAAGCTGTTTTTTCACTTCCTTAGGAGCTACTATTCTTTCTCTTCTTGCATCTTCATGTGATCTTGCTGTATTTGTAATTTTTGGAACATCAAGTATTTCCATTTGCATTTTTTTGTTTTTTGAAACACCATTCATAATTTTTATTCACTCCTTTCAAAAATTCTTAATTTTGCTGAATGTGCTCTGTTATTTTCTTCTAACTCTGATTCTTTAGCAACAATTGGCTTTCTTGTAATTATCTTTCCTAGACTTTTTTTGTTGCATACACATATTGGTATGTCTTTTGGACAAGTACATGGATTTTCATATTCACGAAATTTTTCCTTCACAATTCTATCTTCCAGCGAGTGAAAAGTAATTACTAAAAGTCTGCCATTTTTATTAAGCAGTTTTACTGCTTTATCCAATGTTTCATTTAAAACTTCAAGTTCTTTATTTACAAAAATCCTGATAGCCTGAAATGTTCTTTTGGCAGGATGTCGCTTCATGCTTTTTCCTATTGATTTTATAACAATATCTGCAAGCTCTGTTGTAGTTTCAATCGGCTTCTTTTTTCTATATTCTACAATTTTTTTAGCAATCTTTCGTGATTTTGGCTCTTCACCATATTTATAAATAATATCAGCTATTTCCTTTTCAGAAAAGTTGTTAACAACTTCATAAGCACTTATTTCCAAGTTACCATCCATCCGCATATCCAACTTTGCTTCAAACCTATATGAAAACCCTCTTTTAGCATTATCCAATTGATTTGAGGAAACTCCTATATCCATCAATATCCTATCTACTTTTTCAAAACCTCCTAGGTAAACAGCCGTGTCGATATTTCTAAAATTATCTTGAAATATCTGGAGTTTGTTTCCATATTGTTCAAGTCTTTTTTTAGCAAATTCAATTGCCTGTCTATCCTGATCAATTGCAATAACTTTTGAATTTTTAGAAGATTTTTTTAGGATACCTTCTGTATGCCCACCACCACCAAGTGTACAGTCAACATAAACTGCATCATTATCTGTTATTATATTGTCTATCACTTCATCAAACAACACAGGTTTATGGTATTCCATAAAATTCTCCTTTAAACATTTTTAATTATGAAGTTTAATTTTGTACAAAACTTCTTAAAATTGATTCTAAAATTTTGACTTTATTATTAATATAATTCGACTAAATCAATAGTTTAATTTTGTTAATTATCAAATCATTTTATTTATTTCATAATTACTGAAACATTTTACCACACTTTTCTTATTTTTTCCATATAACTTTTTAAATTTTACATTTTTATTTACAAATTTTTTTAAAGTACTATTTCCTTTGCAATTTTTTCTGCTATTTCTCTCCCTAAAAATTCACTAATAATCATAAGTGAAAAGTCCATTGCTGTTCCAGCACTTCTACCTGTTATAATATTTCCATCTGTAACTGCTCTTTCTTTTACCAAGATAGCCTTACCCTTTAGCAAATCCTCTTCACAAGCTGGAAAACATACTGCTTTTTTTCCCTCTAATATTTTAAGACTTGCTAATACAGTTGGAGCTGCACATATAGCTGCAATTTTTTTGTTTTCATCATCTTTTGAAAATTTTAGTATATTATCTAAAAGTATCTGAGAATTAAAATAATTTTTAACTCCAGGCCCGCCAGGTAATATCAACATATCATATTCAGAAAAATTAATTTCATCAATTATCTTATCTGTCAATATTTTCATTTTTCTTGCACTTTCTACAAGATTATCTTTTGTAATTGAAATTGTATCTACAGTAATTCCTGCTCTTTGAAGCAAGTCAATTGGTGTAACCGCCTCAATCTCTTCAAATCCATCTACTAGAAATACTGCCACTTTTTTATTTTCCATATTTATTCACTCCTTAACTATAGTAAAATCATTATTAATTTTAAAAAAAACTGAACATTAATATTAATTCAAAAATCAACTTATTTTTAGAGCAAAAAAGGCTAATAAAACTAACTAGCCTTTTTTCATAATTTATTATAATTTTTCTACAACATCTTCAGGTGTATCTTGTTGTAAAATTAAATCTCTGAATTTTTTTGCATCTGCATAATTACTATTTCTAATTATCTTTTTGATAGTCAATCCTGATGATGCACTCATACTGAATGAATCAAGTCCCATTCCTAGTAATAATTTAGTTGCTCTTTTATCTCCAGCAAACTCTCCACACATACTAACATTTATATTAGCTCCATGTGCTGCATCAATTACTTTTTGGATAGCTTCTAATACTGCAGGATTGAATGAATTATATAAGTTTGCAACCATTTCATTTCCTCTATCTACAGCTAGGAAATATTGTGTCAAATCATTAGTTCCTATTGAGAAGAAGTCAACTTCTTTTGCAAATTTATAGGCAATAATTGCTGTTGAAGGAGTTTCAATCATTATTCCCACTTTTATATTTCTATCATAAATTTTTCCAATTTCATCAAGTTCTCTCTTACATTCTTCCAAAATAGCATTTGCTTTTCTGATTTCATTAACTGAACTTATCATTGGATACATAATTTTAATTTGTCCATATTGAGAAGCTCTCAAAATAGCTCTTAATTGAGTTTTGAACATATCTTTATTTTCTAACGAAATTCTAATTGCCCTATATCCTAAGAATGGATTCAATTCTTTTGGCAAGTCTAAATAAGGTAATTCTTTATCTCCACCAATATCCATTGTTCTTATCGTTACAGGTTTTCCTTGCATTTTTTCAGCAACTACTCTGTATGCTTGATATTGTTCTTCTTCTGTTGGGAAGTGATCAGAGTTCATAAATAGGAATTCTGTTCTATATAATCCAATTCCTGTTGCTCCAGATTCAATTACAGCGTCAACATCATTAGGACTACCGATATTCCCCCAAATATCAACTTTTCTACCATCAAGAGTAATTGCATCTTCATGAATTAATTTTTTCAATTCCTCTTTTTCTTTTTTCAATTCTTCTTGTTTTTTGATATAGTTGTTTACTAAATCTTCTGATGGATTCAAGTATAATTCACCTGTTTCTCCATCCATAACAACAACCTCTCCATCCTTAACTTCGCTAAGAATCCCTTTTACTCCAACTACTGCTGGTAATTCAAGTGATCTTGCCATAATTGCAGAATGAGCTGTTTTCCCTCCAATTTCTGTAATAAATCCTATACAATTTTGCAAATCTAATTGTGCTGTATCAGATGGCGTCAAGTCCTCAGTTACAACGATTGTTCCTGGCTCCAAGTTACTCAAGTCGTGAATTTTCATACCTAACAAGTTTTTAAGCCATCTTTTACCAATATCTTGTAAATCAGCGGCTCTTTCTCTTAAATATGGATCATCCAATTGTGAAATCATATCACAATATTCATTAATTCCATCGTGCAGTGCTTTTGCAGCAGGAAGCCCTTCCCCTTTAATCTTATCCTCAACTTCCATAATTAAATCTTCATCTTCAAGAAGCATAATATGACCATCGAAAATTGCTGCTTTATCTTCTCCCATTTTTTCCTTTACTTTTTCTCTAATCGCGATTAATTGTATTTTAGATTGTTTCAATCCATCTCGCAATTTCGCTAATTCAGCCTCAATTGTTGAATTCTCAGCTTTAGTTTCTGGGATAACAATTTCCTCAGCGATAAAAAGTAATACTTTACCTATAGATACTCCTTCTGAAGCACCAATTCCTGTCATTCGTTTCATTTTTTTCTCCTCTATATATAATTTTTTTTATTACAAACAAACTTAAAGTAGTTTCTCATATATCTTTTAATATTTGAAATATTATCCAATTTACTTGATAACTAATAATATTTACTTCGATTAGCCTTTATATGATCCCTCAATATCTTAACAATTTCACCTTTTCCAAATTTTGTTGCCATATCCATCGGAGTTCCTCCATGTTTATCAGTAATTGTAGGATTTGCACCGTATTGCAACAACATTTTTACAATTTTTACATTTGCTTTCAACGTTGCATCCTCAAGCGGAGTCCATCCATCAACAGTACTTCCAATATTTACAAGTCTTGAATCTTTTTTTAACAAAGTTTCTACGGCTTCTTCATTTTCATAGTATGCAGCTGTTCCAAGAGTCGTTCTGTTAAAAATTGGATGTGTTTCATAAAGATTTGCACCATTTTCTATTAGAAGTTTTAAAATTTCCTGATTTTTTGCTTCAATAGCAACAATAATTGGAGTATATCCATCCTGACTCTTTGCATTGACATCAATCAGTTTTCCTCCGCCTTCAAATAATGATGATTCATCTATATTAACTCCATATACTCCCACAGGCCTATTTACAATCTCCTCTGCCACTCGTTTACGATTTGCAATATTTCTTTCTGTTGCAAGATAAAACTGTACATATTTATTATTATAACGACGTATAGCATCAAATAATGATTTCAGGTCTTTTTCCTTCTCATCTGCCTCTCTTTTTTTTGTTACAAGATTTTCTCCTGTATTATATTTAAAAGTTACAGGAAATACTATATGATTAAAAATCACCAAAATCATCATAAAAATCATTTTATTTTCTTTAAATAAAAAAAACTTTTTCACTTTTATACCTCACCATTAATATTATACCATATCATTTAAAAAGTGCAAATACTTTTTCCTATTTTACATATTTTTTTTAGTATTTTGTATTTTTTGATAAATTTATAGTTTCGTAAATTTACTTTTTATACTATCTTCCATTTGAATAACAAATGTTTAATAAATTTTAAATTGTATTTATTTTCTAATGGAATTTAATATTAGTATAAATATTTAAATTATACTCAAATCCATTTTAAGATTTGACCGATAAAAATTATATAGATCTAGAGTTTAAGTAAAATAGTCATAGTTTTTAAGTTTGGTTCTAAATAAGTTTTACTATAATAAATAAAAATAGTTATGAAATATACCTAACTCTCTTTAACAATGAACTACTCAAAGTTATTTTGTTGTGTATTTATTCCATAACTATTAATTTATTTCATTTTAATCAACTTTTTTACAATAAATCAAAATCCTTTTTTAATTTAACCTAATATTCTAAATACTATTTAGAAAGACTGTCGTATCTTTTTGCAAGCTTCAAAGCTCTTTCTTCTGTCATAGAAAGTCCAGTTCCAGCTGCTCCAAACACAGCCATTTTAGGTCCATCCTCTTCATCAGCTAATGCCTTTTTTATAGCTGCTTTTCTATCATTTATCCATTTTGTCTGTTCAGCCTTAAATTTCGACTGTTCTTTCGCTGGTAATTTTTTCAAAATTAAATCATACACTTTGTTCATTTCTTTTTCCCATTCATCTGTTAATTCAGAACTGGCATTCAACATATCTGCTGTCGTTCCTTCAAACTTTGATTCAAGTCTTTCTTCCGCAACTTTCATACGTTCCTTTAATCCATCTTCATATTTTCCCGCAAATGCAACTGCTCCTACAAGCAACATTCCTATTATTAATAATATTTTTTTCATAAATTTCTCCTCCTAAAGTACAAATGTTATATTTTATTTACTTTTATTTAATCCATCGTATTTTTTAGCCAGTTCCAAAACTCTATTCTTTGTTATATCTAATCTCTCGTTAGCAGCTAATTCTCCAGCCATTCTTGGCCCTTCTTCTTCTGTATATTTATCGTATGCTTTCTGAACTTTAATTTCTCTGTCTTTTAGCCATTTCGATTGTTCAGCCTTAAATTTCGACTGCTCTTTTGCTGGTAATTTTTTCAAAATTAAATCATACACTTTATTCATTTCTTTTTCCCATTCTTTATCCAAATCCAGTGAAGCATTAACCATATTGGCTCTTACTCCGCTATCCCATTCAGCCTGTGCTTTTTCTTCCGCAGCTTTCATTCTTTCTGTCAATTCATTTTCATAATTTCCTGCAAATACAGTTGCTCCTAAAAGTAATAATCCCGCTATTAGTAATTTTCTCATTTTTTATCAACTCCTATTTTATTTTTTATATTTTGTATTAAATCATAAACTCTTTTTTTAGTCAACTTAATTTTAAATAAAATTCAGATATTAATTATATCCTGTTGGACAATAATCCTTTAATATAAATGGAAGAATTATATTTCCATCCTTGTCAATTTCAACCATTGTTTGAAGTTTTGTATCAAAAGTAAATCTTCTGTCATCTCCAGTATCTTTAGTTCCATATTCAACGGTAAATCCATTTTTTGCTACAGTTATAAGTTCGTCCCATCCGCCATCATCTTCACCATGTAAATACCATTTTCCATTTTTCTGAACAATTTCAAACAGTTGATCACACCAATAACCCTTCACTTTATTCATATTAAAGTTTGTATCCACTGTTGCTTTTGTTTTTTCAGGCAGTTCAATAAAAAGTATCTGATCTATATCATTTTTAGCAAGCGTTACTAAAGTTTTCATTTTCGTATCATAAGCATAAGTTTCTTTTTCATGTTTTTTATAATTTGCTGAAAATTTTCCATTTTTTTCCATTACTATAGGAACTGTTTCGGTTTCATCGAATCCGTCATGTATTTTTGTTATGTACCATTTTTCATTTTTTTTAAATATTTCAATACCTTGATATTTTCCTGCTGCCTTCTCCAAATTATGTTTTCCATCTGTCGTAACCTTTACTGCAAATGCTGGTATTGCAGCCAATGCCATAATTAAAAATAATATTTTTTTCATAATTTTTACCTGCTCTTTCTATTTAAATTTAATATTTATATTTTTTCATTTTTTAATCACAATTTATTTGTACAATTTATAATAATCACGGTATAATTTATACATTTCAGGATTATCCTCAGGAAATCTTCTCAAAGTTTCAGGATCATCCATTTGATTATCACCTTCTTTACGTACGATACTAATTATTCTTTTTGTTTTTCTGTTTAAAATTACTGGATCTTTTAATTTTGTATCATATCCCACACAGATATATTCATCACAAAGTACGTTTTTTTCTACAACAGCATCACTTATTCTTGGAGCTTCAGTATCGTCTGCATCATACATAGCATAATCCCAGAACTGGTATTTTCCATTCTTCAATTTTTTTATTTCTATTGAAGTATCATCTGCTGTTATTGTTCTTTTTAGCAATATTTCCTCATGCAGTTTTCCATCACTTGTAAAAGGCAAATTATAACCTTTATAACCAGCTTCTTCATCTGAAAATCCAATAATTCCAATTAACAGCAATAATGCCATAATAATTTTTTTCATTTTCATTTCCTCCGCTTTCTATTTTTCTTCTTTGTCTATTTTTACACTAATAATATATCATAATTTTATTAAAGAAAAATGAGAGTTTTTCTGTTTTTCTAGTCTATTTTTACTGTTTCATAAATTTTATTTTTATCTCTTATTTCATACACATCTTTTTCATGATTATATTTCATATCAAAACTTGCATAATCAGCACCCGCTAAAACCTTACCTTTAAAATAAACATTTCTTCTTCCTTTTGCATATTCAGTATCGCCATACGCACGAAACTCATGGCTTTCTGCTTTTTCAAGTTTTTTAAATGCACCTTCATCTGTGTCTAAGTAATAAACTACATCATATTTATTTATATATTTTTCATTGTATGTTGATAAATTATATGGATCAACCTTAGGAGCGTCTTTTATTTTTACAAGTTTATGATTTTTTACAAAATACATGCTGTCCCTATCGTGATACAAGTTAGTTTTGATAGCTAACTGTGAGAGATTTTCAATATCTACTTCCTTACTGTCTATCGGAGCTACACTTCCATCTTCCTCAACAATGTAAAATCCATTTTTATCTTCTATAAGAAAATTGTCAACTAATCTGCTTATTTTCTTAAATGTCTTTACATCTATACCTTTCAATTTCTTGTTTTCATAATAAACATTGTTTTTATCTTTTGAAAAATACCCATTTACTACAGAGCCAAAATCATACGTTAATTCAAATGTATTTTTATCCACTCCCTCTATTTTTTTATCATTATAATAAATATTATTTTTATCCTTTGAGTAGTTATATTTATCTATTTTTTCAAAAGTGTCTTTATCAGCACCTGATATTTTCTTTCCTCTAAAATAAATATTATTCTTGTCTTTTGAATATATGTACTCATCTATTCTTTGAAATGTAGGTAAATCTACTCCGATTATTTTTCTATCTGAATAATAAATATTATTTTTATCTTTTGAATATAACTGATTTATCACTTCATATGTCTGTGGATCATATGGCAAATTTTCCAGTACCAACTTATCACTATCTCCATCCATACTGTAAATGATACTGTAAATTCCATTTTTATCTTTTAGATATCGACGTGCACTCCCACTAATATTTATAATTTCAAAAGTAACTGGATCCAGCCCTTCTAATTTTTTCCACCCTCTATTTTCCCAAACATAAACTCCATTTTTATCTTTTGAATATGTAGCATCTATTTCCTGAAATGTTGCTTTATCTATTTTTGTATTACTTCCTGCATAACTTACATTTACCGCTAAAATCATAATTACAAATATTTTAAAAATTTTGTTTTTCATATCAAATACCAATCCTTTGTTAATTTTTAATCAAATTAAAAATATTATTTATTATTTAACTGATCATATCTTTTTGCAAGTTCCAAAGCTCTTTCCTCCATTTTGCTTACCCAAGTGTTTCCTCCCATAACTCCTGATATTGTTCCACCTTCTGCTTCTTTGGTAGCTTCTTCAGCATTCTTTTCTACTTCTTTCTTCCAATCTTCCTGCTCCTTTTTCAATCTTGCCTTTTCACTATCAGATAATTTTGCTTCAAGCAATCCATAAACTTTTTTCATTTCTGCTTCCAAAAGTTCTTCCTGTTTTGAAACCGCATTATTCATTTCTGCTGTTACACCGCTATCCAGTCCTGGCTGAACCTCTTTTTGGATATCCTCTATTCTTTTTTTTAGGCTTGTTTCATAGTTCTTATTGCTATTCTGATTTTGTACATTATTTTCAGAAATATTGTAAACTGTCTGTTTATCATCAATTTTTTTCTCAAATGATTTATTTTCTGAAGATTTTGAACATCCAATAATTCCAACTAACAGTGTTAATATTATTATTAATTTTTTCATTTTAATCCACCTTCTTATTTATCTTACTTGTATTTTTTATTTTGCAATATTTTACAGTATTACTTCAATGCTTTAAATTTTTTCAAATTTTCTTCATAAAACCTTTTATCTTTATTTTTATACTTATCATTTATTTTCTTTAGTGAATCAATATATTCATCTATCCATTCTTTGTACTCGTAATCCATATCTCCCATATATTTAATATTATCCTTAAGTTTTTGATAATTATTGAAAAAGTAATCAAAAGTTTCTTTGTCATTACCTTGTTCAATATAAGCATCAAGAATATATAATTGAAAATTTCGCCCTTCATAGTCATTTGTCAGTTCAGTTTCTTCAGGCTTTTGTCCCAAATCTTTTGCTATCCTATGAATCAAATCTGTTGTTGCAAACTCATAATTATAGTATTTCGGCTCTCCTTTTAAATATAGTTCTATTGCCTTTTTCCCAGCTTCGATTGCTTTTTTATAATTTTTTTTGTATTTGAAGTAATGATACAGTCCATCATAGCTTACAGGATTTTCAGGATAAAGTTTTATCAACTGCTCTGCTGTTATTTTCAAATTTTCATAATCTTCATAATCTCTGTATCTTCTTATGAGATTTTCATATCCTTTTTGGAATTTTGGATTTATTTCTATTGATTTTTTATAATAACTTATCGCTGTAGAACGGTCATCCTGTGCAAATGCAATTTTTCCCAAAGCCGCTACTGCCAAATAATTTTTTTTATCCTCTTCTACAGCCTTTATAAATTCATCTTTTTTCTGTTTCAAAGGTATATCTCCGCTTAAGGCTGTTTTATTGGCTAATATAAACGTCTCTATTGATTTTTTACTTACTCCTGCCTTTTGCAGTTCATTTCTTATTTCATTTTCAGAATAGTACTCAAATTTCTCATCGCTTTTAGCAGATGATGTCATATTCACTTCAACAGCTCTTTCATTTTTTGAATTAATCTTACTTTTTCCGCTCTGATAAGTCGCATACGACATCACACCAACCATTATTGTTAATACAGCTATTTTTTCTTATTCATGCCATACTCCTTTTGACCATTTCAAACTTTTATTTCTTCTTACTCTTTTTTAAATACACTTTTTTACCATTCAGGGTAAATTATTCTCATATCATCCTTATCTAAAAATACAGCTTTCTTTAATTTTGTATCGTATCCAATACAAACATTCTCATCGCAAATTACATTTTTTTTCAAAGTTGCTTCTGTTACTATTACTGAAGTTTCCACTTTACCAAAGTCTTCATCTTGAGATTCGTAATAACCTGTAATTTCATATTTTCCTTTACCTATCTTTTTTATTCTGATATCCGTATCTTCCGAATGAATATTTCTATTTATCAATTTTTCTTCATGCAGCTTTCCATCAGTTGTAAAAGGTAAATTCATTCCTTCTGCAGCATAATTTATTGCTCCTATCAACAATGTTGCCATTAATAATATCTTTTTCATATAAATCTCCTCCATTTTTAATTTTTATCTTACAATTTCTATTCTCTACATTAATATTATACCACACAATTTATCAAAAGAAATGTAACACATCATTTTCATTTATTCATAAACCGGTTCATTTGACCAATTAAGACATTGTCTAACTCCACCATAGCTGTCAGAATACGCAGTACATACTCTTTTTGTTCCTTTATATGTTTTGGTTTTTCCACTTTTTTTATCTGCCCACGCAGCTGCTCCAGCGACTCCAACTAATCCAACTGTCATTGCATTGTAAAACAATGTACAGCTTTGAAGTGATAGAAATGTTGCTATTATTACTAAAGTTTTTGTTTTTTTATTCATAATTATTTCCTCCATTATTATTTTTATTATTCAATTGGTACATCTTTCCAATCAAGGCATTGTCTTACTCCACCGTTACTAGGAGAATAAGCTGTACACACTCTTTTCGTTCCTTTATAGTTAGATGACCCTTTTGAGTTCATCGCTGTTATAACTGCCAATCCACCAAGTACGCCAAGAGCCACATTGCTAGTACTACAACTATTTACTCCAAATATCATTGCCAAGATTATAATTCCTACTTTCATTTTACGTTTCATAAGAATCATTCCTTTCTAACTCTTAAATTTTTACGGTAATTAATTTTCTCTTTTATTTTGCAATAAAATTATACAACATCTTTTTAAAAAAGTCAACACATTTTTTAAAATAATATTTATATTTATTTTTATAGTAATTCGTTAACTGTGTTTTTAGATAAAAAAATAGAAAGATAACAAAAATTTAAAATTAATGTCAACTTTCTATTTAAATATATAAATTAATTTTTATATTTTATTCCATAAAACTTGGTAATTTAAAATTACTTTTTTTCTTTTCATTATTTTCAGATTTTTCATTTATATCTTCATTTCCTGAATCAGAATCATTATCGTTGTTTTCTGAAGAATCATTTGAATTATCATCATTATCTTTTTTATCTTTAGTTTCTGTAACTTTTTCCAGTTCACTTTCAGAAGTATTTTGATTTTCATTAACTAGTACTTCATCGGTTTTTCCAACAATCTTACTTGCAGCTTCCGCTAATTTTTCGGTTTTAATTTTTTCTTCTAGCTCTTCAACTTTTTCTATCAACTTTTCTTCTGATACCTTTTCTGTATCTTCTTCTTCAGCTTTTTTTTCTTCTTCAATATTCGAATTATTATTATCTTCTTCAATATTTTCAGAAGCTTTCAAAACTTGCTCTGAAGTCTCTCCTTTAATAATTCTTCTAACTTCATCTCCAGTAATTGTTTCTTTTTTCAGTAATAATTTTACTACTTCTTCTAGTTTACTCCAGTTATCTTGTAAAGTGTTTAAAGTATTTAAATACTCTTCTGTTAAAATTTTTCTTATTTCAAGATCAATTTCTCTAACTGTTTCATCACTTTTATTTGGAGCAAATGAATATTCATCATCTGAGTTTTCAAAGTTAATTGGTCCTAATTTCTTACTCATCCCCACACTTTCAACATAAGCTCTTGCTACTTTTGTAGCACGTTTTATATCAGAATAAGCTCCTGTGCTTATGTCATCAAGTCCAATTTCCTCAGCTGCACGTCCACCAAACAATACCTTTATCTCAGCTAGCATTTGTCTACTTGTAGTTACTAACTTTTCTTCAGGAAGTGGCATCATAAATCCACCAGCATCTCCCCTAGGAATTATTGTTACTTTATGAACAGGGTCAGCTCCTGGTGTCAATTCCGTCATAATAGCGTGACCAGCTTCATGGTAAGCTAATAGTTTTTTCTCTTCTGGTTTAATAATTTTACCTTTTTGACCAAGTCCCATTCCAATTTTATCCACAGCTTCATCTAAATCAACCATTTTTATTGTATCACTTGCTCTTCTTGCTGCTAAGATTGCCGCTTCATTTAATAAGTTTGCTAAATCAGCTCCAACAAATCCTGGTGTAATTTTAGCAATATCTTCAAGTCTTACATCGCTATCAAGTTTTTTATTTCTTGAATGAACTTTCAATATTGCAACACGTCCTTGCAAATCAGGAGCATCAACAGTAACACGTCTGTCAAAACGTCCAGCACGCAATAATGCAGGATCTAATACATCTTCTCTATTTGTTGCTGCAAGCACGATAACTTTTGTATCTGTTTCAAATCCATCCATTTCAACTAACAATTGATTTAGCGTTTGCTCACGTTCATCATTACTTCCGCTATTTTTTCCAACGCTTCTTCTTCTACCAATGGCATCAATTTCATCTATAAATATGATTGAAGGACTTGATTCCTTTGCTTTTTCAAACAAATCCCTTACACGTGATGCTCCAACACCAACAAACATTTCTACAAATTCTGAACCCGAAATACTAAAGAATGATGCTCCAGATTCTCCTGCTACTGCTTTTGCAAGTAATGTTTTACCTGTTCCCGGTCTACCTAGCAAAAGTACTCCTTTTGGAACTCTTGCCCCAGCCTTTGTATATTTCTCAGGATTTTTAAGAAAGTCAACAACTTCTTTCAGCTCTTCTTTTGCTCCATCAACTCCTGCAACATCATCAAATTTTACATCTGGTTTTTTATCAATCTTATTCACTCTTGATTTTCCAAACCCAAAGATATTTCCAGGTCCTCCACCTTGAGATCCGCCAACCATCTTTCTAGCAAGATACACCATAAGCCCAATCATTATAATCATTGGTAAAAATTGACCTAATAACAGCAAGAAAAAGTTTCCACCAGAAGGTTGCAATGAATTTAACTTAACACGTTTCTGTGCAATTGCATTAATAATTATTGGCTCATTTCCAACTCTATCTGTTATTTTTTTTGTAAAATAAAGTACTTCCTTGCCGTCTTCCTTTACTTGTGCAATTAACTTATCATCTTTTTCGTTGATTTCAGTAAAATCACCTTTTTGTGTCTTACCTACAAATTCTGTATAAGAAATTTCCTTTTTATTTTGAAAAGCAGTTTGTATATCACGATGGAATATCGCTGTAAAAACTACCAGCAGTACTACAAAAACAAAAAAAAGAAATCCTGAAAATGGTGGTTTATCTCCATTATCCTGTCTATTATTTTTTCTATTATTATCTTTTCGTAATTCTTCCAGTCGTTTTCTAATATCGTTTTTATCTCTTTCTGCCATTTTTCCTCCCTATTATTAATAGTTTACTTTTAGTGCTATTTTCTAAATTTTCAATATCTTTATTTGAGATTTTTTCCAAAAATTTTGAAAACTTTATATCTGAAATTGCTAATATTTCTTTTATTTTTTTATTCTTATCAATTTCTATTTCACTAATTTCAGTTTCTAAATTTTCCAAAACTTGAACATCTTCAATCTCTACAATGGGAATAAAATCCCTCTCCCATTTCATAATCTTTTCATCAATAAGAATTTTTTTAACTTTTTTATGTCCCAAATTTTTTAGAAAAATTCTATCCCCATCTTTTCGACTTCTGACAATAATTTTTCTATCTTTTATTTTTTCATCATCAAATTTATAAAAAGTATAGTTTACATTTTTTTTGTTTATAAAATAAGTTTTAAAATCCTGAATATTTTCATATAAGATTATCTCGTAATTATACCATTCAATACTTTGATTTCCCTTTAAAATTTTGATTTTATCAAAGATTTTACTATTTTTATCGCTTTTTTCTACTTTATTATCTAAAGTATTAATAATTTTTAATTCCCCATATATATTTTGCAAAACTTTATTTTTACCTAAATAAAATTCTTTTGAACCTTCATTTTGTAATTTCCCATTTTCCGAAAAAAGACTTTTATAAATCTGATTAATTTTTTCTCTTGAAATTTCTACATTATTTCGTTTCAGAAGTTGAATTAATTCATCTTTATGATTTATAGTCCCCTCATAAATATTAGAAAATGTCAATTTACAATTTTCTTTTTCATTAATTTCTTTTATCAGAGAATCTATTTTTTGTCTAAAAGTAGGGTTAATATTTTCGAAATCAGGAAAAATTTTATTTCGGATAAAGTTTCTTGTATAATCATTTTTATTATTGGTATAATCAATTATGTATTTGTAATTTTTATTTTTTAAAAAAGATAAAATTTCACTTTTTTCAAAATCTAAAATTGGTCTTACTATATTTTCTCTTGTCTTCGGAATACTTTTTAACCCTATTACTGATGTACCCCTTAAAAGACGGAAAATAAAGGTTTCTACATTATCATCTAAATTATGGCCTGTAGCAATCTTGTTATATCCTATCTTTTTTCTAATATTCTCAATAGCCTCATATCTCAATTCCCTTGCTGCCAATTCTATTGACTTTTTATTTTTTGTCGCATACTTTTTTACATCAACACTTTCGATATAATAATTAACATTATTGGAATTTGAAAATTCATTTATAAATTTCAAGTCGTTTTCAACATCATGACGTAAGTTATGATTAATATAAACTATTGAAATCTCTATTGAAATTATATTTTTTAGTGAATTAAGAAAATGATAAAGAAAAACTGAATCAGGCCCTCCAGAAAAGGCAATAAGAATCTTGTCTTTTTCAGATATCAGCTCTTCCTTTATAATTTCCTCTAATTTTTTAAATATTTTTTTTTTAATTTTTTTTACTTTTTCCATCAATTTTATTCCTAATCTTGATTTTCAGGTTTATTTTAACTGTCCGCTTTCACGACGTTTTTTTAAATGTTCCTCATGTGTTTTTGAATAATATGTTTTTCCTTTATATGTAAAGAAAAATAGATTATCTGTCTTTTCTGCATTTAAAACTGCCTTAAAAGTTTCTATTGGTGGATTTCCAATCGGTGTTGGTGGCAATCCTTTCACTTTATATGAATTATATGGTGTATTTTGAGATTTTAACTCATTTCTTGATGCTTGTCTTCCCAGTTCATATTTCAAAGTTGCATCTGATTCCAATTTCATTCCAATTTCCAATCTTTTCAAAAATATTCCCGCAACTTTTGGCTTATCTACAGCATCAGACACTTCCGCTTCCACTATTGAAGCCATTTTTAAATTATTATAAAACTTTTGTTTATCAGGATATTTTTCAGGTGGAAATTTTTTCAAAAATTCACCTAAAATAGTTTGAATAACCTGTTTCGTTGTAACATTTTCAGAAAAAATATAAGTTTCAGGATAAAAATATCCTTCGAAATTATTATTTTCATGTGGATATGGAAAATCCATTTCACTAAGGACTTTGTTTATTTCTTCTCTGTTCCCCAGTTCTAATGCTTCCATTCTTGCAAATACTTGCTTTGAAGTAAATCCTTCAGGTATTGTCAATCTAACTCCATTAGTTTCACTGCTCTTAATTTTTTTTATAATTTCATATTTTGAAAATTTTCCATTAAATTTATAAGTTCCTACTTTTAATTTTATATTTCCGCCATTTAGTTTTAAATAAGCTCTGTCGGTAATTCCGTAATGTAATTTTAGTTCCTTATAAATTTGTGAAAATGTTGTTCCTTTTTTTATATTTATGTTAACATTTCTATATTCTTTTTTTGCAACAAAAAAATTATAAAAAAATATCAGACACATAAATAATACAAAAAAAATTACAACATAAATAACTTTTAGTGTATTTTTCATTTTTGATCTCCTAAATATTCAATATTTATAGTATTAATATAATTTCAAAATCTAATAAATCTGTATTCTCTTACTTCATTATTTCTTAATTTTAGATTAAGTTTAGTAATTTTAATTAAATTAATAGAATTATTTTAATTAATATTCCTTATTTATTTCTATATTATTACTGTTACTTTTTATTTCAGTTTCATTTTTTAAATCTTTATTGTTAAGTTCAATTACTTCCACGCTTTTAGTACTATTATTTTTTTCTAGAGTTGGTACTTTTTGTTTTCTTAATTGTCTTTCATGATATCTTTTAGCACCAATTGTATCAATTTGAAATACAGAAGTAGGATCTTCACTTAGTTTTCTTTCCAGATATTCTGTTTTTTTACGAAGTTTATCCTTCTTTCTGTCACTCTCCATTTCTCTAATACTTTTTATATTTGTATTGTAGTGAATATCTCTCATATTGTTTATATTTGAGACAAAATTAATAAATTCAGCCAACTCTTCATTTTCCAGTGAAATTTCTTCGTTATTAGGATAACGTGAAAGCACTCTTATAAATCCATCACTAAATCTTATTATCATATAATGGTAATTTTTATCAAAAAATAGTATCTCACTTCTATTATTTTTAAAATATTTTTTTTCAATATCTAAATAAACATGCCCTTTTTTCTCTTCAATCCATCCTCTCCGTTTATCTTCCTGCCACGTATCTGTCTTTGGATCGAAATAACTTTTTACAATTTGATATCCGTTTTCTTCTTGTATAAAATCATATCGAATATTTTCAAGCATAGTTTCTGAAATATCGTTACTTTTTATCAAATACCATCTTCCATAACTTTTTGAAATTTGAAATCTTATTATCGGATTTACCTTCTCATCAATTTTTCTTATAAATCTCTCAAGCTTATTGATTTTCTCTTGCTTTTTCTTCTTTTCCTCCTCTTCCTCATCTCGAATCTGATCCAGGAAAATCAAATCTCCTTCTTCACTATTTTCATCTTGCATACTATCGTTTTCATTCTCAAAATCATTCATATTATTTTTATTAATAATAATATCAATTTTAACAGCATCATCTTCAACCTTATTCTCATTACTAGAAGTTTTGCTACCATTAGCTAGGACTGATAATGAAAATATCCAGAAGCATGCCGCAATATACATTTTTATATTTCTGTATTGATTAATTCTCTGTCTATTCAAAGCATTCACCTTTTATTTTCAGTTTTTATATCTGTAAAATTTTTTCAACTCTAAAATTAAAATAATCACATCTGAATTTTAAAGTTCATTCAAGCATATATAGCTTTTACTAATTATATCATACATTTTTTAAATTGCAAATTAAATATTTATCTACTAATCTAATTTTCGCTAAACAAAATACGGTTTATTAGTTACTATAAAAAATTATATAATTTTTTAGAAACAAAATGTTGACTTTTTTAAAAAGTTGTTGTATAATTTTATTGCAGAAAAATAATTACCGTTGATAGAAGATAGAAAGGAAATGATTATTATGAAAAAAAAATTTAAACTTTTAACAATTATTCTGGCAATGTCATCATTTAGCAGCTGTACAAGCTTAATGGCACTTGCAGGAAGTGAAAAGGCCGATCGAGAGCTACGTGGTCATACTATTGAAGAATCAAAACGTTATTGTGCTGTCTCAAAAGTTTCTACTGGAGAATGCTTAGAATGGAGAAAACGTAACTAATATTTATTTTAATTAAGAATGAAAGAAAGAAGGTTTTAAAATGAAAAGTTTAAGAAAAATTATACTGTCACTATTTGTTGTGATGTCAGTATTTACGTTTGCAAAAGGAAATTCAGGTTCAAGCATAAGATTTGGAAGTCCTACAGTTGGATATATAACTGTTCCTACAAACTGGTATGAATTTGGAGATCCCGATGCTTCGCCTACAGCCAAACAAGTATCAATAGATAACACAAATATTATAACTTTAGATATTGTTGCAACTAACGGAAGAGGTACTGCAAAAAGAGCAGCTGAAGTAATCATTCAAAAATATATTAATCTAGGAACTCCTGAAGATAACATTTTTGAAGGCAGTGTTAACATAAATGGTTACGAGGGGGAACAAGTGGCAATAGAATATGATGATGGAAGTGTATTAATAATGTACTACATTGAAGCTAACGGAAATATCTATTACATTGCTCAGGAAGGAGAACGTGAATATCAGAAACAATTAGCAAAAGCTATCAAAACTTGGAGTCCAAGAAGATAAATAAAAATTAAAAAAGGCTGTTTAAAATTCAAAACAGTCTTTTTTATTACTATTTATTTTTTAATAAAACCTTCCGCCAATATCTTTTCTAAAATACATTCCTTCAAAATTTATAGTTTTCAAAAGTTCATATGCCTTTTTTTGTGCTTCTTCCAGTGTATTTCCAAGAGCTACAGCATTTAATACTCTTCCGCCATTAGTCAACAATTTTCCATTTTCAACTTTTGCTCCACAGATAAATACTTTGTTATCGTGAGTTTCTTTAAAGTCAAGAACTCCTGTAATTTCATCGCCTTTTTTATAGCTTTCTGGGTAACCTCCCGCAGCAGCTACTACGCAGCATGAATGTAATGGTTTCCAATTAACTTTAACTTCCGATAATTTTTTTTCAAAAGATTTTTCTATTAACTCAAGCAAGTCATTTTCCAGAAGCGGTAATACCGCCTGAGTTTCTGGATCTCCCATTCTCATATTGTATTCAAGCAAATAAACACCTTTTTTAGTAATCATAAGTCCAAAGAAAATTACTCCTGCAAAATCCATTCCTTCAGCCTGCATTCCTTTCAAAGTTGGCTCCATTATATCTGACTTAAATTTTCCAAAAATTTCATCCGTAACAAAAGGATTTGGACTGATAACTCCCATTCCTCCTGTATTTAATCCAGTTTCATCTTCTCCAATCTTTTTATGATCCTTTGCTGACAATAGCGGTACAATTACTTTACTGTCTGTAAAGGATAAAATTGAAGCTTCTACTCCGTCGAGAAATTCTTCAATTACAACCTGATTTCCAGCATTTCCAAATTTCTCATCAACCATTATATCTTCCACAGCCTTAATAGCTTCATTTAGATTTTGAGCAATAATAACACCTTTTCCAGCTGCAAGTCCGCTAGCCTTTATAACCACAGGAAAATCTTTCCAGTTATTCAAAAATTCCTTAGCTTTTTCAGAATTATCAAAAATTTCATAAACTGCTGTCTTTATTCCATATTTTTTCATAAAATCCTTAGAATAAGCCTTACTTCCCTCAAGAATCGCAGCCTTTTTATCAGGCCCAAATATTTTCAGTCCATTTTTATGAAATTCATCCACAATCCCCTGAACAAGCAATTCTTCACTTCCCACAACTGTTAATTCGACATTATTGTTTTTTGCAAACGAAATATACTCATCTATTGAGCCTAAATTCACACTTTCAGCATTTGGTAGCATTTTTACACAGGCATTTCCTGGAGCTATAAATATTTTTTCCACTTTTTCATTTTGAGAAAGTTTCCAAGCAATCGCATGCTCTCTTCCACCAGCACCCACAATTAATATTTTCATCATTCCTCCTTCAGCATTTTTAGATTTTTGACTAACCTTTATTTTTTATATCTTTTGAATATATTTTAGCACATTTTTTGGTAATATTAAATGCAAAAAATTGAAAATTATTTATTTCTATCAATCATATATCTTTATTTTCAAATAAATTTTATTTTCTTTCATAACTTTTTTAATCTAATTTCTGATGTCGTGGACAATCTATCAAAAAACAGTCATATAAAAATTTAGGGTAAATTTTCACTTCTGGTTTATAATCTGTTTTCAAAATTTTCTCATATTCCGCCTTTAAGTTCTTTATTTGCCTTTTTATCTCCCTAATTTCTTCTTTTTTCTCAGATTTTGTCCACTCTCTTTTAAATTCTCCATTTTTAACATCTTCTATTTCTTCATTTTTAAATTTCAATGCTTTCTTAAAAGATTTTTCTAATTTATCAAATTTATTTAATCGCTTTAATGAATAAAAATAAATTGGTAGTTCTTCATATGGTACTTGGCAATCCTCTTGAGCATCTATTTTTAAATAAATTTCTACCAGTTTTTTATAATTCTCAGATAAATAATACAGACTTTCTAAATCACTACCAAAAAAATAATCATTATCAATATTTTCTAACATTAATTTATCAATTTGAGCCTCAATATTTATAAATTCCTTCAACTGAAGTTTATTTGCAATGTAAATATATTTTACCTTAATAAAATCCTCTTTTCCAAACTCAAAATCTTTTTTTATTAATTCTTCCAAAATTATTTTTGCCTCTTCGTTTTTTCCATTAACCATCAGCAAATTTGCATACTCAAACTTATAAATTGGATTATTTTCTAATTCACAAGCTCTTTTATACATTTCTTCTGACTTCTCGTATTTCCCAGCACCATAATAATCCGCCCCAAGTCCATAATAAGTCTTTGAATTATTTGGATTAAACGTCACAGCCTTTCTCAAAGTTCTAATTGCTCTTTTACTTCCAACTCTCTGATCATCATAATAATACCCTAAATTGGTATAAATACGTGATTTTTCCTCATCAGTTAATTCATTTTCATATTTTTTAATAAATTCATTCAATAATTTATAAATATCCTCCCATTGATAGGTTAATTCATTATAAACTGCCGCTAATTGACAAACAACTTCCACATTTTTGGGATTTTCTTTCAATTCATTTTCCAAAAATGTTTTATACTCTTCATAAACAGAATCGTAATCACTATTATTTCTAATTTTTTCTTGAATATATTTTATCCATTCTTTTACCGTTTTTCTTTCTAAATTTTTTTGTTTTTCCAATTTTCCTCCTAATCTAATTTCTGATGCATTGGACAATCAACTAAATAGCAAGTTTTATACATTTTTTCTAAATTTATTCTTGTATTTTCAGGCTTATAATTACTATTCATTATCTTTTTATATATCTCCAAAACCTTTTTTATTTCATTCTTTTCTTCTTCAATAAATTCATCAATCTCTTCTTCATTCCAGTATTTTTTGTCATAAATTTCTCCAACTTCAATTTTTTCAATATACTTATTATGTTTTTGAATCAATTCTGACAATTTGTTTTCTGCTTTCTTAAAATTTCCTAATTTTTTTAAACTGTAAAAATAAAATGAAAAACCCATATTATAATAAAAACGTTCTTCCCAGTCAAGTTCATCTATCTCTTTTTCAAAAACCAAGACACACCTATCGTATTCTTCAAATAAATAATATAAGTCTATAAGTTCTTCAAATAAAATTTGCTCATCATAATAATATTTCTCTAACGACACTTTCTCTAACAATTTATCCAGAATTGGCTCAGCCAATTTTTTATCATTGGTATAATGTAAGCACAGTGCCAATGCATATAAAATTCCTGCACTTTTAGGTTCCTTTTCATAACATCTCAATAGCATTTCTTTCGCTTTTTCAAAATAACCACAATAAAACAACGTTATCCCATAATTATAATCATCTTCTATTTCCTTCTCATCTGAAAATTTTTCCATTTCCTGAAAACATTCAAGTGCCTTTTTGTATTTTTTTCTTTTTAAATAATATTCTCCCAATACTTCCCATACAACCACTGATTGTTTCCCCATTTTAATTAATTTTGTCAAATAATACTTACACATTTTATCATCATAAGCATCTTTTTCATATAAATCAGCCAAATCCTGATAAATAATAGCCTTCTCATCATCATTTAAATCTTTTGAATATTTTTTCAAAAACTCCTCTAATACATTCACACTCTTTTTTCCATCTTGATATACCGTAAAATAGGCTATCGCTAATTGACAAACCTTTTCCACATCTCGTGGGTTTTCCAAAAGACATTTCTCTAAATAATCCATATATTCAATAAATGCATGCTTATAATTATCGTAACTATCATTTTTTTTGATTTCATCCTGAATATATCTTGCCCATTCTTTTTGTGTTTGTTTCATAATTTTATTCCTTTCATATTTTTCAATTCTCATCAATTATCAGATGCTGTGGACAATCCAGTAACCAACATTCATATTTCAAGTACATAAATATTTCCATCTTAGGCTTAAAATCTGTATTCAATATTTTTTCCAGCACTAAATTAATGTTTTTCAATTTCTGCTTTTCATCTTCTATCATTTCCAAAAGTTCTTCTTCTGTTGTATCTTTCTGATATTCTTCGTCAGTCTTTATTTCTTCAATGTTTTGAAAAATCTCTTTTTCAGCTTCTTTCAATATTTTATCTATTTTCTCAAATTTATCCAATTGTTTTAACGAATAAAGATACGGTGCCATATAATTTGCTTCTAAATTAAAATTAACATTCTCTGCATATTTGCAATATTTTTCATAATTACCACATAAATAATATAAATCTTTTATTACATCTTCGTCAAACGTGTTAAAACCTTCATACGTCAACCAATTCAAATATCTTTCATAATCTGTTTTCTCCAGCATTTCAAACTTTTTTATTTTTTCCAAAAGTTTTTCTATATTTCCAGTATCTTTATTTCCTAAATAAATTCCACAAAGAACTCTGTAAAAATGATATTTAATGTTGTTTGAGTCTTCCATTAACAAATTATCTAAAATTTTTTCAGCTTTTTTATATTCTTTATTTTGAATTAAAATCAGTGCATATCCATAACTATATTTCGCTTCATCACTCATTTTGCAGGCAATTTCTATATTTTCAAGAGATTTTTGATACATTTTAGCATGAAAACAAATAGCTGCAAGTCTGTAATAAATGTCTGCATTATTTGAATTAATTTTTATTGCTTTTTCAAGATAATCAATAGCCTTTTCTTCCATACATCCCATATCTTCAGACAAATAAGCCAAATCAGCATATATTCTAAACTTTTTATCTTCTGTTAAAATATCAAAATTCCTTTTCAAAAATGTTTCTAAAATTGCTATACCGTCGCATTTCCTGCTCAAATAGCAAACTCCCGCCAACTGACAAACGACCAAAACATCTTCAGGATTTTTTACAGTTTCCTTCAACAAGTATTTCCTATAATTTTCAAGTGCAACATCATATTCTGTTCTATCTTCATTTCCCATTTTTTCCCATATTTTATAAATATATTTTTTCATACCTTCATTCTATTTAACTTCAATTTCCAATTTCATCTCCCAATTTTTATTTTAAACTTATTATAACACTTTTTTAAAAAACAAAAAAGGCTACAATTTTACTTGTAACCTGTCTTCTTTCACAATTTATTTATTCTATTTTTAAATTTCATAATGTGTCCACATGCTAATGATATTTATTCTTTTCTCTTCTTCTATAACTTCATACACTAGCCTGTGCTGTTTATTAATTCTTCTTGAATAATAACCTTTCAAATCTTTAGTTAAAACCTCATAGGATGGTGGCGTTTGAAAAGGATTTTTCTTTATAAGACTTATTAATTTTTCCACATTATTTTTTAATGCTGGAAATTGCTTTATTTTCTCTTTATCCTTATTAGCTTTTTTCAAAATATAAATTTTGTATTCTTCTACCATTCAAAAGCCTCGTAATCTTCATCACCAGCATTTTTTGCAGCTTCAATTTTTTCTTTCATTGTTGGATCTGATAACAAGTATAGAGTTTCTAATAAACCGTTGTATTCAGCTTCGCTAATGATAATAGCATTTCCTTTTTTAGTGTTCACATTGATAACATCATTATAGTCAATTGCCGATTCTAAATAAGAAAATAAATTTTTCCTCAAATTAGTTGCATTTGTATTTGTCATAAAAATCACTCCTTTTATTTATGTACATAATACAGTACATAGTTATAAAAGTCAAGCAATTTTTTATAATTTCTATTTTTTCCTGCTATTTATAATCTTATCCACATTATTAATAACTTCATAGTCATCTTCTCCCAATTCCACATTTTTTCCAATTGGAATATACCACAGGAATTTTGAGAAATAATCTTTTAATTTTTTATCAGAAAAATCATATCCTGCTACTGCATAAGGATAATTTCTCATTATTTTCAAATCTTCATTGGTAAGTTCTTTTAATTCATCTGCTGTTAAATATTCCGCACTGTAAGCGGCTTTTGTTAAATCATCTCTGTATTTATAGCCTTTTTCCGTTTTTTCAGGAAAATAGTAATTACCGTTTAGATATACTATTTCTGATAGATTAAATTCATCTTCAGGACTAAAATTCTTTGTTTTAAAATGTAAATATCCTTTTTTTAGTTTTGCATAAAGAACTTTATATTGCCCATCTCTATCGTAATAATTTCTATATCCGTAATCAATATTCCCTTCTCCAACTAATTTCCAGTCTATATATTTTCCATTTTTCATCTTTATTTCAGGGATTGCAATCAAAGCACTTCCAGGCTCAACAATTACTTCAAAGTCATCCACTTTTTGATTTTTCCATTTTGAAATAGTAGACCAGACATAATTAAAGTCATTGTATCCGACACCGCCACTTCCATCGTAACGATAGCTATGCTCAATTACATTTTCTCCCTTTTTAAAGTTTGCTTTAAAATAATAAACATAGCTTCTTTTATAATAGTCGGCTTCCTCTTTTGCCTTTTCTTCGTCATATTCCTTAAAATATTTTTTCACTTCTTCAAGTTTCTTTACATCCTTTGGAACAAAATCGGTTAATCTGTAAGAAACTGTATTTACACTTTTCCCATTTACAATAGTTCTAAAATTTTTAAAATGATTAACTTCATCCCATTCCTCATTTCCACCTTCAGGCGTAATAAACCCAATGTATTTCTCGCCAGCCTCAGGACTGTCAAACACAAATCTTACAGTTACCGCCATTTCATTTACTGGTCCATACTCCCCCTTGACTTTTTCCAGCTTAAAATGAAGTTTCTCACTCTTTATAGCAATATTAGACACATTCATTGGAACAATATGTCCACCTTCTGAACCAAATTCCCAATCATTTGCCAGTAAATTTGTACAAAAAATAAACATTAAGCAAAATAATAAAAATATTCTGATTTTTCTCATAGCAACCACTCCTATTTTTTATTAATTTTTTGTTTTTCATTATAAATTATACCTTGTATTAAATTTTAGTCAATATCTTTAATTTTTATTTTTAGAAAAATTAAAAGGATTAACTCCTGTTTTACACAGAAATCAATCCTTGTTAACCCATTAAATTACTTATCTAATTACAGATTTATTAATAACATAGACAAAGCAAAAATTTTAGGAGCAACTATAAATTTACTGCTTTAAAAATTTTTAAAAAATTTATTATGCTTCACTTATTCTTTCCCCTTTAAAAACTTCTTCATTAAAAGTTCCCATTTCTTTGTCTACAACAGTCGAAACTACCATTGCACCGTTTACATTTATTGCTGTACGTCCCATATCTATTATTGAGTCAATTGGCAGTACTAAAGCTACTGGAGCAAAAGGCAATCCCATTCCACCTAGTACGACTGTTGCTGCAATGTAGGCTGTTCCCGGTACTCCTGCCATACCGAACGACCCTAATGCGATTACTGTTATAAGGCTTATTAAAAATACTGGAGTAATTGCAATGCCGTTCATATTGGCAATCATTATTGCTATTACTGCTGGAAATACTCCTGCACAACCATTCATTCCTATTGTTGTCCCTAGTGTCGCTGTAAAGTTAGCAGTTGGTGAACTTACTCCTACTTCTTTTTCCAATGTTTCAATTGTTACAGGTAAAGTTCCCATGCTTGAAGTTGTTGTAAATGATAGAACTAACGGTGCTGTTACTTTCTTGTAATATCTTAGTGGATTTATACCGTGTATTGTAAGATTTAAAGATTGCATTATTACAACCAACCCTAATGAAATAAACATTACAATCAGATATGTAACAAGATTTTTAAATACTTCAAGCCCATAAGAAGCCGTCAAATCAAACATCAATGCCGCAACTCCATACGGAATTATTTTTATTATTGTAATTGTAACGCTTGTCATTACTGAAAACAATGCTTCTGTTACGTCCTTCAAAGGTTTTATTTTCTCAGGATTTTTTAATCCAACTCGGTTTGTTGCAAATCCTAGAAACGCTGTAAATATTACTACTCCAATAACACTTGTTTCTGTCATAGCCTTAAAAATATTTGACGGTATAAACGAGACTACAACATCAACAAGGCCTTTATATTCCCCTTTTCCAGCCCATGCTTCCATTCCTTCAGGTAATTTCATTCCAACTCCCAGCTTAAATGTCATTGCAATTACAATTCCAATAATCGCCGAAATAGCCACAGTCGCTGTATAATAAACTACTGATTTTATGGTCAGTTTTCTCAAATTCTCATTATTTTTAGAATTAATTATTGAATTGTAAACAGATAGCCCAACTAACGGAATAACTATCATTTTTAAAAGGCTCGTAAATCCTCTCCCTACTAACGAAGCTGCATTTGTCACATTCTTTATAACAACCTCATGCTCAGCCGCTCCCACTAATCCTAACGTTGATTGAAATACAATTCCCGCAACAAATCCTAATACTGTAGAAATTATTATCCTTGTAGAAAACTTAAATTTTTTCTTTAAATTCACATTTATATGAATCAATAAAAAGAACAGTAAAATCAAAATTACTATCCATATACTTGAAAACACTATCGCTGTCATTTTCCCTCCTAATTTTATTTAAAATTTATTCTTAAAATTTTTATATACAAATATTATCATTAATTTATTTTTATGTCAAGATATTTTTGTAATTAAATCATTTTTATAACAAATTTTATAAAATAGATTGTAAAATATATTGCGACAAACTAAAAAAATTGAAGTTTATTTCACAATTCTACAATATTCATATTTATAATTTTTATCTTGTGCTGTAATTGTACTCTTGTTAGTTTCATTGCTTTTTTCTAGTGAACTAGAATCATCAAAAATATTTTCCAAAGCATCTATAAATTCATCAAATTCATCCATTGCTTCATCCTTATCATTTCCTATCATTTCAAAAGTTTTTACATCAGCACCTTTTAGCACTTTGTCATTACAATAAACATTATTTCTATCTTTATAATAATTTTTACTAAGTATTTTTACACTATCCTTATCTACATTTAATTTTACAACCTTATTTTTCGTCAAATCAAAAGGATCTTCAATTAACAGCTTAAATACTCCATCCTTATTTTTAAAAAATATTGCATATGCAACATTAGCATTTTTACTCATATATAGTGTCTGAAATTCAATTGGGCTTATGTTTTTTAATTTATATTCTTTGTAAAAAACATTACTTTTATCTTTTTCAAAGAAATTATCCACTATTTGAAAAGTTTTTGCTTCTGCTCCTTCAATTTTATTTTTTTCAAAATAAACATTATTTTTATCCTTTGAAAAACCATTACCCATTAATTGAAAAGTTTTTACATCTATATTCTTAAATTTTTCATTATTGTAGTAAATATTATTTTTATCTTTTGAATATCCCTCTCCGATATTCTCAAAGCTCCCTTTATCAACATTTTCCAACCTTGAGATATTATAGGAATCCTCACTATTATAAAAAATTACTTCTGTATTTCTATAAATACCATTCTTATCTTTTATATATCCATCACCAATATTTTCAAAACTTTCCCTATCTATATTTCTTAATTTCATTTTTCCAGAATAAATCCAGTTTTTATCTCTTCCAAAGCCTCCACCTAAATCTTCAAAAGTTCTTTTATCCACATTATCAACTTTTTCTGCATACATTCCTTGCAAAACATAGATGCCATTTTTATTTCTAAAATAATCCATTTTACCCTTAGAATTCTCATAAAAAGTAACTTTTTTCATATCTACCGGCTCGCCACTATTTTCATACCGTATAGTCTGCCCATATAAATAAATATAATTTTTGTCTTTTCCAGTATCTTCATCCAATATTTCAAAACTATTTATATCTGCCTCCAAAATATCATATTCCTTATAGTAAATAGTATCCTTATCTTTCGCAAAATTCTCATTCAGAATTTTAAAACTCTTTAAATCGGGACTTTTTATTAAATATTTTTCACTTTTTTCATCATCTATCCGCTTTACAACCAAAGTTTTATGATAATCCTCATTATAATAAATTTTACCATTTTCAATAATGTATTCAGAAAATCCCGCATTTCCTATTAAAATTAACAAACCTAATATTCTTAAAACAGTGCTTCTCATAAAAATCCTCCTTTTTTCAAATCCATCATTCCTTTAATTATCTCACAGAATAACAATCATAATACCCGTGCTTGCTATCTTTCGCTGTTTCTACATCTGAATCATAAAATACTTTAAAACTCTTGACATCAGCTCCTTCCAAAATCTTTCCATCGCAAAAAATATTATTTTTATCCTTTGAATACAAATCGTTTATCAACGAAAAAGTCTTTGAATCCGCCTTTTCTACAACACTTAATTCGGATATTTCATTCAAAAAATACACCTTTTCCCTATCTTTCAGATAATAACTCACATCATAAACATTTCCCACAACTTCAAATCCATTAGATAAAATCTTTTCCAGCTTAATTCCCCTATAGTACACCCTATTCTTATCCGCAGAAAAGACAAAATCAATGATTTTAAAACTATTTTTATCCAGTCCTTTCAATTCATCCGCCTTCCCATTTGCAACATAATAAATTCCTGTTTTGTCTTTTACATATCTAAAATATTTTTTATTAACCACTTCAAATGTATTATAGTCAATATTCCTTAGTAAAATTAATTTCCCGTCAAATTCAAGAAAATTAATATTTCTTTCTAAAAAGTAAACATTTTTCCCATCTTTAATATAATATTCAGCTCCATCTTCCTTATTCGCAATTATTTCCATCTTACTGTTTTTCAAATTATCAATTTTCCAATAAAAATAATAAAGGGCATTCCCCGACTTTACCAAATAATTATTTACTCTCTCAATCGGCTTGCCTTCTAATTTTCCAATTTTCTTCCCTTCAAAATAGACATTATTCTCATCTTTTCCATACCAAGTCCCTTCAATCCATTCAAACGTACCAGCCTTAGCCCCTTTTACAACTTTTCCATCATAATACACTTTCCCTTTATCTGTCACATATTGATTTTTAGGCTTTTCAGCAATACTTTCACTTTCATTTTGCTTTTTATTTTCCATTTTTGCATCTTTATCTTCTCTCTTCCCACAAGCTAGAATAATTACTATCATTAATAATATTGTCATTTTTAAAATAATTTTTTTCATAAATGAAGCTCCTTTTAAAAATTTTTCTCTCAAATTGAATACCTGATACTATTTCCCATTTAAACAGCAGAAATCAAAAAAATTCATGAAATTAAAGTTATTTTTTACGAGATTATGCTATTAACTATTAAAATATCTTTTAATTAAATTTTATCATTAAGTACCTACCTTAAAGACTTTTATAGCTTTGTTTACAAATATTATGTTTAATAATACTTTTTTATTTCTTAAATGATATCTAATATAAACATACTTTAATTTAATAAATTATATCACACTTTTCATTTAAAAAACAAAAATCACAGCTAAATTAATAGCCGTGATTCCAATAAATTTTATTCTATATTCAATCCTTATCTTAAAGTATTTTGCAATAACTGAGAAAGATTTAATTTTTTTATTTAAATTTATAATCAATACTACTGTATCGGTTGTTAAGCAAAATTTTAAAAAAAAATAAGAGTCTAAAAACTCTTATTATACATTAATATTTTGTTTTATAGAAGATGATGGTGGGACTGGTGGGGATCGAACCCACAACCTACCGATTAAGAGTCGGTTGCTCTGACCAGTTGAGCTACAGTCCCATAAAAATCAAATTATAAAAATAACTCTATTCAACAATTCTTAATTATAATATCACATTTTTTTCAATTTGTCAATTTAATAATTTCTTTTTTATACATTTTTTGTATAGATGTCAAATATTTATTACAAAAATATATAAAAAAATATGTCTTTCACCTTTTTTATATTTAGTAGGCTATCTGTTTCATTCCTACCATCTGCTAATTTCAAAAAAGAGTTATCCCAATCAAGAAACAACTCTACATTTAATTTATTTACTTTCACAAGCTATACCATCTTTATCCCTGTCTAAATGTTTTGCATATCCTGGCTCGCCTTTTTTTATGTTTTTGTAACCTTTTGCACGTGCTTCCTTACAATTCTTGAAATGCAACGTTTCTGAAAATGTATTTGCACTAACAAATACCAATGTCAAAATCAAAAAAATTTTTTTCATTTTGGTTTCCTCCATTTTTTTATATTTGTAAACCAAAATTAACCCTATAAATAAAATCTATTTTTTTCAGTTTTTGATATTGGGGTGGTCTGTATCAACCTTTAAAAGGCATAGGACAAACTATATGTTTTAGTCCCCTTCGATATTGGGGTGGTCTATATCATATTATCCCAAAAAAGATACTTAATATAACAATAAATGCTGCCATTTTTCAACTCCTTTAAATTTTTAATATATTATACCTCATTTGAAAGAAATTTCAAAGAAAAAAGAATCATTAGGCTCTATTTTGCTTTAGTATTTGTCTTTTTTGTATTTGTTTTAGATTTTTCTTTTTGCTTTTTTACTCGTTCTTCATACAAACTTTGGAAATTTATAGTTGGTATTATTAAAGCGTTTCCCTCTTTATTAAACGAGGTTATAGTCGAAATATATGCTCTAATATAAGGGTAAAGTATTGCTGCTCCGTTTATTTCTAAAAATTTTTCTTTTTCATCTTCTGGTGTTTTTTCATCAAATTCAAATACCCCTAGCATTTCTATTTCTACAAATCTAGTTTTTGTCGTTATGTCTATGCCAAGCTTTACTTGATTTTTTTTATCATTCAAACCAATAGATATTCCAATTTGCCCTTCTTTTTCCCCCTCTTCTAAATCTCTTAATAGCAATTTATTTATTCTATAATTTTCAAAAGAAATTTTAGGATTATTTTTTTGTTCCATTATATTTCTCTCGCCTCTATTTTTATCCATTTTCTTGTCCTTTCTAAGCTGCCGAAGATAATCCAGAAACTTTTTTATTGTCCCAACTTAAGCTTTCTAGATATTTTTCTGCATTTGTAATATTCAATTTATTTATAAATTTTTTGATTTCATTATTAAATTCATTTGTATTTTTTTCAATTTCAAATTCTTTTATAATTCTTTCTTTATCCCTTATTTTTTCAAGTTCTATTTTCATCTTTTCTTCAATTGCAACCATCATTTTTAATTCTCTTCTATATTCTTTAGTTAAATCCATTCGCGAAATTATTATTTCTTTATTTAACTCTGGAAAAACTTTTTTGGCTTCTTCCAAGCTGATAAAAGTCTGACCTAAATTAAAAATCCCGTTTTCATAAAAAGTTTCTAATATAGCAGTACCCATTATTTTATGAAAATTCATATCTTTAATATTAAAGCCTTTTAAATAATAATAAACCCTGTAATATTCCTCTATTTCTTCGAAACCTACCAAAATATCTGGATAAGATATTTTTATTTGCTTTTTAAACTTCTCAAACACTCCTTTTACATCCATTTCAAACTCCTCCTAAATTTTATATTATAAATTATTATCTATATAATTATTGATAAACTCTGCTTGTATTTTTATATTTTGATATTCTTGTTCTATAATATGTTGCTCTTTGTAATCTGCTATTTTTCTCTGTATTTTCATATTAATGATATAACTCATTATACTTATCATACTATTATCATATTGACACAATTCTAAAAACTTTTTTTCGTGACTTCCGAGCTGATTTATATTCCCTTTTCCCAATATCCCTAATATTTGATTATCTGATGTTGTTATTTTTTGTACATTATTGCTTTTTCTTTGATCTATAAAATTGTTCATTCTTTGAAAACTGCTGTAATATAATCTGCTAACCGCTGTATCAAAATAGCCTTTTTTAGCCGCATCCTCTGCTATCTCGAAATTTTGATTTGATTTATCTAACAAACTCATTTCTAAACTCCTTTTTTAGTATTTATGAGTTATTTTTTATACATTAAATTTAATTATTCTAATTAAAGTATAAAAAACGATGTACTTTATTATATCATACCTTATGTTTTAGTCCCCTTCGATATCGGGGTGGTCTATATCCTTATGTAAATGTAAGCAAGGAGTATCTTAAGTTTTAGTCCCCTTCGATATTGGGGTGGTCTATATCCTTATGTAAATGTAAGCAAGGAGTATCTTAAGTTTTAGTCCCCTTCGATATTGGGGTGGTCTATATCATAAATGAAATTTATATAGATACAGATATTATGTTTTAGTCCCCTTCGATATCGGGGTGGTCTATATCTGTTAATGTTGTCCTTTGCGTTTTTGATAAGGTTTTAGTCCCCTTCGATATCGGGGTGGTCTATATCCCATCATATAATTGGGATTATATAGTTTTTTGAATTTTAATTGTCCCTCTATTCTTAAATTTTGATATAGATTACCCTTTTTTATATATTTTAGCACAGTTTATCTATAAAAACAAATATTTTTTTAATTTTAATGTTTGAAATGTCTGATTCCAGTAAATACCATTGTCATTCCGTGTTCATCAGCAGCTTCGATTGACTCTTTGTCTCTAATTGAGCCGCCTGGCTGTACTAATGCTTTGATACCGTATTTTGCAGCTTCGTCTACACAGTCTCTAAATGGGAAAAATGCGTCTGATGCCAGAATTGCTCCTTCCAGTGATTCTAAGTCTCCTTTGGCGTGTTCAAGTGCGTGCTGAGTTGCCCAGATTCTGTTTGTCTGTCCTGTTCCAACTCCTGTTGCCGCTCCATCTTTTACGACCACAATTGCATTTGATTTTACGTGTTTCACGACTTTCATTCCAAGTTCCATATCTTTTAATTCTTGCTCTGTTGGCTGTTTTTTCGTTACAACTTCCATATTGTCAATCATCTTCTGATTTGTCTGCTGAACTAATATTCCGCCATCAACTTTTACATATTCCACTTTATCCTGCGGTTTTGCAACTTCGCATTTTATTACTCTCAAATTTTTCTTGGATTTTAATATTTCCAGAGCTTCATCAGTAAATGCTGGAGCAATTACGATTTCTAGGAAAATTTTATTCAGTTCCTGTGCAGTTTTTGCATCAATTTCTCTATTAATTGCAACAATTCCACCAAAAATTGATACTGGATCACAATCATGAGCTTTTTTGTAAGCCATGAAAACATCATCTGCAACTGCCACACCGCAAGGAGTAGAATGTTTTACAGCACAGCAGGCAATTTCATCAAATTCATTTGCCACTTTCCAAGCAATATCCATATCCCTGATATTATTAAACGACAATTCTTTTCCATTTAACTGGACAAAATCCTTCATACTTCCATTTTCAGTAGTTGAAACGTAGTATGCAGATGATTGGTGAGGATTTTCGCCATATCTCAAGTCAAATTTCTTTTCATACGAAACATTCAAATATTTTGGATATTCCTCTTCCAGCAAGAAATTAGAGATAGCCGCATCATAAGCTGATGTCAAATTAAACACCTTCCCAGCCAGTCTTTTTTTTGTTTCAAATGAAACTTCCCCATTATTTTCAATTTCTTTCATAACTTTCTCATAGTCTTCTGTTTCGCAGATAACTATAACGTCCTTGAATGATTTTGCAGCCGAACGAAGCATTGTAGGCCCGCCTATATCAATAAATTCGATTTTTTCATCAAAAGTCTTATCTGTCTGAACTTCCCTGAAAAACGGATAAAGATTAACAACAACATAATCAATTGTCTCTATTCCTTCTTTTGCAATCGTATCCATATGTTCCTTATTGTCCCTAATTGCCAAAATTCCACCATGAATATTCGGATGCAATGTTTTCACTCTTCCATCTAGCATTTCCTTAAAATTAGTAACTTCCGAAACATCTATTACGGAAAGCCCGTTTTCCTTCAAAAACTTATAAGTCCCTCCAGTCGAAATAATTTCCACACCTTTTTGATTTAAAAACTGTGCAAATTCCAATATCCCAGTCTTATCAAAAACACTAATCAAAGCTCTTTTTTTCATTCGGCATCATTCCTCCAATATATTTTTGTTAATTTATTTTACCATAAACCCTTGTATTTATCAAGGTTGTGTAATTATTAACTTTCAAATAAAAAGCTGCCTTAAATACAAGACAGTCTTTTATCGCTTTTTTTGTTTTAATATATGTTTTAATCTTTTGCTTATAAAGCATAACATAAAATTATTTATTATTCAACTGTAAAATTGTAAATTTAAAATTATTATACAATAATCTATAAAATTAACTACAATTTAATTCCCTTATAAGCAAAAAAAAAAATAGTATAATTAAAAGGAAAATATAACTTTAAAACAAAAAGGAGGTTTTTTTATGGGATTTATTAATCCATTTCAAATTTACTCTAAAGGAGAGAATACTATTACAAATAATATTCTATTACTTCTATCAAATTTATATAGAATAAATCCAAAAATTTATGAATTATTTATAAACAGTGTTCTTCCAGAAAATATCAATTATGAGGTTATCCCTGTTTTTACACAACAAAAATCACAAAAGGAAGGAGGAATTATTGATGGGTATATTCAGACAAAAGCAACAAAAATCATTATTGAAACTAAAATTGCAGGATTAGATAATACAAAAAAACTTATTAATTACTGCAAAAACGAAAATTTATCTGAAACAAATATATTAATTCACATAAGCGATTCTACCTTTGATGAAACTACCATAAAATCTATAAATCAAAGAATAGGAATTTATAATTTTAATTTTGTTTCAATAACTTTTTCCGAATTAATTTCTTCCCTTCAGGAAATTGCGGACGAATATCCTTTTAATGAAGAACTATACCGTTTATCCAAAGATTTTTATTATTATTGCAGTTCAATGGGTCTAATAAAAAATGTATTCAGAATCGTTCCATGCAATAAAAGTTTTGAATTAAATGAAAAATATCATTTATACTTCCAACCTGAATCCAGAGGATATTCAAACCATCAATTTACTGGAATATATACTGCAAAAGAAGTGAAATATATTGGAAAAATAAACAAAGTTTTTTTGGCTGAACTTACAAAAGAAGGAAAATTAATTACTGAAAAAATTTCAGGCAATGTAGAAATTACTAGCGAGGAAGAAAACAGAATAATAAGCACAATAAAAGAATTTCCAGAAATTTATGGCTATGGAGATATTTCAAAAGGACATATTTTCTTTTTATTTGATGATAATGATTTTTGCCCAACAGAATTTAAAAAAACTTCAAAATATGGTTTGCTAGGCTCTAGATTTTTTGACTTAAAATTAGATTTAGAAATTGAAAATGTAGAAAGATTATCAACTTTAGAAATTGCAGAAAAATTAAATGACATTACTTGGTAAAAATAAATTTTAAAAGATTGGAGAAAAATTATGAAAAAATTGTTGTTAATTTTAAGTTTGTTTGTTGTAAACATTGTTGGGATGGCTTATGAGAAATGTAATCCTAAAACAATCTATGAAATTAGTGTAAATGATTTAAATGGAAGTTATTTTGGACAAAACAAAAAAGATGGAACAATTATGATAAAACTTGGTAAAAATGCTAACAAAGTACAGGCAATTCACTTTGATGAAAATAGGATTTTAAATAATTGTATTCTTGATCCCAAAATAACAGAATTTCATATTGAACATGGTTTATTTATCAATGCGATGTATGCTGAAATGATGGATGGTGTATATAATAATAATCAAGACATAAAAATAGATTATGATTCGTGTCTTGAGAAAAATCATCAATTTTGTAAAATTTCTAAAGATGCTGACATTAACGGAAATCCTGTGGGAATTTCATTTAATCAAGAAGTTCAGGATATTGAGATTCATGGAAATATAGTTGACGTTGAAAAAAGAAATGATTATAAAAAAGTAATAATAGGCGAAGATTATGAAGAAGATGATATTCCTGTATGTGCAAGTAAAAGTATTAGTGAAGAAAATTGTAAAAAAGAAAAATTTATAGTAAAATCTCCAAATGGTTATGCCAATCTTACTAGAAAAGCGTATGATAATTCGACTATTCGTGATAAAATAAAAAATGGAACAATTGTAGTCATAGATCCAATTGATATAAGTCCTTTTGATGTTGAAGGAGTATATGTTGAAGTTTTAGGACAACATAAATTTGGATACATTAATTGGAAATATTTGAAAAAGAAATAGTATTAAACATTTTAAATTTAAAATTTAGGAGAAATATAAATGGAAAATAATAATGTTGAAAACAAAAATTTAGTAAAAATTCTAATTGGAATAATAATTGCACTTGTTCTGGTTATAGGATTTATCATCATAGGTGGTGGTATTTACCAATTTGTAAGTATGAAAAATAAAATAAGCGAGATGGAAAAAGTTCAAAAGGAACAGGAAAAACGACAGTTGGAAAATCAAATGATGGCTTCAGTACAAACTCAGGCTAAAGAGGACAACAAAAAAAGTGAAACCAAAACCAACGAAACTAAGACTGAAACAAAAGAAGTTGATCCATATGAAAGAAGATTTACAGCTTCTGATATGGATTATACACTTGTTGAAATAAAAGGAATAAGAAGTAATAACAAAATATTAGTTCAAGTTTTGGATGGAAAAGATAAAGGAAAAAAGGGATATATAAATTTAAAAGGCTTTAAAAACATAAGCACTTCTTCTCTAAAAAAATATATCGGTACAGTTTGGGCTGCAACAGGTATCAGTAATGGAGTAGAAATAGAATACGGTTTAATACTTCATTTACCAAATGCCAGCAGTAATCAGTTAGCTGAATATAATTTAAATAAATTGCTCATAGAAAGCAAAATGTCTGGAGATTCAGTCATTAAATACGACTGTGAACGTGACACAGCAAGAAATTTTGTACAAAATTATGATCCTTCAGCTTGTTATTAAATATTCAAAAAAATACTCAGACAACTAACCACACTATTGTTTGAGTATTTTTATACTAACTATTTTCAAAATTTAATAGACAATTTATTTTTGATTCTTTTTAATCTTCTTCAACCACTCATCTGCCGCCTTTTCAAATTTATTTTCCCCATGTTCATAAAATTTGATTTTTTCATTCATATAAATTTGGTCTACATAATGATTTTCATAATTGTGTGGGTATTTGTAGTCTTTTGCTCCAACTTTTGTGAGATGAACTGGCACTTCCTGAATTTTTTCATTTTCAATGTGGCTTAGTGCTGAATTTATGGCATTATAGGCTGAATTGCTCTTGGGAGAAATTGCGAGATAGATTGCCACTTCAGATAAGATAATTCTGGCTTCGGGCATTCCAATTTCCTTTATTGCATTAAGCCCTGCCACAGCAACTGGTAAAGCCTGCGGATTTGCAAGCCCAATGTCTTCAGAAGCTAAAATCACAAGCCTTCTTGCAATATACAAAATATCTTCGCCACCAGACAGCATTTTCGCCATCCAGTAGACAGCCGCATCAGGATCACTTCCACGAATGCTTTTTATCATCGCTGAAATTGTATTGTACTTGTCTGCTGTCCTGTGATATGATTTTTTTGTATTCAAAATTTCCTTTACTTCTTCCAGCTTAAACTCCACTCCAACATTTGTTATCAGTTCCAAAATATTTATAGCCTGCCTTGCATCCCCTTCGATTATTTCCGAAATATATCCTAAAATATCATCTAAAATTCCAAAATTCTCCTTTTCATTAATATTTTTCAATATTTTAAGCAAATCATCCTCACTCAGCTTCTTAAATTCAAACGCCATACATCTTGATAATAATGCGTTATTCAAGTTATAATAAGGATTTTCAGTAGTCGCTCCAATTAAAATAATATTTCCATTTTCCAAATCTTCCAAAAGTGAATCCTGCTGCAACTTGTTAAATCTATGAATTTCATCTAAAAATAGTAATGTCTGCTGTCCATTTGTGTGAAAACTGCTGTGTGCCTTATCAGAAATATTCTTTATATCTATTACAGAGGCTTTTATAGCATTCAAATATTCGTAATGGTAATTCATTTTATCAGCGATTATCTCTGCAAGCGTAGTTTTTCCTGTTCCCGGTGCTCCCCAGAAAATCGCATTCATAAAGTTTCCACGTTCAATAATCTTCCTCAAAATCCCATTTTCCCCAACCAATCTCTTCTGACCATAAAAATCATCAAGACTTTTTGGACGGTATCTAAATGCTAGCGGCTTCTTATCTTCATATACTTCATCAAATAAATTCATTTTTTATATTTCCTTTTTTATAATTTTATTTAATTTTCTAAATATTAAAAATACAAATAAAAATTAACTTCTAAATAAGTAATTATTCTTTTTTTCTTTTAAAATTTCTATTTGTTGTTCTAATAAATAATTTTCCTCTTTCATTCCCCTTCTCCTTAAAACAAAAAAGTCTTGTCATAACTTATTTAAATACGACAAGACCGATGATCAAAACGATCAATTTATCTTGAATTAAGTATATCACTAAAACATTAATTCGTCAACAAATATTTTAATTTTTTTTAAATAAAGTAAATTACAAACACAAATATCATTTTTCAAAACTTTAATCATTAAACATCAATATTTTCAACAGTTTTAAAAACTATTCTTCTCCATAAAGTTTCTTTTTATTATCTGAAAAAACGTTTAAAATTAATATTATTATAACTATTACAACAACAGATGATGTTAAATAAAAATAATAATTAAACACTACTTCCTGCATATTTGCATTTTGCATTATTTCTCTTATAAATCCAGAGAGTGTTTCCATTTTCCAGCCTTGACTTGTTTGAAGCAGATATAAATCTAAAAATAGCCCAACAAAATAAAAAATTATCATTAGAATTATTGAACTTACGCCAGCAAAGATTATTGCAAATAGACTCTTTTTCTTATTATTCTCATAAACTTTAATTGAAAATAAACACATTGTCAATAAAAATCCAATTAACTGCATCCCTTTTATTCCTTCTAAAACTCCCGTTTTAAAAAATATAGTAATTTTATCACTCAAAGAAATACTTCCAATATTTTTAACTATCGAATTTATCATCGAAAAAGTCACTCCAAGTGCAAATAAAACAAAAGTTATCACGATTATAACAAAAGTCCAGAATTTTATTTTATTCAAATTCTCCTTACCAAATCTAGCCTTCATCATTTTTATAAAAATAACACTTAATATAATCAGTACAACAAGGCTAAATAACGTCTGAACAAGCGTTACCATTTCTCCAGCTTTCAAATCTCCTGTTTTTGCCACACTATTGAAATAATAACTGCCAAAAATACCTCTTTGAAAAATTAGAACACCCCACGTAAAAATCATTATTCCAACTATTTTAACAGCTCCCAATAAAATATCAATAAAATTCCTATTTTCTATTTTTTCAAAATTTCTCATAAAAGCCTCCATTATATTTTAAATTTTTGTAAATCAACATTTACAATTTTAAGTATGATTTATTTCTCTTAAAAACTGTACTCTTTATAATCAAACCAGACATACCACAGTATTTTTTCTTTCTGATTAGGATACTCCCCAACAAGTTCTGTTACTATTGCTAATTCTTTTATTACTTCACTAAGCCACACATCTTCATCAGCTTCATCGTAATAAATTTCATATTTCACCATTTTCTCTTCGGTTAAGTAATCACCAATTTTCAAATCTTCTGCTGGAAAATACTTCTCATCTTTTATATCAATCTTTACAATTTTTCCAGTTTTTGGATTTGCAAATAATGAATATTTCTGTCCCTTGTCTTCATAGAACAAATACTGACAATATTTTTTTAGATTTCTTTTCTCTGATTCAGGAATTACTTTTTCAATGTGATTTCCTAATTTTATTCCGCTATATTTACGGTTAATTTTAATATTTTCATCTAGTTTGACTTCTATTTTCCCTGTATCAAAATATCTCTTTAAGATTTTTTCAATTAACCTCAATTCATCCCAATAATATTTTTTTAAATTTACAAATTCAGGAACATCAAGATTTACGTTGTATTCCTGCAAATTATTTAAAAACTCCTGAGTATTCCCTATTTCAATTTCATCAAACCATTTATTATTAACAATATACTTTCCTTCTTTTTTACTTATATAAAAAAAAACGCAAAAAGCATAAATATCTCTAAATACTGCAATAATAAATGGCTCTCCATCCTTTACTTCTTCGTTATAAATCAAAAATTTATTTTCAAAATTTCCATTTTTGACTTTTACATATTTTTCTGTATTGTTTAAAATGTCACAAAGTAATTCATAACTTAAATTTTCCTTAATTATTATCTCTTCTTCTCCACTATCTGTTTCTTCTTTTTTATACTGATTATACAGCCACAATTTTAATTTTTTACTCATAAATTTTTTTAAAAGAAAGCTATCCCTAAATATTTTCTTTTCCCATAATGACTTATTCAACATAACTGAAAAACCTCATCTAATTTATTTCCCATTATATCATAAAAAGAGAACTCTGAAAATGTTAAAGTTTTCATTTCAAATTTTTACTTTTTTACTCCCTATTTACTTTTTTACCCAACCATATTATAATACATTTACCACAAAATGAATTAAAAAATTCAAATTTTAAATATAAAAAATTGAAAGGCTAATAACAATGAAAAAAAATATCTATTTTTATGAAACCAATACTCCAATTGGAAAAATTGGACTTGCCACAACAGAAAATGATTCTCATATTACTGATGTAATCTGGAATTATGAAATTGAAAAATTGAAAAATGATGATAACTTTCAAATTAAAGAAACCGAGTTAATAAAAAAGGCAAAAAATCAGTTATTTGAGTATTTTTCCAAAAAACGAAAAAATTTTGACTTGCCACTTTTAAAAGAAGGAACTCCTTTTCAAAATTCCGTCTGGAACGCTCTTGAAACAATTCCTTACGGCGAAACCCGTTCCTACAAGGATATAGCAGTTGCAATTAATAACGAAAAAGCAGTCCGTGCAGTCGGAATGGCAAACAATCGAAATAAAATCTCAATTTTTATTCCCTGCCATCGTGTAATTGGTATGAATGGAAAGTTAGTCGGATATGGTGGAGGACTCCATATAAAAGAGTTTTTATTGGAACTGGAAGGCATTGAAATAAAATAGCAGATTCTCAATAAATTGATTATAATATGTTTGAATTTTGAAATTTTGAAAGAAGGAATATTAATGAATAATAAAAATTATGGATTAAATTTTAATTTTATAACTTTAAGAGTAAAAAATATCGAAAAAATGAGAGATTATTATTTAAAATTACTAAAAATGAAAGTTTTAAAAGATAAAAAAGAAAACGGAAAAAGAAAGATTCCTAAAAATGATAACTCTACAGGTGTTGAAGAAATACATCTATCATTAGTTAAAGAAAAATTTGAAAAAAATTTCCCAAATACAAAAGAAAATACAGTAACTATTGACACTCCAAATAGAATAAAATTATTTGTATCCAAAGAAACCAAATAAATAGAGTAAAATAGAAGAAATAATATTTTCGTTGATTTTTATTATTTTTTATGTTAAAATTTTATTAACAAAAATAACAAGAAAGGGTGTGAATTTTATGATAACCGTTTCTATAAACGCTCATCCTGACATAGAAGATAAAATAAACAACTATGTTAAGGAAAATAATATCAATTTAAACCAAGTAATGTTAGATTTAATTCTTGAAAAAATCGAAGATGAAGAGGACTACAAATTGGCTGTTGAGGCTTATGAAGAGTATAAGTTAAACAAGGAAAAAGCAATTTCATTTGAAGATTTAGTAAAAAAAATGGGATTGGAAAATGAAATATAAAGTTATCATCAGACAAAAAGCTGAAAAACAATTAAATAAACTAGATGATTCTATGAAACTAAAAATTATGAGATACATTAAACAAAATCTTAATAATACAGATAATCCAAAAAAATTTGGTAAAGCATTAAGATACAATCTGAAAGGATTTTGGAGATATAGAGTTGAAAACTATAGAATTATTGCAAAAATTGAAAAGGATAAATTAGTCATTTTAATTGTTCAAATAGATAAAAGGGATAAAATTTATATTTAGAATTATTTCTAAATTTATTGGGTTAATTGAGAATTGAAAATATACTCGAACCCATTTAAAATTAAACTGATAGAAATTATATAATTTAGGGTTTGAGTAAAATAGTCATAATTTTTGAGTTCTGTTTTAAACTAGTTTTACTATAATAAAAACTGTCTGATATTCTTATTTTTAGGGATAAAGGGCAGTTTTATTTTATTATTATTTTATTTAATTTTATACTAAACTCTGTTTAAAAATGAGAATAAATTTTTATAATAGGTTTTTTCAATAGTTAACTCATAATCATTCAATTTTTTTCTATTTTATTTTCGTAGGATTGCTCATTGCCGAAAATCCTTATCTTGCAGTAAAGATTTATCCTAATAATTAAAATTGTGGAAAGATTGCTACGCAACCTATGGCTAGTCTACAACATTTTCCTGCACTGACAAAAAACTCGCTATGCTCAAACAGTTTTGCCAGCATAGAAAAATGCTCCGACGGATTAATGGTTTAGTATTATTTAATTGTACTGTCAGATAAACAAAAAATTCTTTTAAAATCTTTCATTTATTTGTCAGGATAAAAAAAATTTTTTTATGGGTTGTAAATTTTTTGATAAAAAGTTAAAATATAGTATATTTTATAAATTTGAGAAAGGAGGCAGTATTTTATACTGTAAAAAAATCTATGAAAAAAATGGGATTAACAACCAGAATAATGATTGGACTAATACTTGGGATTGTATTTGGGCTAATATTAAGTCCTTTTGCAAAAAATCCCTTCGTAAAAGATGTCGTTATTGATTCATTCCTTACTTTTTTTGGAGGAATGTTTATCAATCTTATGAAAGTTATGATTGTACCGTTAGTTTCTATTTCTCTTGCAATGGGAGCAGCTTCTATTGGAGATATAAAAAAACTTAAAAGAATTGGTACAAAGGTTTTGGGTTTCTATTTTGCAACTACTGCTATTGCTGTAGCAATTGGATTATTTGTAGCAAAAGTTTCTGGAATCGGAATGGGAATGGTTCATGGAGAACTTCCTAAAGGCGAATTTAAAATTGCAGAGCAAGGTAAACTTATTGATATTCTTCTTGATATGATTCCAAAAAACATTATTAATGCAATGTCAGAGGAAAAAATGCTTGCAATTATAGTATTTTTTCTGCTATTAGGAGTTGCAATTTCAGCTTTAGGAGATAAGGTAAAAAATGTAAAAGCCTTACTTGAAGAAGCAAATGAACTTGTGTTAAAAATGGTGGAACTTATAATGGAAGTCGCTCCAATAGGAGTATTCGCACTAATTTCAAAAGTTGTTGCTTCAACAGGTGTGGATGTGCTTGTAAAATTGCTTGGATTTGTGGCTGCAACATTATTTGCATTTGTTATTCATACAGGTGTTTATCAAATAATGTTAGCAACTATGGCAAAAGTAAGTCCATTAAGATTCTTCAAAAAATTCTTTAATGTAATATCAGTTGCATTTTCTACATCCAGCAGCAATGCAACAATCCCAGTAAATATTGAAACTTTAACAGAAAAATTTGGTATATCTGAGGAAATAAGTTCATTCACAATTCCTTTAGGAGCAACTGTAAATATGGACGGTACGGCAATTATGCAAGGTGTTGCTGCAGTATTTATTGCAAATCTTTATAATATTCATTTAGGTCCAACACAATATTTGGGAATTATTTTAACAGCGGTACTGGCTTCTGTTGGGACAGCAGGGGTTCCAGGTGCAGGTATGCTAATGCTTTCGCTTGTATTAAAACAAGCAGGATTACCGCTTGAAGGAATTGGTGTTGTAATAGGTGTTGACAGAATAATAGATATGTTCAGAACAGCAGTAAATATAACAGGAGATGCTGTCTGCACAATGGTTGTAGCTAGAAGTGAAAATGAAATTACAGATCCCCAAAAATTCTATAACTAATTTTAGTAAAATTTCGCTAAAATTAGACTGAAAAATTATATTATTTATATAAAATTATTATTTTTAAACAAATTATTCAAAAACTGTCTTTTAATCTTAGAATAGGACTATTAGACAGTTTTTTATTTCAAGTTATTCTTTTCTATTTTTCAACTTACTTATTTCATATAATGAAAATGCATAAATCTCTGTTATTTTCTCTAAATCTGATAAATCAAGCCACTCATCAGGTAAATGTGCTATATCCTTCTGACCTGGAAAACTTGGACCATATGCAATAATATTAGGAATTATTTTTGCATAAGTTCCTCCTGTTGTTGTGACAGGTTCTGCATTAAACTCTGTAACATAATTATATACTTTCTGTAAAGTCTGCACATATTCAGAATTTTTATCATATAGAACTGGATTCCAGTTGGAAATTTCCTCCAGCTCCGTTCCTTCCGTCAAATTACTCCTGATTAGATCCATAAGCTGTTCTTTTTTACATATTGCAGGATAGCTCATTACAAATTCAAAAAAATGTCTGTTTTCAAAAATTCCAAATCTGTACCCTCTTAATATCATTTCTCCGAAATCATCATCCTTAAAGTTTATTTTTAATTTCACACCGTTATTAGGTACTGATAAAATATATTCGTTTACAAATTCATATAATTTCTCTAAATCTTTCATTTCAGAATATATTCTTACCTTAAGCCTTCCCCTTTCTCCGTACACAACTGGCCATTTACAGTCAGGAGTCCAGCCAAAAATAGGGACTTTTTCCTTTGTCAGATAATGTTTTACACATGCAAATCCTGTTTCTTCATTTGTTCCGAAAACTATTCTTACAGGAATATCAAATTTTATTCCTAATTTTTTCAGAATATGGAGTGCAAAAAGATTTGATAGAATTGGACCCTTATTATCCAGAACACCTCTTCCGTATATGCGATTATTTTCTATTTTTCCACCTAATGGAGGATACTTCCACCCTTCACCAAGAGGAACAACATCTACATGTCCAAAAATCCCTATATATTCCTCATAATCCCTTATTTCTTCTGGTACATATTCTGCATAACCTATTTTATTATCTATATTCGCTGTATTAAATCCCAGTTTTTCTGATATTTCCAGAGCTTTATCCAGTGCCTCAGCAGGCCCTTTTCCAAATGGAGCATTTTCTTCAGGTTCCGTCTGAATACTGTAAATTGAAACTAATTCACGTATTTTCTCTATTAATTCAGGCTGTATTTTTTTTACTTCTTCTTTTATTTTCAATATTATTTCCTCATCGGAAATATTCCTGTTTTTATCATATTTTTTATTATCATTCGTATTTTTATCCATTTTCTACCTGCCTTACTTTTCTATAAGAGGTTTAGTTCTTTCATTGATATACTCCTGCAGCCACTCTTCAGTCGCTTCTTCGTGTATCATTTTATTGCCTTTTCTTTTTGTCCTGTATACTTTTACAGGAGTCTTTTCATTTCCTGCAACAAAGGAAAAATTTTCAATATTTGTAGCCACTCCCCATTCCCCTTTGTTATTCATGGCAATTACAGAAATATCTCCGGCTTTCCCTCTTTTTCTTATCAATTTCTTCTCAAAAGTGAATACAGCCTTTTCGCATGCTTTCTGAGGAGAAAGACCACTTTCCATAAGTTTTACTATCTCATATGAAATTATCCCCTTCATTATATCTTCTCCAAGTCCTGTTGCACTTGCTCCTCCAATCTCACTGTCAGCATAGAGTCCTGAACCGATTACAGGCGAATCTCCCACTCTTCCTTTCTTTTTCATGAAAAGTCCGCTTGTAGAAGTTCCTGCAACTATATTTTCTTCTTTATCAAGGCACACCATACCAACCGTATCATGTCCTGAATAGGGCTTTATTTCTATTTCTTTTATATGTGCCATATCCTTCAATCTGTTTCTGTAATGTATTTTTGCCCTTTCTGTAAGCATATTTTTTCTTTCAAAACCTCTTTTATGCGCATATTTTTCTGCGCCTTCACTTACTAACATGCTGTTTTCATTTAAATGACTCAAATCTCTGGCAACAGATATAGGATTGGCAAAATCCTTAATGGCACATACTGCACCAAAATCAAAGCTGCTTCCATCCATGTATGCCGCATCCAGTTCCACTTCCATTTCTTCATTTGGAAGTCCACCGTAACCTACAGATTTATAAAAAGGAAAATCTTCAACATTTTTTATTGCTGTTTCTATCGCTTCTCCCGCTTTTCCATCATTTTTCAGTATTTTTACAGCTTCTTTAACACCATTATGTGCCATGCACCATGTTGCAATTATTCCCCACATCTTCTTACCTCCTCAAGTTTTTTCATCTTATTCACTGTAATTATAGTTTTCCTTCAGTATTCTGCCATACTTTTCAGGAGTCAAATCTTCTACTATCAGTTTTAGCAGTTTCAATGTTGCAATTATATCGTCCTTATGTACGACTCCAAGATGAGTATGCATATATCTCATAGGTATAGATAAAGTTGTTGCAGGTATTCCAGTTCCTGACTTATGAATATTTCCTGCATCAGTCCCCCCATCTGTAAAACAGCTCAGCTGATAAGGAATGTCATTCTTTCTGCATAAATTTTCAATATAAATAAGCAGTCCCCTGTTCATTATGGTCATTGAATCAATAACATTAATAGCTACTCCTTTTCCAAGCTTTATATTGTTTTTATTCAAGGGAGTATCCCCTGCCAAAGTAGTATCCACAGCTATTGCCAGGTCAGGAAATACTTTATGTGCTGTTGTTCTTGCACCCCTAAGTCCCACTTCCTCCTGTACCGTTGCCGCGAGAGTAATCTTATTACCTATATTTTCCTTTTTCAGCATATTCATAAGCCATATTCCTGTCGCTACACTCACACGATTGTCAAAGGCTTTTCCTGCAAGGTATCCTTCTTCATTCAGCTCTATCATTTCTCCATACGGACATATCATATCTCCTACTTTTATTCCCAGTTTTTCAATCCGTTTTTTACTGCTAACTCCCATATCAATATATAGTTTATCAATTGGCAATACCTTTTCTCTTTCCTTTTCCTTTATTGAATGGACTGCAGGTCCACCAATAACACCATAATATATATTCTTTTTTTCATTTATAACTGCCACCTTCTGGTTAAGCAGAACATGCGACCACATGTTTCCTACATTCTGAAAATACAGGTACCCCTGCTCATCTATTTCCTTTACGACAAATCCTACTTCATCCATATGAGTGGCTATCATTATGGAAATTCTATCTCCTTCCTTTGTAAAAAGGCAGGATCCAAGACCATCCTGAGAAAATGGAAGATTGATATGCTTTTTCAATATATTGACAATATCTTCTTCAAATCCTGAAATTGCATAAGTTTCTGTCAGCTCCTTCAAAACTTCCCATCTTATATCAAAATTCATTTTTCTCACCCTTTAAATCCGAATTTTTCTATTTTTTCAGCAGTCAGTCCCTTAATAAACTCTATGATTACATCACTAAGATTATTTATGTGCTTTATTTTTAACGAATTTAAAAGAGCCTGTTTATGTTTCAAAGGTAGTACAAGCACAACTGTCGGAGTTCCCTCCAATGACTTATGGATAAAAGAACCGTCTGTTGCTTCCAGCTGAACATGCCCTTCAGGAATATATCCTTTTTTCTGTGCAGCTTCATAAAATTCCTGTTTTAACATTTGATTTGGAAGCATTGACTTATCAAAACTGCGAATATATATGGCATTTTCTTTAGGTTCTTTTACATATGCTGCATCAATGACAATAGCTATATCAGGTTTTACAGCAGTCGTTGCCGTTATTGCACCACGCTGACCTGTTACTGAATGGGATATTCCGCCTACTGCCACATCAAATGGAAGATTTTCGCTACCTTCTTCCAGTTTATCCAGAACTGTAAGACCAACTTCAAGTCCTGCCCTGTTAGAAAGATTTTTAGAAAATATCTCTCCTTCCGGAAGGCATAAAGTTGGGACATCAAGTAAAAAAATATCTCCAATCTGAATTCCTGCCTTTAAAACTTCTTCTTTACTTCCATATCCTGTATCAAGTAAAAGTTCATTTTCATTTTTTACTATAAATCCTGTATATTCTTCATGTCTTCTGTTAAGTATTTTTACTGTTCTCTGCTCAAACAGACTTTTTTCATAAAGCCCTATTGTTAAAAATTCCATCAGTCCGTCTTTCCTGATGTCTGAAATCATTCCTCCACTTTCATCCATGTTGGAACTTATCATTATTTTATATGACGAGTTGTTTCCTTTTTTAAGACCAAAAACAGAGCCAAGTCTGTCCTTTATTATTGAAAGGTTTCTTTTTTTATATTCATTATACAAAAAATCATGCACTTCTTTCTCATCCCCTGAAACTCCATTTAACTGACATAATTCTTTTAGTCTCATATTTACTCCATTTCTTTTATTTGACAATACAGATAAATTAATAGATAAAACTATCCCAAAGATATCCAAAAATAATGTAAAAATTTCTGCTTTTTATATATTTTATTTAAATTTTTGCGATAATTTTTTCCTAACTATTTATATATATAATCGTTTACTTCGGATAAATTATCCTCATCATAAACCTTCTTAATTACTTTTGCCATATTCTGAAGTGATTCCCGTAATCCTACTCCACCTTTTTTTGGCATTTTTATCATTACCAGATCATTTTTATATTTATCTATTATTTCTTTATTTTCTTCTGAACATACAACTACAGGTTTGCAATTTGTTTCCTTTTTTACGTGTTCTGCTAAAATGGAGGACATTTCTGCATAGTTGTAATAGTTAAAACATGGCCCACACAAAAGAATATCAGCTTTTACCTTATTCAGAAGACCTGTCATCTTTTCAAGGACAAGCTCCTGATTTTCCTTAAAATAGCTGTCGCTACAGTATGTTGTTGCAAGTACTGTTCCACCTATATTTTTTATATATTCTGAAAACATCATGTATGAACCTATTCCACCCTTTTCCAGTGCAAGTTCCACATTAGCTCCTTCTTTCCCGCCTGTTCCAGATTGAATCTGATCAAAAAATAAAACTATTTTCATTATCTTTCCTCTTTTCTGTCAAAATTCTGCTTTCATTTTTTATATTCATTAACAATAATACTTTTTTATAGTAAAACTTGTTTAAAACAAAACTCAAAAGCTATGACCATTTTACTCAAACCATAAATTTATATAATTTTAGCAGTTTAAATTAAAATAGGTTTGAGTATATCTTGAATAATCTTTAATAACAAATAAAACTGCCCCAAAATCAAATTTTATAATTAATTTTGAAACAGCCTTATTCAATATAAATTTATACATTAGAAAGAGATATCATCAAGAGAAATGTCTTCTAAATCATCTTTCTCATTTTGTTCTACTGGTTGAGTTTCTTCTTTCAAGTACTGTGTATCAAGCACTTTAAAGAATGGATAGTAAATAAGGCATCCAATTATAACCAGTATTATTTGGAAAAGTCCCGCAATTATACTTCCTGTAGCCAGCCATCCTGAAAAGAACATTGGTGTTGTCCAAGGCAATAAAACTCCTGTTGTACGAGGTATAATATTTAACAAAGTGGCAGCTGTGGACAAAATCGTATTAACAAGTGGAACCAATAAAAATGGCACTGCTATAATTGGATTTAATACAACTGGAAGTCCAAATATAACCATTTCATTTATACCAAAGATTCCTGGAACTATAGACAATTTACCTAATTTTTTCATACGTTCTGATTTACCTTTAAATATCATAAGCAATACAAGAGATAGTGTACTTCCTCCACCACCAAAGTTACAGAAGAAGTCTCCAAATGGTCCTGCGAATATATTAGGCAAAGGTTGATGTGCATTATATGCAGCTAGGTTTTCAGCAGTCAATGCTAAATGTATGGGATTGAAAATAGTATTTGTAACTGCTGGACCGTTTATACCAAAGAACCAGAATAATGTTGACAAAAATTGATAAATAGGCTCAAATATAAGGCTTTGACCAAATCCCATCAAAGGTGCCTGTAATACTTTATAAATAAAATCATGTGCATATCCTTCTTTTGTCAAGAATAAGAACCCAAGTCTTATTATAAAGAATGTAAACATAACAAACATACTTGGAATCAATGCTGCAAATGAATTCATTACCGCAGGTGGCACACCATCCGGCAATTTTATTGTCCATCCTTTATTTTTAATTGCCGTAAATATTGTTACAGAAACCAATGCTGTAATCATTGCTAAAAATAATCCTTTTGTTCCTAAATTCCCTGATGCAAATCCGCTAAAAGCTTTACCTTCCTTATCTACAAAAAGTGGATGTGTCTGAGGACTTATAATCAGAAATGCAACTAATGAAACTGCAGCTCCTGCAATACCTTCTATTCCTTTTTCTTTACCATAATAATAACCAATACCAATAACCCCAAGAAGAGCTATTATACCAAATGTAGAATTGATAACTGCATCAAGGTGTCCATCCCACCCTTTTCCCAAAAATTTTGCAATAAATTCTGTATATCCAGGAATTGGAAAATTCCCAATAACTAAAAATATTGAAGCTACTATAATTAACGGTGTACCTACTAAAAATCCATCACGGATTGCTGTTAAAACTTTATTACTGCTTAATTTAGTAGCCAAAGGTCCTAAAATTTTCTCTAATTTATCAAACATCTTCCTTTACCGCCTTTTCTTTTAGTATTTTTATTGCTCTTTTTAAAATACGTTCTCCATCGACTTTTCCATAATCTTCCAAGTCAATTACTGCCACAGGAATTCCCTTTGGCTCATATTTTGAAGCTGTTTCTTCAAATTTAAATTTTACTTGAGGCCCAAGCAATATTATATCTGGATGAAATTCTTCAACAATAACATCTATCTTATTGTCAGGAAAAGCCTTTACTTCAACAGGAAGACTATGCTTATCTGCCACATCCTGCATTTTTTTGGCAACTAAGCTTGTAGACATTCCCAAAGCACAAAACAAATATATTCTTTTCATAAAATCCTCCTCCAATTATGTATAATTTATAATTTATTATATTTTTTATTTTTATCTATCATTTGAAGCAGCAATCATTCTAATTGTATGTCTTACACCTCTTATGGCGATTGACAGTTCCATTATATTTTCATAATTTGCAACTCCTGAATATCCAGCATCTCCAATATGCTGAATATCCACTCCCGCAATTTTATTCATTATTGCTATTTGTCTTATTGTTTCTCTTGTGGAGCTTTCTTGACTTGTTCCTATCGCAGACATTGATAATGCTCCATTTTCCTTAATAAATCTTACAGCCTTTATCATTTCATCTTGAGTAAAGCCAGGTACTGTTCCCACAGCTGGAAGCATAATAACATCTGCACCGCTTTCAATAAATTCTTTTACAACATCTAAATTTGCGACAGGTTCATCAACTCCTGCTGAATGCATTTTCCCTGCGATTACCATTCCACTAAAATATTTTTTAGCCTGTTTTATTCCTTCTGAAATTCGATTGTTTGTAACTCCCGTACCAGGATTTCCTGTAAGACATACAAAGTCAAATCCCATTTCCTCTATTTTTTTTAATGTTGCTTCAGAACACATTCTTCCTTCAGGAATAATCTCTATTTCCTCCATCATATCCGCATTCAAGTCTACAGGCTCAAGATTCAGACCTACTGGTCTACCTGTAAGCTTTTTTAAAAGCTTTATTGGTTCATCACTTTCAGGCAAAGCTGCTATAACAGGATTATACACATCTAATCCATTCAATAATATAAGATCTGCTCCAAATGCTCTTGCTAATTCGCTATTTGTAACATCTCCTGTAACGCTTCTTCTTCCTGTAACATTTTCTGAAAGCACTGTTCTTCCTTCACTTGCTTTAATTGCATTTTTTAAATCTTGTCCTGACATTTTACTAAAATCACTAGTAAAACAACTTAATAATCTTTTTCCCATCTTTTTTCCTCCAATTTTAACTCTATCTTTAAATTCTTCTGCTTTTCACTATCGTTATACCCCACATTTTTCATTTTGTCAAAAAAAATTTTAATTATTAATTTAATATTTTTTATATTATTTATTAGTTGATTTTTTCTTTAATTTAAGATATAATTAAAGAAAGACGAATAGTTATTTAGCTTTTTCGTCTAATTATAAATACTTTATAATAAAAAAATTTTAATATAAAAATTAAACGAAACTTATAAATTTTCTTTCGTCAGTTAGGAGAATAGAATGGATATTTATTTTTCAGAAAAATTTACAAATTTAAAAAATACTATTAATCTTAAATTTTCAAAAAAAATAACAAAAAATGAAAAAAACTTTTTTAAATTATTATTCTTTAGAATTGCATCAGATTATTCATTTTTAGAAAAAGCTGAAATTAGATTTGAAGAACTGCTTCCCATACTTGAATTTCCTTCAATTCATGATTTTACAACATTTTTTAATGCTTTAATGGAAAAACATATATTTTTTTCTACAGATATGCAATTTTCAGGTTCTTTTGGAATTATTTCATCCTTTATTTTGCATTCTGACTATTGCCAGATATTTTTTACTGAAGAATTTAAAAACTGTTTTTCTCTCAAAAAAAATTTTTTCTCTCTTCTTGATATTGAAAAATTTATTTTTATGAATGATTTCTTCTCATTCAGTTTTTATAACAGTATTATTAAAAATTTTAAAGATAAGAACGAAGTTACTCTACCAGTTTCATTAGTAAAAACTTACCTAAACGCAAATGATAAATATGAAAGATTTTTTGATTTTGAAAAGTATATTTTAAAAAAAGCTATACTTGATATAAACACTTTTACAGATTTTTCAATTGAATATGAAAAAATAAAAGAACACAAAAAAGCAACGAATAAAATTACTTCAATAAGTTTTTATATAAATAAATCAAAACAATCCTACAAGCCTTTTGATAATAAAATTTATAAAATGTTGGAACCTATTAAAGAAAAAATTTCCAATCCTGAGGAAATTTACCATCTATTTGTACTTTATGTGTCAAAAAGAGGATATAAATATGTCTATGATAATATAGATTATGTCAAAAATTCTTTTTCTGAAGATTTTGAAAAGAATTTAAAAAAGGCTCTTATGCTTAATTTAGCTTCAAACAATCTAAAACTTTTTGTAAATGTATCAAAAACTGTTAAATCACCAATAGTCCTATTTTACACTCTTACAAGAAAACTTAACAAAATTAAAAGACATTATCCAAAAATTGAAGAACTTATGTATAACTTTAAATTAAAAAATATTGATTCTATCAGCTATTTTAACGATAATGACTCTTTTGAATTTTCAAATAAATATATTAGAATTTTTGTAAAATATTATTCTAGCAAAAAGTCCATTATTGAAATATATCTTCCAAGCAATATTATCGAAAAAATTAAACTAGAAAAGGAAATTTAATATTATACTCAATCCATTTAAAATGGAATTACTAAAAATTATACATTAAACAAAACTTTAATTGATTAAATTAATTAAGAATAAAAATAATAAAAACTGTCCAATATTCCTTTTTTAAGAATAAAAAGACAGTTTTTTCTTTTTTTATTTTTAAATTACAGATTATCTATTGATATTTCCGTAAAATCTTTTATAACATACGAAACTCCATCAATTGATGATAATTTATTGGTATCGAGTGTTGAAGAAACAGCTATAATTTTTGAAGCATTTGCTCTCTTTGCCGCCTCTATTCCAAGTATTGCATCTTCAAATACTGCACAGTTCTCAATATCTACATTTATATTTTTTGCAGCTTTCAAAAAAATATCTGGTTCTGGCTTTCCTTTAAAACTTCCGTCAGTATAAACAACTTTATTTATATCAAACCATTTTCCCAAATTTAGATGTTCAAAATAAAATTTTACATTGCTTATCGGAGCACCTGTTGCTATAGTAATTGGAATACCAGCCTCTTTTAACTTATTAAGAAATTCTGGCAATCCTTTTACTAATTTGAACATTTTCTCATCTTTTAGGCACATATCCCGATACATGCTTTCCTTTTCTTCTCCTAGTTTTTGAACTTCTTCATTTGAAAAATCTTTGTTAAAAAAGTATGAAAGTACAGTTTTATTATTTCCACCATGAATATACTTATGAATTTCTTCATTTGTTATTTCCCTACCAATTTTGCTTCTTAAAAATTTTTTCCATACATCTTCCTGTAAAGCACTATCAAAAAGCATTGTTCCATTAAAATCAAATAATATCCCTTTTATTTTCATTTTTCCTCCAAGTAAGCAAAAAATATTGATTATTTTAAAATATTACTTTCAATTTTATTTTTTTCCAATTTATATCAGAAAGTTTTACCTTAAATTTTATTATAAAATTTGGACTAATAAACTTTGATATCCTTCAAGAACTAACACTTTTCCGTCATTTTCAATATTCCCATAATTATTAATCAAAATATCTCCTAATTTGATTTCTTTTTTACCAATATTTTTGGCAATTTTACTTAATTCCACTTCCTGTTTTTTATCAGAAAAATTATTAATACAAAGAACTTTCTGATTTTCATATTTTCTTATATACGCGATTATTTTATCATTTCCTAATTCTACTGGAATAAATTCCCCAAAAATCAAACAATCTGAATATTTTCCATTTTGCCGTAAATCAATCATTTTTTTATAATGGGCAAAAATTGAATCTTCATTATTTATTTGAGATTCTGCATTCACTTTTTTATGACTTCCAGTCAATTCTATCCATGCTTTTACATTCTCATCTTTTGAAAATCCTGCATTTTTACTGCTATTCCATTGGAAAGGTGTTCTTGAATTGTCACGGCTTCTTTTGTTTACAAAATATAGTGCTTCTTCAGGCGAAAATCCTTCTCCCAATGCTCGTTGATACTGATCTTTACTGGCAATATCATCAAACTGTTCTATATCAGTTCTCTCAAAATTGTCCATTCCTATTTCCTGTCCCTGATAAATAAACGGTGTCCCGCGTAAAAAGAAAAATAATGTTGCAAGTAATTTTGCATTTATTTCATTTGCTTTTTTCCCTAAAAATTTATTCAAACTTCTTGGTAGGTCATGATTTTCCAAAAATGGTGCTCCCCATCCATATTTCTGCTGTGTCAACTGACTCTCAAAAATTTTGTCTCTTAATTCTTTCACTTTCACATCCTGCACTGAATAATAAAATCCTTCCTTTGCCATATCCAAATCAGAATAACTAAAATCAAAAATCATTGAAAAAAATCCATCTGCACCAATAAAATCATTGTATCTTTCGTATTCCAGCAAAGGTGTTTCAGCTACAGTCATGCAGTTATATTTTTTAAAAGTTTCTTGTGCCAATTCTCCCAAAAATTCCTCAATTCCCGGCTGATTTAAAGTATACTTTATATTATGTGCAAATCCATCTGCTCCATCAACAGGCAAATCTAAGTAATCCTTATCTTTTTTTATTGAATTTATGGCATCTACTCTGAATCCAGCTATTCCCTTTTCTAGCCAGTAATTTACCATTTTATAAAGTTCTTCTCTTACTTCAGCATTTTCCCAATTTAAATCAGGCTGTTTCTTTGAAAATAAATGTAAATAATACATTTCATTCCCATTTTCATCAGTTTCTCCTTCAACCTTTTCCCAAGCAGAACCTCCAAAATGGCTTCTCCAGTTTGTTGGTGGCAGTCCATTTTTTCCTCTTTTAAAAATATAATAATTTCTATACTTGCTTTCAGGATTTCTTAATGCTTCCAAAAACCACTCATGCTCATCAGAAGTATGATTAATTACTAAATCTAAAATTATCTTTATTCCTCTTTTTTCCGCCTCTACAATTAATCTTTCTAAATCTTCCTTTGTTCCAAATTCAGGATTTATATCATAATAATCAGAAATATCGTATCCATTGTCATCCATTGGCGACTTATACACAGGACAAATCCAGATAAGAGTTATCCCCAGTTCTTTTAGATAGTCCAATTTTTCAGTAATTCCGTTCAAATCTCCAATTCCATCATTGTTGCTATCATAAAAACTTCTTGGATATATTTGATATCCAACTTCTTTTTTCCACCATTTTTTATCTAGTTTTTTTGTATCCATATTTTCTCCTTTTTCAGAATTATTTTATATTATCAATAAAAAGATTATCTCACAAGTTAAGAATAATTCGTAAATAAATTTTTAAACTTTTGAGATAATCCTATAAATTAAGTATATTTGTTAATTATTTCAACACTGGCCAGAAATCTTTATTTGCTTCAATTAAGTCATCCAATATTGCTTTTGCAACAGATGCACTTGGTACAGTTCTTGATAATGTAATTGCTTGCCATAATTTTTGGTATGAACCTTCAATCCATGCTTCTACTACCAATTTTTCAACTGATACTTGTTGTTCCATTAATCCTTTTTGGAATTGAGGGATTTTACCTTGGACAATTTTTTCTGGTCCATTTGAACCTACTATACAAGGCACTTCAACCATTGCAGTTGGATCAAAGTTTGAGATTGCACCATCATTTTCTACTATTAATAACATTCTTTCTTTTGTATCATAAGCGATTGCTCTTGCCAAGTCAACTATATATGAAGCGTGATCGTCAACGTGTAGTTTGCTATCTTTTGCTGTTCCTTTTTCAGCGATTGCTCTACATTCTCCAAATACAAATTTTTCTCTTCCTTCCATTACTTCATTTGCTCTTGTGTGATTAGGGTCTGAGTGTTCTACTACGTAATCAGGGAAGAAGTAGTATTTTAAGTATGTGTTTGGCATTGTTGTAGGATCAATTGCAAATACATCTCTTGCTTTTGTGAATGTGTCATTCCAGCTTGCTTCTGTATTTTCTCCTTCAATTTCTACATTATATCCAATTTTTGCCACTTTTTCTCTTAATGCAGGCATTAAATCGTTTCCTTCTTTATCTCTAATGTCTGTCCACCATCCAAAGTGATTTAATCCAAAGTATCTAATTACCATATCTTTTCTTGATTTAAGCCCAAGCATTTCAGCCATTCTTATTTCAATTCCGATTGGCATATCACAAATATTTAATATTTTAGAGTTTGGACGTAATCTTCTAGTTGCTTCTGCTACGATTGCTGCAGGGTTTGAATAGTTCAACATCCATGCATTTGGTGAATATTTTTCCATATAATCAACTAGCTCGATAACTCCACCAATTGAACGCATTCCGTAAGAAATTCCTCCAGGTCCGCAAGTTTCTTGTCCTAATACTCCATGTCTTAAAGGTATTTTTTCATCTTTTTCACGCATTGCATATTTTCCAACTCTTATATGTGCCATAACAAAGTCTACATCAGTAAATGCTGTTTCAGGGTCTGTTGTATAAACAAAGTTAATATCAGGCGCTTTTTCCTTTATAATAATGTCACAAGCTTTTGCTATAACTTCTTGTCTTTCTGCATCGTTATCATAAAATTTTATTTGTCTAATAGGAAATTTATCTAAATTTTCAAGTAACATCAACACAATTCCTGGAGTAAATGTACTCCCTCCACCAGCTACTGCAATTGAAAATTTCTTCATAAATAATCATCTCCATTTCTATTTTTATTTTTATTAATTTTTATTTCTTATTTACGTCATTATATTAACATACTTTTTTTAAAAAGTCAACACTTTTATATAAATCTTTTTGAATATTTTTAAAGAATTATATAAATCTTTTTTATTTTTGTTGATATTTACTCTTATTTAGTGTATAATTACAATAGTAGTATTGATATTTATAGTAAGTATAATTTAAATGTGACCAAAAACTTAAGTTATATCTGTATCTAATTTACATATTTTCTCCAAATTGGGTTAACTATGATTTCAAAAATTACAATTATTCTACTTAAATCTTAACTTTATTCAATTTTTCTCAATTTAGCTTTCAAAAGATTTAAGTATATACAAAATATTTTATGAAAGGTTTATATAAATGAATGAAAAAATATGAAAAAGTATATCACGATATTAAAGAACAAATTAAAAATGGAACTCTGAAATCAGGAGATTTTTTAAAAAAAGAAGATGACTTAGCAATAGACTATAATTTTTCCAAACTTACTGTAAGAAAAGCACTTTCTATGTTAGAAAGAGAAGGTCTTATACAAAAAGTAAAAGGGAAAAAATCAATTGTGCTAGAGAAAAAAAATCTAGAAAACATCTCTCTAACTTCCATTCAGACTGTACAAGAAATTAGCAAACTTCAAAATATCAATCTTGAAACTAACTTAATTAGTTTATATATTGTTCAAGGAGTAGAAAAGTTGATGGAGGAATTTCAAGTATCTGAAAGCGCTGATTTTTACAAAGTTGTACGTACTAATTCGTTAGATGGCGAAATTTTAAATTATTCTACCAGTTTTTTTGACAGAAGAATCGTACCTTTTCTAAACGAAGAAATAGCAAAAAGATCAATATATGAGTATCTAGAAAACGAACTTAAGTTAAAAATAGCTTATTCACGTAGAGATATTAGTTTTAGAAAAATTACTCCTGAGGAGCAAAAATATCTTAAACTAAAGGATATAAATATGGTTGTAGTTATTGAAACTCATGCATATCTCTCAAATGGGACACTGTTTCAATATGAAACAATAATTCATCATCCTGAAAAATTTACTTTTAGTGCCATTGCAAAAAGATAAGTATTTTAAAAATAAAAGAAAGAACTTTCTTAAGTCTTATATTTTAAAACTTTAAAATTTTTGACTTTTGAAAATTCTTTCTTAATTTTTTTATAAGATTTAAATTTAATTATTTATCAAATTTTATTTTTATCCTTTTTTCATCATTTCTTCAATTCTTTCTCTTACTTGAGGTACTGACAATCCGATGATTACTTGAATAGCTGATCCTTTTCTAACTACACCATGAGCTCCTGCTGCTTTAAATGCTGCATCTGGCGATAATTTACTTGGATCTTTTACACTTACTCTAAGTCTAGTTGCACAGTTATTAAGTTCTTCGATATTTTCTCTTCCACCTAATGCTTCAAGAATGATTGCACCTTTTTGAGCATATTCATCTCCACCAGCTATGGCTGCTGCACCTTGTGCTCCACCTTCACCGTGTTTAGCTTTATAATCAGCTTTAGTATAAAGTTTCATTTCTTCATCTTCATCTTCTCTACCTGGAGTTTTCAAATCCATTTTTTGAATTAAGAACTTAAATACAAAGAAATATATTACTGTAAATATTAATCCTATTATTATTTGAGTAAATACTGTTCCCGAGTGATTTTTAAACATTGGAACCCAGTTTAGGAATAAGAAGTCAAGTAATCCTCCACCCATATTTCCAACTACTCCAAAAGCATACATTGTTGCTGCCATTGTTGCCGCTAAAAATGCGTGAACTGCAAACAATACTGGAGCTATAAACAAAAACGTAAATTCTAATGGTTCAGTTATACCTGAGATTACTGCTGTAAATACTATAGGTATTAATAATGCCGCTACAACTTTTTTCTTATTAGGTTTTGCTGTAGCATACATAGCAAGAGCTATCCCTGTTGCACCAAATATTTTTGAGTTTCCATGTAACGCAAATCCACCTTGTGGAAATAAAGATTTCAATGATTGTGTGCTTTGAGCAAATTCTTTTATATGTTCAACCCAGTAAACTTGGATTCCGTTAGGAACAGCTGCCGGTCCGAATATGAATGGCGTGTAAACAAAGTGATGCAGTCCTGTTGGAATCAATATTCTTTCTAAGAATGTATAAATCCATACTCCAAATACTCCTGAAACTTTCATAAATCCTTGCATTGCACCAATTCCCAATTGAACTTTAGGCCAAATTAATACTGTTAAGAATGCACAAGGAATCATAACTACAAATCCTACCATGTATACAAATACTGAACCTTGGAATACTCCTAAGAAATCAGGTAATTTTTGATCAAAATATTTATTATGCAGATATACTACTAATGCTGCTATCAAGATACCACCAAATAAGTTTGTGTCTAATGTTGGAACTCCACCTATTGCAGCATATCCTGTTACTTTATCTGCTACCATTTTAGCTGTATCTACTCCAGAAAACACTTTTAATATTGCAGCTACAAAATAGTTAAATGTCATGTATAATGCAAATGTTTCCATACATGCTCTGGCATTTGTTTTTGTTGCTAAACTTATTGGTAACCCTATCGCGAATAATAACGGCATTTGTCTAAATACAGTCCAAGCACCTTCTTGAACTACATACCAAAAACTGTGCCATATTGTCCCTTCGTTAGCAATATTTCCCATAACTTGTGTATTAGTAAATACAGAAGACAATCCTACGACTATCCCAGTGAATGCAAACAATAGAACTGGTGCCATCATCGCTCCACCGAATCGTTGAATTTTTTTCATCATAGTTGAATACCTCCTAAAAATTTTTATATATTTGATTTATTTTTTCCTTATTTTAAATATACCACACTTTTTTAAATTGTCAATACATTTACGTATATCTTTTTTCAAATTTTTTTGCAAAAAAATAATCGCTGTATAAAAAAACAACGATTATTACTGAAATTATACCTGTATTTAGAATTATACTTTCATTTTAAAATTATTATTTCTTCATTTAAATTTAAATTTCTATTTCCACTTCTATACCAAAATGATCCGACACTACACCTTTATTTTTTCCATTAAAGATAACTTTGCTTTCTTTTACTTTGATTTCCTTAGTACAAAATATGTAGTCTATTCTCTTTTTCGATTTATCTTGAGCCCATCCATGTATTCCTTTATCTACTGTCACACCGCTGTCTTTTTTTTCAGCAAGTGTATATGTATCAAATAAGCCTTGATTTAAAATATTTTGATAATCTTCAGGATTCCCATTGGCATCTGTATTAAAATCACCCATTAATATTTTTAAATTATCAGTTTTAGTTCTATTCAAAATATTTCTTAAATTTTCTCCCATATCTTCAGTTTCACAATTTGGTAAATTCATGTGACAGCTGTAAAATTCAACATCCTGTCCATTATAATTAATTGTGATACTAACTATTCTTCTTGCCGATATTGTTCTTACTGACTGTGCAAAAGTACAGTAAAACTCATCTTCATCTTTGATTTTATGCCTTGTTATTATTGCCACGCCTTCATTATATTTACTAAATCCAATATGTGAGTTACTCCAGTGATAATAATAGTCAGTGTCTGTGTATTCCTGTAATTTTTCCAGAAGGACCCATCCATAGTTTTCCTGTCTTATATCGTCAAAAATTACAGGATTATTCATAAGCTGATTTACTTCCTGCATTGCTATTACATCATATTGCTTTTCAGCTATATCTTTTGCTAAGATATCAATTTTCTCCATTTGATTTTCTTCTAACCATGCATGTACATTTATTGTTAATAATTTCATAAAATTACAACCTTTCTATCTATTTTTATTATTAAATTTATTCCTCTTCCAGATAACTATTTACTAAGTCATCACATTTTTTTCTGTTTATTGTCATTAATTCAAAAATTTTGTCCCTATTTTGCTTTAATTCTTCTAAATTGACTTTTTCCTTAGTTTTAAAAACATATCCCAAAATATCCAGGTTACATTTTCTTCTTAATATTGTTTCATTGGAAACTAACTTTGAAATACCGTTTATTTCCTGTTTTTTCTTAATTATTTCAACTAATTCCTTATAATTTTCAGGCTTTATTTTTTCGCTTCCTTTTTCAAAAAAGTGCTGTGATTGAACAAATAATATATTATTTTTGTTTTCTTTTTCTTCATTGAATATTATCACTTGATTTTTTAACGTATTGTTAAAAGGAATTGCGACTACATATTCTATTTTATCAGATTTTACAAAATCTTCCATTTCTTCATTTTTTAATAAGTAAAAAGCATCTTTTTCTATCATTCCCTTTTTACTTTCCTTTAAAAAACTGTATAAGAATTTACTAGTATCTAAATTTTTTGTCAAAATTACTGCTGAATCCTTATTAGAAGACGAATTTTTTAATGAATATAAAATTTCAGTAATTGTATTTTTTTCAATATCTTTCATTTTTTCACGATAAAAATTATTTTCTTCAAAAAAATCAACACTGTATAATATTTCATTATTATTTATTTCTAAAATATCCAGCGATAATTGATTAACGCTTTCATCACGTGTAATTGGCAAATTAATTACGTTATCGATATAGTTTTGTGTAATTTTTGCATATTTTCCTCTTAAAATATTCAATTTTAATTCCATTTCCATTTCTGACAAGCTTTCAATAAATACCTGTTTATCTGGATGTTCTTCTATAAAGTCATATATCTCATTAAATATAGTTATTCTACTCGATAAGTTTTTCATATTTTCCAAATACGTGCCATTCAAGTCATATTCAAATCCCAAATTATTTAAGTATTCCAGAAATAAATAATTATCGTCTCTTAAATCTTCCAACTCTTCGTAAACAACCTTGCTTACACAAATAATATATAAAAGCAGAGACATTTTTAAAATCTGTAATTTTTTCTGATTTTTATTGTTTTCCAACTCATCTGTTACAAGTTCAAAGAATTTATTCTTCATTTATTATCACCTTATTTTTCGTTAGAATTTTTTCTTCGATATATTTTTTCTTTATTTTCAGATATTCTCTTGTATTTTCTTCCTCTTTTTCAAAACTTGTTATTATTTCAACCATTCTGTCCTGTTCTTCTCTATCCGGCAAGTCTATATCAAGCTCAACAATATCAGTTTTATTTACAGCTCTGACAGCACTCATAGTTTTATATTTCTTTTCAAAATAAAGTAGCAGCAGTTCTGTCTTTAAAAGCCATTGCAAATATTTAGGATTTATTTTGTCATTTGCCCGCAAGATAAAGTAAAGTGTTGCAGGAAGTACATTTTCATATTCCTTATCAACATATACAACTTCTATTTTACTCCCTTTTGCCTGAAACAGCACATCGTTCTTTTTTACAAAGTATTTTTCATTTATTTTATTTTTTCCATTTTTATATCTTTCAGGAACTTCCGCATTTTCGAAGCTTTCTATCTTACCATTATTTACAAGCGTCGGATTTAACAAAAGATAACCTGTTTCCGAATCAGCTGTTTTTACATTTAATGGTGCTATTATATCTACATTATCTCCTAATTTCATATTTTCACTTCCCTTTCCTTGTAAATATTATACCATAAAAAAATGTGGAATACCATATAATAACCTTTTATATATATAAAACATTTTAATTTAAATCTTATTTTATTTACTAATTTTTACTTTCAATATCACTTCTAAATTTTGTAAAGCATCCTCCATTACTTTTAAGCTGCTTATCTTCTTCCATCTGTTTTTTATCCCTGTAAATCATTATATCTTCAGGATTCTCAACAAATAAAGTCGTTCCTGCAACTTTTATTTTAGCATCGCATCTAAATTTAAATATCCTGTCCTTAACTCCTTTTTTCAAGAGAATGTCATACCTTTTTTTAGGAAATTTTTCGATAACTAAAAAGTCATAATCTCCTGAACTACTGCTTCCCTTTATCCCTGCCTTTTCCAAGTATTCATCTTTTTTAGTGTTGTAGTATAAATTATTATCAGTAACATAAAAACTCGTATTTTTGTCAAGCGAGATTGTTTTCTCCGCTTTTCCGTCCAGAACTATATTTCCATCATCTACTGCCGTACTTTGCGATGTTTCCGTATTTAACATAATCAAATAAATTATTACACAAAACATTATTGCAATAATTATAAAAATAATTATATTCTGACTTTGTCCATTTGATTTTTTTTTCTTAATTGGATGCACTACTTTTCGCTTTTTCAATGATTCTTTTTCTGTTTTTTTGTTTTCAATCCATACCTGCCTTGTTTCCTGCAACTTTTCCTCAAGAACTTCAATCGAATCGTTTTCAGGCCAGTATAACTTTGCATCATTTAAGTATTTTTGAGCTTCTTCAAATCTAGATGCCTTTATCGCTCTTAATGCTTCTATACACAGATTTTCTGATTTTTCAGCATACCTATCTTCTTTTTCTGTTTTCTGTCCTGAATTATTATTTTGCTTATATTCTTTCATTCCACTTGATTTTTTATAGACAGTATATGGTATCTTTTTCTCCTTGCAAAATCCTATAAAAATACTTTTTGCTTCTTCCTTGTCTTTAACAATTTTCTGTATTTCGTTAATAAATTCTTCAGATGGAATTTTATCATCTGTCAAATTGTAAATTTGTTCCGCTCTATCAAGTATTTTTAATACTTTTAAGTACTGGAGATATTTTAAATACTCATCATATTTATTTAATTTGTCTTCACTTTTTAATATTATTTCACATGCACTGTATAATTTTTTCTTGGCAGAAGTTTCGTTATCAAACTTTATCAGATTTTTTCTTTTTTCATCAATTTGTTTTTGAGTCAATGTATTTATATCCAGCCCTTCAGAAGCTAAAAATTCGTACAAATTCGTTTTACTTAAAATTTCGAGATATTTTTCAAATACCAAAAATTCAAAAAATTCATCTTGATTTTTATTAATATTTTCATAAAAATTTTTGTACAATTTTTGGTTATATTCACTAGGTAAAATTTTTCTTCCACTGATTTTTATTCTCTCTATTACTAGACTTTCCTGTCGTTGTGTTCTTTTGGCAATTTCTTTTACAATTTCTTCTTTAATCTCTGTATTTTTTATATATTTCAGAAAATTATCTATCGGATCGAATAGCTTTTTCTGGGCATCTTTTATCAGTTCTTCTCTTCTAACTTCATTCAGCATTTCTTTCCTTATAATCCCAGTTTTTTCGAGATTACTGTATTTTTTGTATTTTTTCCCATCAAAAGGGTCACTTTCCTTTGACAGCCAGTATCTCTTTTTTTCTTCTATTCTTGCTTCTATTTTCTTTTCGTCTTTTTCAGGAACTGGATAATATTCAAGCCCAAGTATTATGTACCAATTGTTTATTATTCGACTATCTTCTGCCATTTTTTACTACTTTTCCTCCTTTACATCAAATTTTTTTCTCAACTAAAATTATTCTTATATTTTTAAAGTACTGCAATTCCTCGTGATTTATTTGTCAATTTTTCTAATTTTTCTTTAGATATTACACTTTTTGTTTCTAATTTTACATTTACTTCCTTGTTTCCAGCCTTATCTCTTCCTCTTATTTCCAAAATTCCTTCTTTATTAAGTTTAAGAGTTATTTCTACTAAAGAGCCTGCTGGAAGGTTTTCAGGCAGTTCCAATATCGCATTACCTATTTTTAAGTCCTCATCTACATCAAAATACTTATCCATATAGTCATTTTCATAAATTTCTATATCTACTGTCTCTTGATTATCATTAAGCGTTGTAAAATTACCCGAAACTTCTAAAATTCCGCTTGGCATAGGCTCATTTTTTACAATCATATTAAAGCAGCTCTTAACCCCATCTTTATTTTCAACTTTTACTGCAAAGCTCTTTGTTGTCGCAATAACAATTTCTCTTGTATTTCCACCTATTCCCATCATTTCAGGAGAAAATGTCAAATCTTCCTTATAGTCCTTTGCTTTTAATTCCTTTTCATCTCCATTAACCATTACCTTTACTTCCGTATCAGATTCAAAATCCTGTCCTGCAAGGCTCTTCTGATTATTCACATAAACATTTACAGCATGAATTGCCGCTCCTTTTGCAACAGCTTCATCTGGTTCAAGGATTTTTATTTCTATTCCTCCAAAGTTTTCTGTCAATGCCCTTTTTATCTGTGGCATTCTTGTAGAGCCACCTACAAGAAGTATTTCATCTATTTTTTCATATCCTTTTCTTTTGGCTACATCAATTACTTCTTTCGTTTTTTTCAAAGTTTCATTTAGCAATGTAGAAGTTATTTCTTCAAATTCATCTCTAGTTATAGAGACTTTTTCCCTGTTTCCCATAACTTCCAGCAAATCTCCAGCCTGACTTCGTGAAGTTAGCTGTTTTTTTATCTTTTCTGCCTTCAATCGCAAATCCTGTTTTGCATATTCATCAAACTCAATATCATAGCCTATTTTCTTGACAAATTGGTCAGCAAGGTATTCTATCAATACTTCATCCCAGTTTTTTCCACCTAAATCGTGATCTCCGTCTGAACAGATAACCTGAATCTTATCAGAACTAATACGCATAATCGTAACGTCAAAAGTCCCGCCTCCTAAATCATAAACCAGAATTGTCTTTTCATTCTGTTCCTTTGCACATCCATAGTATAGTGCCGCCGCTGTTGGCTCACTTATGATTTCTAGTACATTAAGTCCTGCGATTTTACCTGCATTTTTAGTTGCTGTACGTTCTGCTGTTCCAAAATAAGCTGGACAAGTTATCACAACATCCTTAACTTCCACACCAAGCTGTTCTGAAGCATCTTGTGTCAATTTTCTTAAAATAAAAGCCGATATTTCTTCAGGAGTCTTGTCTTCTCCATTATAATTAATTGCAAAATCTGTCTTTCCCATAAGCGTTTTTACAAGCATTACTGTATTTTCGGGATTTAAAACTGCCTCAGATTTTGCATCTGCCCCAACAATCACGTTATCTCCGTCAAATTCAACTACAGACGGTGTTATATTATCTCCATCATTATTTTTAATTACTTCAGCCCTTGCTGTATCATCTACACGGGCTATACAGGAATAAGTCGTTCCCAAATCAATTCCAAAAACGTATTTTGACATTTTCAATTCTCCCTTCATTTCATCCTTTTTTACTATTTTTTCTATAAATATAAAAATTACAGCAATTTAATTTAAATGTCAATATTTTTCATAGCCTAAAACTAAGAATACTTTAAATAATCGCCTTAATTATAACATATTCACTATTAAATTTCATTAATTTTTTTCTCAAACGTCAAAAATTCGTACTCCATTTGCCTTTTTTATTTCAAATTTTTATCGACAAAGTTTAAAAAAATGTTATTATGATTTAAGGTATGCCCATTTTTCCTTATTGAAAAATTGATGATGACTACCGTAAAATCTTTAACATGGAGGAAATTAATGAAAAAATTATTACTCATTTTAACAATGTTACTATTTATATTCAGCTGCGGAACTCCACAACCACAAAAAGACCTTGAAAGTGCATTAAAAGCTCTTCAAAGTGGAGATGAAAAGAAAATACAGGAATTATATTCCAGTTCCGAGACACTAGATAATGATGATTCTGCAAAAATTATGAGGGAAGGTTACAAAAAATTAAGCTATAAAGTAAAAAGCACAAAAGTAGAAGGCGATAAAGCAACTATAAACCTTGACATAAAATCTCCTGATTTAAGTTCTTATTTCCCTGAATTTTTACAAAAAGGAATATTAATACAAGCTGCAAATCCAGGAAAAAGCGATGAAGAAATAACAAAAATGGGCGAAGAATTTACAGTAAAATTCTTTTTAGAAAAAATAAATTCAAAAGACTTAAAATTTAGTGAAAAAAATATAGATGTCGTTCTAAAAAAAGTGAATGGAAAATGGAAAATTGACGGATAGGATGAAAAAAACAAAGGAATTCTTGAAGCTCTTACGCTAGGTTTCAACAAACTTATAGAAAGCCTAAGTAATCTTAAAAACTAAAAATTATTAAATCTTCAAAAATACTTTATTTTCAATACTTACAATACTTTTCCAAATTTTAACAATTTTACATTTACGTATATGTTGACTTTTGGCATAAAATATAGTATATTTAGTATGAGAAGAGAAAAATTTGATTATTAATAATTTTAAGGAGGATATAGAAATGTTTGAGAGAAGTTCTGGTATTTTGTTACATCCTACTTCACTTCCTGGAAAATATGGAATTGGAAGTTTAGGAAAGGAAGCATATAAATTTGTGGATTTCTTAAAAAAAGCAAATCAAAAATTATGGCAAATTTTCCCATTAGGTCCAACTGGATACGGTGATTCGCCTTATCAATGTTTTTCAACATTCGCTGGAAATCCATATCTGATTGATTTTGACTTATTAATTGAGCAAAATTTATTATCAGAGGAAGATTTGAAAGATATTAATTTTGGTGACAATAAGGAATATGTTGATTATGGTGCTATTTATAATCAAAAATATCCTTTACTAAGAAAAGCATTTGAAAATTTTAAAGCTAATGGAAACGATGATTTAAAAAGAAAATTAGAGACTTTTAAAGCTGAAAATAGCGATTGGTTAAATGATTACAGCTTGTTTATATCTTTAAAAAACCACTTTAATGGACTTCCTTGGACTGAATGGCCGCACGATATTAAAGTTAGAGAAGAAGCCGCTATTAATAAATACAGAGAGGAATTAGCTGATGAAGTTGAATACAATAACTTTATTCAATGCCTGTTTTTCGATCAATGGAATAATGTAAAAAAATATGCTAATGATAATGGAATTAAAATAATTGGAGATATACCAATCTTCGTTGCAGTAGACAGTTCTGACGCATGGGCAAATCCAGAAATTTTCCTTTTCGATCCTGAACTAAAACCCGTTAAAGTAGCTGGTGTTCCGCCTGATTATTTTAGTGCCACAGGACAGCTTTGGGGAAATCCTCTATACGACTGGGATAAATTAAAAGAGTTAAACTACAAATGGTGGGTAGACAGAGTTAGAGCTAACCTTTCTACTTGCGACATCATAAGAATTGACCATTTCAGAGGATTTGAAGCATACTGGGCAGTTCCTTATGGAGATGATACTGCAATAAATGGTCAATGGGTAAAAGGACCTGGAATTGACTTATTTAATAAAATAAAGGAAGAATTGGGAGAATTACCAATTATTGCCGAAGACTTGGGATTAATGACACAAGGTGTTATTGATTTGAGAGAAGCAACTGGATTTCCTGGAATGAAAATCTTAGGTTTTGCATTTGATTCAGAAGAAGAAAATGACTACTTGCCTCATACTTATACAAAAAACTGTGTAGTTTATACTGGAACTCACGATAATGACACATTAATCGGATGGTTTACAAAAGCAAAAGAAAAAGATAAACAATTTGCAAGAGATTATTTAAACTCACAAACTGACGATAACATCCATTGGGATGCAATAAGAGGTGCATGGAGTTCTGTTGCAAACATGGCAATCGCTCCAATTCAAGATTTCTTAGGATTAGGAAGCGAAGCTAGAATCAATACTCCTGGAGTTGCTAGCGGAAACTGGCAATGGAGATTAAAAGATGGTGTATTAACTGATGAATTAGCTGAAAAAATTGCTAAATTAACAAAAGTTTATTCAAGATAATTTGAAAACTTTTTTGAAATTATACAATTTATGATAAATAAAATAGAGAGAAATTTGAAAATATTATTCAAAAAACTCTCTATTTTTTATTACACTTATTAAAAAATTTACCTTTTTACATTATCATATTTTTGCATAAAAAGTGTTGCGACATATTCATTTTTATTGTATTTTACGCCTCCAATTTCCACTTCTCCTGCCACATCTTTTAAATCAGAATATTGATTATATTCCCAGCCATTTTTACTTGTCTGTTCCAAAATTTTAGCATTCTTTTGATATGACAGTTCGATTACTTCAGCATTACCTCTATATCTATATTTTTTTAACAGTTGTAAAATCTGAACCATAGTATTTTCTTCGTTTTGTTCTATCAAAAAAGTTAATTTATTTGGAAGAGATTTGTTCATTCTCCAAATTTCTTCTATCAACTTTTCTGCAAATTTCTTCTCATCACTTTTATATCTAAAAGTAACCATGTCTCCTAATGATAGAGCTTTTGTTAACACTCCGCTTTGCTCTACAGTTCTTGCAATAGGATTTTTGAAATTATCATCCATTACAGTTATAACCACTTTTGGCATATAAACTTTTTTCTCTTTTGAAAAAGATAAAATTCCTAGTATTAAGAATAACAATAATATTATTTTTTTCATTTCTCCTCCTTTAATTAATTATTTTTCTTTTTTATCTTTCAATTTTTTCTGAATAAATTTCACCATTAAAAATCCAGTTAATCCTCCTGCAATCATAGCAACAATTACTAATATTTCTTCCATATTATAGTTTACCTCCAAATCTTTCTAAAATCAACCATCTAATTTTTCTTCTTCTAATTTATCTTTGCTTTCAATTTTTCCTAATTTTCTAAGAAAAGCAACTATTAATCCTATTCCAGCTGCCCCTCCAATAATCGTTAAAAAATACGTTAATATAACTAAAATATCCTCTTTATTCATATTTTAGTCATTCCTTTGCTTTTAAAATTATTGTTCCAATAACTTTTTAATCCCTTCAATCAGCAAAATATGCTCCTTTTCCAGCACCCTCTTTTGCAAAATTTCAGGCGTATCATTCTCATAAACAGGCACTTTCACATTTGTTATAATTTCTCCTGTGTCTATTCCATTGTCTACAAAATGGATTGTACAGCCGCTTTCTTTTTCCTTGTTTGCGATTACAGCTTCGTGGACTTTTATTCCGTACATTCCTTTTCCACCGTATTTTGGGAGAAGTGACGGATGAATATTTATAATTTTACGATTCCATTTGTTTATGAAATTTTCTGATAAAATTGACAGATAACCTGCAAGTACGATGTAATCTGTTCTTTCTGTATCATTTTCCAAAATAGCGTTTATTTCATCTGATAAATTTTTTCCAAATAACTTTTTATCGAGCATTATACTTTTTATCCCATGTTTTTCAGCTCTTTCCAGTCCAAAGCATTCCCTATCAGCAATAACGTAGGAAATTTCACAGTTTAAGTTGTCGTTTTCAATATTGTCGATTATTGACTGTAAATTGGAGCCTGAACCTGATATAAATACTGCTATCCTCGTTTTTTTATTTCCTGTATCATTTTTTGAATTTTCAATTATTTTAGACATATTTTTTCATCACCTTTTCCAATATGTCCAATTTCATAAGCATTTTCACCATTTTGTCCTAAAATTTCAATCACTTTTTCCTTATCTTTTGCATCCACAATCAATACAAATCCTATACCCATATTAAATGTTCCCCACATTTCCTCTTCATTTACTCTTGAAAATGCATCGTGTTTAAATAATTCGTGAATTTGAATTTTTGATTTTTGTATATTTGCACAAAGTCCATCAGGTATTGTTCTTGGAACATTTTCGATTAGTCCTCCACCAGTAATGTGAGCCATTCCGTTGATTTTTACTTCCTTCATTACAGCCTGAACTGGTTTTACATAAATCTTTGTAGGAGTCAATAAATGTTCCCCAATTGTTTTTCCACTGTAAACTTCAGTAAAGTCAGTAAATAATTTTCTGATTAATGAAAAACCGTTACTGTGTGCTCCACTTGATGGAATTGCAATTAAAACATCGTTTTCCTTAACATCTGAACCATTCACAATTTGGTCCTCTTCTACCGCCCCTACTGCAAATCCTGCAATATCGTATTCTCCTAGAGTATAAAATCCTGGCATTTCAGCCGTTTCTCCACCAATTAAGGCAGCTTCTGACTGCAAACATCCTTCCACAACTCCGCTTACAATTTCAGCCGACACATTTGAATCTAATTTCCCGCAAGCTAAGTAATCTAGGAAAAATAACGGTTTCGCTCCGTGACATAAAATATCATTTATACACATTGCTACGCAGTCTATTCCTACTGTGTTGTAAATCCCTGTTTCAAATGCAACTTTTAATTTTGTCCCAACTCCATCAGTTCCAGAAACCAGCACAGGCTTTTTATAATCTCCAAGTTTGTATAAAGCTCCGAAACTTCCCAAATCATTCATAACATTGGCATTATATGTGCTTTTGGCACCATTTTTTATTTTTTCTACACTTTTATACCCTTCTTCTTTATCTACTCCCGAATCTTTATAAGAAATTGACATTTTTTCCTCCTATTATATCTTTTATTCTACAAATGTTTTAAAATTTTTGTTATATAGTAAAATTAGTTTAAAACAAAACTCAAAAATTATGACTATTTTACTCAAACCCTAAATTATATAATTTCTATCAGTTCAATTTTAAATGGGTTCGAGTATATTTTGTAGGAAAAAATTCCGTAATTTTATATTCTGCAATTTCATTTGCATTAAATGGATCTTCCAAAATTATACTTTCTACTTCTGATAAACTTTCTACATTTAACAAAATTACACCGCCCGTTCTAGGATTTTTTCTTCCTGAACAAATGAATTTTCCCATTTCATAATATTTTTCCAAAAATTTTATGTGTTCTTCTAAATGTTTTTCAACTTCACTTACTTCCTTTATATAATTCAAATTTACAATATACATTTTTTCACCTTATTTCTTTAATTCCTCTAAAGCCTCTTTTTGAATTGGTGTCAACGAATCATAAAACTCTTCTTCATAATCACCCAAGCCAGCTGGATAATCTCCATTAAAACATTCCATGCAAAGCCCTGTATACGGTGCGTCAAAATCAAGCCCTATTGACTCAATCAGCCCATCTATGCTAAGAAATGCAAGCGAATCTGCTCCTATATATTCTCTTACTTCCTCAACAGTTTTATTTGCCGAAATTAATTCAGATGATTTTGAAACATCTATTCCATAAAAAATAGGAAATTTAAATTCTGGAGATGCAATACGGACATGCACTTCCTTTGCTCCCGCTTCTTTTAACAGCTGAACTATACGGCTTGAAGTTGTCCCACGGACTATTGAGTCATCTATCATAACTACAACTTTATCTTTTACAACACTTTTTACAGCGGACAATTTCATTCTGACACCTTGTTCACGTAATTCCTGTGTTGGCTGAATAAAAGTACGCGCTACATATTGATTTTTGATTAATCCCATTTCATAAGGCTTTCCAATTTCTTCTGCATATCCACTTGCCGCTGATAATGATGAGTTAGGAACTCCAATTATAATATCTGCATGTTCAACTGGAGCTTCCTGCGCCAATCTTCTTCCACATCTTTTACGTGACTTATGAACATTTACTCCAGAAATATCTGAATCAGGACGTGCAAAATACACATATTCCATTGCCGCAATGGCAGTTGAAGTATTTTCAGTGTATTTTTCTATTCTATATCCACTTTCATCAATAATAACCACTTCTCCAGATCTTATATTTCTAATAAACTCCGCTCCAACAATTTCCAATGCACACGTTTCGCTTGCCAAAATATAAGCTCCATTTTTTGTTCTTCCTAAAATTAAAGGACGAAATTCAAATGGATCTACTGCCCCATACAATTCTGTCTGAGTTTGAATTACGAAAGAAAATCCACCTTTTACTTGACACAATGCATCTTTTAACTGGCTCAGAAAATCTTTTTCCTTGCTTCTTCTTATCAAGTGAACCAATACTTCAGTATCAGACGAAGAATGAAAAATTGCACCGTGTTCTTCTAGCTCTCTTTTTAACGTCCTTGCATTAATCAAGTTTCCATTGTGTGCCAAAGCAATGCTTCCATCAAAAAATTGAAATAAAAATGGCTGAATATTACGTCCACTGCTACTTCCAGAAGTTGCATACCGCACATGCCCTATGGCACTATTCCCTTCCAGACGGTTAAATATCCTGTCATCATTAAATACTTCTGACACTAATCCAGGACCACGATGTCCGTTTACACGTTTTCCATCACTTACCACAATTCCTGCCGCTTCCTGCCCTCTATGCTGAAGACTATGAAGCCCATAATAAGTAAGCTTTGCCGCATTAGGATGTCCATAAACTCCAAATACTCCGCATTCCTCATTCAAACTCTTAATCATTTGTAATTTTCCTCCATTTTTATTATAAACTATTCTAAATTTATAATTCTATTGATATTTTTACTATATCTCCCATTTATCTGACAACAAGTATTCGAGACTCTCTTGCTAATATATATAGTAAAACTGCTTTAAAACTAAACTCAAAAGGCTATGACTATTTTACTCAAACCCTAAATCTATATAATTTTTAGTAGTTTAATTTTAAATAGGTTTGAGTATACTTTAAAATTCCTAAAAAATTTATTTCAGCACTTCTTCCAAACGACGTAAAACTTCACGATATGCTCCCATTACATCTCCTAAATCCTGTCTAAATCTATCCTTATCCAATTTTTTAAGTGTATCCTTATCCCATAATCTCATTGAATCTGGACTTATTTCATCAGCCAGCAAAATATTCCCATCCTTATCTCTTCCAAACTCAATTTTATAATCTACCAAAATCAAGTTCATTTTATCAAATAATTTTGAAAGCAAGTCATTTATCAAAAAAGTTTGCTCCTTAATCTCAGCCAATTCTTCTTCGGTTACCAATTCCAAAGCCAAAGCATGATCATCATTCAATAGCGGATCACCTAAATCATCATTTTTATACGACAGTTCAAATGTGGGTCTTTTAAAAATTTTTCCTTCTTCCGCTCCATATCTTTTCACAAAACTTCCAGTCGCCCTATTTCTAATAATCACTTCCAAAGGCACAATTTCCACCTTTTTACAAAGTTGTTCTCTTTCATTCAAAGTTTCAATCCAGTGAGTTTTCACACCATTTTTTATCAAATATTCATAAATCAATGTAGAAATTTTATTATTCAAAATCCCTTTATCTTCCAACTGATCCTTTTTAACCCCATTAAAAGCTGTCGCATCATCTTTAAAATACATAATTATTTCATCTGCTTTATCTGTTGAAAAAATTGATTTTGCTTTTCCTTCATAAATTTGTTCTCTTTTTTCCATTTTTTATTTCCTCCTAATTTCTAATTTTTAATATATTTTCTATTTTTTCTCTAATCTTTATAAATTTTTCAAATACTAATTTTTATTCTACTAACTTAACATTTTCTTATTTTAACCAAATTTATAATTCTATTTTTTTCTCATTATCTGCAATAAACTTAGCTTTCATTTCTTTTCTGAAATTAATCAGTTTTTCCTTAATTTCAGGATATTTCACTGCTAAAATCTGTACAGCCAGCATCCCCGCATTATACGAATTATCAATTCCAACTGTTGCCACAGGAATAGATTTTGGCATCTGTACAATTGAATAAAGTGCATCAAGCCCTCCAATCGCTCCATTTAAAGGTACGCCTACAACAGGAAGAATTGTCTTTGAAGCAATAACTCCAGGTAAATGTGCCGCAAGCCCAGCTCCAGCGATAATCACTTCTGCACCTCTTTTTTCAACATCAGCCAAAACTTCTTCCAATTTTTCAGGAACTCTGTGAGCAGACAACACATAAGCCTCAAACTCAATCCCAAATTCTCTCAAACAATTTGCTGCACCTCTCATTTTGTCAGTATCTGACTGACTTCCAAAAAATATTGCTACTTTCATTTTATAAATCTCCCTTCATTTCTTCTTTACTTATTTTTACTTATCTATATAAAAATCAGCTTTCTTTTTATTTGAATCACTATCTGCTTCTTGCAAGTTGTTTTCTTATAACTTGTTCTATTTCGTTATTTCTTTTCATAAGAAGTATTCCAATTGCATTTATATCTGTATATTTCTTATTTTCCATATCAGACATTATTTGATTAATTAATTCTAAATTTGATTTATTTTCTTTTTTAGCCAAAAGATATATTTCTTTGTTTATTATTGTTTTGGAGTTTATAAATTCATACTCCTTATTTTCCATCGTATCTGATAATTTTTTTATTTCTGATTGAATTTTTTTCAAATCTTGTAAATATTTTTCGCTGTCTTTTTCTTCAACTGGAACTTCAAATGTCTCTTCTGCATTATAAATTTCATTCCAATCGTACAATTTATAACAAAATATATCAATCAATAAACTTTCTTTAAACAAATCGCCTATTGGTGTATTATTTCCATATTGCTGATCTGCATAAAAAACAGCCGTTTTTTTTAGTAAATATTTTAATTTAAAAATAAATATTTTGTTTAATTCCCTATATTTTTCCTTACGTTGTTTAATACTTTCTAAATATTCAGAATTTAAAGTTTTTCCCTTTGCAAAATTGTCCTTTTTATAATCTCCTGATTGATAATAATTTTTCAAGTTATCTGCTTTTAACTTCCAAATTTTTAATGATTCAATCCAATTTCCTGTTAATTTACTAAACAATTTATCTTTTTTATTTTCTTTTTCCATTGCCTGAATTATACTGTCAAAATCTGAAAAATTTTTTTCTGATGCCATTTTCAAAAAGTCATTTATTTGCTTTTCATCAGGTTTTAGAAAATTATTATTATCATCTAAAAATATCTTTTTATAATCATAAAAAAAATCTTTTTCATAAAAATACATGCTTATTTTAACAACATTGTTATCATAACGAGGCATATTTTCAGCAATTTCTCTTAATTCTTCTTTCCAATTCTTAGGTATATGTTCAAAATCCAGCATTTCATCAAGTGAGATTTCACGTAGAACATCCTGATTATTCACATTTTCAACCTTTTTATTTTGAGTATTTGTCGACTTTTCTTCTTTCTTTTGGCAATTTAACAAAACTAACGACAGCAAAATGGCTAAAAACAGAAATTTATTTATTTTTTTCACACCAAACTCCCTTTACAAAAAACTAAAATTATTTAAGTTATACTCGAACCCATTTAAAATTAAGCTATTAAAAATTAGACATTAAGGTTTGAGTAAATAGTCATAGCCTTTGAGTTCTGTTTTAAAACAGTTTTACTATGCAAAGATAGAATCAATATTAATTCAAGATTCTATCTCCGTAACATAATTTTTTCTATTTAAAAAATTTTATTCCATTTCTAAAAATATTCTGCTCCTTATTCCCATAAATATTTTTATAAACATTCTTTCCTTTTCTTTCAGAATGTCCCATTTTCCCAAAAATTCTACCATTATGAGCAAGCATTCCTTCAATTGCATAATATGAACCGTTTGGATTAAATTGAGAATCCATAGTTGAGTTTCCATCTAAACCTACATATTTTGTTGCAATTTGATTATTTTTGAATAATTTTTTGTATTCTTCCTCTGTAATAATTATTCTTCCTTCACCGTGAGAAATTGCGACAGAGTGAATATCTCCCTCTTCCATATCAGAAAGCCATGGAGAGTTATTTGTAATAATTTTTGTCTGCACAATTTTTGACATATGTTTATCAATTGCGTTAAAGGTCAAAGTTGGTGAAGTTTCGTTCAATTCACGAATTTCCCCGTAAGGAAGTAATCCTGATTTTATAAGTGCCTGAAAACCATTACAAATTCCTAAGATTAATCCATCTCTTTTTAGTAAATTTTCCACAGCTTCTTTAACTTTTTTATTTTTTAGGACAGCAACCATGAATTTAGCAGAGCCATCTGGCTCATCTCCTGCACTAAATCCTCCAGGAAGCATTAAAATCTGAGAATTATTAATTTCCTTAACAAAATTGTCTATTGAATCTAAAATATTTCTATGAGACAAGTTGTTAAACACTCCTATTTTAGAAATTCCTCCTTCACGGTTAAATGCTCTTTCCAAATCATATTCTGAATTTGTTCCTGGAAATACTGGTATAAACACTCTAGGTTTTGCATAAGTGTTTGAGATATTACTAATTATATTTTCATGCTCAATCTTAGCAAGTTTTTCATATTTTAAGCCTTCACAATGTGCAATTTCATGCTCTTTTGACACTTCTTTTTTTGTTGGGAAGATTTTTTCAAGTTTGCTTTCCCAATTTCCGATTAACTCATCTAATTCAAAAGTTATTCCATTTATACTAATTTTGGCTTCATCAGTCACTTTTCCGAGCAACATCGCATTTTTATGCTCAATATTTTCAGCAGTTTCCACAATAAATGCTCCGTAATTTACTTTAAACCAGTCATTTTCATCAATTTGTACCGAAACATCCACACCCAGTTTATTTCCAAATGCCATTTTTGCAATACTTTCTGCAATTCCACCATTTTTCACAGCCATAGCAGATACAATTTTTTTATTTCTTATATTTTCAGTTATAAAATCAAAGTTTGCCTTTAATTCATCAAGTTTTGGCAAGTCATTTTCATCATTTGGCGTTGTAATTAAGTACACATTATTTCCAGCCTTTTTAAATTCGCTAGAAATTACATTTTCGGCATCTGTAACGCTTACTGCAAATGATACCAATGTTGGCGGTACAGAAATTTCATTAAATGTTCCGCTCATTGAGTCTTTTCCACCAATTGACGGCAATCCAAAGGCTTTTTGAATGTGCAATGCTCCTAATAATGCTGATAATGGTTTACCCCATTTTTTAGAATCCTGCCCCAGTCTTTCAAAATATTCCTGGAATGTAAATCTAATGTTTTTGTAGTTTCCTCCACCAGTGACAACTTTTGCCATTGACTCAATTACAGCGTAAGCACCGCCGTGGAATGTACTTTGTTTTGCAACATAAGGATTATATCCATACCCAACCATTGAAGCAACGTCTGTTTCTGCATTAATTACCGACACTTTCTGTACCGAAACTTCCGCAGGTGTCAACTGATATTTCCCACCAAACGACATTAATACAGTAGTTGCTCCAATCGTTGCGTCAAAAGTTTCAACTAACCCTCTTTGTGAAGCGACATTCAAGTCTTTCAGGTTATTTATAAATTTGCTTCTAAAGTCATTTCCTTCAATTTCTCTGTTTAAATTCAATTTTGGCGTATTTTCAATTGTAATATTGATATTTGAAGCAGCTCCGTTTGTATTTAGGAAATCTCTTGAAATATCAACAATTGCTTTTCCGTTGTATTTCATAACAAGCCTGTTAGAATCATTAATTTCGGCTACTTGATACGCTTCCAGATTTTCTTCGTTTGCAAATTCTATAAATTTATCCAAGTTTTGTTTTTCAATAACAACAGCCATTCTCTCCTGCGACTCTGAAATAGCAAGTTCCGTACCATTTAGCCCGATATATTTCACTCTTACTTTATTCAAGTCAATTTCAAGCCCGTCAGCAAGCTCTCCGATTGCGACTGAAACTCCTCCAGCTCCAAAGTCATTACATTTCTTAATTAATTTTGTAACATTTCTGTTTCTGAAAAGTCTTTGAATTTTTCTTTCAACAATCGCATTTCCTTTTTGTACTTCAGCACTTGATTTTTCTGAAGATTCTGTTGTATGCTCCTTAGACGATCCAGTCGCTCCTCCAATTCCGTCTCTTCCAGTTCTTCCACCAAGTAAAATTACAATATCCCCATTTTCAGGCTTTTCACGAATAATATTTTCAGCAGGTGCCGCTCCCACGACAAGTCCTAGTTCCATTCTTTTAGCCTTATATCCTTCATCGTAAATTTCATTCACATGAGTTGTCGCAAGTCCGATTTGATTTCCATAAGAAGAGAATCCATGTGCAGCTACTTGTGTAATAACCTTTTGCGGCAATTTTCCAGCCATTGTATCCTCAATTTTTTCAGTCGGATCAGCAGAACCACTAATTCTCACAGCCTGATAAACATAAGTTCTTCCAGATAACGGATCACGGATTGCTCCACCAATACAAGTAGAAGCTCCTCCAAACGGCTCAATTTCTGTCGGATGATTATGAGTTTCATTCTTAAACTGCAAAATCCATTTTTCAGTAACTGTATTCTTTTTCCCATTTTCATCAATTCTTTCAATTGGCACATCAATATAGATCGAACACGCATTTATCTCATCCGAAACTTCCAAATCTGGCAAATTCCCATTTTTTCTCTGCTCTTTTCCAAAAATTGTAGCAAGATCCATAAGAGTCATAGGCTTTTTAGAAATTCTGTCAGCATGAACGTACTCCCTGCTTTCCAAATATTCATTAATAGCCTTTTCAATAATATTCTTATAAGTCTCATTTTCAATTTTTATATCGTCAATAATTGTTTCAAAAGTTGTGTGTCGGCAGTGATCGCTCCAGTAAGTATCAAGAACACGAATCTCAGTTTCCGTAGGATTTCTTTTTTCTTCATTTTTAAAATATTCCTGAATAAACAGTAAGTCATTCACAGTCATTGCTAATTCCAATTCATTTTTAAGACTCTCGATTTCCTCTTTTGTTTTTTCAGTAAATCCTTCATAAACAATAACATCATCCGTATTTTCAGTTTCAACATTTTCACTTAAAACATTTAAATCTTTTTCCCTCGCCTCAACCTCATTTATATAATATTTTTTTATTCTTGCAAGTTCATCAGGAGAAATTTTTCCGTATAAAATTATCAATTTCCCGCTTTTTACGTTAATATTATTGTCTTCATCAATCAATAAATTTATACATTGAATTGCAGAATCCGCTCTCTGATCATATTGCCCCGGTAAAAACTCTACTGAAAAATATACATTTTCCGAATCTTTTTCCTTAAATACTTCATCAAATGATCTAAAAACATTGTCAACATTTATTTCCGAAAACACCGTTTTTTCCAATTTTTCCAAATCATTTTCACCCAAGTTAAACACATCATAAATATTTAAAACTCTTACATCAACAAGCCCATCTATCCCGATATTCTCCTTCAAGTCACTAAACAAATTCTGTGCTTCCACTCTAAAATCTTCTTTTTTTTCCACAAAGATTCTATAATTCATTTTTTTCTCTCCTTCTTTCTGCTATATTTTTTTATTTATATTAACTAATTTAATACTATTTCCCATTTAAATAGCAAATATTTAATAAATTTTAAATTAAATATGTTTAGCAAGAGATTTAAACTTCTTGTCCTTAACATAGTTTTTATTTTCTAACAGGATTTAGTATTAGATTATTTTGTTTAATAACAGTCTTTTCTATTTTTATTATGTTTTTTCTTTATTTTTCGCAAGATTGCTCATTGCCGCAAATCCTTATCTTGCAGTAAAGGTTTATCCTGATAATTAAAATTATGGCAAGATTGCTACGCAATACCTATGGCTAGACTACGACTTTTATTTGCCCAACTTCGAAACTCCTCCTTATCAGTCGTCAAACAGTCGTAGTTGAACAAATAAAATCTCCGTTAGTTTATCAATTCTTTAAAAATACTAGGTTTTTATCCTTTACGAAAAAATTTTTAATATTTAAACGAGATTTAGTTTTAATCATCACAGTTATTATAATAAATCAAAATATCGTAATTTTTTGGAAATAAAAATTATTATCTAAGCGAAGCGAATTTCAATTTTGTTTTCAAAAAATACTTAGACAAGCTGGGATTAGTGCGTAGCACTTTCGTCTATATCTAAAAATATTATAATTTGAAGAAATTAAAATAACTAGTATTGTGAAATAAAAGGAGATGATGACTGTTCCCTTTTACACTAAAAAAGAAAAAAACAAAAAAAATCTAAGTAAACAAAATTCACCTAGATTTATGATATAAATTTATATATTTATTTTTTTTGCATTTTATACATAACAAAGCAGACAATTTTACAATTTGTCTTGTGAAAAATATCCTCATTGCTCTCGTGACAAAAAAAATCTTTTTCATCTTTCCTCCACAAAAAATTTAACTTTACATCCTAATAATAAAAATAATCTACTAAAAAATTTCATATTTGTAAAATTTCCCACCTAATAAAAGTATAACAAAATTTTACTATTTTTTCAATACCTAAAAAATTATTTCCAGCACTCATCTTTAAACTCAGACTTTTTCATTCCTGAAACATATTTATTCCCTGCCACAAAATATCGTAATTCCTTTTCTGTCCAGATTCCTTTATTTGGAATACCAATTCTTGCTGAACTCTCAATATTTTTAGGTATTTTACTATTCTCAAAATCAATATAAAGTATATTTTCTTGCATATTTTCAATATCATAAATTGATTTTTTTGATACTTTATGAAATTTTTTTGTAATTTCACAAATCTTACTTTTGTTGAACATATCTCCGATTCCCATCGCCTTTGTCAATTTTCCAGGCCCATTGCTAATTAAAATCCCCTCTTTTCCTCTATTTTCAATCATTCTTTCAATATTTATCACAGGCTCAATTCCCCTAATTAATACTGCCTGCGGATTTCCTTCTTCACAGCTGACAATATTAAGCATTTTATGTGTGTGCATAGTATAAATATAAACTGTTCCCGCTTTCCCAAACAAGGCCTCAACCTTTGGAGTCAATTTTCCCTCAAATCCGTGACAAGCCCTATCCACTACTCCCAAATAAGCTTCCGTTTCTACAATGTATCCCCCCAGTAATTCATTATTCTTTTTTACGAGTATTAATTTTCCAAGTAAATTTTTTGCAAGCGAAACTGTATCCTGTTCAAAAAATTGTTTCATATTGTGTACACTATTAATTTTTTTCATTTTTTCACCTTATGTTTTTTAACTTTTAGATTAATAAAATTTTATAACATTCTTTTTAAGATTTCAACAAATAATTTTAATTATTTTATTTTATCTATTGACATTTAGTTTTTTCAAGGTACAATATTATTGACATAGATGAAAGGATGTGATGATTTATGAAAATCATTATTAGCGGAAAACAACTTAAAATTACAGATGCAATTAAAACTTATACTGAAGAAAAAATAAGCAGAATTTCTAAGTATTCGGATGCTATCACAGAAGTCGATGTTGTTCTGACAGTCGAAGACACAAAATCTGAAGGGCCAATTCACAAAGCTGACGGATTAGTTTATGCAAGCGGTACAAAAATAAAAATAGAAGCTGAAAACAAAGATTTGTATGCAGCAATTGATGACTTAGCTGACAGACTAGAAAGACAAGTCAGAAAATATAAAGAAAAACAAAAAGATTATAATAAAAAAGGTTCTCATTAATTATAATTTAAAAAAAATATTTTAAAAGTAAAAAAGTGTGATATATAAAAAAAGACTATTTTAGAACTTCCGAAGTTTTAGATTAGTCTTTTTTATATATTTTTGAATTTATCATAATACATTATATACTCAAATCTATTTTAAATTAAACTGCTAAAATTATATAAATTTATGGTTTGAGTAAAATAGTCATAGCTTTTGAGTTTAGTTTTAAATAAGTTTTACTATATAATCTATGTTATAAAAAAGAATTTATTTTCTACTTGTGGAAAACCTGTAACTTTTTGATAATATTTATAAAAAATAATGAATGTGTCCAATATATTAGAAGTATACTTTCATTCTTCTGTGTTTCAATTTTGGTAACCCATTCTCATATTAACCATTTTTAGCGATATTAATTTTTTAAAAAATCATTCTCATATTATACCAAATCGCATTTCCATGCGTTGACTCCGACAATCCTTCATTCACAAAACCAATTTTTTCATAAAATGAAACAAGTTTATCTTTACAAGTCAAAACAATGCCTTTCCTACCATCTTTTTTCGTATCTTCTACAACTCTTCTCAAAACTTTTTCAGCGTAATCTTTCCTTCTAAATTTTGGAAGCGTATTCACTCCAAAAATCATTTGCCAATCGCCATTTTTATTATGTAAATCAGGATTTTCAAACATCTCATCTGTAAGAATCTCATTGTCTGTAGCCATCCCGTTTACAAATGAAACAATTTCCCCAGCCTCATTTTCCAAAATCCAAAAAAAATCTGGATAAACTTCCAATCTCCTACAAAAAATTTCTTCAGTTGCCGCTTCTGCTACAGGAAAACATTCCCGCTCAATTCTCGACAATTCTTTCAAATCATTAATTGTAGCTTTTCTAATTTTCATCTTTTGTATTTAATCCTTCCTTTTTTGTTTAAATATGAATTTTGTATATATTTATTATTTTTAAAAAGTTTACAAAAATAGTTTTTTCTACTTTCATAGATTATATAATATTTATGTTTACAAAATTTTTTTCAATTCACAAAATAATTTTTTATATAATTTCTCTTTTAATTTTTAACATCTACAATTATCTCTAATCAAAAATCACTTTCCAATTATCTTTATCTTTATTAGCCTCAAAACACATTCGTATCTGCTCAGCAGTAGTTTTATTAGTTGCAAGCTCTGGCAATTCATCAATTCCAAAATATTGGCTGTCAATCGTTTCTATATTTTTCTCAAATTTTCCGCTAACATATTTACATAACACAAAAATTTTTGTTATGCCATAAGGCATTGCTTTTCCTTGATTTTTTGTTACATCCAGTAAAGCTACAATCATTTCTGCACTTGCTTCAATTCCAGCTTCCTCCTTAACTTCCTTTAATACATTTTCCTTAACTGAAAGATATACATCTGCCCATCCGCCTGGCAATGCCCATTTTCCATTGCTCTCCTGAATTAATAAAATCTTATTATTTTCAAAAATTGCAGCTCTAGTATCAATTTTAGGTGTCTGATATCCAACTTCATTACAAAACAGACTTTTTACTTTTTCTACTGAAATATCAGTCTTATGAGCTACCATCTCTGCTGAAATCTCTCTAATTCTCTCAAATCGCTCAATATCAAACTTATCCTTTCCATACGCAAGTCCCGCCTGAGCCAGACTTTGTAATTCAATTGCCCAATTTAGCCATTTTTCTTCTTCCGATTTTTTTCCATCTTTCATCAATCATCACCTCCACAAAAACTCTACTCCTCAACATCGACTTTTATTACTTCTCTCATAAACATCAAATATACAAACAAAACTAAAAAAACAACACTAAAAATTGTTCTCAAAAGTGAAAGTTTTGGAAAAACAAAATTATTTATTATTAATTGAAGTATTACCATCATTATCGGTAAACTAACATCTATCCTTACAGAAACCTTCGCATCTTTCCCCGCTACCTTAATTTTCTTCACAACCTTTTTAAGTCCAGTCCTAAATATTGTAACTTCATGCTCTCCTTTTGGAACCTGAACTTCCAAATATTTTTTTCTAAATTCTATCGGATTTCCACCATCTATTTTTACTCTGTAACCAGTTGTTCCGTTTTTATCAGCATTTTTTTCTTTTATATTTAGGTTGTTTATTATTAATTTTGGCATTTATTTACCCTTTCTTTTAAATTTATCGCATAATCAACTGCAAGCCATGTTTGAACTTCATTTTCTAAATTTACATTTTCTAGAAAAGAAACTCCAAAACTAAAAATTTGATTCCTTGTTTTTTCAAAAATTACAATTTCAATTCCATTTTCCAAATACTCAATATCAAAATCATTATTATTCCCATCAGATTCTGCCATAGACAATCCAGAAGTTGTCCCTATCGTCAATTTCTCATTATTAATTTCAAAAGAAATTGCTTCCAGTCTCTCTCCACTTTCAACGTAACTTTTACATTCAAAATCTGTTTCTAAAATACATTTTAAAAAATGTTTGTTTATTTTATCTACTTTTTCCTTTTTAAATTCATACTTCAATGAATATGTTTCAGTTTTCAAAAAAGATTTAGAATTTTGAATTTTAGAAAAATTAAACTCAACTTCTTTTTTATCCAAAAACATTCGTATATTTCCAAAAGGTGTTTTTAACATTATTTTCTCATTTCATCTAATTTTTAACCTCAATTAACCCATATTTATCTATTTTTAGTCTTCCAAAATTTCTTTTGCAAAACTTCCTTCTTTTTCAGTTCCCAATAAAATTTCCTCAACAGTTGCCGCAATATCAGCAAAAGTTTTTCTTGTTCCAATATTTACATTCTTTTTAACATTTTTACCACAAATCATTATAGGTATATATTCTCTCGTATGATCTGTTCCTTTGAATGTAGGGTCATTTCCATGATCAGCTGTGATAATCAGAATTTCATCATCTTTCAAATTTTTTTGGATTTCAGGAAGCCAGTTATCAAATTCGATTAGAGCCTTTACATACCCTTCAACATTTCTTCTATGTCCGTAAACAGCATCAAAATCAACTAAATTAGTGAAAATCAATCCTTTTGTATCTTCCTTCAATGCAGCTATTGTTTTTTTTATTCCATCCAGATTGTCCTGATTAGCTTTTCTGTTATCTGTAATTCCTTTTCCATTGAACAAATCGCTCGTTTTTCCAATCCCAACTACATCAAGTCCAGCTTTTTCCAATCTTTCAAGCATGCTTTCTTTTGGAGGATCAATAGAGAAGTCGTGTCTGTTTGCAGTTCTTTTAAATTCTCCTACTTTTTTACCAACATAAGGTCTTGCAATTACCCTTGCCACAGGTGATTTCTCATTACAAATTTCAAGTGCAATTTCACACGCTTTGTAAAGCTCTTCCAATGGTATAATTTCTTCATTTGCAGCAATCTGGAATACAGGATCTGCTGAACCGTAAACTATCCAGTTACCTGTTTTTATCTGCTCCTCTCCATATTGATCAATTGCGACAGTTCCTGAAAGTGGTCTGTTTAACATAACTTTTCTTCCTGTTTTTTCTTCAAATTCCTTTATAACTTCATCTGAAAATCCATTTTGGTAGTTTGGAAATGGACGTTCTAGCGGTACACCAGCAATTTCCCAGTGTCCAGTTGTAGAATCTTTTCCATGTGATACTTCAATCGCTCTTCCATAAGCCCCTTCAGCTTTCTCCACAGCTGGAGTCCCTTCAATCTCAGTAATATTTCCAAGCCCCAATTTCCCCATATTAGGCAAACTCATTCCTCCATAAGCTTTCGCCATATTTCTTAAAGTATTTGACCCGCAGTCGTCGAATAAATTTGCATCAGGCAATTCTCCTGCTCCGACACTGTCTAGTACAATTAATGTAATTCTTTCTATTTTTTTCATTTTTTATCTTCCTTTCTTTTTTATTTACTAATTATTATACCTTTTATGTTTTTTAAAGGCAAATAAGTTGCCTGTTTTTTGTCTTTCATTCATCAGAGCCGTAAACAATCATTAATAAATATTCTTTGTACCGTATTATTCCTGCTGAAAAAACATTGTATGCATAAAATTCACTTAAAATAGCTTCATATTTCTTTATCGCTACATAAAAATTTACAGGCTCACCAAACCAATGTGTTATTTGATTGAAAAAACATCTTACATTCCAGTATTGTTCCTTTTTATCTGCTTTATTTTCTAAGTTTTCAATTATTTCCTCAACAGTAAATTCTGTTTGCAATTTAATAAATTTAGAAATTCTATCATAACCAGCTTTTGTTTCATTTTGTTTTATCAATTTTTCATATTTTCTATTTTTTTTGAAAACAATATTCAATTTTTCCAATTTTTTTCTAATATTATCATCTTTTTTCTCAGATGAACTACTTTCATAATATTGCAATAATTTTTTCTTTATTATTTCATTCAAATCATTATTTTTATCATTATCAATAAAAAATGTATCAATATATATTGCCGTATATTCAGGACAAACCTTCATTCCATTATTCCAACATATTGAAACACCTTCAATAAACCCTTCAATGTAATCCCTATTCTTCATTGTGATAATTCCTTTTCAAAATTATGATTTTTTATAAACATTTGTCAAATCATCAAAAACAACTTTCTCATAAATCTCAGCGTCAGTTATAAACATATATCCATCAAAAAGTACTTCATCGTAAGCCCTCACACTAAATTGACTAATAGAATATGGCATTATTTCATCAATTGTTAAATTTTGGAAGAAAAAGTTTTCTGTAATAATTCCATTTCTAGCATTATCGTATTTAGTTAAGCTATTTCCCAATTTTTGAATAACCTTCTCCAATGGAACAGACAATTTATTCTCTTTTAAACGGCTGTTTGCCATACCTAAATATTTTTTTACAATGCTATTCTTTATTTTGACATCCCGTTCTTCTACATTATCAAGAATAAGAGACATCTGTTTTTCCAGTTCCTTGTTATAAATTTCAGCTTCTTCCATTGATACGTACACTTTTTTCCCAAGCCAGTCAACTTCAAAATCCTCAATATCGCCATTATCATTTATATTAAACGCTATCTTCATTTTCCCTCATTTCTATTTTTACCTAAAATGAATCCCAGAAAATATCATCTCCATTTTCCTCAATATATTTATAAATTTTATCTTCATTTTCAATCAAATCCTCAACTATTTCAGCCACTTTCCGAATTTTTTCCCAGTTTTCCTTAGTATTTCCAAAGTAGCGTCCGACATATCCCCCAGCTTCAGGATCAGAATCATAATCTTCATAAAGTTCTGGATAATTATTCTCCAAATAACTTTCAATTAAAGCCGCCCATCCATGGCCATTTAAATAGGCTTCTTCATTAATTTCAGATACTTTTTCAAAAATTTCATCAAATTTTTTATCATTATTCATTAGGCAAAAGGCTACTTGATCGTTAATATCATTCTTTATTTCCTGTATTTCTTCTTCTGAAAGTTCCATTCCACTTTTTTTCAAACTTTCAATATATTCCTCAAACCCTTTTTCATCTTGCTCATCAATTGCTACATATTTCATAAATTTCTCCTTCTTTTCTTCATTTTATTTTTAACCAATCTCCAACACCTCTATGTATGATAAATAATCAGATAACTTTATTCATTCCTGTAAATCATTATTTTTATAATTTTAATTATCATATTTTTTATAATTTTTAGGCATAACATTATTTTGAAAATAATAAAAATTAAATTTTACACTATTAAAATTTGTATTTTCATAATTAATTATTACTTTTTTATCTGTTTCAAAAAAATGACCCATAACGTAAATTTCTTTTTTCCTTTCAGAGATTGATATACTGTAATTATTGTATCTTTTCATAATATAATCTTTTCTAAAAAATTTTATCATAGTCATCACTAGTAATAATATTATTATTACAAATAATTCAATCATTAATTCTAAATCCCCCCAAGCAATTCCAACCGAAAAAATTGATACTATGCTAAATATTGAACAACACAACATATGAAATCTTTCAAAAATTGAATATTTCACATATAATTTTTCTCCATTCACTTTTTCACGAATTTCTTTTTTTGGATAACCTATTTTCTCCAACAAATATTCCAAAATCTCATCTTTATTTTTTATGTCACAAAAAATATAACTTTTTTTATGATTACTTTCTATTGAAACATCAATTATTAAATCACAGAAATACTTATAAATATTTATTGAGCTGTCAAAGTTTAAAAGAATATCATACGAACCTAATATATTTTTTCTCACTGTCAAAGTTTTTATATCATTATATGCAATAGTTTTCTCAAAAAATAGACCTTTTATTTTCACTTCATAATCAGAAAAATCAAATTTCATCTTGCTTTTAATAATCATCACCAAAAGAAATTTGTATACAAAATAACTTATTCCAATAGCCAAAAAAATTATTCCAACCTTTTCTTTTTTATTAAATAAAATATCAATTCCTCCTAATAAATGACTTAAATATATTACTAGAAAAAATATATCCCACATATTAATTTCAAATTTTGAATATTTTATTTTCATCCAATTTATCTCCATATTTTATTATTTCTTCCGATACTTTCTCCCTTTTTTCTCTCCAATCGCCTCCAAAATTCTACCTTTCACAAGCTTATTTAAAAATCTTCTAGCCGTAGAATCTGAGATGTTTAAAATTTTTTGAGCCTCATTATTCTCAATATAATTATTTTTCTCAAAATATTCTTCCAATATTTTCAGCCTTTGTAACTCTTTATCAGTCATTTTATCAGTCAAAATATCAGTCATTTTTGAGTCATTTTTTTGCAATTCTTCTAGAGTTTCTTTTATGATTTCAAGAATAAATGTAATAAATGGCGTAGATTCTCCAATATTATTCGATAAATTTATAGCTTCATAATACTTCTGCTGTTTTTTCTGAATCAAAGTTTCAATTGGAAGCCAAGCAAAAAACTCTTTCCATTTTGATAGGATTAATGTATGCCAAAGTCGTCCTAACCTTCCATTTCCATCTTGAAAAGGATGTATAAATTCAAATTCATAATGAAATACACATGCCTTTATTAGTGGATGAACTTTACTTTTTTTCAACCACGAAAAAAGCTGGTCGATTAATTCAGGAATATATTGAGGTGGTGTCCCTGCATGAATCAGCTGACTTCCCTGATAAACTCCTGCTCCTTTTGTACGAAATCTGCCATTTTCATTTATTAAATCAGCAGTCAAGATTTTATGTGCCTTGAGTAAATCTTTAATCGAATATGGATTTAATAAAGTTAATTTTTCATAGATTTCATAAGCATTTTTAACTTCTTTTATATCCTTTGGCGGAGCTAAAATTCTTTTCCCATTAATCACATCTGTCACTTGCTCAAATGTTAGTGTATTTTGCTCTATCGCAAGTGATGAATAAATTGTTTTTATTCTATTTTCTCTTCTTAAAACTGGATTTGACGATAGTTTTTCTGAAACTATAATCATTCCTGTTAATTCGTTAATTTGAGCAACAAGTTCGATTATCTCATTTGTAATTTCAAATGGTGGATTATAATCACATTCTTTTCCCATATTTTAAATTATCCTTTATTTTTTATATTTTTTCTCACTCTATCTCCAACACCGTCATATACGGCAAATGATCCGACAGCTTTGTCCATTCCTGTGAATCATCATTTATAAAAAAACTTTGCTTAGTTCTATAATTTTCACCTTTTTTGGCCATTATATAATCAATTCTCTGTGTTTCAAGATTTCTGTTTTCAAGATTTGATTTATTTTCCAAGTCCTTGCCTTCAAAATAAGTGTCATTCCAGTTTTTACAAATTTCCCAATAATGCTCTGTTGTTGGCAAAAGGTTAAAATCACCGCATAAAAATTTTATATCTCCCTTAAAATAATCTATAACTGTCATCAAATCATCAATTTGGGTACTTTTTACTGCAGGCTCATAATCTAGATGAGTATTTATAACCAAAATATGTTTTTTATATTTTGAACTGTTAATTTGTGCTGCCAAAACCTGTCTTTTTTCATTTCCAGCAGATGGCAGCTCGTGAACATATATATTTTTCACATCATATTTTGAAACAAACGCAATTCCAAACTCCCCTTTGTCAAAATCCATTGCCTTTTGAAAATAATAATAATTATACCCAAGTTCAAGTGCAAAATCCTGCGTTACGTCACGAAAATTACTTCTTTTAGTATTTTTATCAACTTCCTGCAATGCAACAAAATCAGGCTTGTATTTTTTTATGCTTTTTGCCAATTTCTTCCCATCCGCAAGCCTTGCTCCGTAAATATTGTAAGTCATTATTCTAAATTCCATTTTTTATTTCCTATCCTTTTTATTTTATCTGTATAAGCAATTAGTTTCCAGTTGATTAAAACCATTTCAACTCGTCTTTAGTCAAATATTCATAACTTCTATTTTTATCTTTTCCATCTCCATTTGGAAGCACTTCAAATGTATTATAATCTACACCTTCTAAAATTTTTCCCTCAAAATAAATATTTTTATCATCTTTTATAAACCATTTATTCAGAACTTCTACTTTATCTCTATTAATTCCTTTTACTTCATAAATAAAATAGTATGAATCAAAACAGTTTGACATTGTATTGTTTATATAATATACATTATATTTATCTTTTCCATATAATGCATCGTATCTTATTCCATATGGCAAAAATTCAAATGTTTCAGGATTTTTAATTTTTCCCAATAATGGAGAAGGATCTATTACTTTATTTCCGCTATAAACATGATTTTTATCCTTTGCATAATCTTCATTTAAAACTTTAAAACTCATAATATCAGCATTTTCTATTTTTTTATCCCGATAATAAATTTTATTCTCATTTTTCTAATAATTTTGACCTAATTTCTCAAAATTTTTAATTTTTATATCTTTTATTTTTTCACCCATGTAATAAACATTCTTATCATCTTTTAAAAGAGAAAATCCTATCAACTCAGCAGTTTTCGGATTTACTCCTTCCAAAATTTTATTTTTGTAATAAACCTTTCCTTTATCTATCGAATAATAATCTCCTAAATTTTGAGCAATATCTCCAAATCCGACATTTGAGAAAATTAATACTAATACTATAGTAAAACTAGTTTAAAACAGAACTCAAAAATTATGACTATTTTACTCAAACCCTAAATTATATAATTTCTATCAGTTCAATTTTAAATGGGTTTGAGTATATTTTCAAAAAAATTTTTTTCACAAGTTATCCTCTCTTTGTAATCAAAAGTATAAATTTTTTCAATTTTATTACATAAATCTCTAATCAACATGTTTTTTCAACTGGCTCTTATGAATAAATCCCCTATATTCTTTGACTGTTAGGTCATTCTTATAGTCAGAAGGATAGTCAACATAATAAACATAATACCAGTCACCATATTTTGTAATATATCTTACAATTGTTTCACTATCTAATTTTGAAATAACTTTTGAATCTTTAGTCGGCTTTTCACGTATATTCGCATATCCGTCCTTTGAACTTATTTCATATTTTTTCAAGTCACTCACTTCATCTAAATGCGGTTCATCAAAATCATCTGATTCATACGATTTTTTCATTTCAAGTTTTGTAATTTTTGATTTTGTACCATCAATTTTCTTTAATTCAATAACTTGTGCATAAACTGTTGTAAAATCGCATTCTGTGTATGGAGTTACTTTTTTTATTTTAACCTTTGCTGAATACTGTAATTCTCCTTTTTGAATTTTTTCCATTTTTTTAACTTCTTCTGGAAAAGTTTTTTTTAATATTTCAACTTTAGTCTTTTCCATATCAGCAAATTCCTTTTCGGCATTTCTGCTTTCATCCCAATTATGATAATCAAAATCCTTAGGCTTCAAAACTATCGCTTTCCCATTCACAATATCCTTATTATCAGGATAAAACAGCATTTCCCCATATTCTATTGCAGAACATGGTACATCTGGATCACTTTTATCCCAATTAATTTTAAATGTTCCCTTCAAATCCAAGATTATTCCATCATCAGTCAAAACGATCTCATCAGATTTCTTATTTTGCCCAAAAGAAAGCATAGAAACTAGCAGAAGAAAGCAACAAAAGAAAACATTTCTAAATTTAAAATTTTTAAGTTTCATAAATACTCACTTCTCCTTTACATTTTACTGACAGCTATTTGCAAAAGTTTATATACCTAATTAATATACTATTTTCAATTTTAAACTTCTTCTCTTTGTGATAAAAGTTCTTAATTTCTTGCTGCATAAACATCTGTTATCCAATTTTTTACTTTAACAAGGGGTACTAACCCCTTGCTTTATAATCCTTCTTTTATTAAATTCTAAAAATATATTGTTTCTGAAGAAGTCTATTATTATGTTCCTCTTTATTGACTAAAATTTAATAGCCAGCCTTTTCACTTTCAAGTCCTGTTACAATAGCGATTCCTGAACTTGTTCCCAGTCTTGTTGCTCCTAATTCAACATATTTTTTTGCAGTTTCAAGGTCTTTCACTCCACCACTTGCCTTTACTTCTGCTTTATCTCCAACTGTTTTTTTCATAAGCTCTACATCTTCAAATGTTGCCCCTCCTGTTCCAAATCCTGTTGAAGTTTTTACAAAATCTGCCTTTGCATTAACTGATAATTCACATGCTTTCACTTTTTCGTCGTCAGTCAAATAGCAAGTTTCGATTATAACTTTCAGAACATTGCTTCCAATTGCCTTTTTTATTTTTCTAATTTCGTTTTCCACTAAATCATAGTCCTTGTCCTTCAATGCTCCAATATTAATAACCATGTCAATTTCCGAAGCTCCATCTTCAATAGCCTTTTTCGCCTCAAACACCTTCACATCTGTCGCCATCGCTCCCAAAGGAAACCCAACTACCGCCGCAACTTTCACATCGCTGTCCTTAACTTGACTAAAAGCATATTCAACATTTGCCCCATTTACACAAACTGAATAAAATCCATATTCTTTCGCTTCATCGCATAATTTTTTTACATCTTCCTCTGTAGCTGTTGCTTTCAAAATTGTATGATCAATAAATTTGTTTATTTCCATTATTATCATTTCCCTTCTTATTATTTATTTAATTAATATTTTATCTATTCTTATTATATCCACTTTTTATATTTTTAGCAACTATCTTTTAGCAATTGCAGTAAAAGTAAATTTATCAGGATGATAAGTTATTGTTTCGTATTGGAAAAGATTTCCATTGGATAAATAAGCGTAAGTTTCAATAACTACAACTCTGTCAATATTTTCAAGATTTATATGCCGTCTTTCCTCATCTGTTGCACTTCTGAACTTTATTTCCCGTCTTGAATACGATATTTTTAAATTTAGTTCATTTTCCAGATATTCATAAATAGACTTGCTGGCTATTTCATCATTCAGATAAGTGACTATTTTTCTATCAAAATAAGAAGTGGCATACTGAACAGTTTCGCCATCCAAGGAATAAGTACGGACAACCTTGTAAAAATCAGCAGTTTTAGAAACATTAAATTTTTCCATCAGTTCCTCGACACCTTGTACTATATATAGACTAACTAAATTTGCCTTGACATCTATATTTTTTATCTTATTTAGTTCCTGAAATGTCTGTATTGAAGTAAGCGAAATATTTTTTAAATCCCCTTTTTCAAGCACAACTGACCTTTTACCTTTTATTTTTTGAATATATCCTTCCGATTCCAGTAAAGCAAGCGCTTTTCTCACAGTAAGCACTGAACAGGAATAGTCTTTGGCGAAATCTGCTTCCTTTTTTAAATAATCTTTTGGCTTTAATTTTCTATCTTTAATTTGTTTTTTTATATTGTTATATACTTCTTTATATTTACTCATTTTTTACCTTTCCAAAATTATAGTCAATTCTTTTAAAATTTGAAGCAAAAATCTGTAAAACCAAGAAATTGTCTATATCTAACCTTCTACTCTCGTTCTAAACTGAAATGCTATAATCCCTTTAACATCGTATTTCTTTTTTATAATTTGAATGAAATAACTGCAACTTTTAAAGTTAATTTATTATAATTATACTTTAAAATATTAAAAATAACAACTATAATATATCATTTATTTTTTTCAATAGATATATATAGACCTATTGACTTTTTAAAAAGATATGATATAATTTGATTGTATAAAAATTAATTATTTAAAGGAGATGATTAAAATGGCTGTTAAAAACAAAGTCGTTATTGTTACAGGAGCTTCTTCAGGAATTGGAAGAGCTACTGCGAAATTATTAGGAGAAAGCGGAGCAAAAGTTGTACTTGCTGCAAGAAATGAAGACAAATTACAGGAAGCTGTTGCTGAAATAAAGGAAAAAGGAGGAGAAGCCGCTTACAAAGTGACAGATGTATCAAAAAGAGAGGAAGTAAAAGCATTGGTTGATTTTGCAATTTCTGAATATGGAAAAATAGACGTTATTTTCAATAATGCGGGATTAATGCCAAATGCACCATTGTCAGAACTAAAAAATAGCGAATGGGACGAAATGATTGATGTGAACTTAAAAGGTGTCTTAAATGGCATAGAAGCTGTACTTCCACATTTTATCAAGCAAAAATCTGGACACGTTATCAGCACATCTTCTGTTGCCGGACTGAACACATATCTTGGAGCAGGAGTTTACTGTGCTACAAAACACGGTGTAAAAGCACTAATGGAAGTACTGAGAAAAGAAAGCGCCAACGAAAAAATGAATGTCCGTACAACAACTCTATATCTAGGAGCATTCCGAACTGAACTTGCAACACGTATCACAAATAAAGCAATTAAGGAAAGAATTGAATTTCTTTACGACACAATTGGAGCAGATCCAATGATAGTTGCCGAAGCTGTGAAATTTGCTATTGATTTACCAGAAGAAGTTAGCATGAACGAAATCACGCTTTATCCTACTGCACAGTTATAATATTACAAAAACTTTTCTCCAAAGAATTATTTTGATTATCAAAATTATTTATTTCTATTTAAATTAAAATATTTCTTGAAAATACATCATAAAATATGTTATCATTTTAAATGTATGATTTTTTTAAAATTGAAAAATAATTATAATAAATAATTTTTTAGGAGGAAAAGAAAAAATGGTTATAAAACCTAGATTAAAAGGTGGTTTAGCACTTACAAACCATCCCATTGGAGCAAAAGAATTTGTAAAAAGGCAAATTGACTATGTAAAATCACAAGATAAATATGAAGGTCCAAAAAAAGTTCTAATTATCGGTTCTTCATCTGGATACGGACTTGCCACAAGAATCTCCCTTGCCTTCGGTGCCGGAGCTGAAACTATTGGAGTAGCATTTGAAAAAGGGGTAGAAGGGAAAAGAGTAGGTTCTGCTGGTTGGTGGAATACAATTGCCTTTAACGAAGCTGCTGAAAAAGAAGGTTTAGTTTCTAAAAACTTTATTGGTGATGCTTTCTCAATGGAAATGAAAGATGATGTAATAAAGTTCATTAAAGAAGAATTTGGTGGAAAAATCGACTTGTTAATTTATAGCTTAGCAAGTGCAGTTAGAACTGATCCAATTGACGGCGTAACTTACCGTTCAGCATTAAAATCTACAACAAAGGACATTACAGGTCCGACTATCAACTTTGAAAAAGAAGTTATGGAAGAAACAACAATGGGTGTCGCAACTCCAGATGAAATCAAAAGCACTGTAAAAGTTATGGGTGGAGAAGACTGGAAATTATGGATTGAAGCGCTTGATAAAGGTGGCGTTCTTTCTGAAGGCTTTAAAACAGTAGCTTACTCATATTTAGGCCCAAAAGTAACTTATGGAATCTATAAAGAAGGTACAATTGGAGCTGCAAAAAGAGATTTGGAACATACTTCTGATGTTTTAAATGACTTTTTAAAAGAAAAATACAATGGAGAAGCATACGTTTCATTAAGTAAAGCGTTAATGACAAAAGCAAGTGCGGTTATCCCTATTTTCCCATTATATGCAGCATTACTTTACAAAGTAATGAAGGAAAAAGGTATCCACGAAGGAACAATCGAACAAAAACACAGACTTTTGACTCAAATGGTTTATGGAAACAATCCTGTTATTGACGAAGAAAGAAGATTACGTCCAGATAACTGGGAAATGCGTGAAGATGTTCAAGCTGAAGTAGAAGCTCTTTGGGACAAAGTTACTCCAGATAACTTTAAGGAAATAAGCGATTATGCTGGAGCAAGAGAGGAATTCATGCAATTAAATGGATTTGACTTTGATAATGTGGATTATGACGCTGATGTTGATTTAGATGAATTAGCTAAATTAAAACCTTAATTTTAAAAATTTACAAGATAAATAACAAAAAAATTAGACTATCTTTTAGAAAAAATATTCTTTTAGATAGTCTTTTATTATACATCATAAATTTACTTTAAAAGTATGTTGTATTTATACATATTTATTTTGATTTTTTTATTTTAACAAAAATAAACTACTATAATTTCTATTTTTACATTATATACTCAAACCTACTTAAAATTAAACTACTAAATTATATAAATTTAGGGTTTGAGTAAAATAGTCATAACTTTTGAGTTTAGTTTTAAAGCAGTTTTACTATAAAACTTTCTTTTTCATATATCTCCACAAAACTAGCATTAACAACATCATTATTATAAAAATTATTACTAATGCCCAAAATCCCATATCTTGAAGCGGTAACTTCACATTCATTCCATAAAATCCAAAAATCATATTTGGAACTGTAACCAATATTGTTACTGCAGCTAAAAACTTCATTGTTATATTCATATTATTTCCAATATATGATGAATATGTTTCTCTTGTAGTTTTACAGATTTCACAGTATGAAGATGATAAGTCTAGCGTAAAATTTATCTCCTGTAAAATTCTTGTCATATATTCTTCATATTGTTCAAACTGCTCATCTTCTTTCAAATTCTCAACAACATAGTCCAAATTTCTCAATGCAATATTATAAACATAAAATCCTTGTTCTACTTCCGCAAGAGAAATTAACTTTTCATTACTTTGCTGCTCCCTCAAAACAGTTTCTATCTTATCATGCTCTCCAATCAAAATTCTCACATATTTATAAAGACTTTGAGAAATTTTATGAAGCATATTTAGAAAAAAACGATTTTCTTCAAGAACTTCATCTCTTAATTTTGCATACTCTTCAACAAATTGATAAAAATCGTTGTAATAATCGTCATCTAAAATAACAATTTTATCTTCTTTAAAAAAAATTACAATTGGATTAATCTCATATGATGTAAATTCTTTATCTTTTGTAGATTTTTTTACAGCTGGGTAATACAGTTTATAAATTTCCCAGTCTGATTTTGAAATTCTTGGAGTAAAAATTTCCTCGTCAATAACATTCTTTATCTTCTCTTCATCAATTTCCAATCTTTCTGATAAAATTTTATAATCTTCATCTTTCAAATTATACACATAAGAAATTATTTTACCACTTTTCGTATCTATTCTTTTTATCATAATTGCCTTTCTAAGCTTCTATTTCTCTCTATTTATATTATATTTTAATATAAATAAATTTTTATAATAGAGCTATTTGATAGCTAATTCATAATCATTCAACTAAATTATTTTTTATTATTTTTCACATATTTTGTTTAATAAATATTTTTTTATATTACTATATTTTTTATTTCTTAAATCTCCACTACAACTTCACTTTTTAAATCAACTTCCATTTCTGAAAACTTTTTCCAGCCTTCAAAAACCTTTCTATAGTCTTCAAACTTACATTCCCACAGCGGATATTCCTCACAAATTCCAAAAATTGTATGCTGAAATTCAACTTTTTCCTTACTAATTTTATGCTGAAAAGCCTGTCCATCCCAAAGAGTTTCCTGCACTTTTCCAGTTTCAACTTTTTCTAGCTGTGGCAAAAAAATATCAATTATTTCCATATCTGGAAAATCTTCCATTATTCCAGTTATTAAATATTTCGTATATTCTCTTTTCTTTTTTTTTAGACCTTTGTTTTTTATTTTATTTATTTTTTTATTTTCAGATATTTCATTTTCGTTAGACTCTATTTCTGGAAATGCAGTCAATCCAAAATCTTCGTCATCGTAGTAACCAAATTTTATAATCAATGCTCTACTCCTTTCCTAAAATTATTTTTAACGATTTTCATAAACTGGATAAGCCGTTATTCTAGGGCTTTTGTAGCCACGGATTACAACTCCACTTTTGCTGATTCCTTGCCACATGTTATTATCTCTGCCTTTGACATCTTTTCTATTTTCCCATGCTGAGTTTATTTCGTCAATAATTCTCGCTTCATCCCAGTTTTCTGGAAACATTGTATTTACTCCACCATTAGAAGTTTTTGCCTGCCAAGTTCCGTCTTTTTTCTTCACTTCAATACTTGCTCGATATACTCCATTTTTAGCTGGATTTCCAATTTTTTTTACAATCCTCACATCTCCATGCAAAAGTGAATGTCCGCCAGTAACTTTACCTTGCGAATTTTCATCTCCGCCAATCACATGGTCATAATCAATTTGATATTTTCTATCTCCTTGGTTTGAAGTATTTTGAGTTAGTTTTTCATTTTTATTTTCTATATTTTTCTGTTTAATAATATTCTTTTTGCCATTTCTCTTATTTTGTGCAACAAATTCCTTTGAAGAATTTTCCTTTGCATTTATACTGTTATTTCTGCTTAAATACAGTTTTCCTAATCCAAACAACACAATAACAAATAATAGTAGTATTTTTGTAATTTTATTTTTATTCATTTTCTAAATTTTCTCCTTTTTATATATTTTTTAGTATATCTATAATAATCTTTCTTTAAAATTAGACTCAAAGGTTATGATTATTTTACTTAAACTTAAAGTTATCTAACTTTTATTATCTTAATTTTAAATGGATTTAAGCATATTATACCAAACTTATACCTTAAAATCAATATTGTTAAGTTCTTTCAAATTCCAACAGTTTTGAAAAAATATGGTATAATTAAAAATAAACAGTAACTAGAATAGTAAAATATATATAAGAATCGAAAGGACTGATATAATTATGAAAAAGACTTTATATTTAATGCGGCATGGACAGACTTTATTCAATTTACGGAAAAAAATTCAAGGGAGCTGTGATTCTCCGCTGACTGATGAGGGAATTAGACAGGCTAAAATAGCTGGAAAATATTTTACGGATAATGGGATTACTTTTGATGCGGCTTATTCTTCTACTCAGGAAAGAGCTTGCGATACACTTGAAATTGTGACTGACAATAAAATGAAATATGAAAGATTGAAAGGATTAAAGGAATGGAATTTTGGATTATTCGAGGGGGAAAGTGAAGATTTGAATCCAAAACATCCGAATGAGAGAACTTATGGTAATTTTTTTGTGAATTTTGGCGGAGAAAGTAATAAGGAAGTTGAAAAAAGAATGCAGGAAACTTTGACTGAAATTATGGAAAAGGATGGAAATAATACCGTTCTTGCTGTGAGCCATGGTGGTGCATGCTATAATTTCTTTTTGAAAAATGCTCCAGATATTCCATTTACAGGACTTCCAAACTGTGCCATTTTCAAATATGAGTATGAAGATGGTAAATTTACATTCATCGAACTTATTAAGCACGATTTCACAAAAGAAATATAACTAAAAAATGCCTTAAATAAACTTTTACTATACATAATTTTGTAAAAATTTTATTTTAAGGCTTTTTATTTTTAGCGTTTTTCAATGAACTAATAGTCCTTTTATGCTTTTAAATCATCATATTCTTCACTTTCAAACTTTTTCACAATATAACTGCAAATCGGCACAATTTTATAACCATTTTCTCTTGCGTATTTTACACCAGCATCAAACAATTTTCCTGCAATCCCTTGCCCTCTTAACTCAGACGAAACTACAGTCGATTCAAAATACAATTTTTCACCTTCTTTTCTATAAGTCAATTTTGCAAGTTCATCTCCATTTTCTCCAAATATAAAAAATCCTTCATTTACTACATGTCTTATTTCCATTTTTTCAAACTTCCTTTCAATATTTTATTTTATTATATAGTAAAATCATTTCAAAATCAAATTTAAAAAGTTTACAAATATTTCAATATTTCACGTTTATATTGAATAAATTTTTCAGACATTATAACTTCTTCATTATTATAACTCTTGTCCTGACTATTTTTCAAGTCAATATTTATTTGTGCAGCAATTTTACCTGGACTTCCTGCCAAAATATAAATTCTGTCGGAAAGCAGTATCGCCTCATCAATATCATGAGTGATAAACAAAGTTGACATCTTAATTTTGTTCATTATGTTTAAATACCAGCTATGAATTTTATGCTTTGTAATGGCGTCCAATGCACTAAAAGGCTCATCAAGGAGAGCGACTTCGCTGGAAAACAAATATGTTCTAAGCAATGCCGCCCTTTGTTTCATCCCGCCTGACAGTTTACTCGGATATAAATTTTCTGTACCTTCCAATCCAAAATCTTTAAAATACGGCTTTGCAATTTCTCGTGCCTTATTTTTATTTTCACCCCTTATCACAAGTGGAAGTGCCACATTGTCAATAATTTTTTTATGAGGCAAAAGCAAGTCTTTTTGCAGCATGTAACTTATTTTTCCAGATTTTCCAGTTATATCTTCTCCATTCATTTTCACATTTCCGCAATCAGGCTTTAAAAGTCCTGCAATAATGTTAAATAACGTTGTTTTCCCAGCACCGCTCATTCCTAAAATACAGACCAGCTCATTTTCATACAAATCAATTGAAATATTTTCCAAAACTTTTTTATTTTCAAAAGAAATGGAAATATCTTTTATTTCAAGCTTTTTGTCTTTCTTCACTTAGTATTTCTCCTTTTGATAAATTTTTTATTTCAGATACTCGTTACTATATCCAAAATTCTTTGGTATTTCACGTTCTACAGCCTTATTTTTGTAAAGCCATTCATAAAATCTGTTCCAACGGCTTGCATCAATTATTCCCCATTCCTTTGCATCAGACTGGTATTCTTTAGAAATCCACTTTTGGCTGGCTGTTACCAAGTTTATGTCAAGCTCTGGAGAATTTTTTACCAAAATCTTTGCTGATTCCTCTGGATTTTTCATTGCGTATTTATACCCTTTTTTTATTGTCTTCAAAACTTTTTTTGCAATTTCAGGATTTTTTTTCAGAAAGTCATTATTTGCGATAATTACAGGGCTGTAATAGTCAAGTTCCTCTCCATAGTCACGAATTTTTAGAAAATTTGTCTGAAGTCCTGCCCTTTCTGTAGCAATCCCATCCCACGCATAATAAACCCAGACAGCATCAACATCAGTCTTTAAGCCAGTCACAACATCTGTTATAGTATAAGGAATCAATTTTACTTTAAAAAAATCGCCTTTATCATCTGTTACTAATTTTTTCAAGATAGCCTGCTCAATATTATCTTCCCAAGTAGCATATTTTTTACCTTCCAGTTTTTTTGGCGAATCAATGCCTTTTTCCTTTAATGAAATAATTCCAGATGTATTATGCTGCAGAATCGCAGCAACAGCTGTTACTGGTACAGGACTCTCCTTTGCAAATGATTTTGCCAATGTATCCTGAAAACTTATTCCAAATTCTGCTCCTCCGGCTCCAATAAGTGCCGTTGTGCTCCCTTCAGGCGGCTGCACAATTTCCACATCCAATCCTTCCTCCTTGAAATACCCTAGGTCTTTTGCCACATAAAGTCCTGTATGATTAGTGTTTGGCACCCAGTCCAGTACAATTTTTATTTTCTGATTACTTTTAGATTTTCCACATGAAACAGCCAAAACCAAGATTAAACATAAAATTAAAATTTTTGAAATTTTTTTCATTTTTTATACCTCTCTTTACTTTTTTTGAATTTTTTTTAATAATAAATTTATTATAAACTTTTTTAGCAAAAGATAAAAACTTAGCGCTTTCTAATAATTAAAATAGATTTTTTAGTTTAATAAATCGACGGAGCTTTTATTTGTTCAACTACGACTGTTTGACGACTGAAAGGAGGAGTTTCGGAGTTGGGCAAATGAAAGTCGGAGTCTAGCCATAGGTTGTAGGATTTGCGGCAATGAGCAATCCTACGGAAATAAAAAATATTTAATATTAAATCCCGTTAAAAATAAAAACTATGTTAGAGATAAAAAAATAATTCTTTTTTTAATAATATTTAATCCAAAAATTATTAAATATTTGTTTTTTAAACGAGAAATAATATAAGAATTTATTTTTCCCAAACCATACACCATTTCTGTATTTTTTTTACAAGATACATAAGTAGCAGGCTTATTGCAGAAATAAGAAAAATTACCGCAAACATCTTATCAAATGAATACGATTTTCTGACTCTTGTCATATAAACTCCAAGTCCGCTAAATCCACCAAGCCATTCAGCCACAACCGCTCCAATTATAGAATATGAAACCGAAATTCTAAGCCCTGCGAAAAAATATCCTAATGAGCCTGGCAATTTTACATGAACAAAGTTCTGAAATGGCGTTGCTCCCATTGTTTTTAATAAATTCAGCATATCCTTGTCAGCCGAACGAAATCCATCCAGAAGCCCAATAGTTATAGGAAAAAACGAAGTCATCACAATAAGCGTAATCTTTGGCAATATTCCATATCCCATCCAAAGTACCAAAAGCGGTGCAATCGCAACTGTAGGTATTGTTTGACTAATTATCAAAACAGGATAAATCATTTTGTACGCATATTCAAACCTGTCCATAATAACTGCCACGGCAAATCCAAGAATTATTCCCAGACCAAGCCCCAAAAATGCTTCAAGCAAAGTAATTTTTGTATGCTCCATAAGCAGTGGAAAATCCAAAACAAATGCTTTTACAACTTCAAATGGCGATGGCAACATAAATTTTGGTATAATGTTCACCATTGAAAAAATTTGCCAAATCATCAATAATACAGCAATAATAATACCTGGTGCAATTTTATCTGTTATATTTTGAAATTTTTTCATCAATCTTTAAAATATCTCCTTTCGGTTTATAATTTATTTTTACATACGACATTACGCCCTCAGCCCCCGCCTTCACAGCCACAACTTGACATTCCTTAACAATTTCCATAAGTTCGTCAAAATCTCCTTCTACCGTTGTTTCAAATGGAGCAACATTCATTTTTAACCCTTTGCTTTTAATAAATTCAATAACTTCATCAACAACTCTTACAATTTCCTCATTTCCCACAACATTTGGCAATACCTGAATTGCAATGCTTGCATTAATTTCTTTTCTTTCCATAATCTATCACTCCTCTTTTTATATTTTTATTTAAAATTTCTTCATGCAAAAAAATCTCCTTATCACAAGGAGATTCTATATTTCTATAAATTTTTTAAAATAATTTGAAAAGGTATGCAAAATAACTTTAAAATTATTTCTTATTTTATATAAAATACTCCCTCCGACAGTATTACCTGTATCAGGTTATATGGGTTTAATTCTCAGCAAAATTGCTCCCCAGTATTTTTATTAAATTGTTAAATTTTTTATAAATTTTATTTATCTTACTTTAATTTCTTCAAAATCAGGATATACTTTTTTGGCATATTTTAAAGTTTTTTCATCTAAATTCATAATATACCACTTGTTTTCATCTTCAAATACCAATGAATCTTGCTTTCTATCCACTTTTTGATTATCAACTGCCACTGTGGTTACTGAGGAAATAATTGCATAATTCCTTCCTGCTGATGTTCTTCCAATTTTAGCAGCATCTACATCATAAACAACGTTTTCAATTTTAAGTTCAGTTTGAACAACTTTCAATATTTCTGTCATCATTTTTTTTAGTTCTTCTACTGATGTCGAATTTTTTTCTGCAACGTATTTTAAATACCTTTCAGGAATTTCGTTTATAACTGTCGCATAATTCCCTGCCATCAGATCCTTTACGATTCTGTCAACTTTTTTAGTAATTTCAGGTTTTGTTTTGTTCCACCATTCCTGTGCCTTTTCAGCTTGCACCTTGTCAACATTTATACAAATTTTTTCATTTCTTTTTATTTTACATTTTTGGACTGTTTCTTTTAAAAGATTATTGTTTTTTTTCAAATTTTCAACACTATATTTATTTCCGCAAGCTGTAAAAAATAATGCCGCAAACATTGTCACCAATAAAAATTTTATCTTTCTCATTTTTTCTCCGTTTCTTATTTTATTTCCATCAAGTCCGGATACAGCTCTTTCATAGAAGTTATATAATTTTTATCAAAATTAACAAGATACCATCTGTTCTCATCTTCAAATGCCAGTATTTTACCTTTGGACTCTATACTTTTCCCTTTTACTGACATTGTTACAGTCGTTGGAATAAGTGCGTAATTTCTTCCTCTGCTTGTTTTCCCAATCTTGGCATTTTCTAAATCATATGTGCTTTTAGTAAATTTTACATCTTTTGTTATTCCACTCAACAGCTTAATTGCTGAACTTTTAAATTCCGGTACTGTCATTGACGCTTTTTTTGCCATATAGCTTAAATATTTTTCAGGCAATTCATTAATATTTGCCATGTAATCGCCGTTTATTGTAGCTTTTGAAAGTTTATCCATTCTTGTCTTTATTTCAGACTTTATTCTATTCCATGCTTGCTGTGCTGTTTCAGTATTTTTACCTGATTTTTCAGAAATTTTTATATTTTTATTTAAATTTTCCTTACCACTTTTATTCCCAGCAGCTGAAAAAGCCGTTGCTGAAATAATAATCATTAATCCTACTATTATTTTTTTCATTTATCCTCCAAATAATATTTATTTTTTATTACCTATCTTTACTGTTACTCTACTTTTATATCTGCAAGATCAGAATACATTTCAGTTAAGATAGTTTTATTCTTTTCATCAATATTTACCATATATAATTTATCTCCATCTTCAAATACCAAATTTTTCTGACTTATTTCTCCTTGATTTCCTTGAGCTGAAATTACATTTTTTGTAGGTATAATTGCATAATTTCTTCCAGCACTTGTCTGTCCTATTTTTGCATTTTCTACATTATATTCGACTTTTTCAAATTTTATCTTCTTTATAGTTACTTTTAAAATCTGTAACGCCATTTCTTTAGCCTTCTGAGGTGTTGTAGAACCATGTTTTGCTTCCCATTCCCAAAGCTTTTCAGGTACAAATTCCATACTTGACATAGGATTTCCAGCCATCAGATCCTTTGCGATTCTGTCAACTTTTTTAGTGATTTCAGGTTTTGTTTTGTTCCACCATTCCTGCGCCTTTTCAGCTTGTACCTTGTCAACATTTATACAAATTTTTTCATTCCTTTTTATTTTACATTTTTGAGCCGTTTCTTTTAGCAGCTTGTCATTTTTTTTAAGATTATCAACACTGTATTTATTTCCGCATGCCGTAAAAATTACTGCCGAAATCATTGCAGCCATCAAAAATTTCATCTTTTTCATTATTTCCTCCGAATCTACTTATTTAATAATTATACCTTATTTTTCAAAATTTTCAAAATTTTATTTTATTTACTTTTTAGCACAGCCCTAACTGCATAATGTAAAAAATAATAAACTGACTTCAAAAACGGTAATTTCTCAACTTTTCGATAAATTTCCCAACGAACTTTTGCCGTTTTAGCCTTATTGCTCGAACGCGAATTATCCAGCACTCGATAATAAGCCAAATTCTCCTTGAGTCCAAAAATTGTTTTCACATCTTTCACAATTTCCAGCCAAAGTACATAATCCTCATTTTTCGCCAGTTCCTTAAAATATCGCTTCCCAACTTTTTCCACATCATACATAACTGTAAGACAGCCTAGATAGTTATTTTTCAGCATATCAGTATAGGAAATTTCTGATTTAATTACAACTTCATTGATTTTTTCGCCATTTTCCTTAACTCTCGTGTACTCTGTACAGCTTATACCTGCATTTTTTTCTTTCATAAATTGTATCTGCTTTTCCAATTTTTGGCTATGCCAGTAGTCATCAGCATCTAAAAATGCAATATATTTTCCATTTGCCAAATCAATCAAATGATTTCTCCCTTTTACAACCCCCATATTTTTTTCAGTATTCACAACCTTTATTCTATCATCCTTTTTTACATATTCATTTACAACTGCAAGACTGTTATCCGTTGAAACATCATTCATAATAAGCATTTCCCAATTTTCATAAGTCTGTGAAAGCACTGATTCTATTGTTTTTCCAATAAACTTTTCTGCATTATACATTGGCACAATTATTGAAACTTTTTCTTTATCCATTTTCTCTCCTTATTTCATTTTTAAAATTTTAAGAAATTTTATCCTCAAACCGCTTTAATAACAAATTAAAAGGCAACTATTTTATTAAAATAAAAAATTTATTCCGATTAATTAGGTATTAGAGACGTTCGAGCATACTTTTAAAGTATATACATTATTTTTTTAAATACAATTTATCAAAAAATTCATCAAAGTTATCTCCTAATTTTATCCATTTCCATTTTTCCCTATTTCCTCCTTCAGTAAAAATTTTATGTATATCCTCAGCAAAATAATACATAAAAATCTCCTTTGTTTCTTTAGAAATAAATATGTACTCATTTTCATCCGCATCTATTGCCACATAGTTATTTCTCCAAAAATATGTTCTTTTTAAATCAGGATTTTTTTCATATTCCCTCTCATCAAATTCTGTAAGCATATTTTTTCCTCTTTCAACTGTTTCATCATCAAAATATAAATACGAAATAAATTTATCATTTATATTCTCATCATCAATGGGTATATATACAGTTTCCTTAAAATAAATTTCAGAATATTTTTTAACCATATCTCTGTATTCTTCTTTTTCAATTCCCAAACTTTCTATAAATTCATCGTCATAATAGTAGCTTTCCTCTTCCCTCACTTCACAATCTTCTATCTCAAGTATTTCTTCCAAATGCTTTTGTCTATCCATTTCTATCATCTCCTATCTTTCTTCATCCAATTGTTCCAGCAATCTATCAACAAATTTTGTCAGTTGCTCTTTTTCTTCCTTAGACATTTCTTTATTGTCTTTTGGATCTACATACAGTTTTTCAATAAATTCATCAAAATTTTCTGATAATTTTGTCCACTTCCAATAAACTCCTTTACTTTCATCCTCTAAATCTGAATATGAAGAATACTGTACTATTTTATTTGTTTCTTTTGATATATATATATGAATAATATCTTCCACTTATTATTGGTATGTAATTATCTAACTCTTCATAGTTTACTTCAATTTTTTTAGCATTTTTTCCATATTTCTTCTTATGAATTTTTTCAGAGTACCATCTTAATTTTTTTCTTCCATTTTCATACACTTCATCACTAAAATCTAAGTCAAAAAATAAAGCCTCCCCTTCTTCATTCGTTTCTGGATCAAAATCTTTGCAATGGAGCAGTGGTTTAAATGCTATAAACTCATAATCTAATACTAAATTAACATATTTTTTTACTCCGTATTTCTCTAGTAACTCTTTTGTATAATATTTGCTTTTCTCTTTCCTTCTTTTTCAGTATATTCTATATCCACAGCTTCCCAAAATTTTTTATATTTTTCCATTCTTTTCACCATTATAATTGATTTTTACTAATTATTGCCTTTCTTTTTCTATCAATTCGTATTCTATTATTTCTTCTAAATGTTTTTTTCTAGCCATGTTTAATTTTTTTAGATTTGAAGCAGTAATTTTTTGAATTTCTTGATTAAAAAGCTCCCCCCCTTTTTATTAATCCTGCGGAAACTTAATACCCGCCTCAAGTCTAGCTTTTGTCTGCACTTCGCTTACCAACAGGCTTTTTTTCAGCTGTTTATAGCAAAATTCCAAGTCATTTTCATTTACTGCACTAATGAATGTTTTAAATTCAGGCACAACTCTATCTTTTGAAAATCCATCATCAAAACTTTCTGTTGTTCCATCATACATTTTCAATGTGACTTTTCCGACAAGTGACGGTGCTTCTTCACTTATGATTTTTCCTTCACTTCCTTGAATCATGCCTATTCTTTTCCCTTCACTATCTTTTGCACATACACACATTGCATTGAAATTTTTGTATTCTATCATAAGAACTCCGCTAGTATCAATATTTCTTTCAATATTTGCATAGTATTTTACATTTTCAGGCTTTCCAAAAAGTCCTAAAACATAATGTAAGTTATATAGCCCCAAGTCCATCAATGCTCCTCCAGCTTTTTCAGAATCAAATACAGGCAGAATTTCCCCTCTCTTAAAAGCGTCATATCTGCTGGAATACTGACTATACTGGCTCTGAACAAGTTTCACATCTCCAATTTTTTCAATCCAGTCTTTTATTTTTTTATAATTTTCAAAATAAAGTGTCGTTATTGCTTCAAATAAAAACAGTTTTTTTTCTTTTGCCAAATCCGACAATTCTTTAGCTTGTCTATAATTAGTTGTCATCGGCTTTTCAACAATAACATTCAGACCTTTTTCCAATGCTTTTTTACAATATTCAAAATGTAAAAAATTCGGAACAGCAATATAGACAGCATCAATTCCAAATTCACAAAGTTTGTTAAAATCATCAGTAAATTTCGGAATACTATATTTTTTACAAATTTCCTCAATTTTACCAATACTATTTTTTGTCCCTTGTATCCCCACGATTTCCAGTCCTTTCAACTGAACAAGACTAGGCAAAAATTCCTGAACAATCATCCCTGAACCAACAATTCCCAATTTCATAAAAAATTCCTTCTTTAATCTTTCTATTTTTTATATTAATAAAATGGTTTGATAATTTATTTTAAAATTCCAAATATTTCACTTCAATATCATTAGTCAGCCAAACGCCATTTTTTGAAATAAAAAATTCTTTTCCATCTTCGTACATCCTTTCAGCCAAAACCTTTATTACAAATGGTTTTCCGTGTCTTTGACCAACAGAATATGCCGTTTCTTCCGTCTCTGACAAATGTACAAATTGCCTGCTTTTCTTTTTTAACCCCTCTTTTTTTATCTGCTCCAAAAATCTATCCGCTGTTCCATGATACAAAATTTTAGGAGGCTTAACAGCTTTCAATTCTAAGTCAACATCTATGCTATGTCCTTGACAAGCCCTAATTTTCGTCAAATTTTTATTAAATTCATATCTCTTTTTACTGTTATTCCTTACAATCTCCTCCAAAATTTCAAAATTTATCCGTTCCTCTTTTCCGTCTTCAACATCTCCAGAGCGATTTATTCCATTAATAAGCTCATTTACATCAGCCCATCCATTCCTATCCAGTTCAATTCCAATCATCTCAGGCTTATGCCTTAAAATCAAGCTTATAAATTTTCCTAATCTTGTTAATTTCTTTTTCACGGTTCTCCTTTTTTCTATATAATTTATTAAGTAAATTAAATCTTTATTTATTTAATTTTTTTGAAAATAAAATCGGCTATATTAAAACAATAAATAGTTAATTCATCAAATTATTATAATCATTTACCAACTTATTATACTTTTTAATCACATCGTTCGGAGTCCCAACCATATCCTCCGTATAAACCTTCTTCTCAATTTCACTCTTGCTCATCGACTTGCTTTTTTCAATTTCCCTAATAAATATTGTAACCGATTTTTCAAATTCTGCAAGCTGTTTGTTAAATATTTCCAATTTTTCTTTTGTATAATTTTCTTTTTTTATCTGTTTTTCGTTTGTAATTACTTTTTGAAAGCTAGTTGAAGCTGTTAAAATATTTTGTTGTGCTTTTTTTAATTTTCCCAAATCACCTTTTATAAAGGTTGTCATACTAATTTTCTGATTATCCACTTTATCCACAAAATCTTCACAATTATTTATAAGAACCGCCAAATTGTATTTTATCAGACTTCCTTCATTTTTATATGTTTCCAATATCTTCTGTATTCTTTCTTTCGATTTGTTTTCCACTTCCGTTTTAAAAATATTTGAACTTTCTTTATATCTTTTATAAACTTTCAAAAAATCTGTATGTAATTGCTGCCCTTTTGCAAAGCCATCTGCCAAATGTTCTTTTTTTCCATAGTAATTTGTCATGAAATCCGTTACTGTTTTTAATTCTTTTAAAATCGGCAATAATTTTTTGGAAGAATTATCCAGCTTTTCCATCTTAAATTTAGAATTTATATTTTTTTCAAGTTTTTGGATAACAGTATTATCAATTTTAATAACAGGAATGTTTTCCAGAGTCCCCATTTCCTGTGCATTTATTTCCTTGCCTTCTCCAGCCACATCAATATATTTTGAAATTTCATTCTCAATATTTGTTAAATTATTATGGATTTCAATATAACCGTTGTACTTCTCCATCTCTTCATTTTTTACTTTTTTTATACTCAATTTTCTTCCAATTTCCTTAAATGTATCATCACAGGAAAATAAAAAAATCGAAAGAAATCCTATTAATATTATTTTTTTATAGTTCATTTTTACTCCATTACCTTTTATTTCTTTATTTTACTTAAAAATTTTACCAATTTCCCTAATCCTATTATTCAAAATAAAACTAACGAAATTGGTAATTTTTAAAATTTATTTCTATTTTATTTGATAAAATCAATAATTAATCATATCGAACTTACATTAAATGAAATGGATTCAAGAACTTTCAGTAAAGCGTCCGTTGTATCAAGTGAAGTAAGACATGCTATTTCCTGCTCGCTTGCAGCACGTCTGATTTTAAATCCATCGTTTCTTGCAGTCTTTTTCTTACCAGCTGTATTTATTACCATATCAACAAGTCCTTTATAAATCAGCCCTAGCACATCGTGTTCATATTTTCCTTCTTCTTCAATTTTTCCAACTGTTTCAACACGAAGCCCTTTTTCCTCAAAATATCTGGCTGTACCTTTCGTAGCCATTATATGATAACCTAACCGGGAAAATCTCTTAGCTAGTCCATAAGCTTCCTCTTTTGCCGTTCCACTAATTGTAAACAATACGCTTCCTTGATCCTTGACTTTAATTCCAGATGAAATTAGCCCTTTGTAAAGTGATTTTTCAAGGTTTTCATCACTTCCCATAACTTCTCCTGTAGACTTCATTTCAGGCCCTAGCGTTGTGTCCACATCTTTCAGTTTTTGGAAACTGAACACAGGAACTTTTGTATACACATGTTTGCTTTCTTCAATTAATCCAGTTTGGTATCCTTTACTTTTCAATGTTTCTCCAAGAATTCCCTTCATAGCAAGATTTGCCATAGGAACACCTGTAATCTTGCTTAAAAATGGAACTGTCCTTGAACTTCTAGGATTTACTTCCAATACATAAACTTCTCCATCACTAATTACATACTGAATATTCAAAAGCCCTATAATATTTAATCCCTTTGCAAGCCTTGTTGTATAGTCAATTAATGTACGTTTTTGTGAATCTGTAATGCTTTGTGGAGGGTAAACCGCAATAGAATCTCCAGAATGGACTCCCGCTCTTTCGATATGCTCCATAATTCCAGGAATCACAACCGTTTCCCCATCGCAAATTGCATCCACTTCGATTTCCTTTCCAACTAAATATCTGTCAGTAAGCACAGGATGATCAGGAGACACCTTTACAGCATTTTCCATATATTGACGCAATTCCTCTTCACGATATACGATTTCCATTGCTCTTCCACCTAATACGTAAGATGGACGTACTAAAACAGGGTATCCAATTTCAGCCGCATTTTTTACAGCAGTTTCCGTATCAAACGCAGTTTTTCCAAGAGGCTGAGGAATATTCAATTTATGCAGCAATGCCTCGAATTTATCACGATTTTCCGCATTATCAATTTCTTCAAGTGCTGTTCCCAATATTTTAACACCATGTCTTGCCAATTTTTCAGCCAAGTTAATTGCCGTCTGTCCACCAAACTGAACAACAACGCCTTCTGGCTGTTCAAGTTCAATTATTGCCATAACATCCTCTTCTGTAAGTGGCTCAAAATAAAGCTTATCCGAAATTGAAAAGTCCGTTGAAACAGTTTCTGGGTTGTTATTTACAATAATTGCCTCATAGCCAGACTCTTTTATCGCCTTCACAGCGTGAACTGTAGCATAGTCAAATTCAACACCTTGCCCAATTCTAATAGGTCCTGAGCCAAGTACAATAATTTTTTTCTTATTTCCTACAACACTTTCATTTTCCTGCTCATAAGTCGAGTAAAAATAAGGTGTTTCTGACTTAAATTCAGCCGCACAGGTATCAACCATCTTAAACACAGGCTTAATATTGCATTTTTCACGAAGTTTGTAAACTTCATCTTCTGTCGTATTCCAACGGTGTGCAATAACTTTATCTGAAAATCCATATCTTTTGGCAAACAGCAGTGCATCTGGATTATTTACATTTGCCTTCAATTCCACTTCAATATCAATAATATTTTTCATTTTATCAAGGAAAAACATGTCAATTTTTGTCATATCATGTATTTCCTGCGGAGTAACTCCTCGTCTTAATGCTTCCCCAATGAAAAACAATCTTTCATCTCCAGCTTTCTGGATTCTTCTCAAAATGTATTCCAAGCTGAATTCATCTCCATTTGGAAGCCCCAAGTGATGTACTCCGTACTCAAGTGAACGAATAGCTTTTAACAAACTTTCCTCATAAGTTCTACCAATAGCCATTACTTCTCCAGTTGCCTTCATTTGAGTTCCTAGATGTCTATCTGCCTTTTCAAATTTGTCAAATGGAAATCTCGGTATTTTACTTACAACATAGTCAAGTGACGGCTCAAAGCACGCATACGAATTTTTGGTAACAGGATTTATAATTTCATCAAGTGTCAATCCAACTGCAATTTTTGCGGCAATTTTTGCAATTGGATAACCTGTCGCCTTTGAAGCAAGTGCCGATGAACGTGATACTCTCGGATTTACCTCGATGATATAATAATTGAATGAATATGGATCTAGTGCCAGCTGAACATTACATCCACCTTCTATTTTCAACGCTCTTATTATTTTCAACGAAACATCCCTTAACATGTGATATTCCCTGTCTGTCAACGTTTGCGAAGGTGCTACTACAATCGAATCTCCCGTGTGAATACCAACTGGATCAATATTTTCCATATTACATACAACAATCGCTGTATCATTACTGTCACGCATTACTTCATACTCAATTTCCTTATATCCTGAAATTGATTTTTCCAATAAACATTGTGTTACTGGCGAATATCTAAGTCCATTTGTAACAATGTCTTCCAGTTCTTCATCATTATGGCAGATTCCTCCACCAGTTCCTCCCATTGTAAAGGCAGGACGCACAATCACAGGGTATCCAATTTTTTCCACAAATCTACGTGCCTCTTCCAAATTATGAATAATATCCGATTCAGGCACAGGCTCTCCCAGTTCATTCATCAAATCTCTGAACAGTTCCCTGTCTTCCGCCTGCTTAATAGAGTCAAGCTTAGTTCCTAGCAGCTCTACTCCACATTCTTCCAGTACTCCTGCTTCATGCAGTTCCACAGCCAGATTTAGCCCAACCTGTCCTCCAAGAGTAGGAAGCAAGGCATCTGGACGTTCTTTTCTTATAATTTTTGACACAAATTCAACAGTTAATGGCTCAATATATACTTTATCTGCAATTTCCTTATCTGTCATAATAGTTGCAGGATTGGAATTTACAAGGATAACCTTGTACCCTTCTTCACGCAATGATAGACACGCCTGTGTCCCCGCATAATCAAATTCAGCAGCCTGTCCAATAATAATCGGCCCAGATCCAATCACTAAAATTGTTTCTATATCTTTTCGTTTAGGCATTTCCCTACATCTCCTTGCTATTAATTTTTATCAACGCTTTTATTTCAATATTTTATAATTTTTAATTTTATGTAACAAATTTACCTAAAATAAACTAAAAAATTTGTTTTCAATCAATAGTTCTAAAATTATTATTTCCGATTCTTTTTCATATTTTCAATAAACATATCAAATAAATAATTTGGGTCATGTGGTCCTGGAGAAGCCTCTGGATGATACTGTACCGAAAATACTGGATATTTTTTATGTCTTACACCTTCGCAGGTTCTGTCATTTACTGCAATATGTGTTAATTCCAGCTCTGTATCCTTCAAAGAATCAATATCTACAGCATATCCATGATTTTGTGCTGTAATATCAACTTTTCCAGTTTGTAGGTTTAATACTGGCTGATTTGCTCCACGATGTCCGAATAGCAATTTATATGTCTTTGCTCCACAGGCAAGTGAAATCAGCTGATGTCCCATGCAAATTCCAAAAATTGGCACTTTATCTATTAATTTCCTAATTGTAGCAATTGTTTCTGGAACATCTATAGGATCTCCTGGTCCATTGCTTAACATTATTCCGTCTGGTTTTTGTCTTAAAATTTCTTTAGAAGTTGCATTATGTGGCATTACGACAATATCACAGTCCCTTGAGTTAAGTTCCCTCATAATTCCTGATTTCATTCCTAAGTCAAGAAGAACAACTCTCATCCCTCTTCCAGATGAAAGAAATGCTTTTTTTGTCGATACCTGTTCGATTTGATTGGTTGGTAACGAATTGATTTTTAAATTTTTTGCAATTTCTTGCGAATCTTTGTCTGCACTAACGATAATTCCTTTAATCGTTCCATGCTCTCTTATTTTCTTTGTCAGACTACGTGTATCAATTCCAGAAATTCCTGGAATATTTAAGTCTTTCAAAACTTCATCCAATGTAAATTCATTTCTAAAATTAGAAGGTTTTCTACATATTTCACGAGTTATAATTCCCTTAATACTTGGATTAATAGTTTCATAATCATCCCTATTTATCCCATAATTTCCAATTAATGGATAAGTAAATGTAATAATCTGCCCATTATACGATGGATCTGAAATAGTTTCCTGGTACCCAGTCATCGCAGTATTAAAAACAACTTCCCCAGCCATTTCCACATCTGCTCCAAATCCATACCCTTTATACACACTACCATCTTCTAAAACAAGCTGTTTATCCAATGCGTACATAAATACTACCTCCCTAAATTTTAAATGATACTATTTGTTTTAAAATTTGTTCAATTGTCATTAACGTGTCTGATTTGCGATATAGTAAACTATTTTAATTCAAATTCTAGATATGTATTTAACAAAAGTCTGAATGTATTTACTAACATCTCTAATCTCATAATTATACTATATTTTTTTAGTTTTATCAATAATGGTAAATAATTATTTTTGTAACAAATGTTTGGGTGTATTGTATAATCAAATGCAACAAATTTAAGTAATTATTAAAAATATCTCTGATTCAGAATTTTCAGAAATATCCTAATAACTTCAAAAATTAATTTTTACTTTTTGTTTCACTTGATTTGACAATAAACCTAATTCGTAATTTTAATCATATAAATAGAAATCCATTATTTGTAATAGCTCCCTAGAATTATCATCCATATTTTCATTCGCTAATACATCCTTTATTTCCTCTTGCAATTTCATTCTTTCATTTTTAAATTCTTCCTTTCTTTCAGCATCATAAGCCATATTTGCCATTCTTCCTATTGCTGAAAATCCGAAAGTAAAATAATTAAAAATTGTTGTAAATCGTTTTTTCTTTTTAGTTCTTTTAAATTTCATATATTTTTTATCAATTGAACTTATGTCTAGATTTTCTTGTTTTGCTGATTCAAAAAACTTTTCTAGCCTGCCTACACTATTTCTTGAAAATAATTCTAATCCACGTTCTATTAATTCCTTCACTTTTGCCATTTATCTTCCCTCCAACTTATAAATTTACAAACTTTCTTCTGCTTCCTCAATAGAACTGTATCCCTTTTCCAGTACAATATTTTCCAAATTATTTTCTGCTAAGTTTATGTTATTTGTAACACAGCTCTGAATATACTCATAATATAATTTCAATGTTTTTACTGAATATGATGATAATTCTCCCTTCAAGTAAGTTTCAATTGAAGTATAGTTTGGTGTGTCGTATTTTGAGTATAAAGGACGCCCTTTTGAAGTAACTTTTGGATATTTTTTTATTATTTCTTCTTCCCAATGCAAATAAATTTCTACTATTTTTTGTACCAATTCTTCCTTTTCTTGTGAAATTTTAGGCAAATACTCCTTAATAATTTCGTATTCTTTTGGAGAACTGTATTTCATCATTCTGGCATATTTATCTTGAACAATGTTTTCTCCATGATGTTTTGCCAAAATCAAGTCTTCCAAATAACTTTCCAGAATTTCATCAGGCAATGTTTCCCATTGGCTTCTTCTCATAATCTCAAATTCCTGAGGATTATCCTGACATTCTGCTCTTCCTTCTGTATGATGTACATTTTGAAAAAATTCCCATTCCCTTTTTAAAATTTGTCTAATAAAGCTTTCTTTTTTGCTAATTTCTATTTCCATTTTCAATTCTCCTATTTTAAGATCCAATATTCTCTAATTTTGTTGATTGTTCTTTAAATTTTCTATTTTAATCCATCGCAGGATTCCAGTTTCTTAATTTCTCATCTTCAATTTTATTTTGCACAAAAGGCCCATAATCCTGTAAAAAGTCACTTGTTAATTGTCTTGGGACAATATCTTGATTTTTCATTTCCGTAATTACATCAGCACTTATTTCTTCAATAATTTGAAATTTTCGATTAACCGCACCAGTTGGCAATTTTACCAGTTCTTCAATTAGAAAATAAGTTTTTTCTCCCAAGATTTTCAAGTTTTTTAAGGCTCTTGGCATCCATTTGTAAAAAAGTTTATATTTTTTATTTAATAGAAAAATCATATGTATTGCCTCATTTATAAACTCAGTTTCCGCCAGCCTTGCTGCCACAATTTCATTTCTTTTCATACATCGTAAATAGTTATACTGCCCAGATTGTGCCATTTTCATACATCTTGTGGCAATTTTATTAAGTCGTATATCTTCTGGAAAATATTTTTTCAAATCATTTCTAATTTTTGTAAATTGTCCTGAATTATCCATAAAAATTTCTCCATTAACCGCTGTTGCTAGCAATTCTTCTGGGATTAATCGCCAATCATACAAATTATCAGGTGCCTTTACATCTCCCAAAAACTTGAAAAACCAGTCATCCATATTAAGGACACCACGCCGTCCATCTCCAAACTCGCTCATATTCAATGCTCTAAAGCCCAAAAACTCCTTTGGCAATTCATTAAGCCTTTTCTGCAAATTTAGTCCATATTTTTCATAATCTTCTGAACTCAGCCAAATACAGCAGGACGGCCCAAAATCGTGATCCTGCGAAATTTCATCATCGAACCCAAAACACTCGGAACCTTCTCCCGCAAGCCCAGCCGCCATTTTTTCAAAAACTTCTGGAAATTCACTCTTTATAACTGGCAGATAAATTTCTTCGAAATATCTTTTTGAAAGTTCCAGTCCTTTTATTTTATTTGAATCCATTTTTTCTCCTTATTCTAAAAATCTAAACCATTTTTTCCTTCACAACTTCAATATTTTCCAAAATATTTTTGTAATTATTGCTTTCTTTTCCAAATGTCTTTTCACAAATTTCAGCACTTTCCTCAAATAATTCCAATGCTTTTTCATATTCATTTTCTGCAAAATAAAAAGTTGCCATATTGTTAAGGACTGCTGCATACAAGTTATGAGTTTTTCCAACTTCCTTTTCGATTAGTTTCAGTGATTTTTGCAAGTATTCTTCAGCTTTTTCCTTGTTTTTCACTTTCAAATAAGGCTGTACAAGATTACTTAGTGTAATTGCATACTGAATAGGATTTTCTCCAACTTTTTCCAATACTTCCAGACTTTTTTCTTGCAACTCAATCGCTTCCTCATATCTTTCAAGCTCCTGATAAAATAAAGCCAAATTATTGCATACGCTCGCATAAACATAGTCATTCTGTAAATTGTTATTTTCGTAAATTTTCATGGTATTAAGATAAATATTCTCTATGTCATCATACTTTTTCATAAATCTGTAAACTTCAGCTAGGTTAAGACTGCAAGTCGCATAAGGAATACTGTCTTTGCCATACTTTTTCTCAATAAAGCCTTGTGCCTTCAGCAAAGCATCTTTTGCCGTGTCAAACTCTCCAACATATTTAAGAGTTCCCCCAACTTCATTCAAAATTTTAATATTTTCATCACTTTCCTCACCAAAAACATCTTCTGTAAGTTCTGCCAATTCCTTTAATACTTTAACCTCTTCCACAACATTTCCCTGTTGCATAAGTTCTTTTCTTAAGTTTGTCAATTCATTTATTCTAATTTTTTTTTCAAATATATTTGACATTTTATATTTCTCCTTTATATTAATTTTATTACTTAACTTTTATGTTCTAAAAGTATGATTTGAATCCATTTTAATTATTATTTCTAACAAAAGTTTACCATACAAAATTGCAATCTGCAACAATATTAAAAATAATTTTAAGATTTCAAAATAGTTTTGCTATAAAATAAAATTATGTTGTTGAAATAAAAAAACTCCCATTATATAATTAAAATAGATTAAATATTTTTAGAGGAAAGAAGGAAAGATAAGATGAATAAAAAAAAAATTGATTTTAAGTACCATCATATAAAGCATTATAAATATCAGGCACAATCAAAGAAAACTTTGACAACTTCAATTTTGCTGACACTGTTTTTTGCTTTGGTTGAATTATTTGGTGGAATATTTAGTGGTTCACTTGCACTTATTTCAGATTCATTTCATATGTTTTCGGATGTTGTTGCGCTTTTATTCAGCATTATAGCGGTATTTTATTCAGCCAAAAAGCCAAACAAGAATTTTACTTACGGATTTTTGAGAATTGAGATAATTTCTGCATTCATAAATGGACTGGCTCTTATGATAATTTCAGTCGGAATAGTTATTGAAGCTGTAAAACGGCTTTTCAATCCAGAGCATGTTGATTTTTTTACGATGTTTACAATTGCAGTAATCGGACTTTTGGTTAATATAATACTTATGTTTGTACTTATGAGAAGTTTGAAAAAAGAAAATAATCTTAATGTAAAAAGTGCATTATGGCATTTTTTAGGTGACACACTAAATTCGGTTGGAGTTATAATTGCTGCGATTATTTTGAAATTAACTAATCTTGTTATTTTTGACATAATAATAAGTGTGATTATAAGCGTTGTTATTTTTACTGGTGGATTAAAAATTGCAAAAGAGGCGTTTTTTATTTTAATGGAAGCTGTTCCCAGCGATTTAGATATCGACGAAATTTATGCTAAAATTTTAACAATTGATAAAATAAAGGATATTCATGAATTCCATTTATGGAATATTTCTGAAGAAAATATAAGTATTTCATTTCATATTTTACTTGATGAGTATGATGGTGTAAATGATTACGAGATTGTAAATGATGTAGTAAAACTTTTAAAAAATGAATACGGAATAGAGCATGTGACAGTTCAAATTGAAAATCCTGAAATAAATCCACATCTTTAGTTATTTTTCTTTTAATCATAAAATCCCATTAAACTAACTGAAAAATAAGATATAATAGACCTGTTCGACAACTTGTATAAAGACCAATATCAGGGTATAATAATACTGGTGATGAAAATGATAAATAATGTTGGAAAAATAAAAAAACTTAAAGAAGAAAACTATCAGAAAATTTTTGGCATTAAAAAAAATACCTTTGACAAAATGCTGAAACTTTTGAATGAATCATACAGAATTGAACATTTAAGAGGCGGACATCCGCCAAAACTATCTGTTCTTGACAGACTTGTAATTATGCTTTCATACTATCATGACTATAAAACTATGGAAAATATTGCCCTTGAATATGGTGTTGCAAAAAGTACCATCTGTGAGTGCGTTAAATGGGTTGAAAACATCTTGATAAAAAGCGAGGAATTTTCTTTGCCCAAAAAAAGGGAACTTGTCAGGGACACTGAGATAGAAGCCGTAATGGTTGATGCTACGGAATGTGAAATTGAGCGTCCTAAAAAAAACAGCGAAAATATTACTCGGGAAAAAAGAAAAAGCACACGATAAAGGCTCAGATAGTCGCAGACGAAAAGGATTTAAGTATACTCAACGTCTCGTTTTCGCACGGGAGCGTTCATGACTTCAGGCTGTTCTGTAGAAGCCGTGTGTATTTTTCAAAAGATGTCCTTTTAATTGCCGACAAGGGATACATAGGCATAGATAAGATACACGGCAACAGCTTGGTGCCTAAAAAATCGATAAAAAAGCACAAATTAACTAAGGAGGACAAGAAATACAATTCAATTATTTCAAGACGTAGAATTTACATAGAGCATGTGAACAGACATATCAAGAGATTTAGGATAGTGTCTACACGTTATAGAAACAAGAGAAGAAAATTTGTCCTGAGATTTTCGTTAATTTGTGCAATTTATAATTTTGAACTATAGGTTGTCGAACAGGTCTAATATATAGTAAAATCTATTTAAAGCTGGGCCATCTTATCAAATAAAACACAGAAGTAACTGCTTCCTCAAGTGTATTATCATTATGGGCTATGTCTTACTGGCCCATACTTTTTCTATTGGATTTAAATCTGGTGAATACAGTGGAAAAAATGATAGACAATACTCTGTTTCCTTAATTATCTTTTCTAATATCCTTTTTCTATGAAATCAGTGCATTCCCTATTTTTCCAGCAACCAGATTTATTCTTGAATATCTTAATCCTCTTTTCTTCCCTTCAACAGATATTCCCCTTTTACTCCAGCCGTATTCACGGTAGTAATATTCGTTAAAGCCTGTTTCATCAATATAGATTATTTCTCTGCCTGAACCTGCTTCTGATAATTTTTTTAAATATCTATTTATTTTTTTCTCGTCCTGCTCCCTGTATTTTGTCTGTTTTTTTTCTTGTGTATCCTAATTTTTTCAGCACTACTCTCACTGTCTCCTTTCCACAGCCAAAATCTTTTGCTATTTCACGGATGTATTTATCTGCATTCTCTGGATTTTTAATATATTCATCAAGTTTTTCAGGATCAAGCACCTTAAATTTTCTTTTCCGTGTTCTTGATGAAAGATCTCCTGCTTCCTTCTTAAGTTTTATCCATCCGTACAATGTGCTGGAACTTATGTTGAACTGAAATAATATTTTGTTTTTGCATTTTCGTAATAAAAATTTAAAATTCTTTTTCTATAATTTTTTTCATATGCCATAAAGTTATTATACCATATTTTTAGGTCGGTTTTGTATAAATTTCACTATAATTTCCTTATAAATAAAAAATTGTCTAATCGTTTCAATAAAGAAACAACTAGACAATTTATAAAAATATTTTTATCAATCTTAATATAATTAAAATTAATCTCTTGTAGCTTTGAACTGGATTCTTCTGTTTTCAAATCTTCCTTGTTCAGTATCATTAGGAGCGATTGGATCAGATTCTCCCATTGATTCTACACCTATGATTCTTGCAGGATCTAATCCAAATTCTAACAATTTAGCTTTAACTGCATTTGCCCTTCTCATTCCTAAAGCCATATTATAAGCGTCTGTACCTTTAGAATCTGTATGTCCAATAATTGTTAAACTCAAGTTGTTTTGTTCGACGTAATCTTTTACATTTCTTAATAATTCAAAGTATTGAGGTTTAACTACTGACTTATCAAAGTCGAAGTTCAATCTTCCAGAATCAAGTACGAATTCTTCGTTTACTGGTGGTTCTGGTTGTGGCTCTGGAACAGGTTGTGGTACTGGTTCTTCAAGTTCAAGAGCATTAATTCTGATTGTATTTTCTCTCATTTGAGTTGTTGTCAGCTTTCTTGCCATTAATGGTGAAGCAACTAACAACCCTAATGCAATTATTGTTGCTGTTCTTGTTGTTGTTCTTCTACCCATTTTTCAGCCTCTCTTTCTAAAGATCTGTATCTTTGGCTACCAGGATTTGGTTTATTTTCATTCAAATAATCTTCAATATGATTTAATCTAGTTGTATTGTAATCTACTAATTTTGCATTTGTACAAGATAATGCTCCTAATCCTACTAATAATAATGCTAACTTTTTCATATTTTTCATTTCCTTTCTAATATATCTGAATTTATTTTTTACAAAACTCTAAATTAATAGTTCATTTTGTTTTGAATATTGTCTAATCTTTGTTCCATTTGATCTAACATTTCGTTAGTTTTATGATATTTTTCAATATTATCGTTGATTTTTTCAACTCTACTCTTAATTCTTTGAATTTCTACGTCCATCATTTTACTTTCAGACATATTTTTTCTTTGTGCTCTTAATTTTTTAGCCTCTGCTTTTTTCTGAGCAGCTTCTCTTGCTTTTGCAGCCTTTGCTTCTGCTTGAATTTTTGCTTCTTCCGCTTTTTGACGTGCAGCTTCTTTTTCTTCAGCAGCCTTTATAGCTGCTTGAATTTTTGCTTCTTCTGCTTTTTGACGTGCAGCTTCTCTTGCTTCTTCTGCTTTTTGACGTGCAGCTTCTCTTGCTTCTTCTGCTTTTTGACGTGCAGCTTCTCTTGCTTCTTCTGCTTTTTGACGTGCAGCTTCATTTAAATCTGGAGAAAATGTTGTGGTTGTAACTTCTTCTATTTCTTCAACTGGAACCACAGTAACATCTTCTGAAACACCCCTTGCTGCGTTTCTAGCTTTTTGTGCTTGTCTTTGTTTAGCCACTTTAACTAATCTTTGAACTGCAGCATCAGTATCCGATTTAGCAGAAAATGATATTTGACTTGACGCTAACGTCATTATAGCTATTAATCCTAATATTTTTTTCATTGATTTTCCTTTCTGATAATATTTATGAAATATTGTCTTTTCTTACTTTGAATATACTTATTTAGCTATTTTTCTAGTTCTTTTAGCCTTTTTAACTCCATCTCTTGCTAAAACACTATCAAATACGCCTAATTCTTTTTCTTCTCTTTGTACACTTCTTACTACTCTTTCATAGAAATCAATTCTATCTATGGCTTTTGCCACATTGTATTCTAATTTCTCAATTGATGATTTTGGTTTAACTCTTTCAGATGATTCATCTACCACACCCTCTTCATCAATTGTTACTATTTTTTCTCTAGTTACTTCTGGTTGTATGTCGTCAGATATATCTAGATTTTTATAGTATTCATTTCTAGCTTGCTTCAATATTTCTTGTGAAGATTCTGCCATCATAGGTATACTCAATACTGCTATTATTCCACATAATAAAATTTTTTTCATCTTCATATTACCATTCCTTTCTTAATTCATTACCGATAATAATGTATCCAATTCTGCTATCTTTTGTTCTTTTTCTGCTATATTCTTGTTTAAATTTTTAAGAATAGGTTCATTATATTTAAGAATTTTTTTATATTTTTCTCTATGCCATCTTACTTCAGAATCTACTCTTAATTTCTCAACTACTTTTTCTTTATCAGACTGTTGAACTTTCAATTTTTCCAATTCAGCTTCTAATTGTGCTTTTTGGCTTCTATAACTTTCTTTTTGCGCTTCTTCTTTTTTTAGCAATTCTTCATATTGGTTATCAATTGAATCTATACTACTTTCGATGCTTTGTTTTTTAGCAGAGAAACCTATTGATGAAACCATCATTATTCCAACTAAAAAGAATATTGTCTTTTTCATTCGTTTTTCCTCCTAATTATTTAATTTCATAACAATAAATGAATGTGAAACCACTAAATATATCACTTACTCATCATCACTTGCTCTTATTATATCAAATTATATAAAAAAATACAATTAATTTTTCAAAATAAGACATAAAATTATTTTTTTATCATAGATTGTATAATAATTGCGACAAACTAAAAAAAATTAAAAAATCATGATAATTTTGTGTTAAAATCTTAGTAATGACAAAAATAACGAAAAGAAATATATCATGAGCCATAAATGTTTTACCACGAATGAAAGAAATAAACTCGAGGTTCTGCAGGTTCTGCTAAAAAAATTACAAAATTTCTAAAATTGCTTAAATCCTTAATAGGCACAAGGCAATCATTTATTGTAAGATAAAATGAACTAATGATGAATACTCTTGGTAGATGCCAATACAAAGACTTCTAATAAAGAAACAAGAGGAAAATTCAATATTGGGAAGTCAATTGGCGATAGACCTGAAGAAGTCAAGAAAAAAGAAGTTTTTGGGCATTGGGAGCTAGAATCGGTAGTTTCAGCAAGAGGAGAGAGCAAAGCCTGCTTTGCAACATTTGTGGAGCTGAAGACACGGTTTTATGTAGCAATAAAGATGAAAGATAGAAGCAAAAATTCAATGCTGGAAGCAATAAAACGGCTGACAGCCAATATTTCAAAAGGAGCATTCAAGACTTTCACATCAGACAGGGGGAAGGAATTTTCGTGCTGAGAAGAAGTGGAAAAGTTGGGAATAGATTTCTATTTTGCAAATCCTTACTGCTCATGGCAGAGAGGCTGCAATGAAAACAGCAACGGTCTTCTAAGAGAATTTTATCCAAAGAAGACCGACATATCAAAAATAGATACAGAAGACTTGATAAGAACTTTAATGCTGATAAATTCGAGACCAAGAAAATGTTTAAACTATGCAACGACATTTGAAAAATTTTTACACGAAATTAGTTCTAAAAAAAATTAGGTAAAATGTCGCAATTAATATTGCAATTTATGAAACAAAATAATAGAGGTTATTTTAATGTTTCAAAAATTTCTTCCACGTTGGTAAGTTTTTCGATTTTTTCAACTAATTCTTCTTCGTAAGATAATTTTGAAATTTCAGCCAATAAATCTAAATGTTCTTTTTTTGTTTCTTCTGGAGCAGCAATCATAAAAATTAATTTTGAAGGTTCCCCATCCATACTTTCAAAATCTACTCCTTCATGAGAAATTCCTAAAGCAAGTGAAAGTTTTTTTACAAGCGGTGTTCTTGCGTGTGGAATAGCTATTCCATCTTGCATTCCAGTTGGTGTTAATTTTTCTCTTTCATTTATTTCCTTTACGAATTCTTCCAAGTCTTCTGAATCAAGAACTTCACTTTTCACAAATAATTGTGCCATTTCCTTAATAATTTCTTCCTTTGTTTTACCTTCTAAATTTACTTTTATTCTTTCTGGTACCAAATATTCTAATATTTTCATGTTTTTTTACAGGATTTTCCTGTAATCTCCTTTCTAAAATTTTTCCCATTTTTTCAGAATATCATCTAGCACTTGCTTTTCAGACATTTCTGATAAATTATAAGTAATATAGTTTTTTTCTTTTTTGAACCAAGTCATCTGTCTTTTTGCATATCTTCTACTCTCCATTTTTATTTCATCAATCGCTTCATCCAGCGTGATTTTTCCTTCAAAATATTTAAATAGTTCCTTGTATCCGATTGAAGATATTTTATAAAGACTTTCTGTATACTTATTATATACTTTTTTTGCTTCTTCTACAAGTCCTTTTGCAATCATAATTTCAACTCTTTTATTAATCCGTTCATAAAGCTCTTCTCTATTTCTAGTAAGAAATATCTTTAAGAACTCATAATTATTATTTCTTATATTTTGTATACGTAGCTCACTAAATTTTCCGCCGGTCAAAATACAAACTTCAATTGCTCTAACCAATCTCAATTTATTAGACAAATCAATTTCAGTATACGACTTTTCGTCCATTTCTTTAAGAATTTTCTGTAACTCCTCAATACTTTTGCTTTCTAAATCAGCTCTGATTTTCGCATTTTTTGATGGCAGTTTTGCAAATCCATCTGTAATTGATTTTATATAAAGTCCTGTTCCGCCTGTAATAATAATATTTTTCTCATTTTTTTCACCATTTTCATTCAAAATATTATTTACAGTTTTTTCAAAATCTCCCACAGAATAGTCTTCATCAGGGTTTATAACATCAATCATATAATGCTGTATTCCCTGCATTTCATCACTTGTTATCTTAGCTGTTCCTATATCCAGCTCCTTATAAATCTGAGAAGCATCTGCTGATATAATTGCTGAATCTATCTTTTTAGCAAGCTTTATCGACAAGTCTGTTTTTCCTACTCCAGTTGCACCTGCGATTACAATTCCTTTTTTCCTTACTACTATCTTCTTTACCTCCCATTATAAGTAAACCACATCTTTACTGAAAATCTTTTAAAAAAAATTTATTACTAAACTATATATTCAAATTCATACCCAGCAATAATTATAATATCTCCTTCTTCAACCCCAGCTTTTTCAAGCTCTGTTTCCATTCCAAGACTTCTCATCTTCTGAAGGAAATTTATTATTCCTTCTTCTCCAATAAACACATACTTTTTAAGTACATCATCCACAATACGTCCATCCACTTCAAATACATTGTCAGCTGTTTTCTTAACAATCCAGTCATCTTTTTTATTATTTTCCTGAATCAGCTCTTCAACAGAATGAACTTCTTCTAGTTCTTCCCTAGGTATTTCCTGAATTAATTCCCATGCCTTTGATAAAACCGGCTTTAGTCCCTCATTTGCAATTACAGATACTGGGTAAACGTATTTTATACCTTTTTCTTTAACAAATTTTTCAAATTCATCATATTTTTCATCTTCATAAAGCATATCAATCTTATTAGCCACAACAATTTGAGGTTTATTTGCCAATTTTTCACTGTAATTTTTTAATTCGTGATTTATTTTCACAAAATCTTCCTTAGGATCACGTCCATCCAATCCTGAAATATCCACAATGTGAATAATCAATTTACATCTTTCAATATGCTTTAGGAATCTATCCCCAAGCCCTACTCCTTCATGAGCTCCTTCAATAAGACCTGGCACATCCGCCACAACAAAACTTTCCTCATCTCCCATTCTTACAACTCCCAATTTAGGCTTTAATGTAGTAAAATGGTAACTTGCAACTTTTGATTTGGCAGCTGATACTTTATTAATAAAACTTGATTTTCCTACGCTTGGATAACCCACAAGAGCCACATCAGCCAGCAATTTTAATTCCAGCTTTATTTTTAATTCTACACCTTCACGACCACTTTCTGCTATTCTTGGAGCTTTTTTTACTGATGACTTGAAATGGATATTTCCACGTCCGCCATCTCCACCTTTTAGAAATATTACTTTTTCATTTGGATTGTCCAAGTCAAGCAGCAGTTTATTTGTTTCAAAATCTCTAATCATTGTTCCAACTGGAACTTTTATAATCAAGTCTTCACCTGATTTTCCAGTAGAACGTGCAGCAGCCCCTTTTGTTCCGTCTTGTGCCTTAAATTTTTTACTGCTCTTAAAATCTACAAGCGTGTTAATATTTGGATCAGCGATAAAGACGATATCTCCGCCTTTTCCGCCATCTCCACCGTCAGGCCCTCCAAACTGAACAAATTTTTCACGTCTGAATGTAGCCGCTCCATCTCCTCCATTTCCAGAAATTACCGTAATTACACTTTCATCTATAAACATTTTATCATCCTTTTCTTTATTTCACTTCTTTTTATTCATTTAACAAAATTACTTCAACTCATTATTTGCTTTTAGTTCTACCTGTTGCTGCCGCCTTTTTCTCTCTTCTGTAATTCCATGGCTCTACATATCCTCTTTTTCCAAACAGGCCAAGTTTATTCTTTTTGGCATTTTCCTGGTAAGCCTGCATTCTAGCATCATTTTTGTCGTATTCCTGATACCACCACGCATTTCCATTTTTTACCATTTCCTCATTTACATTTTTCCCGTCAGCATAGACTACAGCCACCGTTCTGCCATATCTATCCCTATTTTTCTCCTCAATTTCAAGTGTCTTTCCATTTACCATCTTTTCCAACGCCTGCTTACTCTCGCTCCCATAATCCTGCGACTTTTCAGGAGCATCAATTCCAAACATCCTGATTTTTATAATTTCTCCAGTAAATTTCCCATTTTCCACTTTCTGAACGTTTATGGTATCCCCATCACTTACTTTTATGGCTTGATAGCCTTTCAGAATAGTTGGATTCTGAATAGGTGTACTATTTGAATAATTAGTATTTGTGCTTCTTGAAGCTGTATTTTTTTTTGAATTACTTGTTTTTGCTCTTTTTTTACCAAACCCTGAATTCACTCCATTGTATGCAAATCCAAATATTGCTAATAACACAGTAATTATTGCAGCAATCAATTTTTCATTTCCAGCTTTTGAACTTCTTCCAGTTCTTTTTCTTCTTTTTGTTGCCATCTGTTATTCCTTTATTCTTTATTTTTCCAACGCCTGTTTAAAATCTTCAATCAAGTCATCAATATTCTCAAATCCAACAGCTATTCTTATCAATGAATTTGTAAATCCTCTAGCCTCTTTTTCTTCATCAGGCATTTCGGCATGCGTAATTGTACTTGGATGAGTTACTAATGTTTCTGCTCCACCAAGACTCGCTGCAAATAGTGCCACATTCAAACTTTCAAAAAATGTTTTTACCTTTGAATCGTCCTTTAAAGTAAATGAGAATACTGAACCTCCGCCTGTTGCCTGACTTTCATGAATTTTTTTGCCTTTATTTGTATCCAAAGTCGGATAGTAAATTTTATCAACTGCATCATGGCTTTGAAAAAATTCTATCAGTTTTTCTGCATTCCTTTGTGCCGCTTCCACTCTAAGTTTCAATGTTTTAAGACTTCTCATCAAAAGCCAGCTGTCAAATGGAGAAATTAAAGCTCCAGCCGCAACTTGTGAAAATTTAATTTTTTCCGCAAGTCCCTCATCATTTGTAATCGCAACTCCAGCCAGCAAATCATGATGCCCAGATAAAAATTTAGTCGCACTATGAATTACAATATCAATCCCAAAATCAAGCGGTTTTTGCAAATACGGCGTCATAAAAGTATTATCTGCAATTGTTATCAAATTATGCTCTTTTGCAAGTTCTACAACTCCTCTCATATCTGTAACATCAAGCAATGGATTTGACGGAGTTTCAATAAAAATAGCCTTTGTATTTTCTTTAATAGCATTTCGGATATTATCCAGGTCAGTTGTATCGACAAAAGTGTATTCCAATCCAAATTTTGAATAAATATCATGAACAATCCTATAAGTCCCACCATAAATATCCTGACCTAAAATAATATGATCTCCAGCTTTAAACATTGTAAATACAGACGTTGTAGTCGCCATTCCCGATGAAAAGGCATATCCATATTTACCATTTTCCAATGCGGCAAGTATTTCTTCAAGCTCATTTCTCGTAGGAGCCGAAACTCTTGAATATTCAAATTCCTGCGTCACTCCGAATTCCGCAACAGGAAAAGTTGAAGCAAAATTAACATTTGTTCCCCAAAGTTCTCTCTTTTTTCCTTTTCTTATTCCATGTATTGTTTTTGTTTCAAATCTCATAACAATCTCACACTCCATTTCTTTTTCTTAATTTTAGCAATTTATCTTTGTAATATTCTAATTCTAAACATTTATTTTTTATTTTATATATACAAATCTTTTTTAACGCAGAGGTATCAGACGCCATACCTCTGCACTCTCGCTTTACGCAAAACTTTCTTATAAAAGAAAAATAGAACTCGCTTTTGAATATAAATTTTTTTAATACGAATAAATGTATTCAACTTTAAATAAATTGCAAAAGCTCAAACAGCTATTTTCCCTTTAACGAAATTTTGCTTAATTTTTATTTCAATTAAACTAAAAATTGTCGTGATTTTTTGGAAATAAAAATTACTGTCTGAGTGAAGCGAGTTTAATTTTTGTTTCCAAAAAATACTTAGACAAGCGGGGATTGTAAAGGGGATGGCGATTGATCCCCTTTACGTTTAAAAAATGAAAAAATATTATAAAGAAACAAATAATAAATATTTATAAAAATAGCTTATAACATAAACATTAGAAAAATCTTAATTGAATAATTAAAATAATTTATGTGGTATTTTTATTATTTTCTCATAAGCAATTCTCTTTTCCCCAACATCAGGCTCTCTATCTAAATAAATCACACCGCAATAGCTGAATCCATTTTTTTCAAGAAATTTCTTCATTGGCTCATTGTTTTCATGTGTATCCGCTTTTATACTGAGTATTTTGTTTTTTATGCATTCTTTTTCCGAAAATTCTAATATCTTTGTTGCGATTCCTTTATTCTTTATTTCAGAATCAACTGCCAGCCTGTGAATTACGATATAATCATCGTTTGTTATCCATTTTCCTTCAATTTTAGAATATGGTATTTCTTTTTTAGGCGACAATACAATAGTTCCGACAATTTTTTTAGAAATCTGATTTTCGGATTTATCATTTTTTTCGGAAATTTCTTCTAAAACATAACTAATCCCATTTTTCACATCATTTTCAATAACTTCTCTATTTGGATATCCATTCTGCCATTGATCTAAACCAAGTTGCCTTAGTTCAATTTTTGCTTTTTCGATGATTTCTAAAATTCCGTCTACATCATTAAAAGTTGATTTTCTAAAATTCACAAAAACTCCTCCCTTTCATAAAATTTAAATAATAATTTTAAAAAATTCTGTAGAATCTTGTTGATACAGTAACTTTCTATTTTTAATATAAGAAAACTTAACTCATATAGCAATGTTACTCAAATTTTATAGTTTTTATTTTTTATATTTGCCAGTCAATTTCTTTTTTTCCCAGCTCTTTCAAAATATCATTAGCTTTCTTAAAGTGTCCACAGCCAAAAAATCCACGGCTTGCAGATAATGGGCTTGGATGAACACTTTCCAGAATATAGTGTCTATTTGTGTCAATAAAGGCTTTCTTACTTTTGGCATTATTTCCCCAAAGTATGAAAATTATTGGCTCTTCACGTTCATTCAAATATTTTATTACATTATCTGTAAAAATTTCCCAGCCTATTTTTGAATGTGAGTTGGCATTTCCAGCAACTACAGTAAGTGCTGTATTTAAAAGTAATACTCCCTGTTTTGCCCATTTTTCAAGAAATCCATTTTTACTCATTTTATAGCCAAATTCATTTTCAATTTCTTTATAAATATTTTTTAGGGAAGGTGGCAAGGCAACTCCCTGCTTTACAGAAAATGCCAGTCCATGTGCCTGATTTTCGCCATGATACGGATCCTGTCCTAGAATTACAACTTTGCAGTCCTTATAACTAGTTAGCTTAAATGCAGAAAAAATCTCATTTTTATCAGGATAAATTGTTTTTGTCTTATATTCTTTCACTAAAAATTTTCTCAAATCCAAATAGTAATCTTTTTCAAATTCTTTCTCTTTTTTAAAAATTTCATCCCAGTCATTTCCGATATTAACCATTTTCCCATCATTCCTCTCATTAAAAATTCAAATCTTATTTCACAGTCAAATTTTTCTAATTCACAAAAGGATTATAGAATCTTCCACCATTTATTTTTATAAGTACAATTGAAATAATTACGAATATTGCTGTTACAAAGATTGCTATAACATCTGGCATTTTCATTTTTCTTGCCTGATACCACGTTCGCTTTTTTCTTTTTCCAAATCCTCTTAAAATCATTGCATTGCTTATAATATCTATTTTTTCAATGCTTGAAAATATTAACGGCATTAATGTATAGGATATATTTTTTATTCTTGTTATTAATTTTACATTTTTGGAAATATCTATTCCTTTTGCCTGCTGTGCTTTACTAATGGTTATAAAATCTTCCTGCACCGTTGGAATATATCTAAGTGCGATCGAAACTGCATAAGAAAATTTGTACGGCACACCTATCCTATTTAATGAAGACGCAAACTCGCTTGGATTTGTTGTAATTATAAACAGCAAAGCGACAGGAATAACCGAAAAATACTTTATAAATATATTAAACTCATAAAACAGCTGTTCCTTTGTTACTACATAATTTCCAAAAATTTTGAAAATATCATGCCTTGTTCCATAAATTTTTGTTCCTTCAATCGGAGAAAATAAAAAAATCATAATTAAATTTAACACAAGAAAAATAGTAATTAGATAAAATACAATTTTTATTTCATTAAACTTTATTTTAGAAATTCTGAAAAGTACAAATCCTAAAAATGTCAAAGCTAAAAGAAGTCTCGTATCATAAGTAAACATAATTGCAACAGTCCATAATATGAAACAAATCAGTTTTGTCGCTCCATTTAGTCTATGAATCACAGAATCTTTTTCGATATATTCCAGTAAAAATGTACCTGCCATCTAATCACCCGCCTTTTTCTGCTCTTTTTCATAATGCACAAACGTTTTTATAAGTTCTTCCGAATTTATCCCTGTCTTTTCTGCCACATAATGAAGTGAAGTTTCCTTCAAATTTGCCTGTTCCAACACATTCCTATCTACCAAAATTTGTGCTGGATTTCCTGATTTTATAATTTTTCCTTCATTAAAAACGTATGCCTTGTCAGTATACTCTAGCATCAAATGCATATCATGCGTTATAAATAAAATTGTAATCCCAAATTCATTCAGCTGTTTCAAAAATTCCATTATTTCCTTGTAATGAAATAAATCCTGCCCTGCTGTCGGCTCATCTACTATTATCATCTCAGGCTGTAATACAAGGACAGACGCTATTGTAACCCTTTTTTTCTGTCCATAGCTAAGTGCTTTTATAGGCCATTTCCTAAACGGCTTTAATTTACATATTTCTAAAATTTCAATAACTTTTTTTTCTATTTCATCTTCTGAAACTCCTCTAGTTTTCAGTCCTAATGCAACTTCATCAAAAACTGTAACTTTTGAAATCATTGCATTTGGATTTTGCAGCACAAAACCTATTTTTTCAGCTCTTTTTGTTATATTTTCATCACTTATATCCAAATTTTTATAATAAATCTTTCCTTCGTCCTGCTTTTCAAATCCTGCAATAACCTTTGACAGCGTAGATTTTCCCGCTCCATTTGAACCAACTATGCTTATCATTTCACCTTTTTTTACATCTATATCTATGTTTTTTAATATTTTTCTTTTCTCATTGTATGAAAATGAGATATTTTCCAGTTTTAATAATGTTTCTACAGATTTTTCCCTTACTTTTGGAGAATTATATTTTATCCAGTTTAAAATACCGTCTTTTGCTTCGGAAAAATCAATCTTTTCAATATTAAAAATACTGCTATATTTTTCAAGGTTGACATTACTGTATTTTAGCAAGGAAATATACAAAGGCTCTCTTATGTTCATACTGCTTAGCAAATTTCCAGTTAAAATATTGTCTGGCGTATCATCAGCAACAATTCTGCCTTCATTCACAACAATAATCCTGTCAATTCCCCTATGTAATACATCTTCAAGCCTATGCTCTATAATTATTGTAGTTAGTTTTTTATTATTATGAAGTTCATCTATCAGTTCGATAGCATATTTTCCGCTCAAAGGGTCAAGATTTGCAAGTGGTTCATCGTAAAGAACAATATTGGTATCGTCCACCATTATTCCAGCAAGTGATACTTTCTGCTTCTGTCCTCCTGACAAATCATGCGGCTTCAAGTCAAGCAATGTTTCAATTTTTACAAATTTTGCAATTTCTTTTACCTTCTCTTTCATAATCTGTGTCTCTATTTCATCATTTTCCAGAGCAAACGCTACATCTTCTGCAACAGTAAACCCCACAAACTGTGCATCCGAATCCTGAAGAACAGTTCCCACATATTTAGAATATTCAAATATTTCCTTATACTTTTTTCCATAAATCTCAAACTTTCCTGTTATTTCTCCCTTGTAAAAATAAGGCACAAGTCCATTTATACAATGTCCCAAAGTACTTTTGCCGGAACCTGACGACCCTATTATAACGACTTTTTCCCCTTCGTAAATTTTCAAATTTATATTATGTAATGTAGGTTCCGACTGACTTTCATACTTAAATGTAAAATTTTCAAAATTTATAGCAACTTTTTTATTTTCGTCCAAACTCTCCTCCTTTCGAGTTAAGAATATATTTTTATTTAAATTTCAGTAATCTAAATTGTAAATTTTTTATTTTATAAAGATTAAACAAAATACCCGCCTAATCTTCTCACAGCTACCTTAAGCTACTTTGAAAAATGCGGGTTATTTGTATTATTCCTGTTTTAAGCTTCCTTTGCTTACTATTGTTTTTGAAAATGCGAATATTAAAATTGTACCTAAAATCGCTACAACTATCATATTTCCAAGTGCCGCTGTAACTCCTTGTGCAAATGCTTTTGTTTGCGGTTCTTTATATATTGCAATATCAATAATTGGAGCTAGAACTACCCAGCTTATTAAACTTATAATTACTTCTCCCACTATAAATTTTACAATTTTTGCTCCATTAAAATTCTCAATTTTAACAATTTTTCCTAAAAATCCAGTTGCCAGTCCAAAAAATGCCGCCGCTGCAACCCAGCTGAACCACACATTTCCAGATCCCGAAATATCATTAAGCGTATGCCCAATAAATCCAATCCCCAGACCAACTGCAGGCCCATATATAAATGCCATCAACGCCACAAAAGCAAAAGTCACTTGCAATGTCGTATTCGGAATTGGTGTCGGAATTGCTACAAATCTTGATAATACAATATAAATCGCTGCACCGATTCCCATTGCTACCACTTTTTTAATCGCTGTTGCTTCCATTAGTCTCACCTCTTTTAAAATTTTCAAAAGTTTAAATACATTATATACTAATATTACTTTTTTCTCAACTAAAAATAACAATACTTTTTCATAAATTTTATTAAATTATATTTAATCTTTAAACTGGATATTTATCACTTCTTTCTCAATTTCAAGATGTTTCGTTTCTACCCGTGCATTTTCAAAAATCCTTTTTGAAGCCTTTGTCGAATCAAGCGACTTGTGTTTATCGGAAAAATATATTACCTTTCTTATTCCTGACTGCACGATTGCTTTTGCACATTCATTACATGGAAAATGCGTCACATAAATAGTACAGTTCTTCAATGATTTTATACTATTAAGAATAGCGTTCAGTTCAGCATGCACAACATAAGGATATTTCGTATCCAAAAATTCTCCTTCTTTATCCCAAGGCATACTGTCATCAGAACTTCCCATTGGAAACCCGTTATATCCAATTCCTATTATTTTCTTATCTTCATCAATAATACATGCTCCCACCTGTGTAGACGGATCTTTACTTCTCATTCCAGACAAAAACGCAATTCCCATAAAATATTCATCCCATGATAAATAATTATCTCTTTTAGACATTCTTCATACCCCACTTTCTAAAATATCCAATGTTTCTCAATTACTTAACAACCACTTTCTTCTTAACATCTGAAAACTCTATCTCCAGCTTATCTTCCTTGCTAAGCTCAATCCCTCTCTTAACAATCTTCCCATTTTTTCGAGTTATTGTATAACCTTGTTTCAAAATATCACTTACTGAATATTTCGAAAGCTGTGCCTTTTTATATTTGAGTTCCTTTTTTCGATTTTCAAAAAATTCCAGTATTATTTGGTTAAGTTCGACTGATTTTTTCCTTAAATTTTCTTTTTCACTTAAAATTATTTTTTGTAAATTAATTCTATCAAATCTCTGTTTTCGGTAATCCAGCTGTTCTCTTGATTTTTGTACAATTCTTCTAAGTTCCCTTGATAATTTCTGTTCTTTTTCCATTAATTCAAATTTCTTGTTATCCAGAATATTTGCAAAATTCTTTATGTAATAGTTATTTTTTCTGTATTCCAGCTCTTTTTTCATCATTGTAACTTTATTTAAAAGTAATTTACTCAAAAGATTCTTTTTACTTTCCAGTTCATCTGTTAATTTATCTTTTTCAGGAATCAAGATTTCTGCTGCCTGAGTTGGTGTAGCCGCTCGTCTATCAGCGACTAAATCTGAAAGAAGATTATCAATTTCGTGCCCTACCGCTGAAATTACAGGAATCTCAGACTTATAAATGGCTTCTATCACAGCTTCCTCATTAAATGCCCACAAATCCTCAATGCTTCCTCCACCACGTCCAACAATAAGCGTATCTATTTCAAGGTACTTTTCTTCGTTCATTCTATTAAAAAACTCAATTCCTGCCGAAACTTCTCGTGCTGCACCTTCTCCTTGAACTTTTGCAGGATAAAGGTAAATATTGATATTTGGAAACCTTTTGTGTGTCGTGTTTATAATATCTCTGATTGCTGCTCCTGTATCAGCTGTTACAACACCAATATTTATAGGTAACTTGGGTAATCGTTTTTTTATTTCATCAGAAAAATATCCTTTTTCAAAGTACAACTTTTTAAGCATTTCCATTTTCTCATAAAGTAGCCCTAGAGAATTACTTTTTTCAAGAAAATCCGCTACAATCTGATAACTTCCATTTGCTTCATAAAGCGTAACGCTACCTCGAATTTTTACTAAATCCCCTTCCTTTAAGTCTTCAGGCACTCCTCTATATTTATAACGAAAAATAGCACATTTCACACTTGCACTTGCATCTTTTAACGTAAAATACAAATGTCCCGAACGATAATATGTAATATTAGAAAGTTCCCCTTCAATAAAAATGTTCTTAAAAGTACTTGTCCCCTCCAAAAACATTTTAACTTCCCTATTTATATCACTTACGGAAAATACTGTCTGTTCCATAATTTCCCTCATTTCTTACATTTTTTGTTCTTTAATAATAACATATTTCATCTCTTTTCTCAACTAATGAAATTTTTTTACACAATTAATTTAAATATTTTCTAAAATTTTTATAAATATGTACTAAAATCTATTTTAAATTAAACTACTAAAATTATATAAATTTAAAGTTTAAGTAAAATAGTCATAACTTTTGAGCTCAATTTTAAAACTACCTTACCATATATAACTACAAAACTATAATTCTTTACTTAAACTATATTTCAAGCTCAAAATTTATCATATTACAATCATGAATTTTATACATATCTGAATTTAAATTAACAAACTTTTCAAAAGAAATTGATTCAAATTTATCATCTTCCGTTAAATAAATAATTTTATCACATTGAAAATTTTTAATTTCCCTATCCTCAAAATCATATCCCGAAGCGAGCCACTGTCCATAAGCAGATGATATTTTGAAAAACTGAACAAAATAATATTTCTCTTTCTTTTCTTCTTTATACAAAATTTTACAAACTTTTTCTTCTATTGAATTTTCAAGAATTTTCTTTAAAAATGGATTTTCCTTTTGATATTAAAGGAGGGGTTACCTTCTATATATGAAAAGAATATAAAAAAACAGGTCTTCTTATCTTAAATTTGATATTGAATATGCTGTTTTTCTATTTTGACTCTACTTTCTGAATGTAATGCAATAAAATCTGTTGTTCCATAAAAAATCTGTCTTCTTTTCTTTTACACTTTCAGGTATACATTTTTGAATTTCACTTAAATCAAAATCTGTATTTTTATAATAATTTTTTGTAAAAATACTTTTTTTATATTGAGACCCAATAAAATCTTCGGTTTCATCCGCAATCATTATCTTTGAACCAGGTTTTGATACACGAATCATTTCTTTTATAGCTAGAGCCTTATCAGTAAAAAAATTAATTCCTCCCACATGAAAAACAATATCAAAAACATTATCTTTAAAAGGTAAATCCTCAGCACAGCAATTTACTAATGTAAGATTTGTTCTTTTTTTCCAGATAGAATGACATTTTTTTAACATTCCATAGGAAATGTCTATACCTGTAAAGTCTAAAGATTTTAAATCAACATTTTGAGGAATGAAATTTAAATCCTTTCCCGTACCGATAGAAACATATAAGACAAAAATGCCATTTCTCCATTCCAGATGTTTCATAAGATTTTTTCTCATTTCTGAAACTGTATTTCCATATCTGAACAATCCTATCCATTTTTCACCAAAATCATACCAGAATGATAATTTATCATACATATTCATATATTTTTTATTATCTCCTGCGAGATAGTCTCTGTTTACATATGAAAATATTTTTTCATCTCCTTTTAAGTTTTCAATATCAATATTTTCTTTAATTTTTTCTAGAAATTTTTCCTTATCACTTCTCATCATAGCACTCTCTTTCAATTTTTTATTATACAAACTAAATTTATTTATAATGAATTTTCTGATTAAACAGATAACACTATATATAGTTCAATTTCTTTAATATCGAATTGATGATTCCATACAAAAATTAATTAAATGAAAATTCTCAGTTTTACTTTAAAGTAGTTTCATTATATCTAGTTTTAGACAAAAAAGCTGAACTCAAAATTTTAAGCATTTTGAGACAACCTCTTTTTTATAATAAATCATTCTTCCTCTACTACAACCTCCACATCCTTTTTCCTAAATCCCATCCCAATTTTCACAATTTCTTTATAACCTTCATATTTTAACCCTTCAGAATAATTCCTGTCATTTATTTGCTTCAAGGCGCTTCTTGCAGTTCTTTTCAAATTTTTGCTATCTTTTGCTCTTGAATACTTAAATTCAAATATAAATACTTTTTTAGTTTTATTTTTTGGCTTCAATACCAAATCAGGAATTCCATCTCCACTTTCTACATTTGATTTTACAAAATAATTTTCTGACATTATTGAGACTAGCCCAATTACAAACAGATGATAAGAATTTTCCTCCTTCAAGTCTCTAAAACTTATCGCATTTTTTAAAAGTTCCCTTATTTCCAATCTGAATTTTTCATAATTTCCATTAATCAAATGCTCTCCAAGTCCATAAAATCTGTAATGTCCCCGATAAGTCCTATACAAAAATCTGATTCTGAAAAAATCAAACAGTTCCTCATTTGGAATTTCCAAGTCGTAAACGTTTCTTTCAAGCTTCTTTTCGATGGTTAAATATCCACTGTGAAGGAAAAACTGCCAAATATTCGCATACCCAAAATCATTCACAAAATAATCCCGTTCAATTTCATAATTTTTCCCATTTTCCCTAACTTCAAATCCGTAATTATTTTTATTCAAGTTCAAGGCATAATCTATATCCTGAAACGTCACAAAATCGTAAATTTCCTTTCTTATGCTCTTATGGCTAAGCAATTCCTCCAGTTCAAAAATAATTTTCTCGTCTGAATTTTCCAAATAGTTCATAATTTCATCATTACTTGAAGTATTTACCCAATGGGCTTTTAAATCCCTGTATTTCAAAAAATTAATAATTGACCACGGATTGTATACCTTTATATCTCCAAATAAATAACCATTATACCATTTTTTTACTTCATCCAGTTCAATGTCTAAATTATAATATTTCAGAGCTTTTTCAACATCATTTTCCAAGATTCCAAAATATTCATTATATTTTTTTTCTAATATGGTATGAACTTCCAAATTATTAAGTCCAGAAAAAATTCCTTCCTTAGCAATCCTTAAAATTCCTGTTATTACTGTGATTTCTGCATAATCATTTCCTTTTACTGCCTTTTCAAAGAAAGTCTTGAAAAAATTTATCACATCATTATAATACCCATTAGCATGTGCTTTTATTATTGGTTTATCGTATTCATCAATTAATAAAATAACTTTCTTGCCATAGTATTCAAATAAATATCTTGATAAGTTTGACAAAGCACGGCTGTAATTGCCTTCCTTTTTTTTTAGCCATATATTATCAAAATCCATTAAATCGCTTTTTTCTAGTTTTTCCCGCAAAAATCTGAATTCATTGTACAAGGATTTTATTTCCTCTTTTATACTGTTAAAACCATTTTTCCAGTTTGTTTCCTCAAAATCCTTAAAACTGATAAAAATAACTGGATTCTGCCCTTGTCTATCAAAATATTCACTTTTAGAAATTTCTAGATTTTCGAAAAGTTTTTTATTTTCATCTTTATTCTTCACATCAAAAAAATATTTTAACATCGACATATTTAGCGATTTTCCAAATCAACGTGGTCTTGTAAACAGAATTCTTGTCGTTCCACTTTCCAGAATTTCTTTAATCAGCCCAGTTTTATCAAAATAATAGTAATTATTTTGTATCATCACTTCAAAATTATCAATTCCAACTGGCAAATTTTTCTTTTTTTCCACTTTCTCATTTTTTCCCTTTTTAATCATATTCCCTCAATTCCTCTCTTTTTATTTATTATTACTCACATTATATTTATATTTTTGCTAAAAGTCAAATACATTTATTTAATTTTTTTATTCTAATTTTTGAAAAATTTTCATATAATTAGGGCAAATTTGATTTTAAAATGATTTTACGATAAAATAATTATAATTTGAACTCTTTTAAAAGGTATCAAATCCAAAATTTAGAATATATAATCATAAATTTTAAATTAATCTTACTATAAAAAAAGGAGAATTTTTATGAAAAAAAATATTTTATTTTTACTGGCTTTAGCAATACTAAGCTGTCAAAAAGATAAAAACAATAAAGAAAAAATTGAACAAAAAAATGTTACTGAAAATCAGCAGGAAATAACTAAAAATGAAGATGTAAAAATAGAAGCCTTTGAAAGCAAGAGTAAATTCTTTTGGGATTATTTCAAGGAAAATGAAGAGAAAATTTATAATTTCGATAAACTCTCAAAGGATGAGCAACAGAAAATCTGGCGACAGATTCATATAAGATTAAGTGTTATAAATGAAGCTTTGGGAGTTGAAATATCAGCTGTTCCAAAAAATGGAAAACGAGAATTAATAATAACAGCAAATGGTCTTGTTGACTTATTTCCCGCTGTAAGAAAATTAGCCGCAAATGCACCAAAAATGGAAAAATGGATTGTAAAACCTTTTAAACAGCGAATGAAGAAAGTTAGAATAAAAATGTCAAGTGGAATAGATATGTCTTCTGACGACCTTTATTTTAAAATAGACAGTAAAAAAGAGAAAAGATTAAACATTTCAGTTTATATGAAAGGATATGAAAAAATACCTGCAAACAGAAAAAGAGAAATCTTGTATCAACTGCTTGATGGCATTCTAGGAGAAGAATACGTGGAAACATATCTTGGGGCTATTAAAGACAGTGATAAAAAAGATGATTCCTATATAAATTCAGATAGGCTGATTGAAGAAGTTGATAAATTAAAAAAATAATATTACTTACTTAATATAATATTTATAAAGGGCATTCTTTTGAATGCCCTTGCTTAAACACATTAATAAATATAAAAAAATTGTAAACTAGTCCTGCCTTATAAAATAATACTTCTCATTCAAAGTTTTTACCATTTCCTGTGCATTTTTGATATAATTTCCAGTTCCATTAACAAAATCTTCTTTACTGAAAGAATCCGTATCAGAATCCACATCCAGCCTAAAAATCCCCTTGGAATATCCTGGTACAATTTCCTTAATATTCTCAGGCATTCCGTCTATTCTCTCATATTTTTTAACTAGCTTGTCATAAATTTCAGAATTAGCCGTATATCCTGTTATTTCATTTCCAAAATTTGACATAAAGTATTCTCTTGGAATATCCATTGTTTTATCAGGATTTATAACAACATTTTCATAATTTTTGCTATCCACTCCAAATTCTCTAACAGTAAACAATTTGTTACTATCCAAGTATTTTTTCAATTTTTCTATTTGCTTACGATTTTTTACATATCATAAATTGCAATATTAATTGCGACATTTTACCAAATTTTTTTTAAAAACTAATTTCGTGTAAAAATTTTTCAAATGGCGTTGCATAGTTTAAACATTTTCTTGGTCTCGAATTTATCAGCATTAAGGTTCTTATCAAGTCTTCTGTGTCTATTTTTGATATGTCGGTCTTCTTTGGGTAAAATTCTCTTAGAAGACCGTTGCTGTTTTCATTGCAGCCTCTCTGCCATGAGCAGTAAGGGTCTGCAAAATAGAAATCTATTCCCATCTTCTCCACCTCTTCCCAGCACGAAAATTCCTTGCCCCTGTCTGATGTGAAAGTCTTGAATGCTCCTTTTGGAATACCGGCTGTCAGCCGTTTTATTGCTTCCAGCATTGAACTTTTACCTCTATCTTTCATCTTTATTGCCACATAAAATCTTGTCTTCAATTCCACAAATGTCGCAAAGCAGGCTTTGCTTTCTCCTCTTGCTGAAACTACCGAGTCCAGCTCCCAATGCCCAAAAACTTCTTTTTCCTGACTTCTTCCGGTCTGTCGCCAATTGACTTCCCAATATTGAATTTTCCTCTTGTCTCCTTAGTTTTCGCTCTCCTCCCCTTTCTTCTCAAGACATTCAGGGAAACATCCAGAAAATTACTGTACAGCCAGTTATAGATAGTTTTAAATGACAGTCTCCCCTTTAGTTCCCTGCCAGCAATTTGTTCAGGGGACCAGGTTTTGTAGAGCCTGTCCTCTATCAGGTTTTTCAATTCAGGAGTAATTTTTGAGCTTCTTCCTTTATTAGCAGCTTTTGTACTGGCATCTGCCTGAGCATTCTCAGAAGAGTATTCGCCATTAATTCTTTTGATTTCACGGTAAATGGTAGCCCTGTGCCTGTTAAGAATTTCAGCAATTTTAGAAATTCTGTAATTTTCTTTTAGCAGGACCTCTAGTTTATTTCTTTCATTTATGGTAAAATATTTATGGCTCATGATATATTTCCTTTCGTTAATGTTTTTGTCGTTACTAACATTTTAACACGAAATTATCATGAGTTTTTATATTTTTTTAGTTTGTCGCAATATATTATACAATCTATGATATAATTTCCTCACTATAACATTATCCTCAGCACTAATATTTTTTAATTCTCCATTTTCCAAATACATTTCTCCAATATTCACATTTCCTTTTAAATCAATATTTCCTCCTAAAACTGCTATTTTTTTGATATTAATTTTTCTATTTTTATCAGAATTTACAAGGATTTTAGAGTTTTCATAAACTTCAATTTCTGTATTCACATCGCTGTATATACTCATTTCTCCCTCCAACACCTGTATAACTCCATCAATCTCAACCTTTCCAAATATATTAAGTCTCCCTTTTCCTGCTTTCCTAAGTCCTGTCAATGTTTCAATGTCATTAATATCTTTATAAAAATTCTTTTCACTTGGGATAAAATTCTGAATGCACATATTTTCAATTATAGCATTTTTTTCACCAGTAGCATTTGTATATCCAGTATTTTTATCCACAGTATCAACAAGCATATTATAACAGGTTTTCCCTTGAGGCTTTTTAGTCATTGAGCCTTGAATATCATTATCCCAGTTCCATTCCTTGCCCTCCTGAATTTCTGCCCAGAAGAATGGCATCCCATCCTTGCCTTTCACTCTGTCGTACATCCCCGTAAAAAATTTCTGTTCCTCCACAAGTCCTGCATTAAGTGAACCAATCCCTCTTTTAGCCTTTCCAATGTCAGCAATCCCCCATCCAAGAATATTGTCAAGGTTATCATTTTCCCTCGAAGCTGTGGTAAATATAAACTGTTTTACCTCATGATAAGTAATCCCTGGGAAAAGTTCCGCTACTTGTCTAGCTCCCCCAGTAATTCTTGGCGATGAATAGGAAGTTCCACTCACTATTGTCCAGTCAGGAATTATACTTCCGTCATCCATTTTAAGTTTATTTCCCTTTTGAAACCTCATAACCTGCCCATTTTCATACACAGAATTTGCCCTTGAATAAAGCGGGTATACAATACTGTCTTCTTTTGCTGCAGGAAATACACAGCGCAATTCTTCTTTTTTACCATTATCCATTACTCCTCCAAGCCCTGCTGCTGTATCAGTTCTTACGTTTTTTCTTATTAACTCTGTAATTAAGGAAGTTACATCTTTCAAACTATTCTGATATTCATCTCTACTGCAGGCATACTGACCAACCCTGACTTTCTCTGAACGCATTAGTTTCTGAATCTCTTCCCCAAACATTCCAAAATGAATTGTTTCAAATGTTGGAATAACTGTGTTTATCAAACTTCCATCTGTATTTTTTACAATCCAGTCTTTACTGTTTGCTCGAACTGGATTTCCCATAGACTGAAAAATTAACCAAATATTATCAGTTGTCTTGCCTGAATAAAATCTAGGGGAAGCCACATCTCCTACAGCGATTTCATTTATCACATTCCCAAAATAAATCGAATTTTTCCCAAGATAATGCTTATAATCATCCTGTATCGTATAAGAAGAAGAAAAAAGACCCTTAGGCAGCAAAGGAGATTCGGCAATAAGCACAGTAGAATAAACATTGTCTTTGTATTTCCCCATCCCTCCAGCTCCAAGTGAAAATGCCCTGTAAACTTCCACAAGATGCCCACCGCTATACTCCGAACTTTTTACATAACTATTAGTTTTCCATCCGTCATATACCCATAATTTAGGCTTTTCTTTATATCCTGCATACATTTCAAGATTTTCAAAATCCAATGTTCCATCTGTTATTCCAATCCCATCGCTATATTCCACAGCCTGATTTTTGTATTTTACATATTTTATAAATTTTTTATCTGTTTTATTATATGTTGGTGTTTTCTCTAAAGTAAACACAAGTTTAGCAGCTTTAACATTTAATGAAGCAATCAAGATAGTTAAACTTGCGATTGTTTTCCTGTTCAATGTTATCTCCTTAAAATTTATTTTTACAGAATTTATAAAGTTTATAAACTCTCATTAATATAGTATTCTTTAACTTCAATCTTTCTCAATTTCTGATTCCTTCTATACGAATACTGTTGTTATTAACTTCTTGCAACCTTTTCTTTCTAATTTTATGTTTATAAAATTAACAAGTAAATTTAATGTATACAAAAAGACTGGAAAATCCAGCCTTATCCAAATTTCTATTCAAAAACTTCTGTAGCATTCGTTACTTCATTCCCCAATGCCACATTTAGTGCCACAATAGCCACTTCCAGCTGACTTTCATCAGGTTCGCTTGTAGTAATTTTTTGTAGCCACATTCCTGGAACAGCTATTATTTTTGCAAAAACATTATCCAAATGATAACTTGTCCAACGCTGTATTTCGTAAGAAAGTCCAGCAACAAATGGTACAAACAGTATTCTTGTTACTAATTTATAAAGAAGCATCGTAAAATGTCCAGTTGGAACTTTAAAAAATAAATCAACTGTCGAAAATACTAAAATACTTATAAACATTACAAGTAAAAGAAAGCTTGTACCACATCTTGGATGAAATCTTGTACATTCTTTTGCATTTTTTGGTGTTAATTCCTTTTCCATTTCATAATTCATAATACTTTTATGTTCTGCTCCATGATATTCAAAAACTCGCTGTATATCCTTCAAAAATGAAATTCCGTAAATATATCCCAAGAAAAGTATCAATTTTATAACAGCCTCAACAATATTGGCTTTTAAAACATTGTCTTTAAAGAAAAAGCCTCCAACAGCAGATGGCAACCACATAAACACGGCGATTCCTAATAAAACCGATGTCATAACAGTAAAACCAACCTGTTTATCCGTCAATTTCTCCTCTTCCAGTCCAGCTTGATTTGATGCAAAAATAAGCTCTTTCGTCCCAACTACCATTGCATCATAAAGTGCTATAACTCCCCTAACGAAAGGCACTTTTAACCATTTATTATTTTTCTCGGTAAGTGTTATTTTTTTATAAACAATACTTCCATCCTGCTTACGAACAGCTGTTGCAATTGCTTTAGGTCCTCTCATCATAACCCCTTCCACAACAGCCTGTCCTCCAACAGTTACTCTTTTATCTTTCATTTTTACCTACTTTCTTAATTTTTATGTTTTTATAATTTTTCTTAGTTTCGATTAATATTTTATTCCCTGTCAATTACAGTTCTATTTTTTATACGTTTTAGTGATTTATTAATGTGTTCAGCCTTGTATTTACTAACTCCTTTTATTTTAGCAATATCTGAAGCTGTTGACATCAAGATTGAATGAACATTTGAAAATTCCTTTACAAGAATTTCTCTATCCTTTTTACTTATTTTTGTTATATTGCTCAAAAGTCCATAACCACGTGGCTCTATCTTTTCATCAAAATTTATAATATTTGTATCAAATCCAAGTAAACACACGATTTTTTCATCATCCAGCAATTCCTCTTTTGTTAAGGATTTCACTCTTAAACCAATTTTTTCTGCTGTTTCCTCACTTATTTTATAGTCCTTTATAAGAGCATCAAAACTTTCGTTTTTATTTAACATTATTTCTTCATACTGAATTTTTATAAGCCGCCCTTCGCTTCCAAGCTCTGCCATGTATTCAATCAATTCTTCCGACATTCTGAAAAGCAGCCCATACATTCTCACACATTCTACAATATCATAAAGTGTTACCATGTTGTCAAACTCAAGAATTGACAAATTCACATGATTTTTTTCAATCGCAAGAGAATATTTTTCAAGGGCTGTTATCGCCTGTGAAGATTTTGTCAGTAAATCTCCAATTTCATTTAGTAAATATCTAAATTTACCATAATACACTGTTATTTTATTTCTTCTCTCGGAAACTGCAACAACTAAATTTCCTTTTTGTTGAGCAATTCTGTGTGCTGCCTGATGTCTTGTTCCACTTTCATCTGTTTCTATGGAATAATTTGGTTGTAATTGGATATTTGCTCCATAAATTGTTTTTATATCCTCTGACAAAATAATTCCACCATCCATTTTGGACAGTTCATAAACTTTTTGTGGCGAATATACAGTATTAAGCTCAAATCCACCTCCCATTACATCTTTCAAATCACCAGGATTTCCTAGTACAATCAGTGCTCCTAACTTTGCTTCCTGAATCTTGTCTATCGCTTCTCTTAAAGCTGTTCCTGGTGCTACCCTATCAAATATATGCTCCAATATTTTCTTCTTATTAACTACCTTTTTTACCATTTTCATATCCTTTCGCCTTTTTACTCTTTTCGGCTTATCTTATCCTCTCAACAAGTTCACTTATATTACTTATATAATTAAGTTTTATTTTGGTTTTTTCCTTCTCAAAGTCTGCCTTATGGCTTTTTGGAAGATACACTCCTGAAAATCCCATTTTTTCTAGTTCATTCACTCTATTTTTAATAAATGAAACCTTTCTTACCTCTCCCCGTAATCCTAATTCACCAATAGCCGCTATTTTCTGGCTTATCGGCACGCCCTTTACTGAGGATAAAAGCGAAAAAACCACTGCCAAATCAGAACTTCTATCATTCAAATCAATTCCGCCTGGAATATTTATATAAATATCTTTTGAATTTACATCCACCTTTAAGGAACGTGATAACACTGCACTCAATATCTCTACACGAGTTTTGTCATATCCCTCAACTGTTCTTCTTGGCATTCCAAAATTCGGAGTTCCTAGCAACGACTGCACTTCAAATAAGAACACACGGCTTCCTTCAAAAATTGGTACAATAATACTTCCAATATTTTTTTCATCTCTATCACTTATAAAAAATTCAGACGGATTTTTTACTTCACTAATTCCATTTTCTTTCATATCAAAAATTGAAATTTCATTTGTAGATCCATAACGATTCTTTATTGAACGGATAATTCTGTAGTAATTATTTTCTTCCCCTTCAATCTGCAATACTGCATCTACCATATGTTCCAATAGTTTTGGTCCCGCTAGTTTCCCATCCTTTGTAACATGTCCCACAATATAAAATGCAATTTCGTTTTTTTTAGCAATTTCAATGATTTTTAAAGTTGTTTCACGAATTTGAGTTACACTTCCAGGAATGGAATTAACATTTTCTGAATAAAGTGTCTGAATCGAATCAATTACAACAACTTTTGGCTTATCCTTCAAAATTACACTTTCAATTTTTTCAATATTTGTGTCATTCAAAATATACAAATTTTCACTTTTTACATTGACACGTTCTGCACGCTGCTTTATTTGTCGTGGCGATTCTTCCCCAGAAACATAGAATACATTTCCAATTTTTGCATATTCCTGTGATAATTGAAGCAAAAAAGTTGATTTTCCGATTCCAGGACTTCCTGTAATCAGCACAACTTCTCCCTTTATTAGCCCGCCTCCCAGTACTCTATCAAATTCCTCAAAAGGCGTTACCATCCGAAATTCTTTCTCTATTTCAATTTCTGTTATCTTGCTTATCGAAACTTCCTTTGATTCCACATTCCGAAACGTACTTTTTATATCAATTTCCTCTTCGAATGTTCCCCATGAATCACAGTTAGGACATTTTCCAAGCCATTTTAATGAATTATAGCCACACTCTGAACATATATATTTTGTTTTCTCCTTTTTTACAGCCATTTTAAGTTCCCCTTTTATTTTTTACGTTTTTATCTTATCAAATTTTTTTAACAAAATTATGTTTTTTCTCTTTTTATTAACTTTGAAATAATGATTTTAATGCTGTTCCAGTTCCTTAACCTTCTTATCCAAATGTTTTTCTACATTTTCTGTCACAAAAAAGCTCAAATTCCCCTTGTTTAATGCTACTTCTTTTACAAGGCTCGAACTCAAATATAAATATTCTCTTGAAGCTGTCAAAAATATTGTTTCAAATTCGCTTTTTGCAAGTGTTTTATTTGTCAAAGTAAACTGTAGCTCGTACTCATAGTCTGACAATGCTCGTAGTCCTCTTATCAGAATATTTACATTTTCTTTGTACATAAAATCGACTAATAATCCCTTAAAAATTTTTATTTCAGCATTAATATTCTCTTTTTTCAAGATTTCCTGTATCATTTCAACTTTTTCTTCATCAGAAAACCAAGCCTTTGATTTTGTAGAATTTTTAAAAATTCCTATTATTAACTTGTCAAATAAATTTGAAGAACGCTTTATAATATCAATGTGCCCCTTCGTTATTGGATCAAAACTTCCTGGATATAACGCTACTTTTCCCATCCTGTTCTCCTATTTTTGATTGCATTTTTTTACTTTTCTGATTTTTTTAATCTTTCGAGAGCTTCTCTTGCAGCATGTTTTTCTGCCTCTTTTTTACTTTTTCCTATTCCTATACCATGAATTTTATCATTCCAGCTTACAGACATTTCAAAAACTTTGTCATGGTCAGGTCCACTAGTTTTAATCAAATTATATTCAGGCATTTTTCTGTACTTTCCTTGTACAAATTCCTGCAAAACTGTTTTATAGTCTCCGGTTCCTTCTATTTCTTCAAGTTTGTTTATTTTCCCAAGTAAAAATCTTAATGCAATATTTTTCGCAGTATAATAATCGGAATCCTTAAAAATCGCACCAATCAAAGCTTCAAAAGCATCCCCTAGAATAGATCTTCTGTGTCTTCCGCCAGACATAATTTCACCATTACTCAAGTATAAATACTCTCCTAGCTCAAGCTCACTCGCAATAGTTGAAAACACAGGTTCACTTATAATCTGACTTTTAAGCTTTGCAAGCTCTCCTTCTGTCTTTTTTTCATAAAGTTCATAAATATACTCTGTTGTTATAAGATTTAAAATCGCATCTCCTAAAAATTCGAGCTTTTCATTATTAAATCTTCTATCCTTCTCAGTTTCATTGGAATACGATCTATGTGTTAACGCTTCTTCCAAATACTCCTTATTTTTAAATTCGTATCCTATTTTTTTCATTAATTCATCAGCGTTTCTATTCCTATTTATTTCCATCCGTCTCCCCTCCTTTTATTTTCTATAATTCTGTCTTATTTTTTTATTGTTTAATCAAGGGGAAAATTAATATTTATTCTCCCCTTAGTTATTTCAAAATATTTTTATTATTTATATTTTCTAAATGCTAAAACTGCATTGTGTCCGCCAAATCCTAGTGAACTTGACATTCCTACTTCAATATCTCTTTTAACTGGTTTGTTTGGTACATAATCTAAGTCACATAATGGATCTGGATTTTCATAATTTATTGTTGGAGGCATTATTCCTTCTGAAATCGCAAGTGCCAAGAATGCCGCCTCAATTCCACCTGCTCCACCTAATAAATGTCCTGTCGCACCTTTTGTAGAACTTACAGCAAGTTTGTACGCATGTTCTCCAAATGCTGTTTTTATTGCTTGTGTTTCATTTTTATCGTTTGCAGGTGTTGATGTTCCATGTGCATTAATGTATCCAACTTCCTCTGGTTTAATATTTCCTTGCTCCAAAGCCATTTTAAACGCTCTTGCCGCTCCTTCTCCACCATCAGATGGAGCTGTCATATGAAAAGCATCTCCTGTTTCTCCATATCCAACAACTTCTGCATAAATTTTTGCTCCACGTTTTTTAGCGTGTTCCAATTCTTCCAGCACTAGCACTCCAGCACCTTCCCCAAGTACAAATCCATCTCTATCCGCTGTAAATGGACGTGATGCAGTTTTAGGATCTGGATTAGTTGACAATGCTTTCAAGTTTGCAAATCCTGCTATTCCTGACGGAGTTACTGTTGCTTCTGTTCCTCCAGCTACCATTGCATCAGCTTTTCCTAATAAAATTGCTTGAAAAGCATCTCCAATTGAGTTTGTTCCTGAAGCACAAGCTGTAACAACAGTCTTATTAGGCCCTTTTGCTCCAATATAGATTGAAGTATTTCCAGAAGCCATATTCAAGATTGCCGCTGGAATATAAAATGGCGATACTCTTTTAGGCCCTTTAGTAACAAGCTTTTCCACTTCCTGCTCAATTACATCCAGTCCTCCTATCCCTGAGCCAATAATCACTCCAATTCTATCAGCATTTTCTTCTGTAATTTCAAGTTTAGCATCTTCCAATGCTTCTTTAGAAGCCGCAATCGCAAATTGCGAAAATCTAGCTATTTTTTTCAATTCTTTTTTCTCAATATAATTTTCAGGCACAAAGTCTTTCACTTCTGCTGCAATGTGCACTGAATGCTCTGAAGTATCAAACTGTGTAATCTTATCAATTCCACATTCTCCAGCCAACAAATTTTTCCAAGCCTTATCTTTCCCAGTTCCCAACGGAGTTACCAGTCCTATTCCTGTAATCACTACTCTTCTCATTAATACACCTCTCATTTTTTATTTTTTTATAATTCTAAATACAAATTTTAAGTTTTATAAAATAAATTGTTATTAATAAAAGATTTTTTCTTTAATTTTTGTATATTTTTCTTTTTTTAAACGTAAAGGGGAGCAGTCGTCATCCCCTTTACAATCACGACGTTTTTAAATTAATTACAATAATTATGATACTGAAAATAATGAGCAAAATTTCGTTAGAAGGAAAAATAACTGTTTGAGATTTTGGAGTATATTTTAAATCATATACATTTTATTGATATTAAAATAACTTTGATTCAAAATCGAGTTTTATTTTTTCTTTATAAGAAAGTTTTGCGTAAAGCGGGGATGTAAGGGCATGGCGTCTGATGCCCTTACGTTAAAAAATATAAAAGAAAAAACAATTATTAACTAAAATAATCCATAATATAAAAAAACTTTTTACTAAATATGTTAAAAATAGATTACGTTAATTAATTTATTTTATTATTTTAAAATAATAACTTTTTTACAATAAGATTATTTTAACATTTTTTCATTTTTTTTTCAATAAAAAAGGGGGGAAAGTCCCCCAAAAGTTTTATCTATTATTTAGATTCGATGTATTCAATTACATCTTTAACTGTTTTAATTTTTTGTGCATCTTCATCAGGAATTTCAATGTCAAATTCTTCTTCAAAAGCCATGATTAATTCAACTGTATCTAACGAATCTGCTCCTAAATCATCAACAAAAGATGCATCTTCAGTTACTTGATCTTCGTCTACTCCTAATTGATCTACTACTATTGATTTAATTTTATCTAGCATTATAATGCCACCTCCATATTAATTTTCTAGAATTATTATACCAAATGAATGTAAAAAATGCAACTAAAATTTATTAATAATAATGCAATTTTTTTAGTTTAGCTTAATAATTCCATTAATTCCTTATCACTCATTTCAAAAAGGACTTTCTCTCCATCTTTACTTTCTAGCAAATTCTCGCTTAATTGACGTTTATTTTCCTGAATTTTTATGATTTTTTCTTCAATCGTCCCTTCTGTCACAAGTTTTATAACTTGCACACTTTTTTTCTGTCCAATTCTATATGCCCTGTCACTTGCTTGATTTTCCACAGCAATATTCCACCATGGATCATAATGAATTACGACATCTGCTCCAACAAGATTTAATCCAGTCCCACCTGCTTTCAATGAAATTAATACAGCCTGTCTTTCTCCAGCATTAAATCTGTTACAAATCTCAACTCTTTCCTTTGACTTCACATTTCCGTCAATATAAAAGTATTCAATTCCCATATTTACAAGCTCTTTTTCAATTTCCTTCAAAGTTCCTACAAATTGTGAAAAAATTAATAATCTATGCCCATTTTCTGTGATATCTGGAAGTAAATCCCGAAGCACTTCTATCTTTGCCACTTCACCTTTATAGTCTTCCTTGAACAAAGTTGGTGAATTGCAAATTTGCCTAAGCTTTGTTAAAATTGCAAGTATTTTCATTCTATTATTATCATTTTCATTAAATTTCTTCATTTCACTCTTAGCTTTTTTTATATACGACATGTATAACTGTTTTTGTTCATTGCTCAATGTTACAACCATATTTGATTCGATTTTATCTGGCAATTCTGTGAGCACTTCTTTTTTTGTTCTTCTTAGTAAAAATGGAGCAATAATTTCACGTAAGTTGTGTATTTTCGAGGAATTTGGATTTACAATCGCTTCCTTATAAGTTTTTTTAAATTTTGTCAAATTATCTAAATATCCTGGTATTACAAAATCAAAAATTGACCATAGTTCTAAAATATTATTTTCTACTGGCGTTCCTGTCAATGCAAAATTTACTTTGCTGTTGATTTTCATAACTGCCTTCTTTATCTGTGAAGTTGTAGTTTTTATATTTTGAGCCTCATCTAACACCACTACATCAAATTCTCTGCTCTTATATTCTTCAATATCATTTCTCAAAGCCTGATAAGTTGTTATTAAAAATCCCCTTGTTCTTCTTGAAATAATTTCCTTTCTTTGACCTGCTGTTCCTTCAATCAAGGTCGGTCTTATTCCTGTAAATTTAATAATTTCTTCCTTCCAGTTATACAATAATGAACTTGGTACAATGATTAAGGCTGAAAAACTTCTATTTTCTTGATAAATCTCATTTAATAAAGAAATTGTCTGCAAAGTCTTACCAAGCCCCATATCATCTGCTAGAACTCCTCCAAATCCAATATCATACATATTTTTTAGCCAGTTAAATCCTAATTTTTGATACGGAAATAATTTTACATTTATATTATGTGGCTCAATTTCTTGCCGGTTTTTTATTTTATGGAACAAATCCTTAAATTCATCCATTTTTACAAGTTCTTCCTGAATATTTTTTGAAATTTGAGCAAGCTGTAGAGCTTTTATTTTAGAAATTTTATTTTCTCCAACTTTCAGATTAGAAATAGAATCTGTAATTCCAACCAGTTCTTCAATGCTTTTATTGGCAATTTTTACAAGTTCACCACTTGAAAGCGTTATATATTTCTGCTCATTTTTAATTGCTTCCATCACAATTTCAACATCATCAGCCTTTATTCCCTCAATATCAAAGCTGACATTCAAAAAGTTATTTTCGACTCTTTTTATTCCAATATGGACATCTATATTTCTTGCGCTTTTTATTTTATTGTCTAAATGAATTTTTACCTTGTCTGAATATTTTTTATCAATGTATTCTGAAATTTTCCCTAGTCCTTCATAGTTAACATTATAAGTCCCTTCGGTTAATTCCATATTTGTAGCCGAATAACTTTCTACAAGTTTTCTTAATTCCTTAAATAAGTCTATATTTTTTCTTGGAATAAAATATTTTCCATTTTTATTTATTGCACAAATAGTATTTGACAGATTAATCTTCACTACTTCCTTTTCATCAGTTTCTGAAACAAAAATATGAATATTTCCATCTTCTTCAATATATTCAGCAACATTTACATTCTCATATCTCAAAACTGCTCCCAGCTTCTGATTATCCTCAAACGAAATCTGATTAAATAAATCTGTATCCAGAAAATCAAATTTCCCAAAAAATCTTTCCTCATTCGCATCCATCTTAAAGACTTTCGTTGTATCATTTGAAAAAGAATAAAATGGGCTATTTTCCGAGATTTTTTCTATATTTCTCATCATAATTCTGCCATTTTCGACTACAAATAAAGGTTCATAACTGCTCATTATCTGTTTTTGCTCCCCTAACAAAATAAGATTTTTTCCTTTTTCCATAGCTACAAGCAGTTTGTTTAAAAGCATTTCATATACTTTCAAACCTTTTTTATCTTTAATTCCGCTATCTATAACACTTTGAATCTCTTTGCTGTATTCGTAAATTGCATTGATTATTTTTTTATTTGTTTCATTGAAAAAACAGTTCTTAGGGCTGTAAGTAATTTTAGATGTAACTTCATATTCCCTTTCTTTCACAATAGCCTCAATAAACTTCAAAATATCTTTTACATAATATATTTTCTTAAATCCTGTCTTTATTCGCAAAATATAGTCTGGCACATTATTTTCCTGATTATAGTCATACCCATATTTATAGTCGCTATAACTTCCTTCATCAATTTCTATTTCCAGTCTCATTTCCTGTTTTTCATCAGCTTGAATATTTTCGATTTCTAGATGAAGATTATAAATTTCATTAATTTTTTTAGAAATACTTTCAACATTTTCCAATATTTCCTCATTTATTTTCTTTTTTTGAAAATCTATATTCTCTTTTTCAATTTCATCTTTTACAGCTTTTTCAGTATTTGTTTCAATTGTTTCAAATTTAATTTCCAAATTTTTATTTTTTTTATCAAAATTTGTAAATGCACCATTTTGAATATTTTCCTCTTTTTCAAAAGTTTCAGCTGTTTTATCTAATTTTTTTGTATTTTCACTTTTTAGTTTTAATCTCTGTCTTGATTTATTTTTATTATCATTTTCTGAATTTTTCACAGTAGCTTTTTCAGTTCTAATATTTTGCTCTTTTTCCTTAATTTTAGCTATTTTTTTATTGTCTTCCTCAAAATCATCTTCAAACATCATTTCAATTTCATCTGTCCCAATAACTTTTGAAATTTTTTCTGAATGATCTGCCATCATCCCCAAAGTTACAACGTGTTTACAACAATTTTTCTTATTATTCTTAAAAAACATGCAATCACAGTTTGCTTCGATAAATTCCCCTTTTTTCTGTTCTACCGTAATTGATGTCTTACAAAGGCTGTTTTCCTTGTACTCACCTTCCACCGTTATAAAATTTCCGTCAGCGAAAAGTGCAGTTATATTCCCCAAACTTTTATTATAATATTCCTGTCCAATTACAAAAATGCTTGGTGTTATCTGTTTTTTCAATTCTAACGAAATACTATTCTCTCTCATATCTCTCCCTACTTTTATTTTTAAAAAAAATCTTTTAATTCTCAACTTTCCTCTTTTACAATTCCCCCAATAGATTCCGTTATTCTATCAAAAAATTAATGACATAATAAAAAACTATTCAGAATTTTAAAATCTAAATTTAAATAGATTTCATCATTATTATTGCATTTTCATTATTCCCATAATAATTTTTTCTTATAGAAATTTCTTCAAATCCAATTTTTTTATAAAGTTTTAGTGCTTTTTCATTATTTTCATTAACTTCCAGCAAAAATTTATCTCCTGAAAAATGTATATTTTTAATTCTTTTATTTTCATTATCCTTAATCAAATTTTTCATACTTTCAATTAACAATTTTTCACCAAAACCTTGTCCTTGATATTCTTTTTTTATTGCTATCTCAAAAATATCTATGCTCTCTATTGTACCATAAAATGCGACATATCCCAACATATTTTTTTCAAATTTTTCATTTTTACCAAAATCTGTTTTTTCTTTTTGACTTTTTTCAAAAATTTTATTTTTATCTTCTTTTTTTAATTTTTCTATAAAAATATTTTCTCTCATAAAATTAAATAAGCAGTATATCTCATACTGCTCACTTAACATCATTTCAGAAAAATATTTATCTTCAACTTTATTTTTAAAGTTCTCATTATGAATTTTAACCAATTCATCGACAATATTTTTCATTTTATTCTCCATCTTTTCTTTAACTTTATCAAACTCTTCTTTAATTATTAAAAACAAATACACTTATAAATGTAAATGCTCTTAAATTATAATAGCCCAATTCTAGTCAACGGCCACCATCTTACAAGCAACTCACCCTTAATTCTTGGCTCTGCTACAAGTCCAAAGTATCTTGTGTCGTGACTATTTGCAGTGTTATCTCCCATAGCCATGTAATAATTAGTATCAAGTGTTATGGTTTCTCCATTTAACAACTTCTTAAACAATTCATCATTATACTTAAAGTCCATAATTGGCATAACCATTTCATCTCTACCTTCAACTTTTAAAGTAAACGTATAGTATTTATTAGTTAGTACATCATCAGGACTAGCTTTATACACATCATTGCTTCCTATTATATCTTTGAAATTCTTATCTGTCTTTACTAAATCCAAAAACTCTTTTCCACTTAATTTTTTGTAACCTTTTCCATCATAGTAACTCTTCCAGTCGATTTCTCCAACAAGGCCACCTTTTTCTACTTCAAAAAATTTCTTATCAATTGCAATAATTTTATCTAATTTTACTTTATCACCTTTTTTAGGAATATAAATTTTATTATTCATAAGAATTCCTTCTGGCAAATATAATTTTTGAGGTGTTATTCTTTTTAAAATTTCTGATTCCTGTCCATTTATTATCATTGCTCCACCAACTTCTTGAACTTGATGATCCTGTAACTCTTTTTCATATCTTGCTTCTTCAAGTTTGTCATGTTTTTCATCGCCAGTATATTCAATTTTTGGTTCGTTATCAAGATTTGCAATTTTAAACTCTGTTATCGTCATTTTCCCTTTTGCAATTTGTAAAGTATCCCCAGCTGCTCCAACTATTCTTTTTGTAAACATCAATTTATTTTCCATCGGCTCTTTAAAGGCAATTATCTGTCCAACTTTAGGGCGTGAAAAATGATATTTAACCATATTTGTAAAAACTCTATCTTGAATCCTAATTGTAGGTTCCATTGAACCTGTAGGAATTACATAATTTCCTATATAAAACATTTGTATCAGTCCCACTAAAATAATCGCAACTAGAGCATTATCAATTCTTGAAAGTGCTTTCCCAAATGTACTTCTTTTTCTTTTTTCTCTTTTAATTCTCTCTTCTACTGTAATATTTTCCTTTGGAAACATTTTTTTAAAAATTTCTTCTGTGCTCTCATTCTTTACTTTTGCTTCAGTCAATATCTTTTCCATTTTTTTATTTCCATACACAGCTTCCTTTAAAATCATTTGTTCATCAATTTTTTCTTTTGGTAAATCTTTAAACAAATAAATAAGAATCAATGAAATTACAACATTTATTCCCAAATAAATATGAAAATTTATATCCATAATATTAAACATCAATCTGCTCAAAAACAACATTATAAGATTAAGCAAAAAAATCCATTCATGCTCTCTTCTTAGAACATAAACTATTAAATTTATGATAAACACTCCATAAATTCCCCAAACTTTTATAAAAATATCAGAATCTGGTGTTTTATCAACAATCACAAAAAATACTGATGTAATAATTAATGCAACTATTGTCAATATATTCCCTGCAACAAAACTTCCATTGCTTCTCTCAAGTGAAATTTTCTGCAATATTTCATCTTCTTTAGTTCTTATCCAATGTATAACCTGTTTTTCCTTAAAAAAGAAAAATAACAGAAATAACGTTGCAATAAGATAAAATACTCCCCACAATAACATATTCATAATTTTTCCTCTCCTAAATTTATAATTTTTAAATTTTTTAGTTTTTATAAAAAATAAAAAGCTAGCATTTTGCTAGCCTTGAAGCTACTTTCTAATTTCTTTAATTCTAGCAGCTTTTCCTGATAAGTTTCTCAAGTAGTATAATTTAGATCTTCTTACTTTACCAATTCTCTTAACTTCGATTTTTTCTACTAATGGAGAATTTAAAGGAATGATTCTTTCTACACCGATTCCTGAAGATACTTTTCTAACTGTGAAGTTTTTAGCAACACTTCCACCAGAAACTCTAATAACTACACCTTCAAAAACCTGTATTCTTTCTTTGTTTCCCTCTTTTACTTTGTAGTGAACTGCAACTGTATCCCCTGCTTTAAATTGAGGTACATCAGCCTTTAAGTAATTTTTTTCTACTAATTCGATTAATTTCTCTTTCAAGAAATTCACTCCCTTCTTTCTAAGACATTCTTTCTATCTATACCAATCTCACCGATTCAAAAACTTTTCTTGCTTATAAATCCTTTACAAAACTGGTAGCAACAATAAAAGCGGAATATCCTTTTATTCAATAACTTATTAAGTTTATCACATTTTCCATTAATTTTCAATACAATTACAAAAAATTTTTCAACTTTTTTAAAATTTTTAAAATCATATTCTTTTTTCCTATAAATACTTTTTTTAATCTAAATATTTCAAACTCAAAAATTATAACTCTCAAATTACTACATTTATTCAATATTTAATTATAAATTTCAAGCTATAGGTTATCGGATTGATTTAGTGTTATTTAATATAACCTTTATCCCTGTATTCAAAATATTCTTTTGGTATTTCATCCTTAAAAAGATTCATAACAAAATCATATAATTCTTTTTCTGTTCCTTCTAAATCTTCGCTGACTTTATGCACTACTCCATTTCCAGTTATTATCGTCACCATATCTTTTGGACTATTTATAGAATAATCAAAACCATCTTTCAATTTTTCATGTTCATGGTAATGTTTGTATAATAAATCTGTTAAGTTTTTCGTTTTAAAAAATACTTTGGTCTCCAACGTGTTATCAGGATTTATAAAATACAGTTCAAGTTTCACCACTTCCATTATACTTTCTTTAACATATCCTACTGATGATACTTTCCCAAAAAGGAATCTTTTTTTATTTTTTAGCTTTAGTGGTATATTAGAATAAAGAGTATCCAAAAAATTTGCATCTGTCAAACTATCGAAGGTTATATCTTTTAAAATAGAAAAATTTTGTCCACGATTGTCTATTATTCGATAATCAACTTTTTCTAAAGTCTTAAAATACATCAAAAATAAATATTTCGTTTGTTTAGCAGAACGTAATGAATATTCTAATAGTCCAGTATTATACCAGAGTTCATCATATGGGGGCTTTTTAAAATCTATATTTCTTTTATTTAAAAACTTTAATACATTTGGATCATTTTCATCTATGTCCTTTATTTCTTCTGTAGAAGAATAGCCTATATTTACAGAAAAGAATATTAATAATATTACTAATTTAATTAATTTAAAATTCATTTTGATATGCACCTCTCAATCTTAATTTATACTCTATTCTCAGCATATTTTCTGTGATATCGCCATCCAAATTATACTTTCCTTTACCATCTAAACTTGGTCCTGTGCTTTTTTTAGCCTCATCTTCAGTTTTTCCACCTATACCAACTGTCCTGTACTCTTCTACCCAGCCTAACTTTCCTAAGCCTTCAAAAGGAGCCTCTTTTAAATTACCTTCTTTAGTTTTCATTAACCATGTATCCTTTTTAATAATATTTCCATATCCTAATTCATAATGCTTTCCTGTTAGCGGAAGTTTTTTTATCATTTCTAATTTTTTAAATTATTTCAATTTTTCAACCCACTCAGCTTCCTTAAATCCAACCAGCACAAAATTCTTCCCTACCAAAAGTGGTCTTTTTAATACCATTCCATTGCTTGCAAGTAATTCAAACTGTTCATCTTCTGACATATCTGCCAATTTTTCCTTTAAGTTTAGCTCTTTGTAAACATTCCCGCTTGTATTAAAGAATCTTTTTAACGGCAATCCACTTTCTTTATAATATTTCTTAATGTCTTCCTTCGACGGTGTTTCTTCCACAATGTGCTTATATTCGTAATCAATCCCATTTTCCTCCAGCCATTTCACAGCCTTTTTACAAGTTGTGCATCTTGGGTAGCAATATACTTTGTTCATTTTTTTACTTCCTTTCGTAATTTATTAAAATTTAAATTAATTAACAGATTAATATTTTTTTCCAATATTTCCTTTATACTTTTTTTACTTTTTATAAATTAAAAATTCTCACAATTCAATATCACTCTCATAATACAAAACTTGATTCATATTTCCTTGAAAAAATTCAATCTTTTCCCTAATTTCCTCAGATACAAACGGCATTTTTATATCTGACAGAGTTTCTTTTAAAGTTTGTGTTAACTCCACTATCTGCACTTTATATTTATCCAGTTTCAAATCATTTGCCATTGATTTTATACAATCTTCAAGAGTTCCAATTTCATCAACTAAATTGATATTTTTGGCCTCACTTCCAATCCACACTCTCCCCTGTGCAATTTTTTCAAGTTCCTCATCATTCATTCCTCTGGCTACCATTACATGTTCCTTAAACTCGCCATAAACTTCATTCATATTATGGATTAATTTCTCTTTTGAATCTTCTCCTAGTTTTTCAAACGGATTCAGCATATCAAAGCCAGCACCTTTTCCAAATCCTTCCAAATTAACGTCTAACTTTTTCATTGTTCCTGCAACTTCAGGATACATCATAACAACACCGATTGAGCCTGTCAAAGTAAAGTTATTCGCAAATAATTTTTTTCCAGTTGTAGCAATGTAATAACCACCGCTTGCACAGACATCTCCCATTGAAACATATATTGGCACAGTCAATTTTTTTAATTTCTTATATATTTTTTCAGAAACTAAAGCACTCCCGCCAGGCGAATTTATTCTTAACACCAACCCTTTCAAATTCTTTATTTCTTTTAATTCCTCAAGTTTTTCACAAACATTATCATAGGTAATATTTTTGTTAGGATTTTTCACATCAATAATACCCTCAAGATTTATAACAGCAATCGTATCTTTTGATTTTTCTTTTTTTTCTTTCAACATTCCTATGTAATCTTCAATCGAAACAGTATCTTCCTTGTAATTTATCCCAATTTCATCATAATCAGCAACACCGTCAATCAATTTATATTCCAAAGCCTTTTTCGACCCAGTAAATATAAGATTCCCACTCAATATATCATTTTCAATATCTGTTCCTCTTTTACTTTTTACCAGTTCCACAAAATCTTTAAAAACTTTATCTTTTATATTTTTAATTGATTCTTTTTTTTCTTCTGACATTTGGTTATGGCTATATTTTTCTCCAGCCACCTTATAATCACCAATATGAAGCACATTCATCTTTATCCCAAACTTTTCCAGAAACGACTTCAAATAAAATTCCTTATGAAAATATCCTCTAAAAATAAGAGTTGACTGCCTTGTGTCAAACATATAAATCTTATCCGCAAGTAAAGCCTGTCTATATCGACCTTCCTCAAAAAGCGTTCCTATTGCCACTACTTCCTTATTTTTCCTAATCTTGTCAAAAATTTTAGAAATCTCTTCCAGCTGTGAAAGTGTCAAATTTAACTTATCTACATCAACAATCACTTTTTTTATATTCTTATCTTCCGCAAGATTATTTAACCCTTGCAATATTTGATAATACGATAATTTCTCTTTCCCCTTTAATGCTGGCATAGCCACATCTTCCTTCAATTTTTTAACATCAAATACAACAGTTTTTATCTTTTTTAAAGACAATTTCTTCTTATTTTTTACTCTAAGAATCTTCTTCACAAGAATTAAATTTAAAATTACACACAAAATAAGCATTATTACTATTTCTAACAACATTTTCAAAATAAACATCATCTCAACTCCCTTTTTTACTTTTAAACTATTTCACTAATAATCCCAATCCAAATACAATACAACATCCTATTAACAATAACAATTCTTTCATATTGAAAATTAATGTCAAAAAAATATACATCAATATTAAACTCCCCAAAATATAAAATACATTTTTCATCCTAATTTCAAAATCATACATTACTCCAAGTACGAAAAACACTATTAATGGCAAAATTAAAGTTATTGAAAAAAATATTACCAATTCAAAAAAATGAAGCAAAAATACTAATATCGGACTAGCACTATTAATTTCTATTATTACTTTTCTTGTATATAAAGCTATCGGATACAATATTAATTGTGAAATAAAAAACGGAAACAACGACATCCAATCTGGAAATTTTATTTTTTTGTTTTTATTCAATTTATTACTCCTATCAAAAATTTTATCTCATGACACTATATTCAGATTAATAATTTTTTATTTATACTAATTCTAATTTAAATAATGAATCTAATATAAATTTTTCATTAAGGTATTCATTCCCATATAATTAAAATCTAAATTTAAAAAGTTGACGGAGCTTTTATTTGTTCAACTACGACTGTCTGACGACTGAAAGGAGGAGTTTCGTAGTTGGGCGAATAAAAGTCGTAGTCTAGCCATAGGTGCAGGATTTGCGGCAATGAGCAATCCTGCAAAAATAAAGAAAAAATTACAGTTCAATTAACAACTTCTTCAATTCATTCATTTTATCCCTCAACTTAATAGCTTCTTCAAAATTAAGCTCCTCAGCCAGTTTTTTAATCTGCTTATCAAGTTTCTTGATTTCCTTTTCAACATCTTTTTCGCTCTTATACTGTTTAATTGCTTTGTTTGCTTCATTTTCTTTTTCAATTTCATAGTCTACGATTGACTCTGCAATTTCTCTTACGATTGATTTTGGATTAATGTTGTTTTCCAAATTGTATTTTTCCTGAACTTCACGCCGTCTGTTCACTTCGTCAATGGCTTCCTGCATAGAGCCTGTTATTCTGTCGGCATATAGGATAACATGTCCTTCCACATTTCTTGCGGCACGTCCCATTGTCTGAATTAAAGATCTTCTGGAACGCAAATATCCTTCCTTGTCTGCTTCCAAAATTGCCACTAATGAAACTTCTGGAATATCCAGCCCTTCCCGCAGCAAGTTTATTCCAACTAGAACATCAAATTCACCTTTTCTCAAGCCTCTTATTATCTCTGTTCTTTCTAGCGTGTCAATGTCAGAGTGCATATATTTTACTTTTATTCCGTATTCCAAATAGTAATCTGTCAGTTCTTCTGCCATTTTTTTTGTCAAGGTTGTAACTAAAATTCGTTCTTTTCTTGCTGTTCTTGTTTTTATTTCATCCATCAAGTCGTCAATTTGATTTTTTGTTTCACGAATGTCGATACTTGGCTCTACAATTCCTGTTGGACGGACAAGCTGCTCTACAACTTCACCATTTGAATGTTCCAGCTCGTAATCGCTTGGAGTGGCTGAAATATATACAACTTGCGGAATTTTTCCAAAGAATTCCTCAAATTTTAACGGACGGTTGTCGTAAGCACTTGGAAGCCTAAATCCATTGTCAATTAAAGCCTTCTTTCTTGCTCTATCTCCCTTATACATTCCATTTATCTGCGGAACTGAAATGTGCGACTCATCCAAAAATACGACCAAATCCTCAGGAAAATAGTCAATCAACGTATCAGGCGCTTCTCCTTCACTCTTTCCTGTCAAATATCTAGAATAGTTTTCCACACCTTTACAATAACCAATTTCCTCAATCATTTCCAAATCATACTTTGTTCTTTGCTCAATTCTCTGTGCTTCCAGCAGTTTTCCTTCTTTTTGGAAAAAATGCACTCTTTCTTCCATTTCCTTTTTTATTGACTCAAACATCACTTTTGTATCTTCATTTGTCAAATAGTGAGTCGCAGGCATTATTGTGATTCTTTTTATATTTCTAATCTTCTGTCCAGTAAGCGTATTAATTTCTGAAATGCTTTCCAAATCATCTCCAAAAAATTCAAAACGGTATCCTGTATCTTGATAAGATGGATGTAAATCAAGAATATCACCTTTCACACGGAATTTTCCACGCTCAAAGGCAATGTCATTTCTCTCATATCTAAGTGAAATCAGCCTTTTTATAAGCTCATTTCTTTCAAATCCTGTTTCCACATCAATCGGAATCGATCTCTTTTTATATGCCTCTGGCGACCCCAATCCATAAATTGCCGAAACCGAAGCCACAATAATGACATCTCTTCTGTTCAAAAGTGCCGCTGTCGCCGCATGCCGCAATTTATCAATCTCATCATTAATTGAAGAGTCCTTTTCAATATACGTATCAGTTTGCATAATATACGCTTCAGGCTGGTAATAATCATAATAAGACACAAAATACTCAACAGCATTTTCAGGAAAAAACTGTTTGTATTCATTATAAAGCTGTGCTGCAAGCGTCTTATTCGGTGCCATTATCAAAGCTGGACGATTTATTTTTTCAATGACATTCGCAACTGTAAATGTCTTTCCCGACCCCGTAACCCCAAGCAAAATCTGATCTGTAATCCCATCTTCCAAGTTTTCCACAATTTTTTGAATAGCCTGCGGCTGATCCCCAGTAGGCTTAAATTTTGAATGTATCTTAAAATCCATCTCTATTTTCCTCTTTCTTTTTTTCAAAATTCTCTTTTATTAATTGTTTCCAAAATTTAAACTCATATTTCTACTTTCTCTATAGATATGTATTTTCAAGCAAATTTTTTATAAAAATTAAAAGAAATTATTATTAACCAAATAGAATCTAAAATAACTGTTATTTTATTTTATATCCCATTTCATCAAGAAATTTCTTATTCTTTCTCCATTTCTTCTTAACTTTTACCCACAATTTCAAATTAACCTTTAAATCAATCAGATGCTCAATCTCACGTCTAGCCTCTGTCCCAATTTTCTTAAGCATAGCCCCATCTTTTCCAATAATAATTCCTTTTTGGCTATCTCTTTCAACATAAATATTTATATCATATTTTCTAATTGTAGGCTTTGTTTCCACATTAATAATTTCCACAGCTACACTATGCGGAATTTCATCTTTTGTATGATGTAAAATTTTTTCTCTGACTGTTTCTACAACAATCTTATTTACTGGTAAATCTGTATAGTAATCTTCTGGATAAAACCATACATCATTTGATAAATATTTTTCAGCAACTTCAAATATCTTATGAATTCCAATTGCATATTCCGCTGTAAGAGTTATTATTTCATCAAACTCTCCCAATTTTTCACGAATTTCCTTTTTCTTCTCCTCAATTTCCTCATCCGACATTTTATCAATTTTGTTAATAACAAGTACAATTGGTGTCTTTACACTTCGCACATTTTCATTAACAAACATATCCCCAGTTGAAATTTCCTGTGTCCCATCCAGCATAAACATTATCAAATCCACATTTTCAAGAGCTTCTAATGCTACATTAGTCATGTGTTCCCCAAGCAAATGTTTAGGTTTATGAATCCCTGGCGTATCAACAAATATAAACTGATTTTCTCCAATATTTACAATACCTTTTATCTGATCCCTAGTCGTCCCAGCCTTGTCTGACACAATCGCAACTTTTTCTTTCACAAGCTTATTCATAAGCGTAGACTTCCCAACATTCGGACGCCCAACAATTGTTATAAATCCTGACTTCATTCTTTCTCCAATTCTATTTTTTTAATTTAATTATGATAATAAATTTATTTAACAATTTCAATTCTCAAATATTTAAATTAATCATTTTTCATACTATTTCAACTAATATTTCTTATTAGCATAACTATTTATAATTAAATCAAGACGTCTTGATTTTTTGGAAATAAAATCGACTGTTTGAGCGAAGTTATACGTACCGAGTTTCGATTTTGTTTTCAAAAAATGCTTAGACAAGCTGGGATTAGTGCGTAGCACTTTCGCCAAAATCTTCAGATGTTATAATTTGAAGAAATTGAAATAACTAATATTGCGAAATAAAAGGGGATAGCGATTGTTCCCCTTTGCTCTAAAACAAAGAAAAAAACATAAAAGTTATCAAATAAATATTTATTAGCCAAAAAAATTGAAATTCAAATAAATATTATCTAGTTGTATATTTAAGAAAAAAACTTATAAATTAAGTTATTAAAAAATCTATTTTTTATATTTTTTTAACAAATTCCGATTTTAGTTTCATTGCACCAAAACCATCTATTTTACAATCAATGTTATGAATCCCATCATCAATTAATCTTATATTTTTAACTTTTGTTCCTCTCTTCAAGTCTGACGATGCACCTTTTACTTTCAAATCCTTAATAATTGTAACACTGTCCCCATCCTGCAAAATATTTCCGTTTGAATCTTTCACAACGTTTTCATCACTGCTTTCTTCCCCATTTTCAGCCCATTCATAAAAGCATTCTGGACAAACTAGCATATTTCCATCCTCATAAACATATTCTGATCCACATTTTGGACAATTTGGTAAACTCATATTCTATCTTCCTTTCAAATTTTATTATTTTTTTATCATATCATTATACCACGAAACAGGAACTTATAAAATATGTTTATTATCATAATTTTCATTTATACTGCTAATAACGTTCTTAAATTCATTTCTATAATTATTTTATTGTTTCAGTATTAAAAGAACTTGAATACATATCAATTTTTGCAGTAAACAAGGGCATTACAAAAAATGTTATAAAAAATAACATTCCATAATATGCAAAAACCGTCCATAATGGTGCTTTTCCATTAATATTAAGCTGTAAAAGCGGAATTTTGCTTCCAGCGTAAATGAACCCTTCAAAAGCCTTAAAAATAACTTCTGTAATAAAAACTACTATTCCATTAAATAAAGATAATTTAAAAATATTTAGAAGTACAGCCAAAAATAAACATTGTATAACAACTGTTCCAATCGGTATTCCCACAATGTTTAATAAAAATGAAAATAATGGCAATTTTTCAAAATAATACAAAAATAAAGGAATGCTCGTAATTTGTATTGTTAAACTTAAAAATATCAAATCTACAGTATTTCTCAATACTTCGTTTTTTATTTTATCCAAAATTTTTTCCTGATAAATTTTCTTAAATTCAGGATTTACAAATATTATTGCCACAACTGCCGCATACGAAAGCTGCATTGAAATATCAAAAAGTGAATACGGATTTAGCACAATTATAACAATAAACGACACCAAAAGAGATTTTTTACTGTCTTCCTGTTCAAAAAGAACTCTTGCCAAAATCATCATCGCTCCCATAATATAGGCACGTAAAATTCCTGGAGAAAATCCGATTAATGCACAATAGAAAGTAAGTGCTGCAAGCGCCATCAGATATTTAAACCTATATCCTAGCGACAGCCCATCCAAAATTTTCACAATCCCAATCACAACCAGACTTATATGAGTTCCAGAAATTACAATTAAATGAGCCAGTCCTGTATACTTAAACTTATCCTTCATATCCTTAGAAACCTCCGCCTTTTCTCCCAAAACTGCAGCACGTGAAAAAGCATACAAATTTTCTTCAGTTATAAACAAATTATCAAAAATCTCCAAAATATATTTACGGACTCTATTTAATCGTGATTCTTTATATCCTAACACTTTCCCTTCAATCTTAATATTGCCATTTTTATTTACAACTTTCCTAATTTTGTACCGCATAAGGTAAAATCCATATTCAAGCCCCTTCTTATTCTCTATGCTCGCCTGACTTTTCAAATATTTGTTATTAACCTTCAAGACACTTCCACGATTTCCATCAATCTTCACATAAAGCGTTTTTTCTCCAGAAAGTTCCCCCTTAAAAGTAACAAAATTCAGATAAAACACAAACAAAAAAATCCCTGCCAAAATTAAAATTCCAAATTGCCAAGTTCTTTTCACTTCTTCAATTCCTATTTCTATATTAAAAAACCTTACTAAATTTTGTTTCCTGCGTGAAAGTTCAGATTTTATATACTTTTTTCTAGCTTCTTTTTCTCTGAATTTCTGCATTTCCAAAATATATTTGTCAAATTCCTTATTTTCAAATTTATTTACGTTTTCTTGAGTTTGACTATTGTCATTATTTTTACTCACTTTTATATTTCCATAATTTTTTATATTTTCATTTTTATTAGATTTTTTCACGATTTTACGAAATTTTATATTCTCAAAATCTATTTTTTTATTTCTTTCCTCAATTATCTCATTATTTTCAAAATTTCCCCCATTTTTCATCTAAATTTCCTCCTCCCATAAGTTAGCTTTTGAATAGTCATCCGAAAGATTAATTGGCTTTTTAGCCCTGTAAATACTTATAATCGGATATTTCGCCGCATTTATTGTGTTTGTGGAAATTCTATAATAAATTTTTTCTCCCTTTTTATCCAGCAAATAAACGGAAAATCCTTTTTCAAAATTCCCTTCATTTGTGGTACGTCTTCTAAAATCAGCATTTTTATTAGAATTATTTGTCATATAAGATAAGTTTTTGGAAATCTCCATTTTATCTATAATATCCTTTTTCCCATTTTTTTCATCCAAAAAATAGGCCCTCTTTTCAGATATTTTAAAATCCAGCACATATTCCTTCCTGTTGTGCTGTGCATACTGTTGAATTTTTCTAATAAACTGGCTAATATTCCTCTTCTGAATTGCGAACTCCTGATTCTGCCTCTGTTTCTGTAAATTCACAGAAACCACCATAAACAAAATCGCCATAATTGAAATATATAATAAAACCTCAATGAGTGTAAATCCATTGTTATTCCCCTTTATTCTCATTTTCTCCCCCTTTAAAAAACTATTTTTATGTAAATTTTAATTTTAAATTAATATTATTATACATCATTTTCTGAAAAAATCAAATGTTTTTTAATAAATTAATTTTATATCCTTAATATATCTTCAGTAATAATATTTTACTAAATTTCTTAGACTTTCGAAAAAAATATTTGCTGTTAGAGTTATGGAGCAATGAAGAGAAATAAATTTATAAGTACTTTGATTATTTAAATGGGGGTTAGTATTAGTATAAAAAGTCAGTATTTCTACTGACTTTACAAGTAAACTTATTTTATTTAAACTTCCTAAAAGAATTATACTTCTCTCTTAAATTTAACTTCCATTTCCTTCCCCAAAAACGCCATTCCAACTTTCAGAATATTGTTAATTCCAGCATTTTTAAGTACTGAAGCATACTCTTTTTCTTCAATTTGCTGTAATGCAACTTCACATTCCTTTTCCAGTTTTTCTTTAATTTCATTTTTATTCAAATTATTTCCAAAATCAACAATTTTGAGTTCCAGAATGATTCCTTCTTTTCTTTTTTCAAGATTTTTAGGCTTTAATCATGACAAACGCATGAAAAAAATCTAAAAAAAGGTATAATATTACTGAGATATTTTATGAAAGAAGCTGGTAAAAATGTCGGAAAATAACCAAAATCTAAAAGAATTGTTAATATATATTACTCAAATAGAGGACAAGCGACAGACTTCAAAAATAAAACACAAGTTAAGTGACATTGTTATGATTACTCTTTTTGCTATGCTTGCGAATGTTGAATATTGGGAAGAGATTGAGGAATTTGGGAAACTATATCTTAAAGCATTAAAAAGATACTTGGAGCTGCCAAATAGAGTTCCTTCGCATGATGCTATTCAAAGAGTCATGGCTACAATAGAGCCTGAAGTTACAGAAGTTCTTTTGACAAAATGGATGGAGTTAAAAATTTCCGGGGAATATAAAAAAATAAGAAAAATATTGAATATTGATGGGAAATTTTTAAACGGAATGAAGAATAAAAACAACAGCCCGTTAGACATAGTATCTGCGTATTCCAAAGAAGATGGAATCTGCTATTCACAAGTGGCGCTTGAAGGAAAAGGGAATGATATAGAAGCGATATTACGTCTGCTTGATAAAATCTCAGTAAAGGAATGTATAGTTACAATAGATGCGATAGGAACCCAGAAAGAAATCATAAAAAAGCTAGGAAAGAAGAAGGGTTATTTCTGTCTCCAGGTAAAAGGGAACCAGAAGACTTTAAAAGAAGATATAGAAGATTACTTTGCTGACAAGGGATTCAGAAAAAAATTAAAGGAAGAAGGAATGGAAGGAAGTAAAAGGGATAGGTGCATCATTTTAACAACAGAAGAAAATGGAAAAAAGCAGGAACAGAAAAGGTATTACATAACAAATACAGCAGGGGGAGTGGAAGAATTTGTAAGAGCGGTAAGAGGACATTGGGCAATAGAAAGTTATCATTGGATACTGGATATGACATTCAGAGAAGATGCAAATAAGACATTAAACAAAAATGCGGCAAGAAACTTAAATATTCTAAGGAAATTAGCAATCTCAATACTGGAAGAACTGCCGTTCAGAAAGAAATTTAGCAGAAGGATAAAGAGATATATCATATCATTAGATGTAAGAAGATATTTAAAATTATTTTTTGATATATAGAAATGCTGTTGTTAAAAAAATGGATAAATATAAAGAAATAGTTTAAAATATTCATGCGTTTGTCGTGGGCTTTAATAACACATCATATCTGCCTTTCCCTGCAAAATTATTTGAAGTTATTTCGTATTCTCGTTTTAGCATTAAAACTAATCCAAGCATTAATCAGTGATAAAACTGCTCCTTGTAAATCCCGCTCACATCAAATATTCCAACATTTTCAAGCAAAATTTTCCTTAATTCCAATTTAAATTTGTCAATATCTCCAATTCTCAAAGCATTTATCATACTTAAAAACAAATTATAGTTTTCAAAATACACATCAATAAACATTTTTGAAAACATTTTTAATATTTCCTCATTTGGAATTTTTAAATATGCGTCTTCATCATCTTCATCGTATTTTTGTGCTAGAGTTAAATATCCGCTGTGAAAAAATAAATTCCATATATTTTCCGAAAAGTTTGCTTCCAAATTTTCAAAAGTCATATTCTCATTGATTATTTTTAAAATACTTTTTTTGTTTAAAAGCCTTGAAAAATCATCAAATATTTCATCGCTTAACTTTTTCAAATACAGCTTTATAAGCTCATTTCCACTTGTGTTTACCCAATATGTCTTTAACTTCCCATCAGCTAAAAAGTTAATAATTGACCAAGGGTTATAAACTCTCACATCTCCAAATAAATATCCATTATACCATTTTTGGATATCTGCCAAATCGTATTCAAAATCAAAATCCTTCAACGCCTTTTCCACTTCAGACTCAGTAATTCCAAAATATTCAGTAAATTTATCATTTAGTATAGTATTCACCTTCAAATTATTCAGCCCTGAAAAGATATTTTCTTTTGCAACACGCAATATTCCCGTTATGACCCCCATTTCGAGATATTCATTATCTTTTAAAACTATCCCATAAAAACTTTTGAAAAAGTCTATCGCTTCTTCATAATATCCCTTTATATAGGCATCTATTATCGGCTGATCATATTCATCTATTAGAATTATTACTTTTTTCCCATAATATTCGTACAAACGTTTCGACAAATAAAATAAAGAAGATTTCCAATTTGCTGAGTCCAAGCCTCTTCTCACAGAATTAAATTCTTCAATTTCAATTTCATCCATTTTTTCAGTCAAGAATTTACAATCTGTATATAAATTTCTGATTATTTCTTTAACTCTTTTAAACCCATTTTCCCAATTTTTTTCGCCATAAGTTCTAAATGAAATGGAAATTACGGGATAATTCCCCTGTTTTTCAAAATATCTACTTTCAGAAATATCCAGATTTTCAAACAATTTTTTATTTTCATCTTTTTTCTCGATATCAAAAAAATATTTTAACATCGATATATTAAGCGTTTTCCCAAACCTTCTTGGACGAGTGAATAAATTAACCTTAAACCCGTCTTCCAAAAGATTTTCAATAAATTTTGTCTTATCAAAATAATAATAATTTTTTTTAATTATTTCTTTAAAATCTGATATTCCTATTGGTAATTTTTTTTTCATCATAGATTGTAAAATATATTGCGACAAACTAAAAAAATATAAAAACTCATGATAATTTCGTGTTAAAATGTTAGTAACGACAAAAACATTAACGAAAGGAAATATATCATGAGCCATAAATATTTTACCATAAATGAAAGAAATAAACTAGAGGTTCTGCTAAAGGAAAATTACAAAATTTCTAAAATTGCCAAAATCCTTAACAGGCACAGGGCTACCATTTACCGTGAAATCAAAAGAATTAATGGCGAATACTCTTCTGAGAATGCTCAAGAAAATGCCAATACAAAATCTGCTAATAAAGGAAGAAACTCAAAAATTACTGCTGAATTGAAAAATCTGATAGAGGACAGACTCTGTAAAACCTGGTCTCCTGAACAAATTGCTGGCAGGGAATTAAAGGGGAGACTGTCATTTAAAACTATCTATAACTGGTTGTACAGTAATTTTCTAGATGTTTCCCTGAATGTCTTGAGAAGAAAGGGAAGGAAAGCGAAAACTAAGGAGATGAGAGGAAAATTCAATATTGGGAAGACAATTGGCGATAGACCTGAAGAAGTCAAGAAAAAAGAAGTTTTTGGGCATTGGGAGCTAGACTCGGTAGTTTCATCAAGAGGGGAAAGCAAAGCCTGCTTTGCAACATTTGTGGAATTGAAGACAAGGTTTTATGTGGCAATAAAGATGAAAAATAGAAGTAAAAATTCAGTGTTAGAAGCAATAAAACGGCTGACAGCCAGTATTCCACAAGGAGCATTCAAGACTTTCACATCAGACAGGGGGAAGGAATTTTCATGCTGGGAAGAAGTGGAGAAGCTGGGAATAGAATTCTATTTTGCAGATCCTTACTGCTCATGGGAGAGAGGATGCAACGAAAACAGCAACGGTCTTCTAAGAGAATTTTACCCAAAGAAGACCGACATATCAAAAATAGATACAGAAGACTTGATAAGAACTTTAATGCTGATAAATTCGAGACCAAGAAAATGTTTAAACTATGCAACGCCATTTGAAAAATTTTTACACGAAATTAGTTTTTAAAAAAATTTGGTAAAATGTCGCAATTAATATTGCAATTTATGTCATATTATTTTTCATTAAAAATCCTTCCCCCCTCTTTTATAAAATTTTATTTCACAAAATTTTTTAATCATATTTTTCATTACAATATTTCTAAATACTCCGTCAGGGAAGTTGCTTTACGCCCCAGAACTTTTTTAATATCATTTGAAATACCCGATTGTTCATTTTGGGCAATTGCAGTATAAGTTGAAACCCACGAGTCGTATTCCCATTGTTTAGCTTTCCAGATTTTACGTGATTCATAAGCCTCTTCTACCGTTTCATCAATATACTTAATTTCTTTCCCAAAATATTTACTTACAATTTTTACAATTTCCTCCATTGTGAATTCTTCAGGTCCTGTCATATTCAAAGTCTGATTTTCCCATTTTTCTGGATTTTCCAAAATTTTAGCAGCCACTTCTGACACATCCGAACGCACCACAGCCGAAACTTTACCATTTCCAGCAGGCCCTTTTATTTCTCCATATTCTCTACATAGATTTACAAAGAAATCCGCATAAAAATTATCTCTCAAAAATGTATATTTAAATCCATTTTCTTTAATGTATTCCTCAGTTGCATAATGATCTCTTCCCAATGTAAATATTGAATTTTTTGAAGCATTGTAAAACGAAAGATAAATAATGTGCGAAACTCCTGATATTTTAGCCGCATCAATAAAATCCTTATGTTGCTGAACACGATTAGGATTTTCTGAACCAGACACCATAAAAAGTACCTCAATTCCTTCCAATGATTTTATAGTATCCTCTGATTTATCATAATTTGATTTAAAAACATCAGAAAATCCAATTTTTTCAGCTTTTTCCTTATTTCTAGCCAAATTTCTCACTTTTATTCCATTTTCTTTACATAATCTTGAAACCATGCCACCTAAATTTCCTGTTACTCCAGTTACTGCGATTTTAGCCATTTTATTTTCCCCTACTTTTTTTATTTCAGATATACTTTTTCAATTTTTCTTTAAAATCTTCTCTATTAATCTTATTTTCTACAAATTCAACAACTAAATCTTCCATATCCCTAATATATTCCGTTATTTTTTCATCATACCCATTTTCTATCAAAAAATATGCCCCAACAGCAATAGAAGTCCTTTTATTTCCATCATTAAAAAAATGATTTTTTGATATGCTAAAAATTATATATGTTAACTTATCTAAAAATTCAGGATAATATAAATCATTTTGTACAAAATCACATACTTTTTCTATTCCTGATTTATCCTTATATCCTTCTAAACCACCTGATAACTCTAAAACTTTATTATGTATTTTTAAAATGTCACAAACTTCAAAATATTTAATCATTATTTATCACGCATTCTAATAAAAACATCTTTATTTTCTTCCATTTTATTAAATAAAATATCCATTGAATTCTTTTCAATTTTGTTTTCTTCAACAAATTTAGCCATCAATTGAACTAATACATCACTTTCACTTTTTCCAGTTTTTTTTACAGCTTTTTTAAATTCATTAATTATTTTATTATTTTCTATTTCTGCAATATATGTCATCGTAATCACCCCTAATTTAATTTTTCTTTTTAAAAATTCCTCTCCCTTTATTAAACTTTATCCCTTTACAACAATATTAACTAGCTTATTAGGCACAACAATTACCTTGACAACTTCTTTTCCATCAACAAATTTTTGAACTTTTTCTGAAGAAAATGCTAATTTTTCAGCATCACCTTTTGAAATTCCAATTTGTGCAGGCAACATATCTCTAACTTTTCCATTTACTTGTAAAACCAAGTTAAAGTTGTTTTCCACAGTTAATTTTTCAACGAATGTTGGCCATTCTTGCTCAAAAGTAAGAGTTGTATTTCCTAAATCACTCCATAATTCATCCGCCACGTGCGGTGCAAAAGGTGCAATTAATAAAATCACTTTTTCAAGAACTTCATGCCATACTTTTTTACTTTCTGATGAAATATCATTTTTATCAATTACATTTTGCTTGTAAGTTGTCATATCGTTTAGAAGTTCCATTATTGCGGCTATTGCTGTGTTAAAGTGGAAATCGTCCTCTATGCTGTCTGTAACTTTTTTCACTGTCTGATGTAATTTTTTCTGAATTTCCTTGTCTTTTTCACTTCTTGCATCTAGATTAATTCCATAATTGTTTTCCTTTGAGGCATTTTTATCAGCAAAATCAGCTGTTGATGAAATTAACAGATAAAGTCTGTTTATGAATCTGTAAGCCCCTGCAAGTCCGTTCATATTCCATTCCAGCTCTTTTTCAGGCGGCGCGGCAAACAATGTGAACACTCTTGAAGAGTCAGCTCCGTATTCCTTCACGATTTCTTCAGGATCTACTCCGTTATTTTTAGATTTACTCATTTTTTCAACTTTTGTTGTCAATTCTTCTCCAGTTTCCTTAGAAACAGGCTTTCCATCCTTCATTTCCACTTCTCTTGGGAACAAGTATCTTCTTTCATTTTGAGAATAGTAAGAAGGCCCTAAAACCATTCCTTGTGTCAATAAACGCTTAAATGGCTCATTTGTGTCAACGTATCCTAAATCTCTTAGTGATTTGTGGAAAAATCTTGCATAAAGCAAGTGCATTACTGCATGCTCAATTCCACCGATATATTGATGAACTGGGGTCCAGTTATCTGCATCTTCCTTTTTAAACGGCTCTTTATCATTGTGAGAATCCAAATATCTCAAGTAATACCATGAAGAATCAACGAAAGTATCCATTGTGTCAGTTTCTCTTCTACCTTTTTTCCCATTTGGCAAAATCACATTTTTAAATTCCTCGGAAGTTTCAAGTGGATTTCCCTTTCCGTTAAACTCAATATCTGTAGGCAATTTTACAGGCAAGTTTGCTTCTTCTTCCAAATAAATATTTCCATCTTCATCATAAATCACAGGAATTGGAGTTCCCCAGTATCTTTGTCTGCTGATTAACCAGTCATGAAGCCTATAATTTATAGTTGCCTTACCTTTTCCTAATTTTTCCAGTTTTTCTACAATCTTGATTTTTCCATCTTCATTTGAAATTCCATCAAATTCTCCAGAATTAGTCATAATTCCATTTCCAGTAAAAATATTTTCAAATGTTTCTTCAAGCGTCAATTCATGGACATTCTCATCTTTATCCACAGGATTTACCACAATTTTAATTGGCAAGTCATATTTTTTCGCAAAAGCCAAGTCTCTTGCGTCATGGGCAGGCACAGCCATAACCGCTCCAGTCCCATAATCTATTAATACATAGTTTCCAATCCATAAAGGTACTTTTACATTATTTATTGGATTTATAACATAAAGTCCTGTAAACACACCCTCTTTTTCCTTATCTTCAGCAGTACGGCTAATTTTATCCTCATTAATCATAGCCTCAACTTTTTCCCTAATTTCAGGATTTTGCTTCAAAATAACTTCTTCTACTAACGGATGTTCAGGTGCCAAAGTCAAGTAAGTCGCCCCAAATAGCGTGTCCGCTCTCGTAGTAAACACAGTTATTACAACTTCACCTTTTTCATTTTTTATAATATTCTCATTATTCCCTTTATAATCAAAGTCCAAAATAAAGTCTACTTCCGCTCCTGTTGATTTTCCAATCCAGTTTTTCTGCATAGCAAGCACTTGCTCAGGCCAATGACCTCTAAGTTCTTCATGTCCTTGCAGTAATTCTTCTGCATATTCTGTAATTTTGAAATACCATTGTGAAAGTTCCTTTTGAATTACATCTGTTTTACCGTGTCGCCAGCATTTTCCGCCTTCAACCTGCTCATTTGCAAGTACGGTATTACAGTCTGGACACCAGTTTACATAAGATTTTTTCTTATAAACAAGACCTTTTTTATACATCTCAATAAAAAATTTCTGATTCCATTTATAGTATTCTGGAGTATAAGTACTAAGTTCTCTATCCCAGTCATAAGAAAGTCCCATAAGCTTCATCTGTCTTCTCATATTGTCAATATTAGCCTTTGTCCATTTCCCAGGATGTGCCCCGTTGTCAATTGCGGCATTTTCCGCAGGTAATCCAAAACTGTCCCACCCAAATGGATGCAACACGTTAAACCCCTTCATCTTCTTATATCTAGCAATCGCATCTCCAATCGCATAATTTCTCAAATGCCCAACATGAAGCTTTCCAGATGGATACGCAAACATCTCAAGTACATAATAATTCTCTTTACCATCAACTTTATTTTCTGATTTAAAAACATCTCCTTCAAACCATTTATCTTGCCATTTTTTCTCAATTTCCGACGGTTTGTATTCCTTTATCATTGTTTTCCTCCAATTTTTTTAGTATTTAATTTTATAATTTTATTTTTTAGATCTAGCTTACAATATCTATTATTTTATCATATTTAATAGATTTTTCAAAAGGTAATTTGATTAAGAAAATTTTATTTTACTTAATGAACTTTCAATTATATCTGCTTTATTACAAATTTTTCCTAAATTTATTTTCCCTTCATTAGCTTCTTATCCACAATAACAATAAAAATATTTAAAATTTCCTTCCTTTCCTAAATCTAAGCATTAAACATCCCTATTTCCAAAAATATTTCTTATTTTTTCTATTTCAACTTTATCCTCTCAGCCCCCACCAATTTCGCAACTTTCCTAATAAACTTGAGCGACAAGTTCACATTATATTTTTCAGACAGTTTTACAACTTCTTTTTTCTCATTCGTTTTAAATGCTAAAAATACTTGATTGTCACCTTTATTTTTTAAAATAATCTGCTTCAATTCCTGATTCTTTTCTTTCACTTCTTCATCAATTAAGATGTATAATTTCAGATTCTTGTTTTCTTCCAGATTTTCAATGTTGCAAATGTTGTTTAAAATAAGTGTATTTTTATTTTGCTCGGAATTTACAATTCCTTCCAGCACCATAATCTGCCCTTCCGTAATTTTATAGCCAAAAGTTATGTATTCTCTTGGAAAACAGACAACTTCAATGCTTTTTTGAAAATCTTCCATTTCAAATTTTACCATCGGATCTTTTCCAGCCCGTGTTGCAAATTTTTTTACATTTTTCACTATTCCGATAATTCGTACTTTTTTTAGCTCTTTTTGAGAAATTTCTGATATTTTATTATGGAAAATTATATTTATCAGATTTTTTTTCTCATTTAAAGGATGGCTTGAAACATAGATTCCCAAATATTCCTTTTCATTTTGAAGCAATACTTTTTGAGAAAACTCATCGCTTTTTTCCATCTGGAAGTCAACTGATATCTCCTTTTTCCCTCCGAATAAAATCATTTGCAAATCTTCTTCAGATTCATATTTTTTCTGGCTGTATTCTAGAACTTTGTCAATAGACTTATATTTTTCAAACCTGTTTCCATCAAGTCCATCCAATGCTCCCGATAAAATTAGCGATTCCAGCTGTTTTTTTGTAATTCCATTTTGCTTCATCCGATATCCAAAATCTTTGTAGGAAACAAACTTTCCGTTTTTTCGTTCTTTTTTTATTTCATTAATTAATGCTGCTCCCACGCCCTTTATCGCAAAAAGTCCAAATCTTATTCCAACCTTTCCAAAATTTTCGTTATCCGCCTGATTTTCTTCAATTTCAAAATCATAATCAGACAAATTCACATCTGGCAAAAATATATTAATCCCTTTTTCCTTCGCTTCATTCACAAAAACAACAAATCTATCCAGATTATGCACTTCGGTTGTCATTATCGCAGCAAAAAATTCCAACGGATAATTTGCCTTAAAATACGCTGTCCAGTAAACAATCAAGGCGTAAGCCGCCGAATGCGACTTGTTAAATCCATATCCACCAAATTTTTCAACTAAATCATAAATTTCGTTTGCTTTTTTCGATAAAACTCCGTTTTTTTGAGCATTTGTTACAAATTTTTCACGATTTTTCTTCATTAGTTCAGGATTTTTCTTTCCAATCGCACGCCGCAGCTCATCGGCTTCTCCAAGTGAATAATTTGCCATTTCACTCACAATTTTCATAACCTGCTCCTGATACAAAATTATTCCGTAAGTTTCCTCAAGTATGTATTTTAGGGAATCATCAATATATTTTATCTCAGTCCTGTTATTTTTCACATTGATAAAATCATCCACCATTCCACTTCGCAAAGGTCCTGGACGGTACAGTGCAAGCAATGCGATTATGTCCTCAAATTTTTCAATTTTCATTTTCTTCATAAGGCTTCTGATTCCAGCCGACTCACATTGAAAAACTCCCATTGTATCAGCTTTTGTAAGTAGTTCATAAGTTTTTTCATCATTTAGCGAAATATCATTTAAATCTATTTTTATTTTTCTTCTTTTCTCAATATTTTCCACAGTTTTCCGCAAAATTGTGAGATTTTTCAATCCAAGGAAATCCATTTTTAAAATTCCCAGCTCTTCCAGTTCCTTCATTTGATACTGTGTTGAAACAATCTTTGTTTTCCCATCAGAATAAGTTGGAATCTCATCGCTTAGCACATCTTTGGAAATAACAACTCCAGCCGCATGAACAGAGGCGTGCCGCACTTTACCCTCTAATTTAAGCGAATAATCAATCACTCTTTTTATTTCCCTGTCAGTTTCATACATTTTTCTAAGTTCAGGGATGTTGTTCAGGGCATCTTTCAATTCCGTATTAAACGGTATCATTTTAGCGATTTTATCGACTTTTACAAGCGAAATATTTAACACACGCCCCACATCACGAATCGCAAGCCTTGCTTTTAGCGTTCCAAACGTAATAATATGTGCCACATATTCTGCCCCGTATTTATTTACCACATAATTTATGACAATTTCCCGCTGTTCCTGATCAAAATCTATGTCAATATCTGGCATCGAAATACGTTCAGGATTCAAAAAACGTTCAAAAATCAGATTATACTCAAGCGGATCAATTTCCGTAATATTCAAAGCATATGAAACAATGCTCCCAGCCGCAGAACCCCTTCCAGGCCCAACATAAACCCCATTTTCACGTGAGAATTTTATAAAATCCCAGACAATGATAAAATATCCATTGTATCCCATTTTATCAATAATTTCCAGCTCATACTCTGCACGCTCCAAAACATTTTCCAAATTATTTTTTAATAATTTTTCTCGAATTTTAATTTCTTTCATTTTCTGCCCAGAAATTTCATCTTTTGCAATCTCTTTTTCAATTATCTCAAAATTTTTATCCAGCTGCAATTTTTCAGAATCTGAAACAGATTTTTTCAAATATTTGTGAAAAAGTCCCTCAAATACTAGATTTCGTAAAAACTCCTTTTCACTTATATTTTGTGGCAACGAATATTTTGGAAATTTAAAATGATGAAACTCAAAATCAACATTGCAGTTTTCCACAATTTTTTCCACATTATTAATTCCAGTTTCATAAAACTCGCTATATTCCTTATTTTCAAAACTTTTTTCTATTTCATTTTCAGATTTTAGATATAGGTCATCATACAAAATTTCACTATTTTCCGATTTTTCTGTATCAATTTTACTTCCCTCTTTTATTGATTCCACGATTTTCTGCAAAACCGTATCTTCTCTATTCGGATAATAAACATCATTCGTAATAACAAAATTATCAAATTTATTTTTACGCACAATGTCAAAAAGCATTTTTCTAGCCTTTTCCAGCCTTTCCACAGCAGGAACTTCAATAAAAAAATTATCCCCAAAATCCTTACCAAGTTTCTCAACAACTCTTCTAACCTGAGTATTTTCCAAATCCAGAATACCCTTTATAACCTCACTATTTATGCCACCTGACAAAATATACAAGTCATCTGAATATTTTTTCAATTCATCATACTTAATTTTATTCCTATTCCGTGTAAACCTGCTATATGAAATTGACGACAATTTTGATAAATTTTTATACCCATTCTGATTTTTAGCAAGCAAAGTAAGCGAAAACTCCCCCACTTTCTCCAGTCCGTCAAGAAAGACCTCAAGTCCAATAATAGGCTTTATTCCAGCATTTTTGCACTTCTTAAAAAACTCAATTGCCCCAAACATCGAAGTATCGGTAATTGCAAGTGCTTTTATTCCAATTTCCTTAGCCTTTTCAACATATTCATCTATTTTTCCTACTCCTTCAAGCAGTGAATACTCGGTATGCAATTTCAAATGTACAAATTTATTTCCCATAATTTCTACCTAATTTCTATTTTTATAAAAATACCTAAAGTTCTTTTATCACTTCATAAATCCCATCTTCATCATTTGACAAAGTAATTTTGTCATCTGAAAATTTCTCTTTCAGATCTTCTGTTGCATTCCCCATAAGATACCCATATCTCACAAACTTCAACATTTCCAAATCATTCCACTGATCCCCAAATGCCATTGTTTCTTCTGGAGAAATATTATATTTTTTCAAGAGTTCCTTTATTGCCAAACCTTTATTTACTTCCTTATTCAAGCATTCTAAATAATGTGGCTTTGAAAATACAAAATTAATATGTGGCAATTTTTCTTCCAATTCCTTTTTTAACTCCAGTAAAATCGAATTTTCTGCAATAAATAATGCTTTTGTAGAAGTTTTTCCAATGAATTCGTCAAAATTTTTCACATAATATGGAATTTCCACGCTTTCTGAATATTTTTTACCTTCATCTGTTTCATTTTCAATATATAACTTGTCATCCATATATAAATTTAAGTGAATCCCCTTTTCTCTTGAAACTTTGATAAGTTCCTTAACATCTTGTGCCTCAACAGGTTTTTCAAAGATAACTTCATTATTTAACGGATTTGTAACTCTCCCGCCATTATAATTAATTACTGGATTTTTTATACCCAGCATTTCCACAAAAGGCTTTGATGAAATAAAGGTTCTCCCAGTTGCAATAAATGTTTTCACTCCCTTTTCTTCCAATTCTCTCAATTTTTTTATCAAATTTTCCGAAACTTTATGCTCACTTGTCAGCACTGTTCCATCCAAATCCATAAATATCGCTTTTATATTATTCATTTTAATTTCCTTTCTACTAACAATTTGTTAAATTTCTCTTTCTTATTTTTTTAAAACTATCTGATAATCTTTTTTATAATTCTATATTTAAATAACTTCAATTAAATTTTCTACAAAATAATCTATTTCTTCAATAGTCGTATCTTTACCAATACTCATTCTAAATGAACCTTTCAATTCCTCATCAGTAAGTCCCATAGCCTTCAAAACGTGCGAATTTTCAAGCGAGCCTGACATGCATGCAGAACCGCCGCTTATACAGATTCCTCTTAAATCCAGTGCTACCAGCAGCATTTGAATATCCACTCCTTCTATGTAGACATTCGTTGTTGTTTTTATTCTGTTGGCTTTTTCTCCATTTATCCGTATTTTTTTACCTAATTTTTTAATTTCAGTTATCAGTTTATTTTCTAGATAATTATGTAGTTTATCTTCTTTTTCCGACATTTCTTCCAAATTTTCATAAACTTCCTCAAGTGCCACACCAAGTCCCAAAATTCCGTGAACATTTTCCGTTCCAGCCCGTCTGTTCCTTTCCTGCGAGCCACCCCAGATTTCCTTTTCAACCGAATATTTTTTATCAATAAATACAAATCCTGCTCCCTTAGGCCCATAAAATTTATGAGCGGTTGCTGTCAAAGCATTTATTTTCAAATCTTTTGGCAAAATTTTCAATTTCCCTATTGCCTGAACTGCATCTGTATGAAAAAATATATTTCTCTCTGCCAAAATTTCCCCAATTTCCTTAATTGGCTGAATAACCCCAGTTTCATTATTCACAAACATTATCGAAACAAGAGCCGTATCTTCCCTCAATTCCTGTTTTAACTCCTCAATATCCACAACTCCATTCTCATCAACACTAATGTACGAAACTTCATACCCTTCATTTTCCAGCTGCTCAAAGGTTTTTAAAATCGTAGAATGCTCAATCTTAGATGTTATGATATGTTTTCCTTTATCATTGTTTGCCTTTAAAAATCCCCTTATTGCAAGATTATTCCCTTCGGCTCCGCCAGATGTAAACACAATTTCAGTTGTTTCAACCTTTAAATTCTGCGCTACAATATGTCTTGCCCTTTCCACAGCTGATTTTGCACGTTGTCCCAATGAATGCACAGAAGACGGATTTCCATAATTTTCGCTAAACGATTTTGTCATCTCTTCTATCACTTTGTCCGACATTTTTGTAGTTGCAGCATTATCTAAATACACTATTTTCATTTTTAACTTTCTTCTCCTTTTTTCATTTCATTATTTTATAATTTATAAAATTCTGTTATTTTAATCCTAAAATACATTTTACTTTTCTAATCATCTACTTATCTTACCAAAAAATATATTTTTTTCTAAAAACCGGAAATTTCCTATCTACATACTCATTAACATAACATTGAGCTTCAGCATAACTTCCCATTATATTTAAAAAATCCAAAGAATCCTTAAAAATTCCTATTTTTTCATTTTCCACTTTAAGTGCGATAATATAAGGAAATATTCTATTAAAATAATTAAGTTTTTCTTCTTCTGTTTCAAATTTATCTATTTTATTTTTCTCCGCAGTTTCAAAATACATTTTTAAACCTTCAATATACTCCATTTTTCGCCGTCCTGAAACTGTATATTTTCCTATTGCCTTTTCATAAACCAAAAATATTATTCCCAAAATAAACAGGCTTAATCCCAAATAAATCTCCATATACATCATTACAGCAACAATTATTCCCAACATAACTGCTGCATATAAAAACTTTAAAATTCCTTCAGACATCCCATGTACATACTCAAGCAATATAAATATAAACATTGTACCAATAATAGCACTTTCAAGATTCCCTTGTAATAATTTCAATAATATAAAAACTATAGAAATCGCTATTCCAGATATTACAGGGACAAAAAACAAATAATTATTTTTGTAAATCATCCTTTTATATTTTTTTTCCAAAAAATGTACAATACGGTTTTTAAATCCAATAATCCCTATTTTATTTCCAAACAAATCATTTTCCGAAAGAACATCCAGCAAATTATTTTCCTCTTGAAATAAAGTTTCCTTCCTCAATTTCAAATTATCTCTATTTTTCTTATTCAAAATATACTTTTTATTCCCTGTCCCAGTTTCATCAACTTCAGAAATGTATCCTTTCAGTATTAACGACAATATTCCAATTTTCAATATTTCCTTTGAATCTCTCTCGCCATTAATATAAGCTACAAACATTGCAGAAATATTATCTGGCACATTAAATTCAGGAACAACTGCCTTTCTTTTCGGATCTCTGCCAAAGAAATACCAAGTTGAGATAGAATAAACTGCAACAAGTATAACCATAACAATCTCAATTATAACTATATAAGATTTATTCATTAATAAGCTCCTTAAAATTCAAATTACATTTTTTGTATTCTGTTGGATTTATCTGTATTCTTGCACAAATTTAAAAAAATAATATTTATACCAATATTATAAACTAAAAAACAATACTTTACAACAAGAAAAAAAGCCAGTATTTCTACCAGCTTCCTCCACCTCCTCCGCCGGAACCTCCGCCAGAGAAGCCTCCCCCACTAAAGAAGCCGCCTCCGCCTGAGCCACTTTTAGATGAACTAAATTTTTCACTCATAATTTTCGATTTGCCACTGCTGTAACTTCTTGAAAATGCGTTCGTAAAACTGTGGTTACTATAAGCGTATATATGAGTATGGCTATTTATATAAGATTCATTTATGTCGAAGTTGTATATTTTTATTGTTTTTTTCATTAATTTTATTGCCTCGTTTTTTACTCCAAGTGCTACTGCGAAAGGTAAAATTCCATTAAAATATTCGATTAATTCCTTTACATTGTCAAATTTTCTTATCTGATTCTCTTCCGCTGTTTTTATATACATTTTCATACCTTTCAGATATTCTTTTTTTCTTAAGCCTTCATTTGTATATTTACCAATTAACTTTGCATACACAATAAACAATATTACAAAATATGTTGTAAAAACAAAAATCTCAATTCCCTGATAAAAAGATACACCTAAAATCACTATAATTACTAATCCTATTAACAATTTTTTACTAACTGTTATCCAAATTCTATGAAAAAATGAGCCTAATGTTATAAGTATATACAATATTATAAAAGGATTGAAAATCTCAAAATTTGTCTGTGAAAATATAAAAATCATAAAAACAGGAGCTGCACAATAAAATGGAACTAAAAAACTTCCATTATTTTTATAAATTATTTTATGATACTTATCCTTCAGAATTTCAATGATACTATTTGCCTTATTATAAATTCTTTTTTCACTACCAAAAATATCATTCTTTTCTGAAGAAAGAGCATCAAGCAGCATCCTTTCCTCTTCCGCCAGCTCAGTTTCCTGTGTATACGCAGTTTTGGATTCCTTGTTATATTTAATTTCACCATTAACTCTATTTGCTACTATAAACCCTTTTGTAAGTAATGTAAATATTCCTGCATTTAATATCTCCACTGTGTCTCTTTCACCATTTATATATGCTGCAAACATTGGAGAAATGTCTTTTGGCAAATTAAATTCTGGAATTACAGATTTCCCTTGTGGATCTTTTCCAAAAAACTTCCACGTTACAATAGAATATATTGTTAAAAATAACAATAAAAATGGCAAAATTATTATTGCTGGATTGGAAAGATATACAATTTTTAGCTTATCTACTAAAGTTGGGCTTATTTTATCCGTTTTCAAATTTAGCATAAATGTAAGCCCATTTTTGGCCTCCAGCTCTTTTGTTGAAATGTGTATTTCCTCATCATTTTCTAAAATGTCATAATTTTCACCTTTTTCTCCATAACTTCCAGTATAAACTTCCAACTTTTCAATTTCATTTTTTTTAATTTTTTGCCCATCAGGAAATCTTATAATAACACTTGCCTGTTCAATAGGAACATTCCAAAACTGTCCAATAGCATTGTAATACACTTGATAAATTCCATCTTTTTCAAACACAGCATTATAAATATCGTAATTCAGCTCATATATGGTCTCAGTCTTATACAAATTTACAAGTTCTGTTTCGGAACCTATTCTGTACCTTATTCCTTCATAAAAATGATTTTTTGTATATTCTTCATCCTTTCCGTCCCTCTTTATCCAATTCATTTTGATAAAAGACTTATGAACATCAAATCCAAACCTTTTTGAACGCAAAGGAATATCTCTATAAATCCCGTGCTTAAACTCTTCGCCAAACTGATAATCAATCACTTCATTTACAGTCAGCGTCCCATTTTTATTAATTTGCACTGTAACTTCATAATTTCTTATTTTTTCACTATGCAATATTACTGCATCAAGCCTGCTTGAATTAAATAAAAACATTACCATAAACATAAATAATATTGAAAATTTTTTATTTTGAAATATCATATTTTATCTATCCTTATTTTTAGTTATTCTAAAACTTTTTCAGTATCAAACTTTAACAATTATACAAATTTAAAATTTATGTAAAAATCATAAAAAGCCAGTATTTCTACCAGCTTCCTCCACCTCCCCCGCCAGAACCTCCGCCAGAGAAGCCTCCACCACTTGAGAATCCGCCTCCGCCAAAACCGCTTCCGCTCGAATTTCTAGAGTTTTCTCTCAAAGTGCTAAATCTTTCTTCTGCTATTTCATTGTATGCATTGTTATAACCTCTTGAAATCATATCTGATAAAAAGAAATTATTGTATGAATTAAAATGTACTCCTCTATTTATGTAAGAATATGTACTTTCATCAAAATCATAAAGTTTTATTGTATTCTTCATAAGTTTTACTGCTTCATTTTTTACACCAAGAGCTACTGCATAAGGCAATATTCCTTTAAAATAGGCTACCAGCTCATCTACATCGTTAAATTTCATAATCTGATTTGCTTCAGCAGTCTTTATGTACATTTTCATGCCATCCAAGTATTCTTTTTTTCTCATTCCATCAACAGTATATCTTCCAATTATTTTTGAATAAACAGCATACATTGCCATAATTATTCCAATTACAATGAAATTTAAAACTCCATAGATTACTGAAAAGAATAATACCGCTATCCACTTAATAATTTTTAAAAATATGCTATTATTTCCATAAATATTATTTATAATTGAAAAAATCATATTTAAAAGTATTCCAAAAAAACTAGCAACCATAATTAAAGAGACTACTCCAAAACCGCTGTCAGATACACCTGATGTTCCAGTACTTGCAGTTGCTGAGACCATAAAAACTATTATTATCCCGATAATAAAAACAACATTAAAAATGCTATTATCCCTGTATACTTTCTTTTTATATTTATCTTCAAACAATTTCAATATTCTATTTGAAGCATCGTAAAGGCTTCTTTCTTTTTTGAATATATACCCCGTATCAGAAAGAGCATTAAAAACAATCTTTTCTTCTTCTGCTAATTCAGGCTTGTTTTTTTCACTGTTAGACAATGTATATTCTACATTTCTTCCATTACCTTCCTTATCATCAGCTTCAACATAACCTTTAGAAAGTAATGAAAGCACTCCTATTGTCAATATTCCTCTTGGCTCTCTTTCTCCATTGACATAAGCCGCATACATGGCTGAAATGTCCTTTGGTATATTAAATTCAGGAACAATTGCCTTTTTATCCACATCTCTTCCAAATATATACCACGTTACAAATCCATAAATTGCTAAAAGTATTATTATAATCGGTCCTACAGCAATTAAAGGATGAGCATAATAAAGTGTCTGTAATTTATCCCAAAATGTTGGGCTTATATTATCTGTTTTTAAATTCAGACGAAAACTTAATCCATTATATGCCTCTAAAACCTTATTTGTTTTAATTTCAACAGTTCCATTATTCAAATTTGTAATATAATCTTTCCCACTTTGTCCATATTCACCTGTAAAAATATCTAATTGCCTAATTTCATTTTTTAAAACAGGTTCTCCATTTCCAAATTTTATATTTACTGCAGCTTTTTCGATAGGAACTTGCCAAAATTGACCAATTGCATTAAAGTAAACCTGATAAATTCCATTTTTTTCAAATACTGCATTATAAATCACATAATTAAATTCGTATCTATTTACGCCATTTTCCACAAATCTGTCTGCAGAACCAACCCTATATCTAATACCTTCATCAAAAAGTTTCGTAGAATATTCTTCAGAAATACCGTTTCTCTTTATTGAATTCATTTTTATATAAGATTTGTAAATATCCACGCCGTTTTTCTTTGAACGTAATGGAATATCCCTATAAATCCCGTGCTTTGCCGCACCGTCAAATTCATAGTCAATCACTTCATTTACTGTCAAAGTCCCATTTTTATTCATCTGAACTGTAACTTCATAATTCGTTATTTTTTCAGCAATTAATGATTTCGCACTTAAGAAAAATAATGTGAAAAATACAAACATTATTGAAAAAATACTGTTTAATTTTCGGTTGCTAAAACTCTTCATAATAAGCCCTCTTCTAAAAAATTTACTAAAAAAATTAAAACTTAACTTCTGGAGCTTTTTCTGCTCCTTCCACAGCATTAAAGAACTCAGCTTTTTTAAATCCAAAAATTCCACCAAAAATATTATTTGGAAAAGTTTCCACGAAAGTATTTCTGTCTCTTGCTGTTCCGTTATAATATTTTCTTGAACTTTGAATTTCTGTTTCTATTTGAGTCAATTGAGATTGCAGGCTCAAAAAGTTTTCATTTGCCTTCAAGTCTGGATAATTTTCCTGTAACATCATTATTGATCTTAACGTTTTTGTCATTTCGTTTTCAAGTTTTTGAATTTTTTCAATATTATCAATATCCTTTGTATCAATCGACATCATTTGACTTCTTAATTTTACCACATTTTCCAGCGTTTCTTTTTCATGTGTTGCATAACCTTTAACAGTATTAACAAGATTTGGTATCAAATCCAGTCTTTTTTGCAAATATACGCCTATTCCACTCCAACCTTCCTCATTCAGATTTTTTAGTCTAATATATTTATTATAAATTCCCATTCCGATTACAACCAAAACTACCAAAATTCCTATTAAAATAAATACAATACTCATAATTCATTCTCCTCTTCTATTTTTTATTTTTATTTATTTTATTTACCATAAATCCAATTAATATTACCACAACCACCCCTATAAAAACATTATAATAAACCGTGTAATCTCTTGGCTTTGAAACCTTCTTTTCATCTGATTTTTCCAATTTTCCTACAAAAACTTCATCCCGTTCTTTTATTGAGTCAGCAAATTCGGCAATATCGTATTCCGGCTTATCTAAACTTTCATCTCCAAAGGTTATTTTGTAATTTTCACCTTCTGTAGCCCTAAACACAATTCTGTCTGGAACGTAATTTCCTGTTACTCCTTTTATTTTGAGCGGTGAATTATCTCCATTCTGTATTTCAACGATTATTTCAGACAATTTTGGCACATTTTCTAAGTTTATCATCAAATTTGACTTTTCTCCAACTTTAGAAATTATCCCTTCTGCATAAAGATTATCTCCGCTTCTCACAGTATAATTTCTCTGAAACTCATCATTTACATCTAGAACAATATTTTTTAACGGCAAAAACTTGCTCTTGATTTTCAAAATTGTATTTTTTCCTTCCTGCTCAACTTTATAATCCAATTTTGTCCCTACAGTTTTAAGTTTTCGAGCCTCACTATTTGACAATTTCAAAATTGCTTCACTAAAAATATTCCCTTTATCTAAGGGCGTTACAACTTTATAAAATTCATATCTTTTTTCCGAAAATTCTATTGTCAAGTTTGCCTTATCAGGTGTTTTGTAAATTTCTCCCGAAGTTATCTGTTCCCAATCTATACCGTTATTACTTCCAAGCAAAGTATATTCGGTGTAAAAATTTTTGGAAGCAATCAGCTCGAGCCTGTTTCCAATTATATCCTTTAACGAACTATCAGAATTAAATTTTACAATAAATTCCATTTTATCCTTTTTCGTCAATACTTCATCTATTTTTGCCCTTGCCACAATTTTTTCACTGTGCTTTTCCTGCTCTTTTCCAGTTTCGATAACATAAGGAACTTCCTTCCCACTCTTATCAATTATCCGTATATCCCCAAGATTATTTTTACTGTTCTCATAAATATCCTCTGTTAGAAAAAATTGCTTGTATGCCGACTTTCCTGTTATTTTTATAGTTTTAAAATACTGGCTGGAAAAAAGTTGAACAATTGTCAATAAAAATAAAAACAATATTATTTTAGTTATTTTCTTCATTTTTCTCACCTTTCCCAAAATCCGTGCCACTCAAACTCTCTTTCACTTCCTGCTCCAACTTCTTCAAAGCCGTCTGATAAATATAGGAAGTTCCAATCAAAATAGCCCCCATACTAAAGTAAGCAATCAACTTATAGGAATTATCAAATCGTAAGAAATCCCATAAAAAACTTTTTGCCACAAAAAATATTCCTATTCCAAGCCCAATTCTTCTAACATTCCTATTCGGCACTCTAAATCCTTTCCAGACTAAGTATCCACATAATAGCAATCCAACTATATCCAAAGCTAGTCCAGCTCCTAAAAATAGCATATTTGACTGTTCGTATATTCGTAAAATAATATTTGCTACACAAAGGAAATATATTGATTCTTCGAGTATCCACAATGGTTTTTTCTCATTTTTTTTGAAAAAGCATAAATGAATATCATTTTTAGCAACCATAAATAAATAAAAATTTACAAAAATTAATAAAATTAAAGATAGCGGATAACTTATTGGAATTTTCTCTTCTTGTATATTCCAGCTCCAACCAGAGATATATAAGATAAAATTAATCATATTTATGAATAGTAAATAAATTATTTCAATTATTACTAAAAATTTCAAGCTAAAACTATCCTGCAATCTCTTTATTTTATACGTTACCGTTCTTAAAATAAAAAGTGAAAATAATACGCCAAACAATACATCTTTACCATAATTTATCGCTTCGAATGAAGTGACAATATTAAAAACAACTTTATTTATAAAAAATATTGAATATGTAAAAATCAGATATTTAAATATTCCATTTAAAATCCTAACTTCTGTCTTGTAGCTTTTTTGTTTTATCAGGAAATAAAGCACAAATGAAAATAATATTATCATCAAATCTTGAATATACACAAGCAAATATTTTTCTTCCCGTACAATCAAATTACTTACCAGTGAAACTAGATAAATCGCAATCGTTCCATATCGGATTTCTTTATTTTTATATTTTCTATAAAAGAAATATAAAAGTGCAGTCTCAGCACCCCACGCAACCACAACAAATTTTTCTGGCACAATTAACGGGATAATCAGGATAAAACTTCCTAATGCAACTATATAAAAGATTTTTGCAACTTTGTTGTCCTTGAGCCTGTCGCCAAAAAATCCGTAAATTATTCCGACTGTTCCAACTAATACCGCTTTTAGCCAACTTGGGGTTGTCTTGTCAAACAGGCTGTAAATCAATGAAAATTTTATAATTAGATTTAAACTTAGAAATACATAGTCGATTATGTTGCTTTGACGATTTTCTTTTTTGTGAGAATTTAGGAAAATGAAACTGTATGCTGTTGTGAAAATTACGATGTAGAAAAATGCCATAATCTTATCATGAATACTGTGATTTAAGTAATAAATCAGCCCCGTCATATTCACTACACCTGTAACAAATCCAAAAATCTTGCTGTATATCCAGTCCTTTTTCCAAGAAACTCCAAGCACAATTCCCTGCAAAATCAAAGAATATGCCAAAACATAATAAATCTGGACATTGCTCTTATTCACCCAAATATAAGCTCCGTATGGAAGATAGCCTCCTATCAGCGACAATACTCCAATTATCTGGCTATCATATCGCAATGAAAGAATCACAACCAGCTCTGTCAGTATTACCGATATAAAAAGTCCCGCTGTCATTGGATAAAGTTTGAGATATAACGTAGAAAGAAGCGTAGTCAAATAAAGAATACCAATTCCACCGCCAATCAGCCCAACTGCAAAATGCTTTTTATTTTTCTGATAAAATTTTTCTCCAGCAAAAAGAAAAAACATCCCAAGCAAATACGAAGCCGAACTTTTTACATAATTATTTGCCAAAATTTTTGCAAACTGCGTCCGAAATACCAAAAAAACTCCCAAAAAGATTGATATTATCCCTAAAAAGTTAAATCCTTTAAGTCCAATAAGTTTTTCAAATACAAATCTTTTTTTCTCTCTTTCGAAAAGAAATTTCCCCTCCTTCAAAGCCGTTTCTTCTTTTATCTTATTATGAAAAACTGAAGATTCCTCTTGAAGAAATACCTTATTTTCAAAAGTTTTTCTATTACTTTTCTCTAAAAAATTACCAATTTTTTCATTAATTTTTTTGAGTTCATCTCTTAATGAATCAGCTTCATCTGAAAATTCATGAGAAAGATTTCTTTCCAGCATTTTGACTTTTCTCTTCATTTTCTCTGCATAATTAGAAAGCCTTCTAGTCACTCCACTTTCCAATTCCACATTCATCTTCTCCGCCAAAATATTCTGAAACTTATCAATCTCACCATTTCTCCTAACCTTTTTCGCTTCCTTCAATTCCTCAATAAGCACTGCATTACTATTTTTAAGCCTTCCAATTTCCTCTTCCCTAACTTTCATCTTTTCATGAAATGTCTTTAAATCTTTCGCCAGCCTTTCATTCTCTTCCAATAGTTCCTTTTCCCTGCTTATTCCAACCTCATTTTTTATATTTGCAATTATTGATTCTATCTCCGAATTTATTCTCCCAATTTCCTTATACTTATTCTCAAGATTTTCCAATTCTTTTAGTTTGTTAATCATTGTAAAAACACCTCAAAACTCGCAAATTTTTTATAAATGTATTTTTAATCTGTAAAATAATTTATAACTTTATACTATTCCCCATTTAAATAGTGAATATTTAATAAAACAAATATTCTAAAGCAAGGGGTCTTGACCCCTTGTGGAAATAAAAAAACTTAGGTTAGCGAACACATCTAATATAAATTGGATTTAGCATTAACTATAATTTCTATCAAATTTAACTGCCACTTCTTTTCCAAAAAATGCTATCCCAATTTTCAATACATTCTCAACTCCAGAATTTTTTAATACAGAAGCATATTCTTTCTCTTCAATCTGCTGTAACGCAATATCACACTCATTCTCTAATTTTTCAAAAATTTTATCTTCACTCAAATTTTCCATTGCATTTACAACTTTTAATTCCAAAATAATTCCTTCTTTTCTTTTTTCCAGATTTTTAGGCTTCAAAAGCAAATCATATCTGCCTTTCCCAGCAAAATTATTTGAAGTTATTTCATACTCATTTTTCAAAGTCAAAATTATTCCAAGCATTAAGCCATGATAAAATTGCTCTCTGTAAATTCCACTTACATCAAATATTCCTACATTTTCCAATAAAACTTCTTTCAAATGTTTCTCAAATTCACTTATATTTCCTTCTCTCAAAGCATTTGACATATACAAAAATTTCTCATAATCTTCAAAATAAATTTCTATAAACATTTCTGAGAACATTTTCAATATTTCTTCATTCGGTATTTTTAAATAGCACATTCCATCATCTTCGATTTTCTTTGCCAGTGTTAAATATCCGCTGTGAAAAAATAAATTCCATATATTTTTACTATAATTTGACTCAAGATTTGAAAAAGTCATATTTTCGTTTATTCGTTTATAAATCTCTTCTCTATTCAAAAGTTTTGAAAAATCATCAAAAATCTCATTTTTCAGCTTTTTTAAATATAATTTTATCAATTCATTTCCACTCGTATTTACCCAGTACGACTTTAATTTTTCATCATTCAGAAAATTAATAATCGACCACGGATTATAAACTTTTATATCTCCAAACAAATATCCATTGTACCAACGTTGAACATCTTTAAGTTCAAATTCTAAATCAAAATCCTTTAAAGCATGCTCAACTTCACTTTCTGTAATCCCAAAATATTCTGTAAATCTATTGTCTAAAATTGTATGAACTCTTAAATTATTCAATCCAGAAAATATATTTTCCTTTGCAACTCTTAAAATCCCAGTCATAATTCCCATTTCGAGATAATTATTATCCTTTAGGACAACTCCATAAAATGTTTTAAAAAAGCTAATTGCTTCTTGATAATAGCCTTTCACGTATGAATCAATTATCGGCTGATCATACTCATCTATCAGCACCACAACCTTTTTTCCATAATATTCATATAGATATTTTGTTAAATCCAGCAAGGATAATTTCCATGTTGCTTCAGTTGCTCTGTTAAATAAAATCGAATCGTATTTTTCTTTTTTTCTAACACTTAAATTTTCCTTTACAAATTCAAATTCATCATATAAATCCGAAATTGTATTTTTTATCATCTCAAACCCATTTTCCCAGCTACTTTCATCATAATTTCTGAATGAAATTGAAATAACTGGAGCTGTCCCCTGCTTTTCAAAATACTCATTTTCAGAAATTTTTAAATTCTCAAACAGTTTTTTATTTCCATCTTTATTTTCAATATCAAAAAAATATTTTATCATCGACATATTAAGTGTTTTTCCAAATCTTCTCGGACGTGTAAACAGCTTAACTTCGCCAGGTTCTCCTATAATACTTTTTATCAATTCTGTTTTATCAAAATAATAGTAATTTCCGTCTATTATTTTTTTAAAATCTGATATTCCTATTGGCAGTTTTTTCTTCATTTAACATTCCTCCCTTTTTACTTGGTCAGTACCAAATTAAACTATTTATAAATAAACAACAGAATTTCCCTAAGCAGTTTGCAAGCTAATGCCGTAGATTGTCCAGACTGATCGTATACAGGCGATAATTCATTCATGTCAAGCCCCACAATATTTAATTGTGAAATTTTTTCTATTGCCTTATGAAGTTCCACAAAAGTAACTCCTCCAGCTTCAGGCGTTCCAGTTCCAGGAAATTCCGATGGATCAAGTACATCTAGATCCAATGTAAAATACACAGGTTTCCCTTTTAATTTTTCTACAACTTCATCAAGTTCATCAAAATTAAATTTTGTTGTATGAAGATGTTCCTTTGCAAATTTCCATTCATCTCTTTCCCCACTTCTTATTCCAAACTGAAAAATTCTGTCATCTCCAACAATATCCCAACATCTTCTAATTACAGAAGCATGTGAATAATACTGCCCTAAATACTCATCTCGCAAATCTGTATGTGCGTCAAACTGAATAATATGCAAATCTGGATATTTCTCAGCAACCGCTCTTACAGCTCCCAATGTAACAGAATGCTCTCCACCAATCATAAACGGAATTTTCCCATCCTTCAAAATTTTTGCCGTTTCATCCTGAATATCCTGCAATGTACTTTCTGAATTTCCAAACGAAAGTTCCAAATCTCCTCCATCAAAAACCTTAATATCCTCCAAATCCTTATCTTGATAAGGGCTGTAAGTTTCTATACCAAAACTCTCATTTCTCATAACCGCTGAAGCAAATCTAGTCCCTGGTCTAAACGAAGTCGTACTATCAAATGGTGCTCCAAAAATAGCAATTTTACTCTCATTGTATTCATTGTCACAACCTATAAATGTATGTATATTTTTATTTCTCATATAAATTCTCCTTCTAGTTTTTATTCTAAATTATTTTATTAAATCTTTCACATAATTTGGCAAAGCAAAAGCCCCTTTATGCAATTCTGTATTATAATATCTTGTCTCTATCCCAAACTTATTCCATTCATCAGCCTTCAAATCTTCTACAGGATTATATTTTTTTGAAGCAAATCCAAATAGCCAATGTCCTGACGGATATGTTGGTATATGCAGCTGATAAACTGTTGCAAAGGGGAAAACTGCTCTTAACTGTTTATTTGCCCTTGCTGTCGCTTTGGCATCTGCCTCATAATATGGGCTTTCGTGCTGATTTACAAGAATTCCATCCTCTTTTAGTGCATTAAAGCAATTTCCATAAAATTCTCTTGTAAATAAATCTTCTCCAGGCCCAAACGGATCTGTCGAATCCACAATTACAATATCATATTCATCAGTTTTTGAACGTACGAATTTTAGTCCATCCTCATAATAAATATGTACCCTTTCATTATCCAATTTATTTGCCGTCTTAGGCAAGTATTCTCGACAAATATCGACAACCATCTTGTCAATTTCCACCATATCAATTCTCTCAATATGTTCATATTTTACAAGTTCACGAACAGTACCTCCATCTCCAGCACCAATTACCAATATTTTATTAGCCTTAGGATTTACAGCCATAGGAACGTGAGTTATCATCTCATGGTAAATAAACTCATCCTTTTCTGTCAACATCATAAATCCATCCAATGTCAAAAACCGCCCAAACTCTGGCGATTCAAAAATATCAATTCTCTGAAAATCACTTTTTGCACTGACTAACTGCTTATCAATCTTTATAGAAAAACGAACATTTTTTGTATGTTCTTCTGTGTACCATAATTCCATCTGCTACACTCCTTTCAATTTGTATTACCTTTTTTTAATATCTAACCTTTTATTTCCAATATTTTGTACTTTAAAATTTTTTTATAAATTCCTCAACTTTTCCATTGTTTATAATTTTATTCTATTTCTTACACTCATTAAACATTTCTCAAATAATTTTCCTTAACCTTAACTCTGTTCAGCCATCCAGCTAGAAAATCATTCTGAGTTACATTATTCTTAGCAAGAGACTTGTAATATTCACGCTGTAAACTGTGATATACAGCCAAAAATTTAACTGGATTAACATCATTTAAATATTTTAGTGTCTGAGATCCAATTGCTCCATCCACACTCACAACATTTTTGCCATAAACCTTGTTCAAAGCCTCCTGAGCCTTTTTAATTCCATATCTCCCAGCATTTACTGAAAAATCAAATATGCTTAGTGCCACTTTATCATTTTTCACTTGATCCAATTTTCTAGCCTTATAATATTTTTCCTCATAAATTTTTTGTGCCATTGCTTTTGTTAAATCTTTCATACTACCTTTGTATCCACATTCTCTAGCTCGCTCCTTAGTAATGCCATATTTTGTTTCCCCGCCTTTATCATTTTTATCATTAGAGTAGCTTCCTTCAACTAATAAAATATAATTAAAAAATTTCAAAAATCTGTTGTCAGCCATTTTTGTTTCCTTCTTTCATTTATTTTAATTGGAATTTCGCAAACACTGTCTACGTTTTTACATCAAAAATTTTCACTCCAAAACAACATTTATCTTTTCAACATGCATATCCTCAGTTCCTGTTAATAAACATCCTTTTTCCTTTGCATATTCGATATAGTTTATGATTTCCTCAGTAATTCGCTCTCCTGGTGCTAATATCGGTATTCCTGGCGGATAAGCCATAACAAATTCTCCACTTATTTTACCCGCACTATCTTTTATGGGGATCATTTCCTTTTCTGAATAAAAGGCTTTTTGTGGCGGAAGCACAACATCAGGATTTATATATTCATGATCAAACATTCCTGTAGAGTCTTTTGAGTAAAGCCGTTTAATTTCTGCAAGCGAAGATATTAGCCGTTCTATTTCCAAGCCTCTGTCTCCCGCCGAAATTATCGCTAAAATATTTCCCAAATCTCCAAATTCAATCTGAATTTCATAATCATCCCGCAAAATATCATAAACTTCAATTCCAGCAAGTCCAATATCTTTTGTATACACAGATAATTTTGTCGTATCAAAGTCATAAACCGAATCTCCATCAATCAGTTCTTTCCCATACGCATAATACCCACCTAGTTTATTAATTTCATTTCTGGCATATTCTGCAAATTTAACTGTCTTTTCAAAAAGTTCCCTTCCATTTATTGCCAAATTTTTTCTTGCCACATCAAGTGAAGTCATAAGTAAATACGATGCACTCGTAGTTTGAGTCAAGTTTATAACTTGCCGAACATAATCAGCGTTTATTCTCTCACCACTTAACAAAATCGAACTTTGTGTTAAAGAACCGCCTGTCTTATGCATACTAATTGCCGCCATATCTGCTCCAGCTTCCATCGCTGAAATTGGTAAATTTTCATCAAAGTAAAAATGTGCTCCATGTGCCTCATCAACTAGCACAAACATATCATTTTCATGTGCCATTTTTACAATAGATTTTAAATCTGAACAAATTCCGTAATAAGTAGGATTATTCACTAATATTGCTTTTGCATCAGGATTTTCCTGAATTGCCTTTTTCACATCATTAATCGACATCCCAAGTGATATTCCCAATTTTTTGTTAAGTCCAGGGTTAATATAAACTGGAATTGCTCCACAAATTACCATTGCATTAATGGCACTTCTATGCACATTTCTCGGTATAATAATTTTATCTCCAGCCTTGCAAGTTGCCATAATCATAGCCTGTACAGCCCCAGTTGTTCCACTTACCATAAAATAAGCCTCTTTTGCCCCAAAAGCCTCTGCCGCTATATCCTGAGCCTCTTTTATAACCGAAGTTGGATGGCATAAATTATCAAGCGGCTTCATCGAATTAACATCCATCTGCATCGCTTCCAGCCCAATAAAATCCCGAAATTCCTTATTTCCACGCCCTCCTTTATGCCCTGGCACATCAAATCTCACAACCCTGTTAGAAAGATAATTTTTTAAAGCATCAAAAAGAACTGTCTTATTCTGTCTATCTTTATCAATATTTTTCCCCATTTCTTCAACTCCTTTCATATTTTTTAATTTATTTATAATTTTAAATTCTGTTTTTTTTTAACATTTAAACAAGTTACATTGACATTTTGATTAGTAACTATTTTTTGTAATTTATATGTTTTTTCTTTTTCTTAAAAGCAAAGGGGAACAATCACCATCCCCTTTTATTTCGCAATATTAGTTATTTCAATTTCTTCAAATTATAATATCTGAAGATTTTGGCGAAAGAAACACATAAATGTGTTTAGTAATTTTTATTTCCAAAAAATCACGACATTTTCAATTCAATTATAATAGGTAATTTGATGAAAATAGATACCAAGCAAAATTTCGTTAGAAGAAAAATAGCTGTTTGAGCTTTTGTAATTTATTTTAAAGTTAAATATATTTATTTGTATTAAAACAATTTATACTCAAAAGCGAGTTCTATTTTTCTTTTATAAGAAAGTTTTGCGTTAAGCGGGGTTGTAAGGGCATGGCGTTTGATGCCCTTACGTTAAAATAAATAATATAAAAAAAGAAAAAATAACTATTAACTAGACAAATCTAAAATAAAATTTATAAAATAGTTAATTTGAAGACTTAATTTAAGTATAAAATATTCTTAATAAATATTCATTCCACTATAAATTTCAATCATTTCCTTCCTAAGTCTATCCGTAATTTCCAGCCGTTTTTTAGGTGCGATTTCATAAACATCTTGATTAAATAGATAATTTTGTAATCTAATTTCCTTTATTAGCATTTTTGTATGGAAAATATTAGACTGATATACATTTACGTCAATTGCATCGTATATTTTTAATTTTTCAGGCTCAATATAATCTTGAATAGAAGTTATATTATGATCTGTAAAAAATTTCTTTCCTGAAATATCTCTTGTAAATCCACGTATTCTGTAGTCAATTGTAATTATATCAGAATCAAAGCTGTCTATCAGATAGTTTAACGTATTTAATGGCGAAATTTCCCCACAAGTTGCAATATCAATATCCACTCTGAAAGTGGAAATTGAATTATCTGGATGGTATTCTGGGAAAGTATGCACTGTTATATGGCTTTTATCCAAATGAGCGTGAACTGTATCTGTATCCTGACTTGCCCCACTTTTTTTTATACTGTTTTCATCCATTCCAATTTCCTCAAAAAATGGCTTTCCTCTATTACAAGACTTGTCGATATTTTCTGGACTTATTCTTTCTTCTGCAATTAAAACATTTACAGAGGCTCCTTGCGGCTCGTAATCCTGCTTTGATATGTTCAAGACTTGTGCTCCAATCATTTCTGCTACACGAATAAGTATTTTTGTAAGTCTTTCTGAATTATATTGCTCATCAATGTATGCAATATAGTCCTTCTGCTCCCTCTCTGTTTCCGCATAGCAAATATCATAAATATTAAAACTTAATGTTTTTGTTAAATTGTTAAATCCATATAACTTAATTTTATTATTTTCCAACTCATTCATCACTTCCTCTCCCATTTCTTCACATTACACTAAAAATTCTTTTAAAAATCAAATAAACCTTTAATTTGAACATTATAGTAAAACTGCTTTAAAACTAAACTCAAAAGGCTATGACTATTTTACTCAAAGCCTAAATTTATATAATTTTTAGTAGTTTAATTTTAAATAGGTTTGAGTGTATTTCAAAACATTACTGACTCAGTCTTAAAAATTTATTTATTTTTTACATATTTTTATTTATTTTTTATTTTATTTTTTCGCCAAATTATATCATTTATACACAATTTTTACAATTAAAATTACAAAATGAATTTTCAAAAAAAATCACAGCTAAATTACTAACTGTGATTATAATAAAATATTTCAAATCATCCTATACTTTACTATCCTATTTTCACCCCCCATAACATAAATTTCATCTTCAATTACACAAATTTTCACAATTCCTTCCTTCAACACTTTTTCCTGTTTTAAAATATGAAATTTACTATCTGTAATTACCAATTCTCCACTTTCCAAACCAATAAAATACTTTCCTTCAAATTCTTCAATATATGTTATTTTTCTGTCAGAAATTTTTATCGAATTATAAAGTTCCTGATCCAAAATATTCCATATTTCAATTTCTCCATCTTCTGTTCCTGCAAAATATTGGAGTCCAACTATTTTTGAATAAGTGTGATTTGTTTCAGTTTTTACTTCAAATATTTTTTTTAATTTATTTTCAAAAATACTTATAATATTTATATGTTTGTAATCTTCCCTAAATTTGATTATGACATTTTCTCCACTTGTAAATATTTTATAATTTCCATTTTTTATATTTTTTGTGAGCTTAGTGGAAATTAATTCTTTTGTATCAACATCGTATGAAAAAAGATTATTATTTTCAATATATACGATTCTGCCACTTGTTATAAAGTTCATAACTCTGATTGTGTCTTCAATATCAAATACGAGTTCAACTATTTTCTTTTTATTTCCGTCACATTTATAAACTTTACCATTAGGAGTAGAAACGAAAAACATGCTTGAGACAAATAACTGATTTTTTTCCTTTATATATTTTATGATTTCACAGTTTTTTACCTTTCCGCCACTTTCCTTCTCAAACTTTTCTTTATTAAAATATATAAGCTTTTCTCCTGTTGTTATAATTCTCTTATTAATTGGTTCAACTCCAAAATCATTGATTTTAGTTCTATATACTATATCTTCTTCTAAAATTAATTTCATTTTTCCTCTCAATTAGTACATGATATCTTCAGTAGGGCTGTATCCGCTGTCTTTTAATGTTTTTAACATTTTTTCCCCTGTCTTTGAAAATATTTCATTATTATAGTAAGTTTTCCAGTCTCCATCTATCTTTTTTGTATCCAGAATATACTTAAATAACATAAAAGTATCTTTTTTAGCTGCATCATAGGTATAAAGTCTGAAAGTATAATATCTTGGCTTTTTGGGTTCATCTTTTTTAGGGATATTTTTGGGAATCAATTTTGCTATATCATTCTCAAAATCAATTAATATTCTAAAAATATTTTCATATGTCAGTTCTTTTCTTTCATATGTGTTGTACACAAGTCCCACTTCCAAGTTATCTATTCCAACATAATATGTCATAAAATCATGTTCTACATCACAATAGATATTTCCTTTCAAATGAGATTTATTTATGAGCTCTATTTCCTTTGTTACATATATATTTGGATTTTTTATCCATTTGCAGGTATCTGAAAAAGAAATCCCTGTTACCAATAAAACAAGCAATATGATTATTTTTTTCACTTTTCCTCCTAAAATTTACAATTATTATAATAAATTTGAAAAAAATATATTTTAATCTTATAAATTTTTATATCAAATACTTTAAAATAATTTATATATTTCTTTGTTTATCTTTTATTTTCATTATTTAAGATATTTAATAAAAGTTTACCATATTTTTTTATTAATTTCAAGATTTACTCCATCTTCAAATTTAAAAAAAGAAAATCAAATTAATGATTTTCTGAATCTTAGATGTGAATTATATTCAAAATACTCATCAGAATTGGAACAACCAATATAAATAAAATTGTACTTGTTGTAACTACATTTGTGGAATATCCAATATCTCCATTAGTTTCATTAACTAAAATTGGTAATGCTGCAAACACTGGTGCTGCTGACTGTATCACAAACGTTTTTATTTCCAAATCATTTAACTGCACAAAATGTCCAGCAATTTTCAATAACACGATCATGACAATTGACGAAAATACAAATCTTCCAAGTAAAGCCAAGTTCGTATCCAAATCAAACCGGATACTGTGAAGTCCCGCATCTGCCAGCACTATTCCAATATAAAGCAATGCAAGAGGTGTTACAACGCTTCCAAGATATTTTGTAGTTTCCACAATCGGAGTTATTACTTTTATGCCTGACAAAAGTACAATAAAGGCTATTACAAAAGCAATAAGTGGAGGTGATAACAACTTTTTTAGATTAAACCCACTTTTCTCATCTTCATTACCTTCCAACGAATCACCTGCCAGAAGCATATACCCTAAAGTCCAAATTGATACAGTATTTGTAATGTAATACATTAAATAATATTTGGAAGCTGCTTCTCCAAAAAGTGCCATATTTAACGGAAGTCCAATAAATATTGTATTTGCATTGACTACCGCATTATAAAAGACTCCACGCCGTCCTTCTCTCATCTTCACCAGCTTTATTACAAAAAAAGCTGCAACATATCCGATAATAACCGAAGCAAATGTAAAAATCAAACGATTTGACACTTCCTTCAAAGCATCCATATTTAAATATTTCAAGACTGAATAGAATATTGAACAAGGCAAAGCCACATTTGTAATAAGTTTTGACACATTTTCACTAAATGTGTGATGAAACCAGTGCCTTTTTTTCAAAATATATCCAATCGCAATCATAACAATAATAGGGAAAATACTTCCCAGTGATTTCAAAAAAATCATTTTTAAACTTTCCTTTCTTTACTATACCCATTTCTTTCAAAATCAAATCTAATAATTCCATAACATTTAAAGTTGATTTTACAATAATTCACTACAAAAATATTATTTTAAACAAACAAAGCAAGGACTCGTTAAAGTCCCTGCACTTTTATCAATATTATAACTTAAACAATAAATCCGTGTAAGTTGGGAAACTCCAATATTCTTGATCAATAACTTTTTCCAAATTATCACAAGGAATTCTTAATGCCTCAAGTCCTGTTACCAATTTTTCTTTTACTAAATCTGTCTGTTTTCCTAAATCTTTTTCATTTTTTACTCTGTTAATTTCTTTTTCAAGCGATTTTACTTCTTTTCTTAAAGTTGTAATATTTGCAAGCACATCTTTTAATATTTCTTCCTGCTCTTTTATAAACGCCTTTCCGTATTTTGAATTTTTTTCAATATGATCAGCTAATAAATTGGCATATTTTAATCCAGATGGCAAGATATTTTTATTTGCAATGTCAATCAATGTTCTTGACTCTATGCTTAATTGTGTTACATATCTGTCTGCATAGGCATTGTATCTTGCGATAGATTCCTGTTCAGAAAGCATTCCAATTTCCTGAGTTAATTCTAGCACATCTTTATCTATCATTTTTCTAAGCGCAGTATTTGAAGCTACTTCGTTTGTAAGTCCACGTTTTTTAGCTTCTTTTGCCCATTCTTCACTATATCCATTTCCATTGAAAATTATTCTATGGTGTTTTTTATAGGCATTTGCAATAATTTCATTTGCCACTTTTGGCAGAGATTTTTCAGTTGCTTTTTCAAGTTTATCTGCATATTCAGACAGCACTTTTCCTACCATAGCATTTATTACAGCCGCAGAAGTTGCAGGTGTAGAGCTTGACCCCGGCATTCTAAACTCGAATTTATTTCCAGTAAATGCAAATGGCGAAGTTCTATTTCTATCTCCAGCATCCATGCTAAATGTTGGTAATACATCAACTGATAAGTTTACTTTTGATGATTCTGACACAGGCGCATCTTTTTTGTATGCAATATTATTCAAAACCGTTGTCAATTCATCTCCTAAGAATACTGAAATAATTGCAGGTGGCGCTTCGTGTCCACCAAGTCTATGATCATTTGTCGCAGTTGCAGTCGCATATCTTAACATTGGATAATATCTGTCAACAGCTTCTATTACCGCAGCTACAAAAATTAAAAATTGTGTGTTTGATTTGATATCTTTTCCAGGACTGAAAAGATTTTTACCGTCATCAGTTCCTAGTGACCAGTTATTATGTTTCCCTGAACCATTTACTCCTGCAAATGGCTTCTCGTGAAGCAATGCTACCAAATCGTGTCTTAATGCCGTTTTTTCAATGGTTTCCATTATTATCTGATTCTGATCTGATGCCAAGTTTGCTACTGAAAATAGTGGTGCTACTTCAAATTGGTTTGGAGCTACTTCATTATGTCTTGTTTTTGACGGAATTCCTAATTTCCAAAGTTCAACATCAACATCACTCATAAAGTTTATTACTTTTTCTTTGATTTTTCCGTAATAGTGATCACTTAGTTCCTGCCCTTTAGGTGCAGATGCCCCAAATAATGTTCTTCCAGTAAGCAATAAGTCATCTCTCGCTTCAAACATATCTTTTTTTACAAGAAAATACTCCTGTTCCACTCCTAAAGTGTTAAATACGTGATTAGCCGTAGTATTTCCTAAAGCCCGTAAAACTCTTAATGCTTGTTCACTTATATATTTCATTGTTCTTAATAAAGGTACCTTTTTGTCCAACGCTTCACCAGTAAATGAAATAAAGGCTGTAGGAATATACAACGTAACTCCATTTTTATTTTCTCTTATGAATGGATATGAACTTGTATCCCAAATTGTATAACCTCTTGCCTCAAATGTACTACGAAGTCCCCCATTTGGAAATGAAGAGGCGTCAGATTCACCTTTTATCAAATTACTTCCAGAAAATTTGTAAATAACTTCCTCATTTTCAACAGGTTCCAAAAATGAATCATGTTTTTCTGCTGTCAAATCATTTAACGGCTGAAACCAATGACAGAAGTGAGTAGCCCCTCTTTTAGTCGCCCAATCCTTAATTGCATTCGCAATAACTTCGGCAGCTTCCTTCGATAACTCAGTTTCACCTAATTGAGACGCTTTAAACTCTTTAAAAACAGCTTTGGAAACTCTTTTTTTCAAATTACTATCCCTAAAGACATTTTCTCCAAAGCTTTTCATAGCGTTTTCCATAAAATTTAACCTCTTTTCCGTATCAATTTCTTATGGAACAGTGCATTCCCACTTTCCATTTTTCTAACTATATTTTATTATACAATGCGAAAAAATATAAGTCAAACAAAAATTTTTTTATACTTTTTTATTTTTATAATAAATATATAGCAATCTCAGTTTAAAATTAATTTATTAATTTTTAAATATTTTTTCTTCTTTTTTTAGGTGCATTGACTATACTTACAAAAAAGTATGTTATAATAGACTTATTCGACAACTTATAGTTCAAAATTATAAATTACACAAATCAACGAGAATCTCATAGAAAATTTTCTTTCCTTGTTTCTGTAACATGTAGACACTATCCTGAATTTCTTGATATGACTATTCACATGCTCTATGTAAATTCTACGTCTTGAAATAATTGAATTGTATTTCTTGTCCTCTTTAGTTAATTTATACTTTTTTGTCGATTTTTTAGGCACCAAGCTGTTGCCGTGTATCTTATCTATGCCTATGTATCCCTTGTCGGCAATTAAAAGAACATCTTTTGAAAAATATACACGACTTCTACAGAACAGCCTGAAGTCATGAACGCTCCCGTGTGAAAACGAGACGTTGAGTATCCTTAAATCCTTTTCGTCTGCAACTATCTGAGTCTTTATCATATGTTTTTTCCTTTTTCCTGAGTAATATCTCCACTGTTTTTTTAGGACGCTCAATCTCGCATTCCGTAGTGTCAACCAGTACAACCTCTATCTCAGTGTCCCTGACAAGCTCCCTCTTTTTAGGCAAGGAAAGCTCCCCGCTTTTCTCAGCCCATTTAACACACTCACAGATAGTGCTTTTTGCAACGCCGTATTCAAAGGCAATGTTTTCCATAGTTCTATAGTTATGATAATATGAAAGCATAATTACAAGCCTGTTAAGAACGGACAGTTTTCGCGGATGTCTGCCTCTTAAGTGCCCAATTCTGTATGCCTCATTCAAAAGTTTCAGCATTTTATGAATACCAAAAATTTTCTGATAGTTCTCTTCCTTAAGTTTTTTTTTTTCAACATTATTTATCATTTTCATCACCAATATTATTGTACCCTGATATTATTCTTTATACAAGGTTGTCGAATAGGTCTAATAATAAAGATTGATCGGACACAACCGTTATACAACGACTGAAAAATTTTATACTCATAAGGACATTGAAGAACTGAGAAAAGCGGTGGAAAAGATATAGTATTTTGTATATTGCTTGTATATTGTAGGCATACATTTCTCTACTTTTCCATACTTTTTCCAAAATAAAAACCCCTGAAAACCAGTGTTTCCAAGGGTATATAAAATAATACAATTATCTTTTTGAGAATTGTGGGCTTCTTCTTGCTTTCTTTTTCCCGTATTTTTTTCTTTCAACCATTCTTGAATCTCTTGTTAAGAATCCAGCTTCTTTTAAAGCTCCTCTTAATTCAGCATCAGCTACTAATAATGCTCTTGAAACACCATGTCTAATTGCTCCTGCTTGTCCTGTGTTTCCACCACCATTTACGCTAACTTTTACTCCGTATTTGTTTAAAGTTTCTGTTAATTCTAATGGTTGTTCTACTATTTTAGCCAAGATTTCTCTTCCACCAAAATATTCTCTCATATCTTTTCCATTTATTGTTACTCCAGTTTCACCTGGTACTAATCTTACTCTTGCTACTGAAGTTTTTCTTCTTCCAGTTCCTAAATATTGAATTTTTTCTGCCACGAAAATTTACCTCCTATAACTCTATTCTTTCTGGTTTTTGTGCTGTATGTGTATGCTCAGATCCTGTGAATAATCTCAATCTGTTAATCATTTGGCTTCCTAATTTATTTTTAGGTAACATTCTTTCTACAGCTTTTCTGATTACTTCAGTAGGTTGTTTTTGTAACATTTCTTCTAAACTTCTTACTCTCAATCCACCTGGATATCCACTATGTCTGTAATATTTCTTGTCTAATAATTTATTTCCTGTTACAGCGATTTTATCAGCATTTGTAATGATAACAAAATCTCCTCCATCAACGTGTGGTGTATAGCTTGGTTTGTGTTTACCCATTAATCTTACTGCGATTTCAGTGGCTAATTTTCCAAGCACTTTTCCTTCTGCATCTATCTCATACCAATTTCTTACAACTTCTTCTTTTTTTTGCATTACAGTGTATTTACTCACTTTGTTTCCTCCTGTTTTTATTCTCTATTTTATAGAATAACGGTCCTTTGTGGGAAAGGCTCATATTAGTTAATTATATATCATTTCCTCCCACTTGTCAAGAGAATTTCCTTGATATTTTTCCATTTGAAGAAATTTAAAAGATTTTATTAATAAAAAATGCTCTTTTTACTTTTAATCCTTATAAAAATCTGCTCATTTCTTTTTCTCAAGATTTTTAGTCATCTCTTTTTTTATTTGTTTTCTAAATTCATCTGATAGCAAAAACTCATATCCATGTTTCTTAATAAGTTTCATCTCTTTTTCTGTTATTTCCTCTGGAGTTTTTGAACTGGCAATTTTATATGCTAACGAATCCTCCATGCGACATTTTTTAATAAGTTTCATTTCTTCTTTTGTTATGTTTTCCAGTTCTTTTGAACGAATAATTTTATCAGCCATTATATTCTCAATCATACTATTACCAAAACAAGCAAATACATTTGTACTAATTCCTAAAGCCATTATAGCTAATATTAATATTTTTTTCATATTTATCATTCCTTCCATTTATTTTTACTGAAAATATAATTCTTACATATTTTATCTATTTAATTTAAAGTAGTGTTCAAATCTAAAATATACTTTTTAATACAATATCATTGTACCACACATGTATTATAATGTCAATTTTTAGAGTAAAGTTTTTTCTGTATTTTTGGATAAACTTAAAAAAAAATAAGGAAATAATAAATTTATAAACAAAATTGCAGATGGTAACATTTTTTCAAATATATTTGAAATAGAATTTAGATTGATTATTTAAATTTTTGAGGTATCCTTATTATAGAAAGGTGAATAATATGTTAAATTATAGGGAAACTGAAATATTAAATAGTCTTATTAGATTTGTTATAAACATATATTGATAGAAAAAATAACATAAAAAATTTCAAACAAAATAAAAATACTTAGAAAAAAAATAGAAAAACATTAAGATTTTTTTCTTTAAATATTGACATAGTATAAAAATAAGATATAATAATAATGAAAAAAAATTATATTCCTATGTGATAGAAGAATATGAACAAAAAAATAGAAAGAGAGTTGGTTAAAAATGATGAAGTATTTACAGAAAATTGGTAAATCACTTATGTTGCCAGTTGCAGTATTACCAGCTGCAGCAATACTTTTAGGAATAGGTTACAGACTTGATCCTGTTGGTTGGGGAGCAAACAGTCCTACAGCAGCTTTCCTAATAAAATCAGGAGCTTCCATATTGGAGAATATTCCTATATTATTTGCAGTCGGAATAGCAGTTGGAATGTCTAAAGAGAAGGATGGTTCTGCGGCATTATCAGGATTAGTAGGCTTCTTAGTAATAACTACATTATTATCAAAAGATTCCGTTGCAGTTTTGACAAAAGTGGATGTAGACAAAGTTCCTTTAGCTTTTGGAAAAATAAATAATGCATTTATAGGAATATTATCAGGAATAATAGCTGCTGAAATATTCAACAGATTCCATAAGACACAGTTGCCAATGGCTTTTGCATTTTTCAGTGGTAAAAGACTAGTTCCAATATTGACATCAGCCGTAATGCTTATCTTATCTCCTGTATTATTCTTTGTATGGCCTATAATATTTGGAGCATTAGTAACTTTAGGAGAAACATTTTTAAAACTAGGACCTTTAGGAGCTGGAATATTTGGATTCTTTAACAGACTATTAATTCCTCTAGGATTACACCACGCATTAAATGCAGTTTTCTGGTTTGATATAGCAGGAATAAACGATATTAAAAACTTCCTTGGCGGAACAGGAGTAAAAGGTATAACAGGAATGTATCAGGCAGGATTCTTCCCTATTATGATGTTTGGACTGCCAGCAGCCGCATTTGCAATGTATCAGGAAGCTAAACCTGAGAGAAAGAAACAAATTGCATCTTTAATGTTAGCAGCAGGAGTTACTTCGTTTGTAACAGGAGTGACAGAACCTCTTGAATTTGCATTTATGTTTGTAGCACCTTTATTGTATGGAGTTCATGCACTTTTAACAGGATTAAGCTTATTTATAGCATCAATGTTCCACTGGACAGCTGGATTTGGATTTAGTGCAGGACTTATTGACTTTTCACTAACTTCAGGAATGCCAATGGCTAACAATCCATTTATGTTATTAGTTCTAGGACTTGGATTTGGAGTAGCTTATTATCTGTTGTTTAAAGTACTGATAAAAACCTTTAATTTAAAAACACCTGGAAGAGAAGAAGAGGATAATGAAGAAGAATTAAAAATAGAAACTTCAAATAATAGTCATACAGAAGTAGCTACAATCATATATGAAGCATTAGGTGGAAAAGATAATGTAGTTTCCATAGATAACTGTGCTACACGATTAAGACTAGAAGTAAAAGATTCAACTTTAGTAGATGATAAAAAAATTAAAAAAGTTGCAGCAGGAATTATAAAACCTTCTAAAACAGATGTTCAGGTAATTATTGGTCCATTGGTTGAATTTGTTGCAAATGAAATGAAAAAATTATAAAAATATATTATTATAAATATAAAAACTGCACTTAAACTTTAAATACAAGATTAAAAGTGCAGTTTTAAAATATTTTTATTTTATTTACTTCTTATCATTGCTGTTCTACTTTTTCCAGCAAGCAAACAACCTCTAAATGCGGTGTAACCGGGAACATATCCACCACCGAACACCTAACCAGCCTGTATCCAAATTCCCCAAACTTTATCAGATTTGTCATCAAAGTTTTTGGATTACAAGACACATAAATTATATTTTTAGTATTGTATTTTACCAGCTTTGTGATAGTTTTTTCACCTACACCAGCACGTGGCGGATCCAAAATTAAAATATCTGGCTTGATTCCATCATTATCAAATTCATCCAATTTTACAAAAACATCTCCTGCGATAAAATGTGCATTCTGGATATTATTTAATTTTGTATTTTCATTAGCCTTTTCTACGGCTTCTGGCACTAATTCGATTCCATAAACCTGCTTTGCCTTTTTTGAAACAATTTGCCCGATTGTACCAGTACCACTGAATAAATCAAAAACTGTTGCTTCATCAATTTTAATATTTTCAATTTCTTCAAGATATGTTAAGACTTTTCCGTATAATTTTTCGACTGTCTGGGAATTTGTCTGAAAAAAACTGTATGGGCTGATTTTAAATTTTAATCCAAAAATCTTCTCTGTCAAATCACGTTTTCCATACAAAATCGTTTCACTTTCGGAAATAACCATATCCGAAAAATTATCATTAAATGTGTGTAAAATTCCAGTAATTTTAAAATCATCATCTAAATTTAAGGCTAACAATCCTTCCTTAAACTCTTTTTGAAATTTTTTCTTTTCTATCTCACTAATTTGAGTCGTTGTTACAATATTTACCAAAATCTGTTTTGTAAATTCTGCCTTTCTAATTACAAGATTTCTAAAAAAACCTATATGATCTAACCTGTGATAAAAATCAAAACCTGTCTTTTTACAAAATTCATTACAAAAAACATAAATTTTATTAAAATTATCATCCATTAATTTTAACCCATCAACTTCTACAATATCGTGAAAACTGTTCTGCTTATGAAGCCCTAAAATTATAGGCCCTCCTTTTATAGCATTTCCAAAGCTAAATTCCATCTTGTTTCTATATTTATCAGGCTTTACACTTCTGACAGGCTCTTCAAAAATATAGTCATACTTAATAATCTTGTCTAATTCTTTTTTTATATGCCCTGACTTTATTTCAAGCTGCTCATCATAGGTGTAATACTGATAGTTACAGCCTCCATTTTGTCTTGCAATATCATCATATATCACATTTTGCCTTCCAGCAAAGTCAATAATTTTACAATGTATCAGCTCATACTTTCTCCGTCTTTTTACAAAAATTCCCTCAACAACTTGATTTTCTGCAGCATTAATATTCACATAAATTTTATTTTGATCAAAAAAGCCATAGGCTCTGCCCTTAGTATCGAGATTTACAATTTTTAACTGTATCAAGTCTCCTTTTTTCAAACTTTTCTTTTCCGTTTTTTCCATTAATTTCTCCAATTTTCTAAATTATCATTTTTACTTCTCTTTTATATACTTTTCCAACCTCTTTATAGCCTCTTCCAATACTGGAATATCATGCACAATTGAAAATCTTACATACCCCTCCACTTGAAATGTAATTCCAGGTACAATCGCAAGTTCCGTCTTTTCCAGTAAATCAAGAACAAAATCAAATGATTTCATATTTTTAAACTTCTCAATATTCTTGTAAGTTGCAAAAACATAAAATGCCCCTTTAGGTTTTAAACATTCAAAACCTAATTTTTCTAGTCTGTTTACAAAATATTCCACTCTTTTTTTATAAATTTCAGAAATTTTCGTTGTATCAGAACATTTGTCAAGAGCAGCAATTGCTCCATATTGTGACAATGTTGAGGCACTTGTCACGTTGTACTGACTGACTTTCTTCACTTGATTCTGTAATTTTTCATCGGCAATAATATAGCCTAGTCTGTAGCCTGTCATTGAATGCGATTTTGAAAATCCATTAATTATAATTAGCTGTTCCTTAAATTCATCAAAAAATTTTGCAAAGGAAGTAAATTTCTCAAAAGTAATCGCTGCATAAATTTCATCACTTATCAAATAAATATTTTTATCTTTCAAAAATTTCACAATTTTAACCATTTCTTCTTCTTCAAGCGTAATTCCAGATGGATTATTCGGATATGTCAAAATTATTAATTTAGTCTTATCAGTAATTTTTTTTTCTAAAATTTCTTTTGTCAACACAAAATTATTTTCTTCCAAGTCAATAAATTTAGTTTTCGCCTCAGAAATCGTAATCAATGGCTCATATCCCACATACGCAGGTGTTGGAATAATCACTTCATCATCTTTTGCCAAAATTGTTTTCAAAACCGAAGCAAGCCCTTCCGTAGAACCGACTGTCACCAAAACATTTTGAGCGTTATAGTTTCCTGAAAAATTCTCGTTATAATATTTGGCAATCTTTTCTCTTAATTCTGGCATACCTCCCACAGGAGAATATTTTATTCTGCTATTTAAGGCATGATACGCCACAGTTTCCTTCACTTCCTGCGGAACATCGATATCAGGCTCCCCAATTGTCATATTTATCACATTTTTATAATTTACTAATCTTTCATGAATTTTTCTAATATCAGAAATTTCAATTCCTTCAATAATTGGATTTATATACATTTAAAAACCTTCTTTCTTACTTTATATTTTCAAATTTTATAACCAATTATATCATATTTTCGGTTTATTTTATAATTTTTATTAAATTCCCCATTGTCATTTTGTACTTTTTTTGATAGAATTAAGATATAGATTTAATTTGAAAGGAAATAAAATGGATAATAAAAATCAACAAATAATTGACGCCAGTATGATAATTAAAATTATTTATAAAAATAAATTTTTAATCGCTTTAACTACGATAATAGTTGTGATACTATCTACAGCTTTTGTTTTTGTGAACAAATCCTTTAAATCAGACATTACACTTTATGGAAATGATAAAGTACTTACTGAAATTGGAGAAAACTCACAATTTTCACTAAATTCCTTTGACTTTTACTCATACTTGAAAAAAAATTCAAAAACTTTGAGAAATGTGAATTTTCCAGAGGATAAATTCTTTAAGGAAATGACAACAAGATTAACAGCACAGTCAGAAAATAATGATCCAACAGTAAAAGTAAAATTCACTACAAATAACAAGGCTGAAGGAGAAAATTTTGCAAAAGAGTATCCAATACTTGCACAAGGCTATCTGCTTGAAAGAAAAAACAATTTTTTGGATAAACAAATAAAATTATTAGAGCAACAATATAGCTTTTTAACAAAAAACATTGATGTGCGGACTACAAAAGACTCTTTAACAGACACATTAGTATCAAGATTAGCATATTACCGTCTATTAAAAAATGACTCAAATCCAGTTGTTAAATATGTAAATTCTGTAACAAAACCTGCATTAAATAAAAAGCTGGTTATAGCTGGTTCATTATTCTTAGGATTATTTTTAGGAATTCTGATTGCATTTATGAAAGAATTTTCTACTACATTAGACTGGGAAGACATTAAAAAAAGAAAAAATTAATAAAATTAAAGGGATTATCTCGCATTCTGAGGCAATCCCTATTTTTTATTTTTAACCTATTTCAACCATTCTTCTCTTTCTTTTATCAAAAGTTACCATTTCAGTAATTCCAAATTCCTTTGCATATTCACCAGCTTCCTTTATTTTCATTCCAACATGTTCAGAATAATGTGAATCACTTGACAAAATCACAGGAATATCATATTTTTTCACATATTCCATAAAATCTCTATATGGAGTAATTTCTTTGATTGGATAACGATAAAATGTTCCTGTGTTTATATCCACAATCATATTATTTTTTTTCAAGCATTTAGCAGTACTTTCAAGCAAGTTATCAACATCTTTTTTTTCTGGAATATTCTTAAATAATCTCAAGTTAAACGGATGCCCCAGGATGTCATACATCCCTGTATTTGCCACATTCTCAATCTCTTTTGCATAATCCTTCCAAATCTGCACCAAATTCTCATCTGTAAATTTATGCTTCAAAGCACTAAAATCAAATCCCCATCCTTTAATAAAATGTATTGAAACAATCAGATAGTCAAAATCATATTTAGACAATATTTCCTTAACTTTCTCCTGATTTTTAAAATTACACACTTCTATTCCAAATTTTACTGGGTATCCTTTTGATTTTAACTTATCTATAAAATCTCTGTATTCATCCAATGTATGTACGAATTTTGTTTTCTGCTCAAGCCATTTTTTCTGGAAATTCCCAGTTTCACTATTATCCAAAATCAGCTCCTCATAATATAAATCCTTAAATTCCTTAAATCCGTGAGTATGTTCCGTTATTCCAATTTCTGAAAGCCCCATTTCCTTTGCTTTTTCAAAGAACGGATTCACATAATCCTCATCATAACTTCCATACTCAAAGTGCATATGATAATCCACTAACATGATATTCCCTCTCTTTCTATACAATTAATTTCTTTAATTTTGAACTTATACAGTTAAGTTTAATTGACAAATTGTAACATTTAAGTACACATTTAAAGAGTTTTATTATATTTTAAAATAAAATCATATATAAAGGAAAAAGCCATTCCAAAATTTATCATTTTGAAACAGCCTTCCTTTAAACAAAAAGTTAATTAATCGATTATTGAGAAATTACATTTGTTGCTTGAGGTCCTTTTGGTCCTTCTTCTACATCAAAGCTTACTTCTTCACCTTCGTTAACTGTTTTGAATCCTTCTTTATTAATTTTTGAGAAATGCAAGAAATAATCATTTCCATCTTCTCCTGAAATAAATCCGAATCCTTTTTTGTCGTTAAACCATTTTACTTTACCTAACAAAGTATTACCTCCTAAAATTTTATACCTCAAACAACTGTTACTGTTACAAATATATATTTTTTGTTACACTTACTTGCTTTTGGTTATCTATTGTTATTATACCACACTTTTCTAAAAAAGAATAGCTTTTTTTCTCAAAAATTTAATTATTTTTAAGAATTTATTATAACAAAACTCTTGTAATTTCCTAAAAAACAATATAAAATATACACTGAGAATAAACTTAAAAGGATGTGGTAATTTATGAATTTAAAAAAACAAATGTTAATTAGTACATTTTTAATATTAGCAATAATGAGCTGTGGAAAAAAAGAAGCGGCTCAAAATGAAGATCAGGATGAAATTCAAATTGAACAGCAAAGTGCCGACACTACAAATAATAATTCTCAATCCAACCCACAGGAAGCACAACCAGTTGTAGAATCTTCTGAAAATATTAATGAAAATGCTAACAATCAACCTCCTTCTCAAGTAAAACCAGAAGAAGTGAAATCTAGCCAGACTTTACAGCATGTAGATAGACTTATTGGTAAAGAAATCCCAATGGAAGATAGAATTTTAGTATTTTCTAAAGAAAATAACCAATACAAGATAACTTATAAAGGTGAATCTGAAAATGGAATGCAAGTTGATACTAAAAACTTGACTTTCAATGAAAAAAATGACAGCTTAACAGACGGCACTTATACATTTAAGCTAAATAAAAATAAATTAGGCCTATACGCTGGAAATCAATTCATATTTACAGTTGATTAATTACATTAAGTTAATCTTTAAAAATTTACTCAAGCAGTTAAATTATATATTTTTTATAACTGCCTGAGTTTTTTTATACTAATAATAAATCTTATTTAAATAATGAAGATATTAAAAATCTTTTTTATCAAAGTATTAAAACCTAATATTTATGTAATTTCCTTAAAAAGTAGTTCTAATTGGTTTCAACTACTTAAATAATAAATGTATGAAATTAGAAAATTAATAAATCTCAATTTTTTATTCAATTGTAATTTTTCTTGGAATTACTCTTTTTTTCTGAGAAATTTCTCTATCTTTTCCTAAATTTTCTAAAATTTTAACTAGATATTGGTAAAGCTCTTCATTACTATAATTTTCATTTTCCATCTGTAACTTTAAATTAATATACGCTATTATAATATCTCTTTCCACATTTCCATTTAAGCAATTTACATAAAAATTAACATCATAAATATCCAAATTTTCCTTTTTAGAAGCCTCTTTCCCAAACAATTTCAAGATTTTAGGGTGAAGTGTTCCTAATTCATGTCTTGAAGAATATTTTGTATTTATCAGCTCCAGCAAATTAAAATCACGTCTTAAATCTATAAAACTATTATAATCATTTCTAAGTTCTGCTCCAACTCTTGTAATAAATCTCGTTATCTCAATTTCTCCGATTTTTTTTCTTCCAGTATTTTCAAAATTCTCATAGTTTATTTCTAATTGATTGTCTAAATCAAATCCAATTTCAACATCATCTTCATTTTTTATTTCAATATTTTTTCGATTATTTAAAACTTCTAACGAAAAATCAGCACTTCTAACATAAAATTTTCTTTCTTCAAAACCTGAAAATAGTTTTAATTTTAAAATATATCTATTCTCGATTTCAGGCATATCAAATTTATAATCCTCATTCATCCAAAAAATTTTTCCACTGCATTTCACAATTCCTTTTGTTATTATCACTCGTTTGCTTTCTGCATCCGTAATAAGATTAAATCCTAAAATTATTCCGTCTTTTCTATCCAAATACAATAGTTCTGTCAATTCTGCTGGATTATCCCTCAACAAATCAAGCGCCTGCTTGCTTATCACTTGCCCATGCCCAAATATAGGATATTTATTCTCAATCATCTTTCCCCCATTTTTTTATTTTACTAATTTTTATTAATTTCAACTTGTAAATTTTTCAGGTTTCCGGCAAAAGTTATATTTAATTGGCAAATACCATTATCTACATCAATTATATGGGATAAGTCATCTCCTTTTTGCATGATTCCATTTACAAATTTTGTATCTTTTAACCAGACTGATTTCTGACTTTCAGGATTTGTACTGAAAAACATATTTAACTTATCTTCTTTAAAGTCTGTCGTTGTAAATCTTAACGTTCTTTCAATATATGTTGTTGTAAGTGTCTTATAAAGCGGCTCATACCCTCCATCCAGATTTTTTAACAAAGTTCTTGCCTTATACACAACTATATTCCGTATTTTTTCACGTGACACATTTGCATTATCTGATGAAAATACAAATCCATAGTTAAACTGATTTATTCTATCCTTTATTGTATTTGTAAATCCTGATATTTCCTTGGACATTGTTGTTTTTGCATGATAAGAATTGTCTTTTTCCTCAATGTCAAAACGTACTCCCGGATATTGTGGCGATACATTTGAAAATCTTTCCTTTAGATAATTTGGACATTGTGTGGCACCAATTATCCCTGCTGCCACATAAGCCGCATCAATATACACTCCTTCTATCCAGAATTTTAACAAATCCTCCTGTTCTTTTGAAAGTGATACCCCTGTTTCTTCTTCAAATTTCATTTTATAATCCAGCATAACACCCGATTTATCCTTTGGAATTATCGTAAAATTAGGGATTACTGGGATCAAATATTCAGAATATCTCTGATTTTCAAGAATTTGAGTTTTTTCAATATATTTATCTACACCTGTTGTAGCAAGATTATCAAACGAAGTTTCAGGCTTCCCTTCAAAACTAAAAAATACTTGAACTCTATATTCTGCTAATACAGTCATTAAGTTTGTCAATACTTCAATTGTATTTTTTTCAGTTTTCTCTTCATTCTTCGTTCCCATAAATCTTTCACGAACTTTTTTCTCAGATTTTTTCGTATCCAAATCAACATTCGGATAAATTCCAAACCATACCGTGTTATCAAAATCATTTTTTTCATTAGTTGTGTTCAAAAACGCACGTAATTTATCTTTATTTCCAGCTTTTACGACCATTTCAGGCTTTACATTTGTAATTAAAAGAGTCGGTTTCATAAGTCCCATTCTTACATCATACTGTTCAAAAAACATTTTTACACCTAATATTTTTTCAATCAAAGGTTTTGCAATTTTTATAAAATCTTCCTGTGCCGATTTATAAAATGCCAAATAATTATTATAATTTTCAACTTCCTGTTCAGGATCAACATCTACAAATGTCTTTGCAAGCGGTACAAATGTTCTGACAACTAAATCGCTGATATATTTATTCGGCTCATCTGTCACATTTTCATAGTCATCCCTAAAAGCCTCAACTAAAGCTGTTGTATTTTTTTCTTCAATCAGTGCAAGAGCCGTCTGATTTTCCTGCTTATACTCAATTACTTCAAGTTCCCCTTTTTCTCCCACTTGTAACATTCCAAGTTTTATTTTCTCAGACTTAAAATTATTGGTATCACTTCCAATTAAAAGTCGAGTTTTTATGTCTTCAATCGCAAGTGGCAACATTCCAAGTACATTGCTGTAATTTTCTGAAGCTTCTTCAAACTTTGAATTAAGTTTATCCCCTAATTCCAGTTTTTTAGGATTTTCATCATCTAGTTCTTCATATTTCTGATAAATATAAGCAATCTCTTTTCTTGTCTGCTTAATATCCTCAATAACTTTTTTTGGTGAAATTAGCTCCAAAATATTTTCAAACTTAAAATCTACATTCCTGTTCCCTTGCGACTTTCTAGCCTCAATCAATGTACTAAGCATTTTAAAAAACGTATTCCCATTATTAATCTTAATTTCTGTCACCAAATCCTCAGGTACTCCCTCCGGCTTTTTCAAAATATACTTAATACTCTGACTCTCTGCATCAAAATAACTGTACACCTTTGGATCAAATTTTTCCAAAAATTCCTCAAAACTCCCAACTAAAAGGTGCTTGTTAATCTCAATAACATTCTCATCATCCAGCGAATCCATATCCCTCGCATCATTAATAAGCGTCAAGATATCCATTTTCTCTGGATTAATTTCCTCAAATAAAATCGTTCGATTAGTCTGATTTATAACATTTTTATTCCCCATTTTCATTTTAAAATTATTCTTAGCATCATATAAAAATTAATTACTGGCTATCAACTTTTTGCAATCCGTTTAAACTACTTTTATACAATATTTCAAATAACTTTATTTTCCCCCTTCTTTATTATTTTTAATTTAATTTTAATTAATATAATGATACACTATAATCAAGATTTTGTCAATATCATTATTTTCAATTTTATTTTTAAATTTTATTCTGTATAATAAACATTTTCTCCTTCACCACTTATATCCCCATTTTCATGAAATGTCAAAGAGCCCTTTATTTTCCCGTTTTCATAATATTCAACATATTTTCTTTTCCTCTTCTTGTAAATTATTTCAAAATGTATTCTAAATTTATCATTCATTTTAGCACCTCTCCTTAATCTTTTTTAGAGCCATCTTTATAATCTAGACATTTTTCTTCTTCTCTTATATCGGAATTTATTTTTTATCAGTTTTGCTATCTTCTATTCAGAAATATCTTAAAAAGCACAAAATAACCTAATTATTATATTTTTTAAAGCATATAACTTAATTTGTTTCCTCTATTTTTATAATCTTGATAATGTTGACTTGCTGTCTTACCAAATCTAAATTGAAAATGTGGTTTGTCTTTAAACTTAATTCCCCATTCTGCACCAAATTTTACAGCTTCATTATTAAATAACTTATAATCTTTTTCTCTCCAATATGCTTTTCCATTTTCTATTGTACAGACATCAACAGCTAAACCATAATTATGATAACTATACCCTGCTTTAACCCATGTTACTACAGGCCCTTTTGTTGTTCTTCCTTTTTTATAAAGTTCATTTTGCTGAGCGTGACTCCTATATCCATCTGTGACTCTCATTCTTATTTTATATTTATCTTCCATAAAATTTATCAAATGTTTTACTGTACATCTTATTCTAGGATCTAGTTTTTCTATTCTTTCGTTAGTAACCTTATCCCAAGTATCTCTACAATCCAATTTCTGATTTTCATGCGGACAAGTTAAACAATTTTTCTTTTCACTTTCTTTTGGATTTAAAGTTGGAATCTGTTTTGAAGTTGAAATATTTGAAATATTATTTTTACCCTTAACATTATTTTTTTGTTCCGCAGGTTTAATATCAGGAACCTTCTCTAATCCGCTTTTTATAGTTTGTGTATTATTTTGTAAATTTTTACTTTCATTTCCATTAATCTTAGTTTCAGAATTATTCTCCACTTTTTTATCAACACTATTACTCGCACTTATTCTACTTGATGAACTATGAGTATCATCCCACACTCCTTGGCTAAACGGACACACTGCCACACTTTTTCCATTTTTTCTTATAGCATTTAATATATCTCTTGCAGTTGGAACGTGTTTTGTAGAAGTATAAAGCATTTTCCCTATTCCAATCCAGTTTGATATATCTGATGATTTTATTCTTTGTTTTGGAACTGCTTTTGCCTGTTTTACATTATTTTTTATTTTGTAGTTTTGTAATTTTATTTGTTCTGTATTTGTAGTGTTTATATCACTATTTAATTCTGATTCAATCAATTTTTTTGCATTTTCTGTTATAGTTAGATTTCCAGCTCGCATTAAATAACCATAAGTTATTACTGGGAGCATTTTTGCAGAATAGAAATTTTTCCTTTCATAATCACATAGGCTTAATCCGTGATTTTTTACTACTCCTTTCGTATCAAATTTAGGCTCTGACTTTTGTTTTACATTTTTATAAGCTTCTTTGAATACGGTATAGATTCTTTTTCTTAGATATTTTTCTTTTTCTGTAGTAACTTCTTGATTTGCAATTTGCATTTTTGCTTTGTTTATCTTTATAAAATTTTCTTTATTTTTCTTTTGAGACTCACTTAATTTTCTCATTCCAAGCATATTTTTTACATCTTTTGAAAAGTAAGAACGCATATTGTCCATTACTCCAGCTTTATATTTTTTCCATTTAGCATATTTTTGTGCCTCTTTTTTCAGCTGTGTCTGCATAAAATTATTATTTATATCGCTACAAATATTTATTAACAGTTTATATTGACAATCTGCATCTCTCTCAGCTTCCTTAACTTCTTCCGTTTTGGTAACTGCTGTTCCTACTTCTTTTTGTCCAGCATCATCAATACTTATTATTCCACCGTGCATACATTGTATAGTTGAAATATCCAGTAATGCAGGCCTGTCTCTTACTTTCACATCTGTATTTTTCTCCCATGTCCCTATTAATGCTGGCTGACAAATCCCGATAGCACTACATGATTTAAAAGGCTGAATATTTGTATCATTTATATTTGCCTGCTTTGCTCCTCTAAGCATAACTCTATCTTCATTTATTATTAGCCTGCTTATATCCTTTCCAAGCGTGCATTTTAACATGCAGTTAGTATTTACAAATAATTCTCCAGTAGGATTTATAATATTCTGCAAATCATAAAATGATTTATAAAACGAATACAAGTCCATAGAATCAATATTTGATGCATAATCTCGCAATTCTTTGCTATCTTTAAATAATCCCAAAATAATGCTTTTATCTTTCTCAAAATCTGAATCATCCCTATAATTTTCATAGACTTCATCAATCAAATTACTTATTTGTCTAATATTTCGTACTTTTATTGCTGATTTTGAAGTTATCCAGTTATTAAGAACAGTAGTTACCCTTATATCTTTTCCAATTTTTTGAAGCCTGTCAAATAGTCCCATTTCACTTTTCGAAGGTAAATCTATTCCCTTGTGTTTTTTTATATACCATAACAGATAATTTCTAACTATATTACTATCTCTATATTTATGATTATCAAAATACTTAATTTCATTTTCTTCCTTAAATCCAGTCTGAACCTTCAAAAATTCAATTATTATATTGTCAATTAACCTTCTTGATAAAGGAAACTGTCTGACTCCATTTTCATCTATAGAATATGTTTTTTCGTATTCTAATACATTTTCTCCAAGTTCTCTTATCAAATTTTCACATCTTGATTTTTGCAATTCTGATGGCTGTTTTTTACTGACTTTTATAATAATTTCATCAATATCCTTTATTCCTTGTATATATTTATCATATTTTTCAGGTAATTGATTTTTTTCAATCTTAACTTCCTCATCTTTTACATGTATCTGAATCACACCTTGTATTTTATCCACATAATCATTTTGCTTCTTAAATTTATTTACAGGCTTTTTATCAGGAAATTTAATGTATTTTGCTGAATATTGGCTAATTACGTATTCCAGCGACTCTATGCTAGTTTTATTTGGAATAGGGTACGAATAAATATAATAAACTATATCCTGTATCCGCAAAACTTCATTATTCTCTTCTCTTCCTCTCAAAATATCGAATCCATGCTGTCTTATTACATTCCCAATATTTTCGTTGCCTTTTGTTGCCTCATCATACATTTTCAAAATAATATTTATATCTTCCTTATTTTCTTCCAGCACCTTTTTTCCAGTCTTAGTTTCCAAATATTTTACATAATCCTGATTATAAAGATTTTCATCTTGAAATTTAGCCTTCAGTCTCTTTAGAATAGACTCTTCAGGATTTACAAAGGCTAATTCAGGAGCTTTTCCATTTTCAGATCTGTCTCTTTTATACTCTTCGCTATCCCAAACTTCCTCAAATTTCTGTCCATTAAATGTGAATACTCCCACTTTGCTGGTATTTTCAACATTTTCTATTTTTGTAGTATTTGAGGTTGAAACAGATTTTTGCATTTGTACTGGTTTTGATTGAGAATTATTTGAAATATTATTTTTAGGTTTCTGCTGAACTGTAGCCTGTTTATTTATATTTTTATTATCAGTCTGAGTATGATTTTTCTCCACAACTTTATGTCCAACTTCACAATTATCCTTGAATCCAATAATTACTGATAAGTCATGTCCTGCTAAATTTTCAGCATAAAGCAGTGAAGGCATGGAATTTCCATCTACTGGTATTCCCCATACTCCTTTAAAGTTATTTTCCAAAGCATTAGACATTGCACCTTGTCCACATAAATGCGATGCTGCAAGCATTCCAGATGATGTAAGCAAAAAACTTTTTCCTCTCAAATCTTCTGCTTTATAGCCTTGATTTCTTTTTTTCATTATTATTGTTTTTACTCTTGCTTCAGAAGCTGTTACTTTTCCTGGTGCTTTGTAAACTGCATTTCTAGGAACTGCTACATTTTTACAAATTTTATCCTTATGTTTTTTCAAAGTTGCCCATCTCATTTTTACAGAACGCATAATTACTTCATCTTGTGCTGCTGGAGTATTCAAAAAACTTTGTTTTCCTGTTAACTTCCATTTTGTGGCACCTTCACCAATAAATCTGGCATTTGCCCAAGTTGATCCTTTTGGTAGCCATCCCATATCCATCAAAACATCAGTTCCTATTTGATATTTTCCAATATAGTATTTTTGGTCTGCTAAATCATATTTTCCTCCACTTTCCAGCTTGGCTAATTTTTCAAAAAATGCAACCGCACTATCCCCAATATCTACTCCATTAAATTTTCTATTTACCACAATCAATTTCCCCCTTTAAATCTTAAAACTTTCACAAAATTAATTTTATCAATTTAAATAAAATTATTACATTCCTTCTTTGTTTGCTATATTCTTATTTATAATTAATTTTATCATAAACTATTTTAACTGGCTTTTATGTATATATCCTTTCATATAATATCCCCCGTCTTTATTATAAAAATACACATATTTCCAGGCACCTTCATTTAAAATTTCCTCAACTGTAACGTTATTCGCTAATTTATGAATTATTGAGCTATCTGAACCATTGTTTTCTCTTACATTAACAACATTTTCCTTTGAAGTCGTTATAAAAATTTTACCTGTTCTCTTAGGTGATACTAGCCCAAAATCTCTAACTTCTTCACGCCATAAATGTTCACTTTTCATATCCGTTATCACATAATTGGTCCCCCCACTTGCTGCAACTATTGATAAAAACAGATTATTTCCATCAATGCTTTCCAATTGTGAATCTAAATTTACTATATCTTTTACTATTATTTTTCCATTTTTTGTAAAAAAAGTTTCACTATTTGATTGTCCCGCATAAGCATAAGGATATGTAAGAGTGTATATTGAGTAAATATTATTTGTAAAAAAAGCTGCCCCCTCCACTTTATCATCTGCTTCTTTAGAATTTTTATTATATTCATCAACTATCTTGTAAATTTCTTTTGGAAGTTTATCCAGTGCAATTTCCTTTGTAGAAAGCTCTTTTATAATCTTTACTGTTTCAAAACCGTTTATTTTGCTCTCAAATTCTGAAAAATTAGAATATTTTATCATATTTTCTCTCTTTGCAGTAAGTTCCGAGTATCTTTCTTCTATAAATATTTTTTTAGGAATCATAAAATTACGATAATTTTCATATACATAATCCACAATTTCTTTTGGAACTTCACGTAATTCCAGCCTTTTTAAGTTTTTTAATCTAGAAATTTCCTCAACTCCGTTTTTTAACGGATTAAAACTTACATCCAAGTGTTCGAGCTTTGCTAATTTTCCAATCCCTCTAATATCACTTATTTTATTGTTATGTATCCATAGTTCCCTTAAATTTGGCAAATTTAATAACGGTTTTACATCTTCTATCTGATTAAAATTTATTTTCAATACTTCCATTCTTTTTAGATTTTCTAACGGCTTTATGTCCTTTATTCTATTCCAACGTAAATCAAGAATTTTTAAATTTTTGTAATTTACAATGCAATTTATCTCTTCCAACCCTTTATTTCTCAAGTCTATTTTTTCAGCATTAATATTATATTTTTCTAGTTCAGTACAGCTTTTATCTTTTTTGGAAATTGTATGAATTTGTGCCATTTGTTCATTTGTATTTCTATTTTCTTTCAACTCATCACTTTTACTGTTACTACATGCTATAAATACTATAAAAATTGAAATTTTTAGTATTTTTCTCATTTTTCCTCCTATTATTTATATTATTATTTTAATTAATAAAAAATTTATTTTATATAAATATTTTTTAATATTTTTATATTTATTCATTTTATTTTAATCTATATAATGATACCTTATGTTTTAAATTTTGTCAATAAAAAAATGGTTTTTTCCTAAAAATTTTATATTATTTTGAAAAAGTGCTTGTAATTATAATAAAAAAGTGATATTATTAATTTAGAAAATAAATTTAAAACTTCAGGGCAGGGCGAAATTCCCGACCGGTGGTAAAGTCCACGAGTTGTTTTTATTTTAAATAAAATTAAAACGACATGAACTGGTGCAATTCCAGTACCGATAGTTACAGTCTAGATGGTAGAAGTGAAATGATTAATTTTTAATATGAATTTATTAAATAATTTTGTTGTATATAACTCAGTTATTTATGTAAAATTCAGAATTATAATAATTACAAATTAAAATTACCTACCTTTATATAAAAGCCTTGAATCTTAGTATTCTTGGCTTTTTTAGTTTTAAATGAAAATAAAAAATTAAATAATGAGAGGATGATTTAAAAATGAGAACTTTTGAAGGAAAATTTGATGGAAGAAATGTAAAAATATCTATTGTAGCTGGAAGATTTAATGAATTCATTACTTCAAAATTGATTGGAGGGGCTTTGGATGTATTAAAAAGAAATGATGTTTCTGAAGAAAATATTGATATCGCTTGGGTTCCAGGAGCTTTTGAAATACCACTAATTGCAAAAAAATTAGCAAATACACAAAAATATGATGCAATAATTACTCTTGGAGCTGTTATAAAAGGTTCTACACCACACTTTGACTATGTTTGTGCAGAAGTTTCAAAAGGAGTTGCCCAAATTTCATTGCAAAGTGAATTACCTGTAATTTTTGGAGTTTTAACTACAAACAACATTGAAGAAGCTATTGAAAGAGCCGGAACAAAAGCTGGAAATAAAGGCGCAGATGCTGCATTTTCTGCAATCGAAATGATTAATTTAATAAAAGAAATTGGATAAAAAATATTTTTGTAAAATTTTCAGAAAATTTTGATAAAAATAAAATTATAAATTTAATTGATAGCATCATGAATTATACTCAAACCTATTTAAAATTAAACTACTAAAAATTATATAAATTTAGGGTTTGAGTAAAATAGTCATAGCCTTTTGAGTTTAGTTTTAAATCAGTTTTACTATAATAAAGGAAAAAATAAAATGAGTGAAAATGTTGATGAAAAATATATGAAAATAGCAATTGAACTGGCAAAAAAAGGTGCTGGATCAGTAAATCCCAATCCAATGGTTGGAGCTGTTGTCGTTCAAAATGGAAAAATTATTGGAACTGGCTATCACAAGTATTTTGGAGGACCTCACGCCGAAGTTTATGCCTTGGATGAAGCTTCAAAAAACTCTAAAGATTTGTCAGATGCAACAATTTATGTTACATTGGAACCTTGCTCGCATTATGGAAAAACGCCGCCTTGTGCAGAAAAAATTGTAAATTTGGGATTAAAAAGATGTGTTATTGGCTCATCTGATCCAAATCCAAAAGTAGCTGGAAAAGGTATACAAATATTGAAAAATGCTGGAATTGAAGTTACTGAAAATATTTTGAAAGAAGAATGCGACAAAATAAACCAAGTGTTTTTCAAATATATTATGACAAAATTACCATATTTATTCTTAAAATGTGCGATTACTCTAGATGGAAAAATTGCTACAAAAACAGGAAATTCCAAATGGATTACAAACGAAGCGGCACGTGAAAAAGTACAATTTTACCGAAATAAATTTATGGGAATAATGGTTGGGATAAATACTATTCTAGCTGATAATCCAAGTCTTACTGCGAGAATTGAAAACGGTGTAAATCCATATAGAATAATTATTGATCCACATTTAAAAACTGAAAAAGATTATACTGTTATTAAGGAAAATATTGATGAAAAAACCATAATTATTACATCAGAAAAAAATAAAAATTCTGAAAAGCAGTTAGATTTTTCTAAAAATAACAAGGTTAAATTTGTATTTTTAAATGATACAAAATTTAGTTTTAAAGAAATCCTTGAAAAAATTGGAACCTTTGGAATCGACTCAATTTTATTAGAAGGTGGTCAATCTCTTATTTCACAGGCATTTGAAGAAGATGTTGTTGATGCTGGGGAAATTTTCATTGCTAATAAAATTTTAGGCGATATTGAAGGAAAATCTTTTATTACTGGATTTGATAAGAAAAATATGAATGAAGCTATTGTTTTAAAAAATGTAAAATATAATGTTTATAGTGAAAATGTTGGAATGGAATTTTTACAAAAAAATTATAATTAACAGATTGACTATAAGTACAGACTAATTTTCTATTATCATTTTAAACTGGAACTACTATAATTTAAAATAAAAAAATTAAAAATCAGGAGAAAATCATGTTTACTGGTTTAGTTGAAGAAACTGGAAAAATTATTGATATTGCAAAAAAAGCTGCAAGTATCGAAATTACAATAAGGGGAAAAAAAGTCGCTGAAAAAGCACAAATTGGAGATAGTATCGCTGTAAATGGCGTGTGTCTGACTGTTACAAAACTAAATGGAAATGACTTTACTGCCGATGTAATGTTTGAAACTATTGAAAAAAGCGGTTTAAAACGTGCTAAAGCTGGAGATATTGTAAATCTTGAAAAGTCACTTACACTTATGACTTTTTTAGGCGGACATCTTGTAATGGGAGATGTTGACTGTGAGGCTAAAATTGTATCAATTACAGACAAAGGGATTGCAAAAGTGTATGAATTCCAGCTGGATAAAAATTATAAAAACAATATGAAATACATTGTTGAAAAAGGACGTGTAACGATTGATGGAGCGAGCCTTACAGTAATTGATGTAAATGATAATGATGGAATTTTCTCAGTTTCACTTATTCCACATACAATTGAAAATATTACCGTTGGAATGAAAAAAACTGGAGATTTTGTAAATATTGAAACAGATTTGTTTGGAAAATATGTTGAAAAAATATTAAAGTTTGACAATTTTCAAAATATAGAAAATAAAGAAAAAAAATCAAATTTAACAATGGAATTTTTACAAAAAAATGGATTCTAATTGAAAATATAATAAAAGAAAGAAGTGATTTTAAATGTCAGAAAAAAAGATGAATTTTGACAGCATTGAAGCTGCCATCGAAGATTTAAAAAATGGTATTCCAGTAGTGGTTGTTGACGATGAAGAGAGAGAAAATGAAGGAGATTTTGTAATTCCAGCTGATGCAGTAACTTATGAAACTTTAAATTTTATAATTAATGAGGCACGTGGGCTTATGTGTGTCCCAATGTCTAAAAAACGTGCAGAAGAGCTTGAACTAAATCCAATGGTTCAGCACAATACTGATTATTACGGAACTGCTTTTACAGTATCAGTTGACGCGCTGGAAGGTACAACTACTGGAATTTCTGCAGGTGATAGACTAAAAACAATAAAAGACTTGGCAAATCCTCTAAAAACCGCAAAAGACTTTAGAAAACCAGGACATATATTTCCGCTAATCGCACGTGAAGGTGGCGTTCTTGAAAGAAAAGGACATACTGAGGCTGCTGTTGAATTATCTAAACTTGCTGGATTTTCTGATATAGGTGTAATTATGGAAATTTTAAGAGAAGATGGGGAAATGGCTCGTCGAAATGATTTGTTTGAATTTTGCCAAAAACATAATTTAAAATTAATTACAATTGATGATTTAATTGTTTACATAAAAAAAAACGAAATATTAGTTAAAAACGAAGCAGTTGTTGATATTCCAACACAATTTGGAAACTTTACTTTTGCAGGTTATAGTGACAAAATTGAACATAAAGAATATATTGCTGTTATGAAAGGGGAAATAAAGAATAAAGAAAATGTCACTGTCAGACTTCACTCTGAATGCCTGACCGGTGATGTTTTTGGTTCAAGACGGTGTGATTGTCAAGAACAGCTTCATAGAGCCTTATATGAACTGGAAGAAAGTGAAGAAGGTCTTTTAATCTATCTACGTCAAGAAGGACGTGGAATTGGTATTTTGAATAAATTAAAGGCATATAAGCTTCAGGATGAAGGCTATGATACTGTTGAAGCAAATCATAAATTGGGATTTTCTGATGATTTAAGAGATTATGCTGTAGCAGCACAGATTATAAAGGATTTAGGAATAAAATCAATTATTTTAAAAACTAATAATCCAAAAAAAATTGAAGGACTCGAAAAATACGGGATTAAAGTTGCTGGACGTACAGAAATTGAAATTACTGCAAATGATGTGGATAAAAGTTATTTAAAGGTAAAAAAAGAAAAAATGGGACATTTATTGAAACAAAATTTATAGAAAATTGATTCAATTAACTCAGGTATTATGGCTATTTTGCTAAAATATCTGAGTTTTTATTTTAAGCTTTTTATAAAATTAACTCTATTTTAAAGTAATTTCCATTATTTTAATTTAACTTTCAACAATTCTCCTTATTTATTTCTTAAATTTTTCATAATTTCCTTTTATAAAATATTCTTCAAGTAATAAAAAATTAAATGTCTTCTATAAGTTCTAAGCAAAAATCTAATTTTGAAAAAAATATTTCTTCATTCAAAATCTTCAACTCATAAATATTTTTAGATACTTTTTATCAATTATTAAATAATATTTTTATACAAAATAATTATAGGTATAAAAAAACATAATCCAAAAACTTTTGACTTTATCATCTAGTTTCTCAGATTATGTTTTAATGCTATTCTATATTTAAAATATATCTTTGTCAGATAACTTTGCATCTTTTGTTTTAAACATTTCAAGCAGTTTTTCCACCGTCAGTTTTTTCTTTTCCTCGCCTTTTATGTCAAAAATTACCTCTCCTGCATGAAGCATAATAAGTCTATTTCCATAAGTTATGGCATCTTGCATATTATGCGTTATCATAAGACTTGTTATATTATTTTTTTCAATAATTTCCTTTGTCTTTTCCAAAATTATTTCTGAAGTCTGAGGATCAAGTGCTGCTGTATGCTCATCCAGCAGTAATATATCTGGACGATTTAGAGTTGCCATTATTAATGATAAACATTGTCTTTGCCCACCAGATAGAAGTCCTACCTGTGTAAACAATTGATTTTCCAGTCCAAGTCCCAGACTTGCTAACTGCTTTTTATAAAATTCAATATTTTTTACATCTAATCCAAAAGTAAAATTAAAGCGCTTTCCTTTATTTTTAGCCATTGACAAATTTTCCAGTACTGTCATTGATGGAGCTGTTCCCATTGTTGGATTTTGATAAACTTGTGAAATCCATTTTGCTCTTTTATGCTGTTCTATATTTGTTATATCATTTCCATTTAAAACAACATTTCCTCCATCTGGAATAATTTGTCCATTCAAAACGTTTAAAAGTGTAGACTTTCCAGCACCGTTACTTCCAATAATTGTTATAAAATCCCCATCATTTATTGTAAAATTCAAGCCTTTAAATACTTGTTTTTCTGTTCCCAGTTCAGAGAAGAAAGTTTTATGTAAATTTTTTAACTCTATCATTAATTTGCCTCTCCCTTCTCAATCAATTTTACTTTTTTCTTACCTTTTTTAGTTTTTTGAATTAATTCATTCCATAAAATTACTGCAAGAATTATCGCTGTTATAACTTTTACATCTGTTGGTTTAACTTCCAGTATCTTTATAACATTATCACTGAAATGAAGCCCTTCATACATATTTCTTGTCCAGCTGTTTGACATCAAAGCTAGATTTATTATAAAATAATACATTAAAGATCCTATTGTAACAATGGAAATTTCGTTTATTACTTGTGATTTTTTCAATACTCCAAGTCCTAAAATAATTGCTGCAAGTCCAATAACAATTGTTCCTACTCCAGACTGCAAATCTGCAACTTTAATATTTTGTGCAAACAATGCACCTGCTAATGCCACAACTCCATTTGCCAGCATTAATCCAAATATTTTTAGTCTTTTTTCATTTACCCCAAGACTTACTACAAGCTGCTCATTATTCCCCAATGCTCTTAATGCAAATCCAAATTTTGATGTCAAGATATAATCAATAATCATTTTTATAATAAATGCGATAAGTATTGTAAGCATAAGTTTTACATCTTTTGTATTTGCAACATAAATTATCAGTCCAATTACAAAAGCAGTATAAACAACTAGACTTCTAATCATATATTTATTTTCTTTAATTTTATAGTCATAAAGCCCTTTCAATACAAGTAAAATTACAAATATAATTGAAAAAGGTATAAAGTTCTTTTCATAAGAAATTATTTCATAAATACTTCTTTCTGGCGATATAAATACATTAGGCATTCCAACAATTCTGGAGTTTATACTATAAAGTCCCGTCATTACTAAAATTCCTGAAAGCAGCCCGTTAATTTTTAAATAAACGTGCAAGGCTCCTGTCACATATCCTGCAATCATTCCACATATAACCGCTAGAATTAGCCCCATAATTGGACTTGTTATTCCAAAAAAACCATTTTTAGAAAGTGCAAATGCCGCAAATACAAATCCTCCAAGTGGAAATGTTCCATCCACTGACATATCTGGAAAATCAAGTATTTTATAAGTCAAATACACTCCCATAACCATTATCGAATATATAAATCCAGTTTTAAAAGCCTCTGGAAGACTTTGTAAAAATACTAATAATTCATTCATTTAACTTTTTTCTCTCTTTCTTTTCTGTTCTCTCCATTTAATTTATTATTTATTTTCCTACAAATTCAGCTCCATTAAACAATGGATTTTTTATATCCAGTCCCAATGCCTGTGCTGTCTTCTGATTTACATATAATTTCATTTGTTTTGAAGTTTCAAAAGGAATTTGAGAAACAGGTTTCCCTTTAAGAATTTCGATTGCCATTTCTCCAGTACGTTTTCCTAATGCGTAGTAGTCAAGCCCCATTGTGAACAATGCTCCCAGTTCTACAGAAGAGTTTTCACTTGCAATTACAGGTTTTTTAGCTGCAATCGCTTCGGAAGCGACAAAGTTTGCCCCTGATACAACAAGATTATCTGTCGGTAAATACAATGCATCAGTTACTCCCAATAAATTTTTAGTAGCCTGTGCCAATTCACCAAAATTGCTTATTCCCTGCAACACAACTTCTATATTTTTTTCCTTGGCAATTTTTTGAATTTCCTGAACTTGAACGGCCGAATTTTGTTCTGATGGATTATAGAGAACTCCAACTTTTTTTACATCAGGCTTTATTTTCAAAAGTAAATCCAATTGTACTGCAATATTTTCTACTTTATCACTTGTTCCTGTTACATTTGGATTCAGAAGTTTTGCACTTGCTGGATCTGTAACAGCTGAAAATAGCACTGGAATATCTGAAATATTATTTACCAACGCTTGTGCAGATGGTGTTGCGATCCCAAATACCAAGTCTTTTTTGTCTACCTTATAATTTGAAGCTATTAAATTTGCATTTGTTACTTCCCCATTTGCATTCTTTTCATCAAAATCTGCATTTATACCAGCTTCCTTGAATGCATCCTCAAATCCTTTTTTTGCCAAATTAAGTGATGGATGTTCCATAAACTGTGTTACACCAATTTTAAAAACTTGTTTATTATCAGCTGGCTGTGAACTATTTTTTCCACTGACAGTATCACTGTTTTTATTTCCACAAGCTAATACCATTAATAAACTTACAACTACTAATAATATTTTTTTCATTTCTCTTCCTTTCCCATTATTTTCTAAATCTTTTTATCAAAATTTTACTGAATAACCTGTGCCTTAGATTTTATATCCTCAGGTAATGAAATTCCAAGTGCCGCAAGTGTCTTTCCATTTACTACAATTTCATTTAAAGGCATTGTCTTAAATTGAATTTCACTAGGCTTTTTACCGTTCTTCAAAATTTCAATTGCCATTTTACCAGCTTCTTTCCCTATTTCATAATAACTTACACCTTGTGTGATCAAAGCTCCGCCTTTTACATGAGCCGCTTCCCCACCAAATACTATTTTTTTAGCCGCTGTTGCTTTGTCTGTAATCAAGCTTACAACAGATGCCACAAGATTATCTGTTGGCAAATAAATTGCATCTATTTCCCTAACTAGATTATCTACCGCCTGAGGTATTTCATTTGCTTGAACAATACTTTTTTCAACAATATTTATTCCTAGTTCCTTTGCCGCTTTTTTCAAATCTTCCACTTGAACCTTTGAATTTTGTTCCGAAGAATTATAAAGTACCCCAACTGTTTTTATGTTAGGACTTAATTTCTTTAACAATTCCAATTGTTGTTTTACATCCATTCTATCACTTACACCAGTCACATTATCCTTCAAAATTCCAGCCGATCGTGGATCTGTAATCGCCGAAAACACAACAGGTATATCATTTGTCGCTTGTGCCGCTGGTTGAGCTGCATTTGTTGCAATCGCGAATATCAAGTCCTCTTTTGAACTAACAAAGTTATTGGCAATCAAATTTGCATTAGCTGTTTCTCCATTTGCATTTTTCTCATCAAAATCAGCTTCAATTCCTGCTTCCTTAAAAGCCGCCTTAAATCCTTCCCTTGCACTGTCAAGTGCTGGATGTGATGCAATCTGTGTAATTCCAATTCTATACTTCTTAGAGCTTGTCCCAGCTCCACTACTACCTTTATTCTCACTACCAGAATTTCCACAGCTTAAAACCATAAGTGTCAATGCACTAATTAAAATCAATAATTTTTTCATCAATTTTTCCTCTCTTTCCTACTATCCTACAAATTTTCTCAAAACATCCAAAATAATTTTTTTAATTCTATTCCAAAGTTTTGAGTTAATAAAATATTATCTTCTCAACTAATTTTAGATAATATTTTTCCCTACTATGAAATAATAACATTTTTTTCTCTTTAAAGCAATATTATTATTTCCTTTTAATAACTTTTTTGATTTATTTTTTCATTTTTAAATTAAATAAAATCTTCTTTAATTTTTATTTTATTTAATCAATAAATATTTTTCCATAATTTTTAGATTTTTTCTTTTTTTGTAAATGTTTTTGATAAAAGATAAAAAAAAATAGTATCTCGAAATAATTAAAATATAATTTTTTAGTTTTAATAAACCGACGGAGCTTTTATTTGTTCAGTTACGACTGTTTGACGACTGCAAGAAGGAGTTTCGGAGGTGGACAAATAAAAGTCGGAGTCTAGCCATAGGTTGTAGGATTTGCGGCAATGAGCAATTCTACAAAAATAAAAAAGTTTAATGATTGTGAATTAGTTATCAAATAACTCTATTATAAAAATTTATTTCTATTTTAAAAGAGTATATAAATCAAAATAAAATGATATATAAAAAAACTATCTTGAAAAAATAAATAATCTTCAAGATAGCTTTAATTTATTAAAAATAAAATATTTTATTATTTAGTATCAGCAACTTTATCAGCTAATTTTTTCCCAACTTTGAATTTTACTACTTTTTTAGCGTCTATTTTGATTGGTTTACCAGTTGATGGATTTCTTCCTTCTCTAGCTGCTCTTTCTTTTACTTCGAAAGTTCCCCAACCTACAAATTGGATACTTTCACCTTTTACTAAAAATTCTTCTGTTGTTCCTAAAAAAGCATTAACTAATTCCTCTGCTCTTTTTTTTGTTTCTCCTGTTACTTTTGCATAAGCATCTACAAATTCTTTTTTTGACATTATATCTCCTCCAAACATTTTTAATTACATTGTTTATTATATGTTACCATATTTTATTCATTTGTCAAGTTATTTATCTCATTACGATTTAAAAAAATCTCAATTTTTTAAAGAATTATTCTGATAAATTTTCTCTTCCAAACTAGAAATTTTAATAATTTATTCTTCTATAACTTTATGAGTTTCAAAAATTCTCTCCATTGTTTTTTTGAATGTTGGAGAACCTACTAAATCATATTGCTTTTGTGTAGGTCTTTTACATACTGCTGCGTAGTAAAACTCGTGGATTTTATCTTTTCTACCATTAATATCACGAAGTCCAGTTTCACCTAGCATTTCATTAAATTGTTTAATTCCTTGTTGAACTTCTGCTAAAGTATGCGTCATTTTCTTACCATCTTTTATGTAGCTTTCTTCCATAATTATAGATCCAATTGGCACACAAGCGGCTACTTCTTGACCATCTTTGTTATAAAATTCTGTCCATTCCTCCTCACTCATAAACAACACACCTCTTTCATCTCTATAAGGCTCCGCTATTCCAAAAGCTGAAAATGCCAATAATCCCAATAAAATAAGTTTTTTCATTGTAAATCTCTCCTTTTTTCTAATTTTTTAATATTTTATATTCATAACTTTTTTATATTTGCTATTAGATAATTTTTTCTTTAAATATTTTCTATCTTCTAACGGAAAATTATTTTCATTCACTTTAAATTCAATATTTAAAAATTTCATAAATGATTCAAAGAGAAGTCTCAAATCTTTTATTAATTTTTCATAATTATAATCTAATTTTTTTACAATTTCATTTATTGAATCTGATATATCGATTTTATTTTTATTCTTAATATGTAAATCATCTGAATATTCAGAATATAAAGAATAAAGTGTATTTAAATACTCTTCTTTTATTTGTTTTTTTAATTTTTCTTTTAAGTTTCGATAGCCTATTTTTGAAATATTTTCATAATTTTGATCTTTTTCTATTTTATTCTGATAAATGAACTTTATACTACCTTCAATAACTCCTCTAAAACAAAAATTAATAGAAGGATAAAAATTATTAGGAATATTTAACAACAATCCCATTAAATGATTTGTAATAACTTCTATAAAATCAATTTTTATTTCATTTTTACAATTTTTTTCTATTAATACTAATACTACAAATATATTTTCTATTTCTATATATAGTTTTTCTAACTGTTCTTTAGTTACTTCAGATACTGTATTAATATCTATAAAATTATAATTTTGATTTAAAAATCTTAAATATTTATTATTTTTCATGAATTACCTACTTATTTCTAGAAAATTTTTGTAATAATTCTTCAATATAATTTTCTTCACCATTTTTTCTGATTTTTTTATTTTTTATGACTTCTTCTTCTGATTTTAATCCTTTAATTGCATCGTAAATTTTATTCGAATATTGAATTATCTCTTCATTTTTTGATAATGAAATTGTTTTTAAGACTTTGGATAATATCATTGGTCTACTTTTCATAATATATTCTTTAAAATCAAATCCTAAGCTATATATAAACTTTTTTAAGTCAGGATTACTTTTGAAATGTTGTTTTTCCTACACCACCTTTCATATTCAAAAATGAAATTACATTTTTTTTATTCATTAATACCTCCCCTTTCTATTGATTCTCTTTAATATTATACCCTAATTTTTTTATTACTTCAATAAAAATCATTTTATTTTTTCAATATTTCAAATATTATTTTAATATCAATCTTTATGTCTTCTCATTATTTTTCAAAAAACTATTGCTAAAAATTCAAAAAAAATATACAATATAAGCATTACAATACAATAAAAATTAAATATAGAAGGAGAAAATATGAGATTATCAAGAGCATTTTTAAAAACATATAAGGAAGCACCAAAAGAGGCTCAAATTGTGAGCCATCAGCTTATGCTTAGAGCATTTATGATTAAACAGCTTACGCGAGGGGTTTATACTTATTTACCATTTGGATACAGAGTTCTAAAAAAAATAGAAAATATTACAAGAGAAGAAATGGATAGAGCAGGGGCTCAGGAACTTCTTATGCCTGTACTGCAACCTGCTTCACTTTGGGAAGAATCTGGACGTTGGTTTGCTTATGGGCCTGAACTTATGAGATTAAAAGACAGAAACGAAAGGGAATTTTCGCTTGGACCTACTCACGAGGAAGTTATTACAGATGTTGTAAGAGATTCAATTTCATCGTACAAGGAACTGCCTTTTAACGTTTATCAGATTCAGACAAAATTTAGGGATGAAATGCGTCCAAGATTCGGTCTTATGCGTGGAAGGGAATTTGTGATGAAGGATGCTTACAGTTTCCATTTGACACAGGAGTCGCTTGACGAGGAATATTTGAACATGAAAGACACTTATTCAAGAATTTTTGAAAGAATGGGACTTAATTACAGGGCAGTTGAGGCTGATACAGGTTCTATTGGAGGTGATGCTTCGCACGAATTTATGGTGCTTGCAGAAAGTGGAGAAGATGATATTTTATACAGCGACTCTTCAGATTATGCGGCAAACGTTGAAAAAGCAACAAGCATTATTGAACTAAAAGAAAGCGATGAAGAAAAACTTCCAAAAGAATTAGTTGAAACTCCAAATGCAAAAACAATTGAAGAGCTGGCTAATTTCTTTAATATTCCTAAAGAAAAAACTGTAAAGGCAGTAATGTTAAAAGAAGTTCTTGAAGATGGGGAAAAATTTGTGCTGGCTCTAATTCGTGGAGATTTGGATGTAAATCCTATAAAATTAAAAAATGTAATTGGAGCTTCTACAGAACTTGAAATGATGAGCGAGGAAGAATGCGAAAAATTCGGGCTGGTTGCTGGATATGCAGGCTCTTATGAAAAAAAAGAAGGCTTATACGTTGTAATTGACGAAACTGTAAAATATGTAAGAAACTTTGCTTTAGGTGCTAATAAAGCTGATTATCACTATATAAACGTAAATCTTGAAGACTTGGCATACGACTTAGTTGCAGATATTAGAACTGCGAGAGCTGGAGATCTCTCCCCTGATGGAAAAGGATTACTAAAAATTGCACGTGGAATAGAAGTTGGACATATTTTCAAACTTGGAGAAAAATATTCAAAAGCCCTAAATGCTACTGTTCTTGATGAAAATGGAAAACAAGCCGTTATGAAAATGGGATGTTACGGAATGGGAATGTCAAGAATCATTTCAGCCGCAATCGAACAAAACCACGATGAATACGGTATAATCTGGCCAAAAGCAATAGCTCCTTACCATGTTGATGTAATAATCGCCAATATGAAAGACGAAACACAGGTAAATATAGGTGAACAATTGTATAATGAACTAAATCAAAATAAAATTGAAACTGTATTAGACGACAGAAATGAAAGAGCAGGATTCAAATTCAAAGATGCCGACTTAATAGGTTTCCCACTAAAAATAGTTGTTGGAAAAGGTGCAGCTGATGGAATTGTGGAAGTGAAAGATAGAAAAACTGGGGAAAGTACGGATGTAAAAGTTGAAGAAGTTTTGAATTTTGTGAAGAATTTTATGGCAGAATAAAAATCTTTGATATATAAATACTTGCTTTAAATAAAGGAGCCGATATTGTGTTTAATAGATTAAAAAACTTGTTTAAAAGGAAAAATATTAATTAGGATTGGGAGAAAGAAATGAAAATATTGAAAGAAAAATTAAAAAACAGTTATATCTCTATTCTTGATTATTTCAACGAAGCATTTAAACTATTCTGGTATTTTATAAAAAAAGAGAAAAGATGGATTTTTTTAATTTTTTCTATTTTGCTGATTTCTGCCATGTTGGAAAATAAACTACAAACTGATGTGGAATTAGATTTAAAAGAAAATACTAAATATATATTTTATAATCATTTTTTAACATACCCACTATATGCAACATACTGGGTTTTATACAGAAAAATTATTTTTAAGCTGACTGATAAAAAAGAAAACTATAATATTTTAAAATCTTATATAAGAGCATTTATTACAGTAATTATAATTTCAATACCTATTTTAATTATAACGATATGCAATTTTTATATGAATTTTTTTCAATATAATTATTCTTATCTATTATTTCTATTAACCAGTCAAATATTATTAATTACACTAATTTTTACAGCCATTATGGTTTGTGTATTTATTTATTTCTTACAAGTTCATATGTCGAAAGATTTATCTTTGAGAAAAACATTGAAATACACTTTAAAAGTTTCCAAATCAAACAGATGGCGATATATAGTCTGTTTTTTAATTGAAAATATTGCTTTTGTTATTATAAAAGAAATAATTAAAATAGTAGTAGCGTTCTTTATAATTTGGTTGCATATAGACATTAAAAATATAGGAATGTTAGTATTTAAAGCATTTATAGAAAATTTTGTCCCAGCTTTGTCCGCAATATATTCTATATCTTTAATATCAATTATTTTTGTAAATGTCGATTATCAAAAACAGAAAGAAAGTATAAAATAAAAAACAGTTAGAGGTGTAAACAAAATGGAAAATATAAATTCTAAAAAAATAAAAAATATAGTATTTGATTTAGGAAATGTTTTAATAAAATTTGATAAAGACACATATTTAAAAGAAAAATTACCTAAAGAAAAAAGAGAAGTATTTCATCAAAATGTAATTAATACAAAAGAATGGTTAATGCTTGACAGGGGAACTTTGACTTATCCTGAAGCTAAGAAGATTTTTAAGGAAAGAAGTCCATATTTGGCTACTGAAATTGATAATTTTTTTGACAAGGATTTTTTTGAATTGTTAAAGCCTATAAAACAAAATATTGAGCTTCTTTATAAATTAAGAGATCATTATGAATACAAATTATATGTGCTTTCAAATTTTCACAAGGACTCATACGAATATGTCTTTAAACACAACGATTTCTTTAGATTATTTGAAGGCTGCCTAATTTCATGCTATTTCAAACTTTTAAAGCCAGAAGAAAAAATTTATGATACTCTTCTTTATGAATTTGGATTAATTCCAGAAGAAACATTGTTTATTGATGATATGAAGGAAAATATTGAAGCCGCTGAAAATAAAGGAATCAAAGGACTTCATTTGCCAGATTATACTAAATTAGAAGAGGAATTGAAAAACATTTTGAAAATTTAATAAATTTAAAAATCAGGAAATATTTGAATAATTTCTTGATTTTTTATTTTAATTTTACTATTGACTTTGTGAAAAAATGCACTATAATATTATTAAAGAATTCTAAATTTTATAGGAGATGATTTTTTATGAGAAAGATTATTAATTCGCCCTCAAAATACATTCAAGGAAAAGATGAAATCTCTAATTTGGCATCTTATTACAAATTACGTGGTAACAGCGGAGCATATCTTTTAGTAGATAAATTTATTTTTGATAATTTTAAGGATAAAATTGTTGAAAGCTTTGAAAAAGAAGGTATTAACTACCATGTTGAAGTTTTTGGGGGAGAATGTTCAAAAAATGAAATTAACCGAAATATTGATATTTTAAAAGAAAAAAAATGTGATGCAGTATTTGGAATCGGTGGAGGAAAAACTCTTGATGCCGCAAAAGCAGTGTCGTATTACGAAAATATTCCTGTCTTCATCGTTCCAACAATTGCTTCAACAGATGCACCATGCAGTGCCTTGTCAGTAATCTACACTCCAAATGGAGAATTTGAAGAATACCTGTTCTTAAAGGCAAATCCTGATATGGTAATAATGGATACTGACGTAATCGTAAATGCACCTGCCAGACTTCTTGTTGCTGGAATTGGAGATGCACTTGCTACTTATTATGAAGCCAAAGCCTGTGTTGATTCAAATGCCTCTTCAATCGCTGGAGGAGGGATTACAAAAGCTGCTATTGCAATTGCAGAATTATGTAAAGATACTTTATTCCAAGATGGTTTAAAAGCCAAAATTGCAGTAGAAAATAAAGTGGTTACGCAAGCTGTTGAAAATATAATCGAAGCAAATACTTATTTGAGCGGAATTGGATTTGAAAGTGGAGGACTTGCGGCAGCTCACGCTATTCATAACGGACTTACAATTCTGGAAGAAGGACATCACATGTATCATGGAGAAAAAGTTGCATTCGGAACAATTACGCAATTAGTTCTGGAAAACAGATGTCTATGCGAAATCAAAAAAGTTGTAGAGTTCTGTAAGAGTGTAGGGCTTCCTACAACATTGGATGAATTAGGAATGGGAAGTGTTTCCAAAGAAAGATTATATGAAGTAGCAAAAGCAAGTACAGCTGAAGGTGAAACAATCCACAACATGCCATTCAAAGTTACTGCCGATGATGTTTTTGCAGCAATACTTGTAGCAGATAAACTTGGTGAGTAATGATTTTTGTTTATATTTTTAAAATTTCTTTTTTATAATGGAGTGTCATTATGGCATTCCAAAATTTTATCTAAAATTTTAAAAAAATAAGAAGTACCATTTCTGATACTTCTCTATTTTCCTAAGTTTTATTCAATTCCTAATCTATTTCTTCACATCATAAATCAATTTTTCCCCATCACTATCCAGCACAACTGTACTGTTTTCAGGCACTTCATTGCTCAAAATCATTTTTGATAAGTTAGTTTCTATATCTTTTTGAACAAAACGTTTTAGAGGTCTTGCTCCGTAAGCTGGGTCATACGCCTCGTTTACGATGTAGTCCAGAGCTTTGTCTGTAAATTCAATTTTTATGTATTGTTCCTTTAATTTATCGTTTATTTCATCAAGGATAAGTGAGATAATATTTTTTACGCTTTCTTTTCCTAATGCTTTAAATACGATAATATCATCAATTCTGTTCAAGAATTCTGGCTTAAATCTATGTTTCATTTCATTTAATACAGCTTCTTTTGTAGACTCTGAAACTTGCGGATCTTCTAATATGATTTCACTTCCAATATTTGAAGTCATAATGATAATTGTGTTCTTAAAGTCTACAACTTTCCCTTTACCATCTGTAAGCCTTCCATCGTCAAGTAGCTGCAACAGAATATTAAATACATCTGGATGAGCCTTTTCAATTTCGTCAAACAGGATTACTGAATAAGGTTTTCTTCTTACAGCTTCTGTCAATTGTCCACCTTCTTCGTATCCTACATACCCTGGAGGCGCTCCGATTAATCTTGTGGTGCTGAATTTATCCATGTATTCACTCATATCAATTCTAATAATATTGCTTTCGTCGTCAAACAGGTTAAATGCAAGAGTTTTTGTCAAATAAGTCTTACCTACCCCTGTTGGTCCTAAGAAGATGAATGAACCAATTGGACGGTTTGGATCTTTTAATCCAGCACGTGAACGAATTATTGTGTCACTTATTGTTGTGATTGCTTCATCTTGTCCGATTACTCTTTTCATCATCTGTTCTGCAAGATGTAAGATTTTTTCACGTTCTCCCTGTAATAATTTTGAAACTGGTATTCCAGTCCATTTTCCAACAATTTCTGCTATTTCTTCACTGTCAATTTCCTGTTTTAATAATTTATTTGCACTTGGATTTTGATTTTTGGCTTTTTCTTCTTCATCTGCTCTTTGTTTTTCTAGTTCTGGCAGTTTACCGTATTGCAGTTCAGCCAGTTTGTTATAGTCATTTTTTCTTTGTGCATCAGCAATTTGAAGTTTAATTTTCTCAATTTCTGTATTAATATTTTGAATTTTTTCAACTTCCTGCTTTTCACTTTCCCATTGTGCCTTAAATGCGACTTTTTTCTCGTTAAGTTCTGCCAATTCTTTTTCCAATGTAACAAGTCTATCTTTAGAAGCCTGATCTTTTTCCTTCTCAAGTGCCACTTTTTCAATTTCAAGCTGCATAACACGTCTTGTCACTTCATCCAATTCTGTCGGCATTGAATTAATTTCAGTCTTAACTTTCGCAGCTGCCTCATCAATCAAGTCAATCGCTTTATCTGGCAAAAACCTGTCATTTATATATCTGTCACTCATTGTAGCCGCTGTAACTATCGCATTATCCGTAATTCTGATTCCATGGAAAATCTCAAATTTTTCTTTCAATCCACGTAAGATTGAAATTGTATCTTCCACAGTCGGCTCATCTACCATTACAGGCTGAAATCTACGCTCAAGTGCCGCATCCTTTTCAATATATTTTCTATATTCGTCAATTGTAGTAGCTCCGATAACCTTTATTTCCCCACGTGCAAGCATTGGCTTCAAAAGGTTTCCAGCATCCATAGATCCCTCTGTTTTTCCTGCTCCCACAATATTATGTACTTCATCAATGAAAAGAATTATTCTTCCTTCACTTTTTTCAATTTCTTCCAATACCGCTTTTAATCTTTCCTCAAATTCCCCACGATATTTCGCCCCTGCAACCAAGGCACCCATGTCAAGCGAGAAAATTGTCTTATCCTTCAAATTTTCAGGCACATCGCCCTTTAGTATTCTTTGTGCAATCCCTTCTGCAATAGCTGTTTTCCCAACTCCAGGCTCACCAATCAGAATCGGATTATTTTTATTTCTTCTTGATAAAATCTGTATAGCCCGTCGGATTTCATTATCTCTTCCAATAATTGGATCAAGTTTACCTTTTCGAGCCAGTTCAACAAGATCTTTTCCAAATTTATCTAATGCTTCATATGTACTTTCTGGATTATCTGTCATAACTTTTCTACCTCCTCTTACATTTTCAAGTACAGTTTCAAACTGTTTCTTATTTATTCCATAATCTTTTAAAAAGCTGTTATTATCATGACTTGCCAAAAACAAATGTTCTGTACTAATATAGCTGTCTCCCATTTTCTTTGCAATATCTCTTGCTCCAACGAGAACTCTATTTAATTCACTATTCGCTCTTGGCTCACTATTTCCGCCTTCAATCTTAGGAAAACTTTCCAGTTTGCTTTCAATTTTCCTAATCATATCAGTCGTATCAATTCCCATTTTCTTAAGCACGCTAGGAATCAATCCATCCATCTGCCCCACAAGTGCAAGCAACAAATGTTCCACCTTTATATCAGAATGTCTATATCTAATCGCAAAGTTATTAGCCTCTGAAATAGCCTCAATACTTTTTTGCGTAAAGTTCTGTTCCATACACATCACCTTCTTTTTTAGTTTAAATTATTTTTATTTATTAGCACTCTTCTTTTATGATTGCTAACAAATATAATATATCACTATTTAATATTTTTGTCAACTCTTTTTTGAAAATTTTTTTAAATTTTTTCAAAAAATTTATAGTATACTCAACAAATACTGTAATTACAGTATTTAGAAAATATAAAATATTTTTTAAAATTTATAATAATAAAAAATCAGAGCTAAATTACTAATTATCTAAACTTTTTGTATAGCAAACAGAATATGGAACGTCTTAAATCAATCCAAAATGTAAAAGAGGGAAAAACTACATTAAAAGAATACGAATTAATTGAGGTGGAATAGTGAAAAAACTATGGTCTGATGAAGCATGGGAAGAATATCTACTCAGGACAAAAAAATTATAAGAAAAATAAATAATTTAATTAAAGATATAGATAGGAATGAATATCATTCTACAGGAAATCTGAACAATTATCTGAAAATCTTGTTGGATATTTGAGTGTCAGAATTGATAAAGCAAATCGAATTGTTTTTAAAATTGTAAATATACTCAAACCTATTTTAAATTAAACTGCTAAAATTATATAAATTTATCGTTTGAGTAAAATAGTCATAGCTTTTGAGTTTTGTTTTAAATAAATTTTACTATAATACATTAGAAATATGGCAATGCGGTTCACATTATCGAGATAAATAAAAAATTTAGGAGCTTTAAAGGCTCCTTTTTTAATTATAGTTCTCTTTCACAACTTCCACAGCCTTAATCGCTGAAAGTGATACAATTACATCAGAAATATCAATTTTTTCATCCATATTTACAGTAAAAATTACTGTATTCTCAGGTTGATTTTTATCTATTTGTGTTATTTTTATCAATTTCTGATTAAATACTTCGTATGTTGCCAAAAGCCCTTTGGCATAATTTTGATTTTCCATGAATTTTACTTCAAATTTTAAAACTTTTATTTTTTTTACAATTTTAGGCTCAAATTTTTTAAATATCACTATTATTACAAGCATAAACACTATTGCTGGAATTGCTAAATTATAAAATCCCCATCCTATTCCAAGTCCTGCACAGCCTGTTGCCCATATTCCAGCGGCAGTTGTCATTCCTCCAACAGTTTCACCCTTTTCTTTCATTATGCTTCCTGCACCTAAAAATCCTATTCCACTTACAACTTGAGCACCTAGTCTTCCCAAATCTGTTTTTATAACCCCAGTTAATTTTAAATTTACGCTAGCAAGTTCGAGAATATTAAGTCTCAACTGATCCTGTACCATAGAAATAACTGCCGCTCCAAAACATACCAATATATGCGTTCTAAATCCTGCAGGTTTATTATCTTTTTCACGTGTATATCCAACAATTCCTCCAAAGACAACTGCCAGCATCAATCTGAGAGAAACAACTTCTACAGTTAATTTATTTACAAAGCTATTTTTAAAAAGTTCATTCGTTATTTCAATAAAATTAATCATTATGTATCGTTTCCTTTTTATTTTTTACTAAAAATGATACCTGTAATTTTAAGCAAAGAATTAATATAACTAACCATAAAATTCTTCTTCTCTTTATTCTTTTTTCAATATTCTTTGCATTCTTTATATCTTTCTCATCCTTTAATTTGCTTTGTGGCAGTTCATAAGTATATTTATGCCAATTTGACAATTCTCTATCCGTCCCAAACTTATCTACAAAAAATCTAGGACTTTTTAAACTTAATTTTTTTAAATTAAATTTTCTCATTATTTCTTCTTTTGTCAAATGATATTTCGTCTCATTTGAAGTTACATAAAAATATCCTGAATGTTTATTTACATATTCTTCCACTACTAATCCATCTCCATTTGGTGGATTACTAGCATAAGCTGAACTTTCTTTTACAAGTTCATCAAAAGAATAAACATATCCTATCCACACATCTCCTTTGTTCATCAATCCTTTTACATACGCTCTTCCTACATCATCCTGCTCTTCCCCGCCAAAATTAATATTAAATAATAAATCACTACTCTTAACAATCGGATCAATTGTATTTGGAATCAATCTTCTATAAACTTTTTTATTGTGCAAGGATAAACTCATATTTTCAGTTATTGGAAATTTATAAAAATGCCAAATCGTAATCCACAATAAAATTACATTTATTCCTAAGAATACTTTTTTCATAATAATTTCTCCATTTCCCAAAAAATTTACTATTTTCAAATTTTTTTATATCAAACTATTAAAATTAAATAATTTTGAAATCTACGTAAAATTTATAATTTCTATTTTTTAACAAAGTTTACTACAAAATAATTTTACCACATTTTTATAAATAATAAAGAAATAATTGTAAAACAAAAAAACTTGAATTTCGTAAATTTACTACTCTTCAAGTTTTTATCATAATTTATTTTTTATTAATTTTCTTCATTTTCAGTATATTCTTTTGCAACTTCATCAACTTTATATTCTTCAGCAATTTTGTTAATTAAGTTGTTTCTTTCTTCAATTGCCTTATTATTTAATAATCCATTGGCAATTTGTTGATAAGCGCTATTTGGTGTTACATTTCCTAATTTTGCTTTTTCATTTTCATAAATTTCAGTAATTTCTTCTTGAGTAACTTTTACATTTTTTCTTACTTCTAAGTCTAAGTAATAGTTTATGTATACACTGTCTTTAATGATTTCAAGATCTTTTTTATTTTGTTCTTGTTCCTCAAATTTTTCATCAGCCATTTTTTTACCGATTACTTTACCAACAATTATAGTTTTAATTATATCAGGATTTCCTTTTGAGAATAATAGTTCTTTTTTTGTAATTTCTACACTATCACCCATTTCTTCAACTAATTTATTTAATTCTTCAGCTTCTAATATAGCAACTTGTTGATTCAACAAATCTCTTTGAATAATTTCCTTTGCTTGAGAGAATGGAATATTTTGTGCATCAAAACTAGGTTTGTTGTCAGTGTATAATTTTGTAACATCATTTTCATTTACAGAAATTTTGTCTTCAATCGCCTTTGCAACAAAGAATTTATGTTTTTCATTTTCAACGAGATAATCAAATTCTTCCTGTTCTTCATCAGTAAATTTATATTTTTTAGCAGCTTCTAATACAGCTTTATTAGTTAAAACTCTTTTTATCCCCTCGTTGTCTAATCCTTCTCTTTCTTCATCTGTTAAAGTTAATTTAATATCTTCAGCTTTCTTTTTTGCCATTTTTTCTCCTTAATTCTAATAATTTTTTATTTTTAGTTTTTTTAACTTTTACTATTTTACACTATTTTTTAAAAAATTTCAAGGAATATTTTTAGTTTTAATACTTTTTTAGTATTAATTTATAAATACTCCCAAGTTATTTACTTAACATTCTACTCAAAAATTCTTTAGTTCTTTCATGTTTTGGATTTTCAAAGATATTTTCAGGCTTGTCATCTTCCACAATTATACCTTGATCCATAAATACAACTCGACTCGAAACATCATGGGCAAAATCCATTTCATGCGTTACAACAATCATCGTAAGTCCACTTTTTGCCAAATCTTTCATTACTTTTAGAACCTCTCCAACCATTTCAGGATCTAGTGCTGATGTTGGCTCATCAAACAACAAAACTTCTGGCTGCATCGCCAATGCTCTTGCTATTGCCACCCGTTGCTTCTGACCACCCGAAATTTGATTTGGCTTTGCATGAACAAATCGTTCCATTCCTACTTTTGCCAAAAATTTTCTTGCTATTTTTTCAGCCTCGTCTCTTGACTTTTTCAAAACTTTCATTTGTCCAATTACACAGTTTTCTAAAACACTTAAATTATTAAACAAATTAAACTGCTGAAATACCATTCCTACTTTTTCGCGCAACGTAACAAGTGATACATCTCCTGCCATTGCATCTTTTCCATGAATTAAGACTTGTCCGCTAGTAGGCTTTTCAAGTAAGTTTATACATCTTAAAAGTGTTGATTTTCCACTTCCAGACGAACCAATTATACTTACAACTTCCTTTTCATAAACATCAAAGTTTACATCCTTTAAAACTGTTCTCTTTCCAAAATCTTTTCTAATGTTTTTTATTTCAATAACTTTTTTACTCATTATTTCTCCTCCCCATTAGCATCATCCAAAATTTCAAAATGTTGAGGCCCGTCAATTCGTTTTTCGATTTGTTTTAAGATTAATGATAATGTAAACGTTAAGAAGAAGTAAATCACACTTGTTATAATAAATACTTCATAATAACGCGAGTAAGTTCCCGCAACAGATTTTGAAATAAAGAATAATTCTGTCACACTTATCACATTTAATACAGATGTATCTTTAATATTTACAATAAGCTCATTTCCAATCATTGGTAAAATATTTCTAAACATCTGTGGAAAAATAATACTTTGCATCAATTGAAAATTCGTCATTCCAATAGCCCTTGCCGCTTCAAATTGTCCATTGTCAATCGAATCAATTCCTCCACGGATAATTTCACTCATATATGCACCTGTATTTATTGATACAATAAATAATGCCGCTACCATTGGCGATAAATTTATATTGAACACCTGAGATAATCCATAATAAATTACCATTGACTGCACTATCATAGGAGTTCCTCTAAATACAGCAATATAAATTGATGAAAGTACATTTATAAATTTAAGTCCATATTTTTTATATTTTTGTGTCTGCTCATCAGTTTCAGATTCCGAATGTCTAAATAACGTAACTACTAGACCAATCAAAAATCCAACTACTGTCCCTGTAATCGAAATAAATAGAGTTACAAGTGTCCCTTTTACAAACTTTTTCCAGTTTTTTTGAATAAAGTAAATTACCCATCCAGCAAATGAACGCGAATTTCCACCTGGCTGATTTTGTATAGCCTTTTCCATTATTTCCTGTCGCACTTTTGGAGTCAAATCCTCATCCAAAATTTTATTAACCTGCTCTTCCAGTTCTGTATTTCCCAATTTCATTCCAACTGCAACATTTACTTCTACTGTATCATACTTAAATCCTGTATTTTTATCAAATGAAATAAATTTTAAATCTGGATTTGAAAACTGCGCTGCCATTGCTCCTGGTCTTTCTGATATATAGCCATCAATTTTCCCTGAATTTAATGCTACTATCATAGCTGGAAAACTTTCCATTGCAGTTTGCTTTTGCACACCTTTCATCTGATCAATAACATCGTAATGAAGAGTATTTAACTGTCCTGTAATTTTCGCTCCCACAAAATCATTAATCGACTTGGCGTTTGCATATTTTCCATTTTTTTGCACAACTACTACTAAATCTGATTCATAATAAGATTTTGAAAAAGTCAGGCTTTGCCGTCTTTCAGGTGTTGCTGACATTCCCGCTATAACTAGGTCAACTTTCCCTGAATTAATAGCAGGTCCAAGTAAAGCATCCCACTCTGTTTTTACAATCACAAGATTCTTATTTAGTTTTTTTGCAATAACTTTGGCTATTTCAACGTCATATCCCCCACAATAACCTCCATCAACTTTTACAGCACCATTTTTAGCATCATTTTGAAACCAGTTGAAAGGAGCGTATCCACACTCCATCCCAACCTTTATATCATCACTATAGCCTGTTATGAAAGTTGCAACAAAAACTAATAATATTAATATTTTATTTCTTATTGTACTGAATTTCATATTTTATTATAATGCTCCTTTTTTTATTAAAGTTTCAGCTATCTGAATTGTGTTTGTAGCGGCACCTTTTCTTATATTATCTGCTACAACCCATAAATTCAAAGCATTGTCTGCTGAAAAATCTCTTCTAATTCTTCCAACATAAACTTCATCAGTATCCTGAGCATTTATCGGCATTGGATAAACATTATTCTTACCATCATTTTGTACTATAACTCCTTCTTTTTCCTCAAATGCACGAATTACATCTTCCAATTCAAATGGTCTTTCTAATTCGACATTTACAGATACCGCATGCCCATATCTAACTGGTACTCTCACACAAGTCGCAGTTGCTTTTAAATCTGGCAAATTCAATATTTTTCTAGTTTCATTAATCATTTTTTCTTCTTCTTTTGTATATCCATTATCTAAGAAAACATCAATGTGTGGCAATGCATTAAATGCAATTTGATGCGGATATCCTTTTGAAGGCTCTCCTTTTAGATTAGCTTCCAAATCATCAAGTCCTCTCTGTCCAGAACCTGCCACAGCCTGATAAGTTGAATAGATTACTCTTTTCAATCCATATTTTTCTTGTAAAACTTTTAATACAGGCATCACCTGAATTGTTGAACAGTTTGGATTTGCAATAATTCCTGGATGATTTTCTAACGCTTCTGGATTTGCTTCAGGAACTATTAACGGAATATTTTTATCCATTCTCCAAGCACTGCTGTTGTCTATAACAACTGCACCTTTTGCCTTAAATTTTGGAGCATATTCAAGCGATACTGCTCCACCAGCCGAAAATAAAGCCACATCAATATCCTCAGCTATTGCATCATCTTTTAATTCCATAACAGTATATTCTGTTCCATTAAATTCAATTTTTTTACCAGCTGAATTTTTTGAAGCATAAAGGTATAATTTTTCTACTGGAAAGTTTCTTTCCTTTAATACTTTTAGAAATGTTCTTCCAACAAGTCCTGTTGCCCCGACAATTGCTACTTTGTAATTTTTCATTATTTTTCCTCCTAAAAACTTTTTTGATTAAGGTTCTATATCTAAAAATTTGATTGTTTCTTTACATTACCCTAAATCTAATGTATATATAATACACTATTCTTATGTCTTTTTCAATATGAAAAATGAAATAATAAAAAATATGTATCCAAAAATACATATTTCTTAAATCTTATTAAACTTCTCTTATTCTCACACCGTATTTAAAATATTTATTCCAGTATGTATTTTCCAAAGTTGAGATTACAACTCCTTTTGAAGCTGAAGCATTAATAAAAAGCGTATCTCCTAAATAAACTGCTGTATGATTGTTTTTTTCTTCTGGTCTAAAAAACACAATATCTCCAGGTTTCAAATTTTCTTTTGAAACATGAGTTCCTACTTTTACTTGCTGCACAGTTTGTCTTGGCAGTTCGTATCCATAAACTTCACGATAAACTCTACGTGTTAATGCTGAGCAATCCATTCCATTTTCTGAATCTCCACCAAGCGAATATTTTGTACCTTTCCAATTACTATATGCCTTTAATAATTGATTTTGCAACTCTACTGTTTTTTTTTGGCTAAAAGTACCATTTAACAATATTTCTTGATGTCTTCTCTTTAATTCAGATAATTTTTGTAATACCAATTGTGAATTTGGCATTGAACGATCAACAAGTCTATTTTCATCAAATAACTTTGTTACTTTCAAATCATCTATTTTTTCATTTAATTCACTATATTTTTCAGACTTTCTAACTGTATCTGTACTTTTATGTGCACTCTTTTTTTGTTCTGAACTATTGTTTGAAGTAGAATAGTGATTTTCTATTTTTTCTTTTTTTCCTCCTATAATTTCAATAGTAATATTTTCATTTCCTAAATTATTTTTTGATGAAAAATCATTATTGTTTGTTTCTCCAGTTTTTCCCTTACTTGCTTCATTTGTCTGTAAATTAGCACATCCTACAGTCATTAGCATGCATGCCATAGTAAAAGTTGATTTTCGTACCATCTTTTCTCCTCTCTAAAATTATTTTGAATCAATTATTAAATTTACAGGTCCGTCATTTTCAGAAACAATTCTCATATATTGTCCAAATTCTCCAGTTTCAAATCTAATTCCTGTCTGTTCCAGTTTTTTTACAAAAAGATTATAAATTTCATAAGCTTCACTAGCTGGTGCTGAATCAGTATAACTAGGTCTTCTTCCTTTTTTTGTATTTCCATAAATCGTAAAATTGCTTACAATTAGAAGATTTCCATTTATATCTTTTACTGATAAATTCAGTTTACCATTTTCATCATCAAAGATTCTCAGATTAATCAATTTGTCAATACAAAAATCAATATCCTTTATAGAATCTCCATTAGTAACTCCAATATATGCAACTATTCCCTTTTGAATTTTTCCCTTAAATTTATTATTTACAAATATTTCTGCAAAATTTACTCTTTGAACTATTATTTTCATTTTTTCCCTTAATTTTTAAATTATAACGTTAATAATATCTTCTTTCTTGACCGATTATAGTATCAAAACCGTGTCCAGGATAAACTTTGATATTTTCATCCAATGTCAATAATTTCTTTAGCGATTTTCCCATTTCAATAGGATCACTGGTTGGTAAATCTACTCTTCCATAAGTTCCTTGAAACATTGTATCTCCAGAAATTAATATCTTGTTAACCTTATCGTAATAACAAATATCCCCTCTGCTATGTCCTGGCGTTTCAATTATTTCAAAATTAAATTCTAGACAGCTTTCAGGGACTTTCCCTTCTTTTCCGATTTTATCATTTTCCCTTAGTGTTACAATTTGAACATTTTCCTTATCTAATTCAAATTTTCCTTCTCTCCAAACAAAAAGTGACAATTCAGGATTAAACAAAAATTCATATCCGCCTTCACTTATATAAATTGGAACTTTTTTATATTCCAATATTGATGGAACTCCTAGAATATGATCCCAATGCCCGTGAGTAAGAAGTATTGCTAACAAATTTAATTTATTTTCACTAATATAACTAACAACTTCATTCATCTTTTCCTGACCAGGATCTACAACGTAGCAATCATTACCATAAGAAATCACATAACAGTTACTCTGTACCGCATTGTCATTCAAAAATTTCCTTATTTCCATAATTTCTCCTTCTATTTTCTATTATTTTCTGACTACTTTATATTAAACTGATAAAGTTAAAGAATACTTATATTAAATATTTTTTATATTTTATTTTCAAATTCTTTTATATGTACATCCATTTGTGGATAAGGAATTTCAATTCCAGCCTTATCAAATTCAGACTTGATTTTTTCATTTAACTTTAGTTTCAGATCTAAATAATTTTCTGAACGCGTATAAACATAGATATAAAAAATTATTGCAGATTCAGCTAATTCTCCGACTCCAATAATAGAATCTTTTGAAGCTAGAATCATCTTTTTATCCTCGTCGCTATCTTTTTTCAATATTACAGTATTTTGTATATTTTTACTATTTCTGGAAGTTTCTTCTTCTATTTTTTTAGTTACTTCATCTTCAGCTTCCTTCATTTTTTTTCTAGAAAAAATCGCTGAAAATAAATTGACTTTACTTTTTTCTTTATTTTCTAGTATTGTATTCTGAATTTTTGCAAGCAAGTTATTTTTTATTTTAGTTTCTTCTACTTCATCCATCGTTTCTTCTTTCACTATTCTTTCTAAGACCTTCTTTACTTTCTGAATATCACTCTTATACGAAACGCCAATTTTCAAATCAAGCCTACGCTCCCCATCCTGCTTAATGTTCCGGATTTCCGTATTCGTAACTATTCCATTTGGAATTATTACAAGCTCATTTTGTGGATTTAACATTTTTGTATAAAAAAGCTCAATCTTTTTAACCGTACCAATATAATTATTATACTCAATTGTATCACCAACTCGAAATGGCTTAAATGTAAGAATTATAAGTCCACCGCAAAAGTTACCCAAAGTTTCCTTAAAAGCAATCCCAAAAATTATCCCAGCCGCTCCTAGAAAAGTTGTGATGGAAGATGTGTTAATTCCAAGAATTCCAATAGAAGAATAAACTATAATAAAATAATATAAAATAGAATAAATTGAAAGTAAAAATGAAGCTAAACTTTTATCAACATTTGACTTTTCCATTATAATCTTTAATATTTTTTCAATTCTAGTCTTAAATATTTTTCCAATTTTTATAATTAAAAAGATTATAAACAGTCTAAATATATTAGTTTTCAAAAATTTAATTATATTCTCTAATTCCAAAAATTTTTGTAATTCTTTCATAAATATATACGACAGTATATAAAAGTTGTATAACTATATATACATTCCTTTCCTTTTATTTCTTTTTCATATAATTATTTAAAAGTTAGTTTTAAATATAGTACACGTCTTATTTTAAACTTTTTATTTTTAAAATTACTTTGATTATAAAGTAAAGTAACTTAGAAATAAAATTATATTAGCCCTGTTCGACAGTCTATAATCCAAAATTATAAATCTCATAAATTAATGGAAATTTCATGAAAAACTCTCTGTTTTTTATCTGTTTCATCTTATTTAACTCACTCGTAGATGATACTTTTGTAATATCATAGTCAAAGATAATATTTTCCATAGAACTATATTCATAATAAAATGAATACATAATTAAGCCTAGCAAGGATAGACAATTTTAGCTGATATTCCCTTCTTGAATGTCGATTCTGTATGCTTCATTCAAAAGTTCTAACATTTTATCAAAAATATTTTTTAATATCATAAATTGCAATATTAATTGCGACATTTTACCAAATTTTTTTATTCTTTCAATATTCTTTCAATATTATTTATTATTATAATCACCAATATTATTATATCCTAGTATCATTTTTTTAAAAAAGATTGTCGAACAGATTTATTACAAATTATACGAAAAAACACTATCTAACATATATTTAATTTCTAATAATTTAATTTAAAAAATATCTAAATAAATAATGAAAATTATTAAAGAATTTGCGTTTTTTTATTATAGCACATTTTTTTTATTCTGTCTATGAAAATATTTTAATTTTTATTATTTTTTTAACAAAATAAAAAATGTGATAAGTATATATTTTTACCTATCACATTTCATTATTTTCATTCTACTATTTTTTAACAAAATATCCTAAATTCTCTAATTTTTTTATACTTTCAGGAAAATATTCCTTAGCAGTTATCTGTATTCTTTCTCCAGTTGGCATTGTTCTATAAATATTTGTTTTTTCTAGTTCTTTTATAGCTTCTGCTTCTGTTTTTGGCTCTGATAAAATATCTGCAACAATTATATCTACATCATTTATATCACCTACTATTTCATTTCTAGAATTTCCAATTCCAATCGCTCCTACTCCTTCTCCAATAGTTAAAACTCTTATATAATTTCTAAATTTTTTAGGAATATAAACTTTATTTTCTTCATAAGTTATTATTTCATTTTCAGAACAGTAATATTTTATTTTACCATTAATCATACTATTTAAAACAAATTTTCTTAGATTCATGATAATTTCATTTCTCTCTTCTTCTGTTTTTTCCTCTTGAGAATTTTCTTCCCAATATTTTATAGCATCATTAATCTTAAAACTTTTATTTGGTATTTCTAAAAAATGAAGCATTATCATTTTTATATTTTCTTCATTTAAAGTTTCTAATTCTTCTTTTGTAAATGTTGATGTTAATAAAAATGAATCTATTATATCATTAGGGAAGGTTTCAGTAAAATTCAGTTTTTCTATTTGACTATTTTTGCAGATTAGTGATCTTCTAAATTTAGTATCAAGTATATAATCAAGACATTGTTCTTTTATTACATTATTACCTTGTGATAACTGATACAACTTTTCTTTTGTACTTTCATTATACACACTTATAATAGATAATCTTAATGAAATATCTGAGATGTATTCTAAATTTTCTTTTTTTAATAGATCTACAAATTCATGTAAGTAAATTGGTTTATTGAAATTTTCTAAGTACTCATGTCCAACATAATAATCTTGCATTCCTAAAATTTCTTCTATTTGTCGAACAAAATCTCCTTTTTTCTGAATAATATCTGCATAGCTTTTCATTTGTTCGGCTATAATTGAAATAAAAGTTTTTCCACGTTGAGTTTTATCTCCTAATGAAATTTCTGGAAAATATTTATTAGCATAAATCATCATTTCACGTATTTTATCAGGTTCTTTCCATCCAGGATATGTATTATAAGAAATATAAGCGATTCCTTCTTCAGCTAAATTCTCATTACATATTTTCACAATTTTTTCCTTCACAATTTCAGGAACCCATGAAAATACACCATGAACGATAATATAATCAAATTTTCCAAAATCTTCATTTATATCCAAAATATTTTTTTCAATTAATTTAATATTTTGTAATCCAATTTTTTCAATAACTTCATTTCCTTTTTTTACTTGTTCCGCTGTCAAATCAACTCCAATAAATTCAGCTTCAGGATTATACAACGCCTGTGTTATAATATTTCCTCCAAACGATGATCCTAATTCTAAGACTCTAGCTTTTCTAGAATCCTTTGGTGTCAATCCAAATAACTTTCCTTGAGCCTCTAGTAATGCTGGTATAGTGTAATTAAATGGATTAGATTTGTAAAGTACTTCATTATATGTATTTTTATTTTCCATAATTTTTTAATATAAGAAATCTAGATTAATAGTTTTCTAACCATTACATAATCTAAGATTTATTCTTATATTTAATCTCCTTTCAATATTTTATTAATTTAAATTTTTATTTAACTTTTTTAATTTCAATATACTTGATACTCATATTATGTTTGCTTAAAAACATTTCTTCAAATTCAGTTCTAATATTTTCATCTGCTTTTTCAGAATTATGTAAATCTTTCGTATGATAAATAGTCTTATAGTTATCAAGTCTATCTACTAATTCCAGGACATCTTCATAATATTGTTCATGATCAGTCTTAAAAAATAACATTCCACCTGATTTCATTATAATATCAAGTCTTACAAACAAGTTTTCATTTATTACCCTTTTCTTCTCTTCACCTTCCCAAGGATCAGGAAAATTAATGTAAACTCCTGTTATCTCGTTTTCTCCAATAAAATCCAATACTGTCTCTGCTCTTTTTCTTACAAACAGAATATTATTTAAATTTCTTTTTTTAGATTTTTTTGCACCTAAAACAAGTCTCTTAAATCGTAATTCTAAAGCAATATAGTTTCTGTCCTTAAATTTTTGTGCATTTACAACAGTGAAATTTCCACTTCCACAGCCAATTTCTAAATAAATATCGTTATTATTTTGAAAAAACTCATTCCATTTTCCACGATATTCATCAACACTTTTATTATTATACATCAAATGCTCAGGAAATTCAAGCATTTCATACATATATTTATTATAATTTTTTTTAGGCTTTTCAAAAAAGTACTTCCAAATCTCTTTTTCATTTATAATTTTACTTTTTTCAGCATTAATTTTTTTAAATTCATCATTTACTTTTTTTATTTTATTCCTTCGTTTCTGTTCAGCTTCTGTAATTTTTATTTTTTGTCCATTTTTTCCGATAATTTCAATTTTATTCGTATTTTCCATTTTTAATTATTTTCCTTATTTTTAAAATTATTTTTTCAACTTAAAAGTTAGAGTCTAGCCTTCTATTTTAATCTTAAAATAGAATCACCATGAAATTTTAGATAATATCAACCAAAAATTTCTTTCAAAATTTTATCTATCTCATTATTTTTTTCAAAAAATGTTTTTGTATCAATATTTTCAGACTTTTTCAAATATTCGATAATTTCATTTTCGTTTTCCACAATTTCAATAAATCCTAGCTCTTTTGCATACTTCACAATTTCCTCTATATTCTGAAAATATTTTCCAATAATTGGCTTTTTACCATAATATAGTGGCTCCAAAATCGAATGCCCCCCAATATCAGTGAGAGTTCCACCAACAAAGACAAAATCTGCCATCTGATAAAAATCCGTTAAAACTCCCATTTTATCGACTATAATTATTTTTTTATAATTTTGAATTTTATAATTTGATTTATCTTTTTCAATTTGTGTAATTAGCAAATAATCATCTTTTGAAAAATTTTCCAAAATAATATTTTCAATTTCACTAGTTCTTTCCAAATGTCTTGGTACAAGTACTAATTGATATTCATTATTAATATTTATCTGTTTAAATACTTCCAACCAAATTTTTTCTTCATTTGGACGTGTACTTCCACATACAATTACTTTTTTATTTTTATCTATAACTGTTTCATGATATTTTTTTATCTGTTCTTCCGTGATTTTATTGTATTTAATCGAATATTTCAGATTTTTATAAACTTTGATTTTATTCTTGTCAATTCCTAATTTTTCATATCTCTCTTTGTCAGGAAAGCTTTGCACCATTATTTTTTTAGCATAATTTATTACTTTCTTTATAATCCATTTAAATTTAAGATACGATTTTAATTTTTTTTCAGTAAGCCTTCCATTGATAATAAATAGTTCTCCATTCTTTGAAGCAAAATAATATAAATTTGGCCAAATCTCTGTTTCTATAACAATTGTTTTTTTAATTTTATATTTTTTATAAATTTTACGGATTGCAAAAAAATCATCAAGTGCAAAATAAAATATTTTAATATTCTTATTTTCATAATATTTTTTATTAACTGCCGAAAATCCGGTATCTGTCATAACAGAAAGAATTAATTTCTGTTTTTTATCTTTCAATATTTTTTCAATTAATTCCTGCGTTAGATTAAACTCCCCTACTGACGAGAAATGGATAAGTATTGTCTCTTTATTACTATTAAGGAAACTATCATTTCCCATTTTTTGAAATAGACGTGATTTAAAAAAAATTAACAGTTTTTTATTGAATATTGCCAGAATAGATATTATAAAATAAAGTAGAATTCGTAATAAATTATATAAAATCATATCTTCCTCATTTTTTAATTTAGTTTTAAGTAAAAAGACTATCTCTTAATGAATTTACATTAGAAATAGCCTTTTATTAATTTGCAAAGTAAAAATTATTTTCCTTCTGCTACATTATCAGCTAATTTTTTACCTACTTTAAATTTAACAACATTTTTAGCAGGTATTTTAATTTCTTTTTTAGTTTGTGGATTAATTCCTGTTCTTGCAGCTCTTTCTTTTACTTCAAATGTTCCCCATCCAACAAATTGAACAGAATCTCCTTTTAATAATGTTTCTTCAACAGTTTCTAAAAATTGGTTTACCAATTCTTCTGCTCTTTTTTTAGTTTCTCCTGTAGCTTTTGCATAAGCATCTACAAATTCTTTTTTTGACATATTAATCAAACCTCCAAATTATTCTTCTTTAATTAAAGTACTAAACTATTATACACTATTTTCAGTATTTGTCTAGTATTTTTTTTAAATTTCTCGATTTTTTTTCATTTTTTTATCATTCTATGTTTTTTCTAATTTTTTTAAAAATAAAATCAAATTATTTATTAAATTTCATGCTTTTATGTATATGTTTAAAATAAGATTCTAATTTTTTCGTATAAAAAAAATTTATTACTTCTTTTGTTTAATTATATATAAAATTTCATTTTTTACTTCCTCAATATTTTTAGAAGTTGTATCTACTTCAATTGCATCATTAGCTTTTTTTAGTGGACTCTCTTTTCTTGTTGAATCAATTTTATCCCTTTTCAAAATATTTTCATAAATTTTTTCAATTTTAACATTTTCCCCTTTTGCAACAAGTTCCTTATAACGTCTATTCGCTCTTTCTTTGGCATCTGCAATCAAAAATATTTTTACATCCGCATTTGGAAAAACAACTGTCCCAATATCACGCCCGTCTAGAATCACATTTTTCGATTCTGAAAATTTTCTCTGTAAATCGACCATTTTTTCACGAACCTCACGTATCGCTGCAATATCGGATACATTTTCTGAAACAACAGGTTTTCTAATTTCCTCACTCACATTTGTATCATCTAGATAAAATCCATTTTGTTTAATATCAATTCTCAAATCATCCAGCATTTTTATGATTTTGTCTAAATTACCCAAAATTCCATCATTTAAAACCTTTAACGTAACAAGTCTATACATTGCTCCTGTATCAAGATAAACAAGTCCCAGCTCCTCTGCAATCAATTTTGCGATAGTGCTTTTCCCACTTCCAGCAGGACCATCAATAGCAATTATCATATTCTTCCTACTTTCTTTTTTATTATTTTTATTTCATTTTCTATTTTTAAATTTTAATTATTTTAAAATTGAAAATTTTGACTATTTCACAAAAATAACGAGATTTTTCTACTTTAAATCAATTAGTTTTTATATTTAAAAACAAGTGAAACCCAGTTATTTTTTTCTTTTCTATCAACTTGTCTCAAATTATAATTTTCAGCCTTTTTCACAAATGCCTCTTCCTTTTCACTCAAAATTCCAGAAAAAATAACAGTTGCACCTTTTTCCAGAGTTTTTTCTATATCTTCAAGCAATTTTTCCAGAACATCTACCAAAATATTTGAAACAACTAAATCATATTTTTCGCTGATGTCATCTACCAAATTTCCAATTATCACTTCAAAACTATCATTTATGTCATTTTTAGAAAAATTTTCCAAAACAACATCTCGAACTTTTTCATCAATATCAATTCCAACAACCTTTTCTACACCTAATTTTTTCCCAATTAACATCAAAATTCCAGAGCCACAGCCTATATCCAGTAATTTCTTTTTGTTTTCAGAATATTTCTCTAAAAATTCCACACACAATGAAGTAGTTTCATGCGTTCCTGTCCCAAAAGCAAGCCCTGGATCAATTTCGATTACAATTTCATTATTTTCTGGTTCATACTTATCCCAACTTGGTTTTATGACAATATTATCAGTTATATTTACAGTGTGAAAATATTTTTTCCATTCATCTTGCCAATCTTCGTCATTGCATTTAGCTGTGTAAATTTCATACATAAACTCTGTATCTGAATTCTGAAATTCTTTTAAATTATTAAAAATAATATTTAATTTTGTATTTGCAAATCTATTATCAACAATATATCCAATTATACTCCAAACATCATTTTTTATTGCGAAATTAGCATTATAATCCAGTATATTTTCAGAAAAGTAATCAATAACTTCTATCTGTTTAATTCCAATTTCATCAAACATATTTACTAATTTTGTCTTCGTTTCTTTTAAGTTATCCGAAAAATAATCTACTTTTACTTTTATCCATTTCATTTTTTCATTTTCCTTTTTTTATATCTCATCATATCCCATGTTCACACGTTTAATTGATAATGCTCTACCGGTCTTTTCATTCACTTCCAGCTCAATTCCATTGATTCTCAAGTTTTCTTCACATACAGAATATCTTGTTGGCATTCCATCCTTAAATCTTTGTATACTTTCTTTTCTATTCATTCCTAGAATACCGTCATGTCCTCCAGTCATCCCTATGTCTGAAATATATCCAGTCCCTCCTGGCAAAATTCTTTCATCTGCCGTCTGTGTATGTGTATGCGTTCCATAAACTGCTGACACTTTTCCAGATAAGTTCCATCCCATTGCCTGTTTTTCTGAAGTGGCTTCTCCATGAAAATCAAGAATTATTATATCTGTTTGTTCCTTAATCTGTGGCAAAACTTCCTCAACTGCCAAAAATGGACAAGCAATTGGTGGCATAAATACTTTACATTGGGCATTTATAACTGCTACTTTCACTCCATTTTTTTCAACAATTGTATAACCGCTTCCAGGTGCTTCCTTTGTATAGTTTATCGGTCTAATCAAATTTTTCTGTTCATTTATGTATGAATAGATTTCCCTTTTATCCCAGCTATGATTTCCAAGAGTTATGACATCTACTCCCCGATTAAACATTTCTTTTGCAATCTTTACATTTATTCCAAAACCACCAGCTGAATTCTCTCCATTTACGATAATAAAGTCATAATTCTGTTTTCTTTTTTCCAAATATTTAAACAATGTAGTTCTACCTGGTCTACCGACAATATCACCAATTATTAAAAATTTCATGTAAAATCATCCCTTTGCATCTCAAATTTATCTAATATTTATTATACTACATATTATAATTTTTTTATAGTTTTTCTTAATTTATTTTTTTGATATTTTAATCTTTTTAGGCTGGTTTTACTATAAAAAAGAGCCTCCTGAATAAAAATTATCTTAAAAAAGATATTTTTAATGGATAAGCTCTCTTTTAGTTCATTTTTATTTATTTTGCATATTCCACAGCTCTAGTTTCTCTAATAACAGTAACTTTTATCTGTCCTGGATATTGCATTTTTTCTTCAATTTCTTTTGCTACATCTCTAGCAAGTATCGTAGCTTTGTCATCATCAATATTATCTGGATGAACAATTAATCTTAATTCCCTACCAGCCTGAATCGCATACGAACTTTCAATTCCTTCATGACTATTAGCAATTTCTTCCAATTGTTCCAAACGTTTTAAATAATTTGATAATGTTTCACGTCTTGCTCCTGGTCTTGATGCTGAAATTGAATCAGCTGCTTGTACTAATACAGCTTCTATGCTTAATTGCTCTACTTCATTATGATGTGATTCTACAGCATTTATTACAATTTCACTTTCTTTTGAAAATTTTCTTAAAAATTCTCCACCATTTATAGCATGTGATCCTTCTTGCTCATGCGAAAATGCTTTTCCTATATCATGCAATAATGCCGCTCTTTTAGCAATGTCAACATTTGCACCAATTTCTGCTGCCAAAGCTGAAGCTATATGTGCAACTTCTATTGAGTGCTGTAAAATATTTTGCCCAAAAGATGTTCTGAATTTCAAACGTCCAAATACTTTTAATACTTCACGTGGCAATGTTGGAATTCCCACTTCTAAAATAGCCTGTTCGGCAGCATCTAATATGCTTTCATCTACTTCATGCTGTGCTTTTGCTACAACTTCCTCTATTTTTGTTGGATGAATACGTCCATCTGAAATCAATTTTTCAAGTGCAATTTTAGCAACTTCTCTTCTTACTCCATCAAAAGAAGACAGTACTACTGCTTCTGGAGTATCATCAATTATCAAATCAACTCCTGTTGCGGCTTCAATAGCTCTTATATTTCTTCCTTCACGTCCAATAATTCTACCTTTCATTTCTTCACTTGGCAACTGAATAACTGAAATTGTAGAATCAACAACATAATCTGAAGCAGCTTTTCCAATTGCTGTTGAAATAATTCTTTTTGAAATTCTATCTTTTTCCCTGTCTAAATTATATTCATAATCTCTTATTAATACAGCTTTATCGTGATCTAGTTCATTTTCCAGTTTAGTCAAAATAATTTTTCTTGCATCTTCCTGTGTCAGTTCTGAAATTCTTTCCAATTCTTTTTCTTCATTTGCAATCATTTCTTCTAGTTCTTTTTCTCTTCGGAACAATTTTTCACGGTATTTCTCATTTTTAGCTTCTCTTTCTTCCAACCGTTCCATTTTTGTTTCTAATGTCTCTTCTTTTTTGGCAATTCTTTCTTCTTTTGTAGCAAGTTCTGATTTCATTTTCTTTATTTCGTCATCTGCTATTTTTTTCTCATTTAACAATTCTTCTTTTACTTTTAGTGTTTCTTCTTTTCTAAACGATTCAATTTCTCTTTCAACTTCTTTTTTTGATGTTTCAAGTCTTCTTTTAGCATCAACGATTTTTAATTCCAGTTCGTTCAAATCTCCGTATTTTTTCTTAAAAATTGAACTCCCAAAAAAATAAGCTATAAAAAAAGTTAAAAAAGAAAAAATAACAATCAACAAAATCGCTATTGATATGCTCATTTTTCTCCCTTCTTATTTTTTTTCAGCTACATTTGAAATCTTCCAAGTATTATCATTTGTTTTTTTCCAAGTTAGTTTATAATAATTGCTTGCTGTGGCAAAATTAACTACCATAATACTATTTGCCTTATTTTTAGATACGACATTAACATCAGAAAAAACAAATGTCAATCCCGAAAGATCGTATTCTTGCATTTTTTTTACAATAATATTATTTTTAAATGTAGGTAAAAAAACTTCTTTTAATTTATTATATTCGTTTGAACTGGCAGCATCTTTTAACTCTTCTGTAACTTGCATTATTTGAGAGCTAATTGTCTTAGCTTCAATTTGAGTTACTTTTTTTTCAGAGGCAGTAAGGCTGGTACAGCTCATAAGAATCAACAAAATAAATAGACATAAATATTTTTTCATATTTTCCTCCAAAAACTTCGTCATTTAATTTTATCACAATTTTTTCACATATTCAAGTTAGAAAAAATAAATTTTTTCGTTTTTTTCCACTATTTTTTCTTATTTCTCCATCTTTTATGCTGCCACATATACTGCTCTGGATATTCTCTAATAATTTCCTCAAATTCATGATAAATTTTTTGCATATTATATCGCATTGTTTCCTTTAATTTTTCTTGTTTTTCTATTTCAATAATTTTTTTATTCTTAACATATATCACATCTCTCTCAAACACAGCATAAGCAAGAACTATCGGTATTTTATGCTTCATTGAAAGCAAGACAGGTCCTGCAACTCCAGTTGTTTCACGTCCAAAAAATTTCACATCCACATCTTTTCCATAATGATCCGAAGCAAGAGCAATGATTGATTTTTCATTTATTGCTTTTCTCAAATTATCACTATCATGTAACGGCAAGGAATTAAGACCTCCCTCTTCACGCCATTTTGTCATCAAGTCATTAATTTTTTTATTTTTCTGATTTCTAAAAACAGCATAAAAATTTCTTATATTCCTCATTCTGCTCCCAGCTTCAAATCCACCAAGATGAAGTGAAACAATTAAAACCGCCTTTTCATTATTTTCACAAGCCTGTCCCATCAGCTCCTCATTTTCTACAACAGTATTTCCATCTCGTGTAATTTCTTCCAAAAAAATAGAAGTCATAATCATTTTTCCCATTGTTTTATATGATTCTTTTGCAATTTTCTCAATGTCTTCATCATTTTTTTCAGGAAAAGCATTTTTTATATTATCTATCGTAAGTAGCCGCCTTTTTTTTATAAGATAATATGCTGCTATCCCAAAACTTTCAAAAATTCTATATCTCATTTTAAGAGAAAAAATTGACAAAATCTTTTTTATCAAAATAACAAAAAATCCTGTTATTTCTTCACTTACTTTATATTTCATCTTATTTTTAAACTCCTTAAAAATTTATTTTTAAAAAAAGAGCATACATAAAATACGCTCTTTTATCTTAATTACTATTTTCTGATTCCTAATTTTTCGATTAATGATCTATAATCATCAACGTTTCTATTTTTGATGTAGTTTAATAATCTTCTTCTTTTACCAACCATTTTTAGTAATCCTACTCTTGAATGCACATCTTTAGGATGTGTTTTTAAGTGAGCTGTCAAATGACTGATTCTATCTGTAAGAAGTGCAACTTGTACTTCAGCAGATCCTGTATCTTGAGCATTTTTTCCATATGCTTCAATAATTTCTTTTTTCGGTTTTAATGCCATTGTTTTCCTCCTAATAATTATTATTTAAACCAAGAATATAGCGGCAAACTTATATTCATAGTATAAATTCAAATGTTATTCTATCATATATTTTTCTATTTGTAAAGGCTTCCAACTTCATTTTTTCAAAAATTTCCTATTTTGCAAACGAAGCTGTTAATGAATCAAAATCAACTGGCAACTCAAGCTTTTCTTCAACTTTACCATTATTTATTTTTAAATTATATGGAAATGCATCAACTGCAAACCCACGAGCAATTGAACCGCTTTCATCATAGTAGGCTGGGAATGTATACTCATTATCCTTTACATAAGTCTGTGTTTTCCCTAAATCAGTCTGAGAATTTGTAAATACAACTATTACATTAACTTTATCTTTATTTGCATCATAAAATTTCTGAACTTCAGGCAATTCTTCCTTACAATGTGGACACCATTCAGCAGCAACAATCATTAATGTTTTCTTACCATTGTTCATAATTTTTTCACTATTAACAGTTTTATTGCTATTTAACTCCTTCAATTCAAATTTTGGAACTTTCCCTTTCCCATCTACATCAACACTAAATTCTTTTCCACAAGATGCCACAAATAATAAAAGCAATGACATCATTAAAATTATTTTTTTCATTTTATATGTTTTCTCCTTTTTCTTAATTTTTTATTGTTTATACAATTTTGTAATTATACACTATTATTATTAGAATTTTCTGTCAAAATATTTGTTTTTATTTATCTAATCCAAGTGTTAAAACAGAAATAAACTCTAAATTTTTTTCTCCATCTAAAACCCAGTTATTTCCTTGTTTTTCCAAAATTATATTTATTGTTTTTTCACTATAAGATAACTTGTTTTCTTTTATTTTCTCATTAAAGAATTTAGTTGCTTCCTGAACAACTATCTTATCGATCTCTGATTTTGAAGCTATATTTGAAGATTTATATTTTTCAGTAATCATATTATGAAATTCATTTCCAAAAGTGCTGTAATCAGGATACTTTATAGTAACATTTACTGTGGCTATTTTATCTTTTGTCTCAACTTTATTTATTTTGTAGGTAATTTTTTTAAATCCTTCAAGTACAATTCCAATTCCAGGAATATTCATTGATGAATCCCATTTTTTTATCTTATTCATATCTCCAGATTGAATAATTTTCATATGCTGTTCAAACATTCTTTTAGCGACAGCATCCCTTCCACAGCTTATAGTCATTAGAATCATACTTAACAACAATAAGATATATTTTTTCATAATTCTCTCCTTCTAATATTTCATTTAGTTTACTAAATAAGCATCAAAAATTTCTCCAATATCATAGCCATTTTCTTTAGCGACTTTAAAATAGAATTTTGATTTTTGTTTATTTTTTTGATTATAATAATAAACTCCTAGATTGTAAAAGGCTGTTGTATTAAGTTTTGCAGCAGCCTGTAGATTCAGAATTCTTACCATCTTGTCAGTTTCAGGATAGTAAAGGCTCAAGTCAACCATTGAATAATCATCTCCGCTACTTGCAAGTCTTTCTAGTATTTTTTTTGCTTCTTTGCTTTGTTTTACTTGATTTTCCTCAGCTTTTGCTGGATTTTTCTCTTTTTCCATATCTTCTAGAATATAAGCAAGTTTATATCCAGCTGAGATTGAACCTAGTAAATATGCTTTATTATAAATATTTTTTGCTTTTTTTATTTCCTTTTGAGTCTCATATAGACGACCTAGATAATTCATTGCATCAATATCATTTTTATTTGCAGCTTTTTGATAAAGTTCTTCTGCTTTTGTAAAATCTTTTAAATTTTCATAGATAAATCCTTTATATCCGAGAATTAATACTTCGTCTGAGTTTGTATCTTCCAGTATTTTTAATGCAAGATCATAATTCTTTTCCCCTTTTACAAGCCTTGAAGCAAGTTCAAATGCTGCAAGATAATATTTATTCTGTGAAAATATCTGGTTGTAAATTTGTACTGCTTCCTCTTCTTTATCATCATTTTCCAGCAATTTTGCTTTCGCGTAAAGTGCAGGCGAGTAATTTTCAGACAAAAAATCTTTTAAAATATCATAGGCTTTTTCAGTATTAGAAACTTTTTCCAAAACTAAAGTTCCAAGTTCCTTTTTTTCTTCCACAGAAATACTTCCATTATTTAATTTTTTATTTAATTCCTCTATCCTTTTATAAAAATTCATCAAATTTTTATTATACTCATAAGAATACAGTGCATAAATTTCATTAGCGTCTCTTCCTTTTTTCAAATATTCCTGTGCCTTTGTAAATTCAAGCTTATTTTCATATATAGTTCCTATTACATAATAGGCTTTTACATTTCCCTGTTTTGCAGAACTTTCCAAAAGGTCTATGATCTGACTTTCGTCTCCATTTGTCTGCTGAAGTAAAAGTGCTTGATAATATTCAGCAAGCCCTTTACTTTTTTTCATATATCTATTAAAGAACATAGTTCCATTTTCAGCTAGATAAGTATAGGCAAGTCCATAAACATCTTCATTTCCAGCTTTTGCTGATTCATTTATATTTTTCATAATATATTCATAATCCTTTTTTCAAGAATTCCAATAAGTCCTTTTTCAAGTGCATCATAACCAGCATCTGTTTTTGAGCAAGCTACTGAAAATAATAATGCAATTATTATATATATCCATTTTTTCATACTTTTATCACATTTCCTATTCGTAAAAAAATTTCCCCCCGCTTTTACTTAGAATCTAATAAACCTAGAATTATTGATTTTTGATACTGCTATTTCACAGTAGTTCCAATTTTTATTTCATCGTCAATAATTATAAGTTTCGTTTTTTTCTTTTCAGTTGCTGTCAGTAGCATTCCTTGTGATAATTCTCCTTTTAATTCTACCGGTTTTAAATTCAGTATAGCCTGTACTTTTTTCCCAACTAGTTCTTGTTCATTTGGATACCATTTTGCAATTCCTGAAATAATCTGTCTCTTCTCTTTTCCAGTATTTACAATAAATTTTAACAATTTATCCGCATTTTCAATTTTCTCTACTTTTTCAATTTGAACAACTTTTATTTCAATTTTATTAAAATCATCTATTGTAATTGGATTTTCAATTTTCAAGTCCTCATTGTATTCTTTTTTAGGTTCCTCTTCCAATTCAATTCTTGGGAACAGCGGAACTGCTTCATTTAACCGATTTCCAAAGGGATAACTTTTCCATTCTTTTATATCATCTAAATGTAATTTTGTAATATCTTTTTCAAGTCCTAACTGATTTATCATTTTTTGTGCAGTTTCTGGCATGAATGGTGAAATAAGCACTGCAATTTTGTAAAGTGAATCCACTAAATTATACATGACTGTTGACAATCTATCTTTTTGGCTTTCATCCTTTGAAAGTTTCCAAGGCTCACATTCATCAATGTATTTATTCATTCTTGAAATAAATTTCCAAATATCCTTTAATGCCTCAGAAAATTGATAATTATTTATATGCTTATCCAAATCAATCAATGTATTTTTCCATAATTCCTTAATTTCAATATCAAAACTTTCTTCAACTTCATTTAATACAACTTCTGAATTAAAATATTTTTTTTGCATTCCAATCGTTCTATTAAGTAAATTTCCTAAATCGTTTGCCAAGTCAGCATTTATTCTCTGAACCATTGCCTTTTTAGAATAATCAGCATCCTGACCAAAAGTCGCCTCTCTCATCAGATAATATCTAAAAGCGTCAAGTCCGTATTTTTCAACTTCTTCCTCTGGATTAACAACATTTCCAAGTGATTTTGACATTTTTTCACCTTCTACAGTCCACCATCCATGTGCTGCAATCGTATCAGGCAACTTTATTCCAGCCGACATTAGCATCGCAGGCCAGATAATAGCGTGAAATCTCAGAATATCTTTTCCAACAACATGATTTACAGTTCCGTTAGTCCAGAATTTATCAAACTGCTCTGTATCAGTCGAAAATCCTGCACCAGTCAAGTAAATATTCAATGCATCGAACCAAACGTAGATTACATGCCCTTCTTCTAGTTCTAATGGTATTCCCCAGTCAAATGTAGTTCTTGAAATTGATAAATCTTGAAGCCCTTGTTTTATGAAGGCAATTACTTCATTTTTCTTACCTTCAGGCTTTATAAAATCAGGATTTTTTTCGATATGTTCTAACAGTGCATTTTCATACTTAGATAATTTAAAGAAATATGAAGTTTCTTTTACATCAATGACTTCTTTTCCCATATATTTTCCATCAACAAGCTGATTTTCAGGTACAAAAGTTTCTTCAGAAACACTATATTTACCAACATATTCTCCTCTATAAATATCTCCCTTGTCATGCACCCTCTTTATTATTTCTTTTACAGTTTTCAAATGTCTTTCTTGTGTTGTTCTCATAAAATCTGTATTTGAAATATTTAACTTTTCCCATAAAGTTGTGAAATTAAGAGACATTTTATCTACCCATTGCTGTGGCGTAAATCCATTTTTTTCAGCTGCTTCCTGAATTTTCTGCCCATGCTCATCGACTCCAGTCATAAAGCCAACTTCTTCACCAATTAACCTTTTGTATCGGGAAACAACATCACAAATTATTGTTGTATACGCTGTTCCCACGTGTGGTGCCGCATTAGGATAGTAAATTGGCGTTGTTATGTAAAATGCTTTTGACATATTTTTCCTCCCTCTAATTTTATAATTTATCAATATCTAAAAATTTATCTTTTTATTTAAAACTTTCTTCATTAAATTCAACATTCTTATTTTTGTTATATTTTTCACTGTAAATTTCAAATGCCTTATTTCCAGCCTGATGTATTTTTTCTTTTACTAATTTTATCGACTCTTCTAAAGTTATTTCCTTTGTTAAGTAAAATGGCTCTGCAACATAATGAACACATTTAGAAAATGGAACAGGTATTTCAAGTTTGTCCCACATATTTTTAAAAATCCATTTTTTACTGCAGTAAGAACTGACTGGAACAATCGGCATTCCTGTTTTTTGTGCTATAAAAATTGCACCCGCTTTTGGCTCAAAAATAGGACCACTCGGACCATCAATCGCAATTCCAAGAGTATAGTCTTTCTTGGCATATTTCATAGCTTCCTTTAAACTTTTTATATTGTCTCTATTCGACGAACCTCGTATTAATTCATTCCCTTCTCTTCTAAGTAATTCTGCTAAGATTTCTCCATCCTTTGAGGCACTTACGATGGAAGCCTTTTTATCAATAATTCGTGTAGCATTACATACTGTAAAAATTTTTCTGTGCCAAAAAACAATGATGTTAGGTTCGTTTATTTTAACGCTATCTGCATAAAAATATTCTTTTCTAGTCATAAAACTTAATATCCTGTATACAACATGAAGAATAGAACCTAAAAATTTATATTTATTCATTTTCACTCCCACTATTTTTAAATTACACCCAATCTTTATCAAATTAAATTAACCAAAATTGACTAAATCTTAATTTATAATTTCCATATTAAATTAGCAGATATTTAAATTTTTGTTATATTTGCATTTTAAAATGTTTCACTATATCGGAAATCTTATTTTCTATAACTTCATTAGTCTCATTTTTTCTATAATTTTCATCAAGTCTTGTACAAAGCATAGTTGCATAACCAAATAGAAAATACCATATTTTATTTATGACATTTTTAGCCTCTTCTTCCTCTAAAGCAGGAAAACTTTCCAGCAGATTTTCTTTTGTCAAGAACTCTCGAAGCGTTACTTCGTAAAGTTTTTCAAATCTTTCTGTTGTATCAAGAAAAATTGTCCTAAATAATTCCTTTTCTTCTCTAGCGAATATCACAAAACCAATTGCTCCACTCAATATTTTTCTTTCAGCATAATTTCCATATAAGTATTTTTTTAATTTTTCCTTACACATGTCTATAATTTCTTCTTTTAATTCATCTACTGTATTAAAGTTAAAGTAAATAGGCGCCGTAGAACACTTCAGATAACTTGCTATTTTTCTGACACTTACATTTTGGAAGCCTTCTTTTTTCATTAACTCATATCCAGCCTCAATTATCACTTCTTTCGTAAACTTAAGTCTAGGCATCGTTTTCTCCTTTTCAGATTTTCATCTGTTTTATCCATTAATTTTTTCATAAATACAAAATTTCCATCCATCGTGATTTTCCTCAGTCAAAGTTATCCATTTATCCAAATCTATCTTTGGAAAATAAGCATCTGCAGCTGTATCGGAAAAATCAATATAACTCATATAAATTTTACTAACAATTTCTAATTCTAATGATTTTTTATAAATTTGCTCTCCTCCAATAATAAAAATTTCTTCCTCTACATTTTCATATTGTTTAACAAACTTATAAAAATCATTACATATTTTTAGTTTTGTAGTTTTTGTTTCATATATATCTTTTTCTTCAGTTAGATTAAAAAATGATTTTGAAAATACAATATTTTTTCTATTAGGCAACGGCTTACCTATACTCTCATAAGTATGTCTTCCCATTACAACTGTTTTTCCTGTTGTAATTTCTTTGAATTTTTTCAAATCTTCAGGAATACGCCACAAAAGCTGATTATTTTTTCCAATTTCATTATTTTTCCCAACAGCAACTACTATGCTATACATTTTATACTCCTTAATTTTATAATTTAATCGAAGTAATAAAATATAGAAAAACCATTATCTTTTATTTAACTTTATATACTAGTTTAAAATACTGATTTTACTATATTCTACTACTTCTTAAACTTTTCCATTCTTAAACCGCAACTTCAAATTTAATTACAGGATGGCTTTCATAATCTTCTAACGTAATATCCTCGAATGTCAATTCATTAAATGGCTTGTCTGCTATATTTATTCTAGCAAGTTTTAACGGCTCTCTTGTCAGTTGTTCCTTTAGCCCTTCAATATGATTTTCATAAATGTGAGCATCAATTATTGTGTGAGCAAATTCTCCAACTTCATAACCACATTCTTTTGCAATCATCATTGTAAGCAATGAGTAACAAGCTAGATTAAACGGTATCCCAAGTGCAATATCCCCACTTCTTTGAGTTAAATGGCAGTTAAGTTTATTTCCAAGAACATTAAACGCAAAAGTATAATGACACGGTGGCAATTTACTAATTGTTGCATTTCCTGGATTCCAAGCTAAAACTATCATTCTTCTTCCATTTTTATGATTAGGATTTGTTTTCATTTCCTTCAGAGTGTCAACAATATACTGAATCTGGTCAAATACAAGCTGCCCATTTTTTTCTCTAGTCACCCAAGGATTATTCTCATCGGCAAAAACTTCTCCATCTAATGAAATTTCAGGTACTGGATATCTTCTCCAGAATCTTCCATAAGCCGTTTCTAGCCTTCCTTCCTCATCTGCCCAGGCATCCCATATTTTTGTCTTTTTTCGCAAGTTTTTAATATGCTCTTCTCCTGATAAATACCAGAAAAGTTCGTGCAACATTGAGTTAAAATACATTTTTTTTGTTGTCAAAAGGGGATAACCTTTGCTCAAATCTACTTTATATGAATAAGCAAAAGTAGAAATTGTATCAACTCCTGTCCTATTTTCTTTTTTTATCCCATTATCAAGTACATACTTAACCATATCCAGATATTGTTTCATTTTCTCTCCAATTCTATTTTTCTCACCTATTTTAATTTTATAAGGTTTAAATTAATATTCAAAATTATTCTGTCTCAAAGCTTCAAACAGCACAATCGCGACAGCATTGGACAAATTCAGTGAACGCCCAAGGGGAAGCATTGGAATCGTGATGTTGCTTTCCTTGTATTTATTTAATATTTCTTCAGGTATCCCACGTGATTCAGGCCCAAACATTATATAATCGCTGTCATTAAATTTCACATCTGTATATCTCTGTTTTGTTTTTGTTGTTGCAAAATAGATTTTTGCATTGCTGTTTTCGATGTTTTCCTGCCAGAAGTGTTCCCAATTTTCCCACACGAAAAGCTGTACATCTTTCCAGTAGTCTAGTCCCGCACGTTTTATTTTCTTATCATCCAGTTCAAAACCGAGAGGTTTTATTAAATGTAATTTTGTGTTTGTTAAGACACAAGTTCTTCCTATATTTCCTGTATTTACGTGAATTTCTGGATTTAATAGAACTATGTTCATTTTATCTACCATTCTTTCTATTCAAGTTTATTTTACCATACAAATCTATTTATTTCATCAATTTTTTATAATCTTCCAGTTTTATTCGATTAGAAGTAATTTTATTTAATTTTTTGGTAATGTTATCTCCTCTATCAAAACCACCAAATCCTATTTTGGAATTAATGTGAGTAATTGCTATAGCAAGTGCATCCGCAGCATCATCAGGTTTTGGGATTTCTTCTAATTTTAATATTAATTTTACCATTTCCTGAATTTGCTTTTTTTCAGCTCTACCATAACTTGCAATTCCCATTTTTACTTGAAGCGGAGTGTAACTGTATAAATTCAATTTATTTTTCTGCCCTACTAAAGTTATGACTCCACGAGCCTGTCCAACTTTTATTACCGTCTTCTGATTTTTAAAGAAAAATAAGTCTTCAATTGCCATATCTGTTGGCTTCCAAAGCTTTATAATATTTTCCAGTCCATCATAAATTTTTTCCAGCCTTACTGGCATATCCTCATCTTTATCCGTAAAAATACAGCCATAATCAAGTGGCACATATTTACCATTTTCATAATCTACAACGGCGTATCCTACTATTGCTGTACCAGGATCTATCCCTAAAATCCTCATGTTTCTCCTATTTATTTACTTTCTTATTTCTTTATTTTTTATTATATCACACCTAAAGGTTGTATGCAAGATTTCCGTATACGCTATTCAAAATATTTTTGTATATAGTTCCGAGTGTAGTCAACATAGCTTCTCAAGTCAATATCATCATAATTGACAAAGTCTTTTACATTTGTTTCAACTTTTCTTATTTTGTATAAATTGCTGTTTATATCTCCAAAACCGTATTTTTCATAATACTTTTCCTGTTTCTGCATAACTGCCTTGTATAGTCCCGTCTTTGAAAAATATAGTCGATATTTTCTAAATTTATACAACACTTCATTACTTTCAAAGTCTATCTTTCCATTTTCATCACAAGCATAGATATCTTCATAAACAGAAGCATATATGAAGAATATATCTGGATTTTTGGAAAAAACTTCTTTTACTGCCACTGATATTTCTTTTTTTTCCCAAAAATATAGTTTTAAAACTTCTGATATCCAAATATGATTTCTTGGCATAATTAACTTGCTGTAGTAAAATTCATCGGTTCCTATAACTTCATTGCCTATCCTATATAAGAACGAACTTTTATTTTTCAGGAAGTTATCAATATCCTTTATATCGAAAATATTTTTATATTGAACAGCTATCTTCTTTTTTATTTTATTCAGAATATTGCCGTTTATATTTGTAATAAAAATATCGTTTTCAAAAACCGCAACTATTTCTATATTTTCTTTTGCAAAAATTCTTTTTAACCGTTTTACAATACTTGTTTTATATCTATTTAAGGTATGTTTTGTAAATGATGAATTTAACAGCAAATCTCTTGGTGTTTTTTTTATTATATTTTTATCCTTTTCAATTAAAAGTTTACTTTCAATCAGCCATTCATACAGATAATCTTTTTGAATTGATAATTTATATACCTTTTTTTGAAGATAATTGTCATAATCATCCATCTTTACTTTTTTTGAATAGTTTATTCCAGACTGACTAGCATTTGTGAATCCGCTATCTAAAAGTAAAGTTATCAGCTTGTCATTATTGTACTTCAAATACTTTATCTTATTTTTAAGCTTCATACTATTGCTATAACTTCCTTTTGTAATAATATTCAAAAGATTTTCCTTTTCATCCCAGTTGCTTTTTTCTTTTATTATAAAATTATACATCTTTTCTGTTGCCAGTACATCCTGTAGACAATAGTCAATTACTTTGTCCACAATTTCATCATATATATTTTTTTTAATTACGTAATTAAAATTGGCAAAATCCTGTTCCTCAATACTGTCTCCACAATTAAACTCAAACCCTTTTACTCCGAGATTTAAGTTATATTCATAAGCCAAATCATAAGAGTAAAATTCGTGGTTTTCGTTTTTGTATTCATCTTTTGGCATATTTCTTATTTTTTTTATTTCGCTATTTAATTTATTTCTACTTACATTTGAATTCCTGTATTTCAAAATGTTATTAATCACAATATCATCAAATCCATGTCCTGCATACGAGATTAAAACATTTTTAGAAATTATGTCATACAAAAGTTTTTTCTGACGATTAAAATTATCCGAATCAATAATTAATATTTTGTCATCATTTAACTTTTTTAAGACAATACAGAAGTAATTTGGAAAAACTTCAATATCAAATACATATTTATTTGACTTTTTCATATATTATTATCACCGCTTTTCAGTTCTGAAAGTTACAAAAAATATTTATCTCTTTTCAAATAGATTTTATCTCCCCTAATATTTACAATTTTCACAATCCCTTTAAATTCTCTTACATTTGTGTTCTTATTTCTCACATATACTTTAAATTTCTGATTTTCTCTTACATTTACTCCTTTACTGATTTCCTTGCTTATATTTTCAAATTTTTTAAACGTATCAATTACGGTCATTCCATTTTTCAGTTTTCCATACTTCTCATTGGAAACATTTATTCCAAAGTAATCAAGTACATATTCTATGTCCACAAAGCAGACTATCTCCCTAATTTTTTCCGTTCTTATATCAATATCTTTTCTTACAGCCCAAAAAGACTCATTTTCTTTCTTTTCTTCAAAAAGTTCCTTCAATTTTCCAATTTCAGCTTCAACTTTTTCTAATGAAATTGCATCTTCAATAACATATTTATCAATTTTAGTTCTCACAAGTCTTGTCATTGTGGCAAAAACTCCTAATTTCTCTCCAATATCGTAAACTAATGAACGGATATAAGTTCCACTACTGACTTTTGTGTAAAATGAAATTTTAATATTTTGAGCATTTTCTGAATTTTTCTCTGGACGCACTATCTTTATTTCTCTAATTTCTGATATTTCTACATTCCTTTCGGCTCTTTCCACTTCAATCCCTTTTCTTGCCAAATCATAAAGTTTCTTACCGTCAATTTTTATTGCGGAATACATTGGCGGGACTTGTTTTATTTTACCTTTAAAACTATTTACAGCCTGTATTATTTCAGAATCACTTATATTAATTTCAGAATCATATTTTTCAACAACTGTCCCTTCTGAATCATAAGTATCTGTCTTATAGCCAAGTTCCATTTCCACATAATATTCCTTATCTTTTTTCATCAAACTGTCAGAAAATTTTGTGGCATCATTAATCATAACAATCATAAGTCCCTCGGCCATTGGGTCAAGGGTTCCAGCATGTCCAACTTTTTTGGCCTTTATCACTCTTTTCAGATGATTTATCGCCCCAAACGAACTTATCCCTTTGCTTTTATTTAAAAGTATCAGTCCATCCTTTGTAAAATTCTTCTCCATTTTACTCCTTCCTATACCCACCATATTCTTTACATTATCGGTGAAATCAGTTTAAACACAGAATTTCTTAGACGTTTTAAAAAAGTAACCTTTTTCAGCCTTATCTCGTCAAACCTTTCACACACTTCCAAATCTTCTATGAACTGTCCCTTTAAATCTCTGCTAATTTCTTGATTATAAAATACCGAGTTTACTTCATAATTTATTTCAAAGCTCCGCATATCAAAGTTGCATGTTCCCATTGTGGATATTTTTTCATCCACTATCACATTCTTGCTATGCAAAAATCCCGCCTGATAACGAAAAATTTCAACTCCAGCTTCTATTAGTTCACCAAAATAAGTTTCTGCTATCCAGTAAGGCATTTTCTTATCCGGCACTCCTGTAACCATTATCTTTATTTTGACTCCAGAAAGAGCCGCCATTTTCAGTTGTGAAATCAAATCATAATCAGGTACAAAATATGGACTTTGAATAAGCACTTCTTCTTTTGCCGTTGCAATCATTTTAGAATACAGATATTTCAAAGTCGTCCATTCAGTGTCAGGCCCGCTTGAGGAAACCTGCATCAGATATTCCAGTTTTTCTTGTTTATCTATTGGCTTTTGCTCTTCCAGTTCGTGAACTGCCTCTTTTTTTATATCTTCAATAAAATCGTCTTTCCCACCGCTGTTTAGCCAATCTGTAACAAAAATTGCCAGATACTGCCCAATTATTTCTCCTGTAATCCGAATATTCGTATCCCTCCAGCTGTCAAACCTCTTTCCGCCATCTATATATTCCTGCCCTACATTCATGCCGCCAGTATGCACTATATTATTATCGATTAACACTATTTTTCTATGATTCCTATAATTCATCTTGGAAATAAAAAATTTCACATCCAAAAACCATCTTATCTCAATTCCAGCGTTTCTAAGTTCCTTTTTATATTTTCTAGGCAATTTCCAAGTTCCCACTCCGTCAAAAAGAAGTTTTATTTTAACTCCTTCCTTAGCCTTTTTCAAAAGTGCATTTTTTATTCTTTCCCCAAGCTCATCGGCTCTCCAAATAAAATATTCCATATAAATCGTGCTTTTCGCATTTTCTATATCAAAAATAATCGAATCAAATGCCTCTTTTCCATGAAAAAATAATTTATACGAATCATTATTGGTCAAAAAGGTCCCTTCAGCCTTGTACAGCATTTTTACAAGTTCACTTTGCTGACTGCCTAAATTAATATTTTTTATCATTGTATCAATCTGATTCCGTATTGTAGCTTTTATTTCTGCTTCAGTCATTTTAGCTGTGTTTCCATCGACATTTTCAAGACGATTATAATAAAAAAAGTCCTGTGATCTAAAAATATCCGACACGTCCCGCTGCATAAAATTAAAAATCCTTGAATACAGCTTTTTTTCTTCCCCCTTCATCTTCTTAGAAATTATCTTATTCCTTCTCCAGTTAATCCCAAATAAAAGATACAAAACCGCTCCACCAAGCGGAAACGTAAAAATCGTAAAAATCCAGGCAAGCATCGCATTCGGCGATTTATCCGACAACAGTACTGATACTGTCAAAACAATAATTATCAGATAATGCAGCCTTTCAAATGGAATTATCCAACTTGAAATAATTATAGCCAGTCCATGCAGCATATTATCCCCCTCATTTTTTATTTATTAAATTAATCTATCTTTTAGCATTATATCTATAATTTTATCACTTTTAACAAAGATTTTCAATCATTCTTATTGAACAAATTCTAAAAACATGACATAACGAATTGAAATTAAAAAGTACATAAATTCACGTAAAAAACAGTTCATAATTTATTTAATTCATAAATTGCAATATTAATTGCGACATTTTACCAAATTTTTTTTAAAACTAATTTCGTGTAAAAATTTTTCAAATGGCGTTGCATAGTTTAAACATTTTCTTGGTCTCGAATTTATCAGCATTAAAGTTCTTATCAAGTCTTCTGTATCTATTTTTGATATGTCGGTCTTCTTTGGGTAAAATTCTCTTAGAAGACCGTTGCTGTTTTCGTTGCATCCTCTCTCCCATGAGCAGTAAGGATCTGCAAAATAGAATTCTATTCCCAGCTTCTCCACTTCTTCCCAGCATGAAAATTCCTTCCCCCTGTCTGATGTGAAAGTCTTGAATGCTCCTTGTGGAATACTGGCTGTCAGCCGTTTTATTGCTTCTAACACTGAATTTTTACTTCTATTTTTCATCTTTATTGCCACATAAAACCTTGTCTTCAATTCCACAAATGTTGCAAAGCAGGCTTTGCTTTCCCCTCTTGATGAAACTACCGATTCTAGCTCCCAATGCCCAAAAACTTCTTTTTTCTTGACTTCTTCAGGTCTATCGCCAATTGTCTTCCCAATATTGAATTTTCCTCTCATCTCCTTAGTTTTCACTTTCCTTCCCTTTCTTCTCAAGACATTCAGGGAAACATCTAGAAAATTACTGTACAGCCAGTTATAGATAGTTTTAAATAACAGTCTCCCCTTTAGTTCCCTGCCAGCAATTTGTTCAGGAGACCAGGTTTTACAGAGTCTGTCCTCTATCAGATTTTTCAATTCAGGAGTAATTTTTGAGTTTCTTCCTTTATTAGCAGATTTTGTATTGGCATTTTCTTGAGCATTTTCAGAAGAGTATTCGCCATTAATTCTTTTTATTTCACGATAAATGGTAGTCCTGTGCCTGTTAAGGATTTTGGCAATTTTAGAAATTTTGTAATTTTCCTTTAGCAGAACCTCTAGTTTATTTCTTTCATTTATGGTAAAATATTTATGGCTCATGATATATTTCCTTTCGTTAATGTTTTTGTCGTTACTAACATTTTAACACGAAATTATCATGAGTTTTTATATTTTTTTAGTTTGTCGCAATATATTTTACAATCTATGAATTAGTTAATTTCCTTATGTTAAAAATTTAAATTCCAGCTGTTTTTCCATTCTTTCCATTCCTTCGGAGTTACTGTTGCCAAATCAAAATCTTTCATAAAATCATATGAATCTTCATATTTTTCAAGAGGTGTTATATCTATCAATTCTTTTGGTGCCACTTCATGGTCTATTTCTAAATCTATTCCATGATATAATGCTATTTTGGCGTATATTATGACATATACATGCAAGTAAAATTCATAGTTTGGATTATTATCATTTGAAAATTTTCTTGCCACTTTCTGTTCCATCATCCCGTCTATCACTTTTTTCATTCCATCAATATCTTTATCTGCCAAAGCACTTAAAAATTCATAATGCAATTCTCCATATTTATAATAACTGTCTTTCAATGGATTTTCCAAATATGCAGTACATCTTTTTTTGACTTCTTCAAAATCTCCTCTTATTGCATGAAGAATTACACGAATTAAGAAAAATGTTCCATAATCATTTTTTAAATAGCCATATTCACTTTTTTCACTATCATAATCATCAGGCATTATCATATCTATATTATTTTTGAAAAATGTTATAAAATCTGGATTATTAGACATAAACATTTCAAACATTTGAGTTGGGTGAGTAACAAGCATACTTGACCTACTGGTTGATAGTATTCTCAATTTTCCACCTATATAACAATTTAATCTGTGTTCTTTGATATTTTTTTCTATTAATAAATTTATTGAAGAGAATTTATTATAATAATTGGATAAAGTCGACATACAGGCAAATTGATCCCCTTTCTTATTTTCTATATATTTCAATTCATCTTTATCAAAATCTTCTTCTTTTCTTAAAAAACTTGAAATTAAACTAATTCCTTTTTCGTATTTTTTTTCTCCTGCTAATACGTTTTTCATAATTCTTTCCTTTCTCATTATTATTTATTTTGTATTCCTACAGGTATAATACTATTTATTACCCATTTAAATAGCGAATGTTTAAATTACATACTATATTCTTTTTGTGCTTAGTATAGTTTCTATTTTATAATGGGGTTTAGTAGGGGTTTAGTATTAGATTATTTTATTTAATATTAGTTTTTTTCTTTTTTCTTTTCGTAGGATTGCTCATTGCCGCAAATCCTACAACCTATGGCTAGACTACGACTTTTATTTGCCCAACTCCGAAACTCCTCCTTTCAGTCGTCATACAGTCGTAGTTGAACAAATAAAAGCTCCGTCGGTTTATTAAAACAAAAAAATTATACCTTAATTATCTTAAAATCCTATAAAAAAAGATAACTTCAAGTTTCCCCAAAGTCATCTGTTTCATTTAAAAATTATTCTCCAAAATAAGCTATCGCTTCAATTTCCACCAAAACTCCTTTTGGCAATTTGTCTACCGCAAAGGCTGATCTTGCTGGATATGGTTCAGTAAAGTATTCTGCATAAATGTTGTTTACTGCTCCGAAGTCATTGATGTTGTCTAATAATACAGTTGTTTTTATAACATTTTTTGTTGTTAATCCGTTGTTTTCTAAGATTGCCTTCAAGTTTTCAAGAACTTGTCTTGCCTGCTCTTCTACTGTAACAGCTTCAATTTGCTGATTTTCAGGATTTATTGCAATTTGTCCTGAGATATATAAAAAGTCGCCTGCTTTTCTAAAGGCTGAATATGGTCCAACTGCTTCTGGTATTTTTTTCATTTCTTCCTCCTAATTTTTCGTATTTTTTAAATTTTACAATTTTATTCTATCATATTTTTTCAATATCAAAAAGATTTTTCTTTCATTTTGCTTACTATTCCCAAAATTATTATTCTGGCGAATATCCAAAGTTTATAATGTATCGCCAGCTTTCTCCGGGAACTTTTGCAAATCCAAAGTAAAGCGGAATTGATAAGGCTTTTACTCCAAGCCCAAATTTATAGCTTTCCTTTTCTTCAGTTCCAAAGCTGTAGGCTTTTTGAGAAATGTTTGCCCTTGAGTAAGTTGTATCTAAATATACAAGTTTTGACAAATTATATTGAGCTTTTAGGCTTCCAATAAAAATACTGTTCCCACGAATTTTATCTGCTGGCATTCCAGCAAATTCCAATGAATTGTCAGCTGTTCGTATTCCTCCCATTTTTGGCCTGTAAGTTTCTGGAATATTGCTTCCGTCTGTTGTCAAATAAGATACTCTTGGAGTAATTGTTATTTTTTCGCCAATCGGTATATTTATTTCTCCACCTGCACTTAATGAGTTAAATTTAGCCTCTTTTGAGTTTGCCAAAGTATAATTTGAGAAAAAGTAAATACCTTTTGTTGCAAAATTAAGGCTGTCTCTTGTATCATAATTTAGCTTAGCTTCATAATATGGAAAAGCTTTTCTTACATTTTCAGCATTATTCTGATGTTTTGTCACATCTGAAATTTGATAGCCTCCACCAATTGAGAATAACAGATTTTTATACATTTCAAATCCAATTCCTGCTCCGATTTTGAATTTTCTGTTTTCAAAGTTGAAATATCCGTTATTGTATTTCTGATTTTTTATAATATCACGTTTATATTCAAATTCGCTGTAAATCAAGGCTTTCGAATCTTTTCCAAGTTCCATAGTTGCCTTACCTCTTGCCCCATATTCATTTGCAACCGTTCCAGTTACTGAATATCTTACATTTGTATTATTTATAATTTTACTTCCCTGAAAACCAACATTTACTGTTGCCAAGTCCTCGTTATTTATATTTCCCGAAAGTGTCAGATAATCACTTGGTTTTTCCTGCACATTTATTACTAAATCATTGTCCTTCACTTCGTAATAAACCGTTGTAAAATCACCATTCTGATAAATATTATTAACAATTTTTTCCATATCCAGCCTGCTTAAAACACCAAGTTTTTTAGGCAAAAATTTATCAAAATATTCTTTTTTATATTTTTTGTTACCTTCTATTACGACTCCAGAAATATTATACTCATCCTTCCAAGTCCGTCTAAACTCTTTCCGTTTTTCTTCCAATTTTTCAAAAAGTTCAGGATTTGATAATTTTCTAATTTCATCTATATTTTCTCTTGCAATTTTCTCTCCAGCCGCAATAAGTTCTTTTACCTTTGAAAAATCATAAGACTCAAACTTTTCCAAATCTGGTTTCATATATAAATCAAGCATACGAATTTGCCGTTCCACTTCCTGCCTCCCAGCAATTGTTGTCGAATCTGAAATTACATCAACCAAATTCATTTTATTCTCATCTCTTTTTGTAAATCCGTCTCCTACATTCACTCCAATTGTATAATCAGCCCCAAGCACCTTCACATCCTGCACAGGTAAATTTCGTGTAACTCCCCCGTCAATGTAAAGTCTTTTTCCATCCCGAATTGGTGCAAAAATTGATGGCAATGACAAACTTTCCCTAATTGCCGTTGCAATCGAGCCTTTATCAATCATAACACCTTCTCCAGATTCCAAATCAGTAGCAACTGCCGCAAACTTTCTCGGAAACTTCCTAAAATCCTGTATTCCAATTGCTCCATAAAAAATTTCATTCAGCCTTTGACTCGCAGTTTTTCCTCCAACGACTCCACTAGGTAATTTTGGCATAAAATTTTTCATTGGAATTACCGTACTATTTCTATCTTCAATTGAATTTCTTATAGCCCCCTTGTCCTTTCTCTCGATTTTATCGCTAAAAAGCCCCATCCAATCCATACTAATCGCTATTTCTTCTATTTCCTGTGGTGTATATCCCACACTATACATTCCCGCAATAATGCTTCCCATACTCGTTCCAGTTGCATATTCTATAGGCACCTTTTCCTCTTCCAGCACCTTCAATATTCCAATATGAGCAAGCCCTTTCGCTGTTCCCCCACTAAGCACTAGCCCAATTCTCTTATTCTCCTGAGAAGTTATCTCTTTTTTATTTTCTAATTTTTTTTCTTTATTTAAAATATCCCTGTCCAATTCTATTTTAGGCTCATTTTCCAAAACTTCCTTTTTACTGTCTTTTTTGCTTTCCTGCAAATTTTGTTCATCTTTTTTTAGCACAAAATAATTTTCATCTTTTAAATTTTCAGAAATCCCAAAACTATTTACCAAAAGAAAAATAATTAAAAACAAAAAATTTTTTCTTTTTTCAGTCATTTATCTCATACTCCTTTTTACAAAATTTTTTCAAATTTATCATTAAAATTAATTTTTTTGCTTCCAAAAAACTGACCCTCTAGTCATTTTACTACAAAAAATTTTTATTTTTCTTATAAATTTACTAAATTTTTAAATAAATTTATAATATTTCAAACATCAAATTTTGTGTTTGGGTAATCTAAATCAACATAAAATTTGAAGTTAGTTTTTCATTATATTTATTTATTTTAAAACACTTATTACAGTATTTACTTTATAATTTGCATAAATATTTAATTTTCTAAGAAAATCTGTTAATTCCTCGTTTGTATTAAAGCGTGTTTCTAGCATATAACAAGTATCGCCTGAAATTCTATAATGATTTATAACATTTTTAGAATATTTTTCAACAAAATTCAAATAATTTTTGTGAGACATCTGAATCATTTTGACATGTATAAACTGATGTATAGACATTCCTAAAGCATTGTAATTAATCTTTATTGTAAATATATCTATAACTCCTGATTCTTCAAGTTTTATAATCCGCTGTGAAATAGCAGGTGCTGACATATTCACAATTTGTGCTATTTCTTTGACTTTTATACGGCTATTTTTCTTTAATAAATCAACTATTGTCTTATCTACACTGTCCAATTTTTTCTCCTTCTTCTGAAAATAAAGTAATTTTTCATTTTTGCTTTTTTTAAATTATTCACAAACAAAAAAAATAGTGATACAATTATATCATAATTTAATTAAAAAATTAATTTTAAATATTATTGGAGGGATTTATGGAAGTAACACAAATAAGAAATGCAACCTTAAAATTAAATTATGGAGGAAAAACTTTTCTAATTGATCCAATGTTATCAAAGAAAGGTGAATTACCATCATTCGCACCACCAATAGCACCTATGCCAATGTCTGGAAATACTGCAAAAAATCCACTAGTGGAATTACCAATGTCAGTAAATGAAATTTTAAAAGGAGTTGATGCAGTGATTGTAACACATTTACATGATGACCATTGGGATTTAGCAGCTATTCAAACTATTGATAAAAATATAACTTTGTTTTCTCAAAATGAGAACGATGAAAAAAAATTACGTGAACAAGGATTTAAAAATGTCTTTATCTTAGGAGAAAACATAAAATTTGGTGAAATTACAATGACTTATGTTGAAGGGCAACATGGGAGTACCCCTGAATTGCTTGAAATAGCTGGAAAATCCTGTGGGGTTATATTTCAGAATAAAAATGAAAAAACTCTTTATCTATCAGGCGATACTGTGTGGTTTAGTGAAGTTGAAAAAACATTAAAACAACATAAACCTGAAGTTGTCATTATTAATGCAGGAAACAATCAATTTATAGAAGGCGGTCCATTAATTATGGGAGCTGATGATGTTTTAAAAGTACATAAAACTTTACCTGAAGCACAACTTATGGCAACACATATGGAAGCTGTAAACCATGCATATCTGACACGTAAAGAATTAAAAAAATTTGCCATTAAGCATAATTTTTATGAAAAATTAAATATTCCTGAAGACGGAGAAACTTTAAAATACTAATACTATTCTTGATTTAAATAGCAAACATTTAATAAATTTTTAATTGTATGCTTTATTAGCAAAAATTAAAACTTTCTGTCCTTAACATAGTTCTATTTTTTTATAGAATTTTAGTATTAGATTATTTTGTTTAATAACAGTTTTTACTATTTCTATTATATTTTTTACAGGATTGCTCGTTGCCAAAAATCCTTATCTTGTAGTAAAGAGCTATCCTGATAATTATAATTGTGAAAAGATTACTACGCAAATTCGCTTAATTCCAAAACTTCTGCTTTCAATCGTCAAACAGTCGTAGTTGAATAAATGAAAGTTTCGTTAGTTTATTAGCATTAAAAATTATACTTTAATTATTTAAAAATACTAAATTTTTATTCACCTCTGAAAAAAATTGAAATAATTTCATTATTTAAAAGGAGTTTAGCATTAACTATAACTCCAATATAAAATTTATAATATTTCAAACAGCTCTTCCAACTTTCTCACTTCATACTTCGGAATAATCCCAGTATCATTTACATTATTTCGTAAATTTACCCAGCAAGTATCAATTCCAGCGTTTTGTCCACCTTTTATATCAGCTCCTAATGAATCACCTATCATTATAACTTCAGATTTATCCATTATTTCAAAATAATTCATTGCATATTCAAATATTCGTTTATCAGGTTTATTTACACCAACTTCATCAGAAATGATAATTTTATCAATGCATTTGGCAATTGTTGAATTTTCTATTCGTGAATGCTGTACTTCCTTTATTCCATTAGTTACAATTCCAACTTTGTATTTTGAATGTAAATATTCACATAGTTTTTCAGTTGCTTCAAATGGAAAAATCCCTTCTCCCAGTTTTTTCAAGTAAAGTTCGCTCATTTCATACGGATTATATTTCAAGTCAAACTCCTCAATTATTTTTTCAAATCTTACAACCTTTAATCTATCCTTATCCACAGCCCCTTTTTCCAAATCCTTCCACAACTGCAAATTCACATCTTTATATCTATCTTTTATCTTTTCATAAATTTCTTCTTTTTTCGCATTACCTAATTCACTTTCCATAAAAAATCCCAATTCTTCGAAAGTGTTCCTAAACGCTGTTTTTTCAGTTTTTGGATAATCAAAAAGTGTATCATCCAAGTCTATTAATACAAGTTTGTAGTTCATTTTTTTCTCCTTTATTTATTTTATCTAAAATATTTCCATCATTTTTTAATGTTTTTTTAAATTTCTTTTTTTCAGTTTGGGCATTGGAATATACCATATTGACAATGAAATAAATCCTATTATTAGCATAAGCATTGGATTAAATAGACCTATTACAAAAGAAGAAATTTGTAAAATCGTTGTTATTTTGTGTCTTTTAAGGCTTATTACTGTTTTCTTTAGCTTTATATTCTCAGGATCTGCCTTCACAAGTTCATTACAAAGCCATGAATAAATAATATTTTCTCCCAGCAGAAAAAATATATACACACATTCCACCAAATAACTGTAAGGATTTTCAGAAACCCACAATGTTATATATGGAAACAACGTATTTAAAAACAATAGAAGCATCTGTATTTTAACTATTTTAGAATTTATTTTCTCAACCTTGTCAAATATCATATGATGAGTATCCCAAAATATTACAAACAATGTAAATGTCGTTATATACGCAAAATAATTCACTCTATTTTCCCAAACGGCTGCCAATGTTGTACCTTTTATTTTAGGCAGCTCCAATACCAAAACTGTTATTATAATCGCTATAACTCCATCAAAAAAGCCTACTAATCTGTCCTTTTTCATCTTACTACTTATCCTTTCATTTCAATCCATAATAATAATTATAATTATACTAAAAAGGACTAATAAAATCCAGTCCATGTATTATTTTTTGATATTTTAATTTTAATATCAGCTGATACATATTTTAATTAACTAAAAAACTAGCAGTTAAACTACAAAACTGAAAAAAATCGAAAAAAGTTATCAATTATACAAAAAAAATTAATCTAAAAGTTGTAAAATAAAGTGTCATTATTTAGAAATAAAAAATAAGAACCATAAAAATTTTCTGTGGTATGATTAATTCACTACAAGAAATCAAAAAAGAAAACTAATATGGTTTGTAAACAAAAAACAACAAAAAGAAGAAAAGGACAACACTTAAAATTAATTGAGAAATGCTTTACATGGACACACTAATATGGTATTATATAACTAAAAGTGATAGAGGTACATATCGTAAAAAAATACAAGTCGTTTTATCAATAACTTAGAAATTTTAAAATTAAATAAAGGAGTGTGCTGTCATGAAATCTATGAAAAGGATTTTTTTAGAAATAATATTTTTGTTAACCTGTATTAATACTGCAGTTTTTGCAGGAGCTGAAGAATGTTCAGTATCAAATGCAAAGTTTCAAAAAAATTATAGCCCTATTAGCCATGCACTTCTTCCAAATAATGTATGGAGAAGTGAAAAGGAGAAGGAACTTTTCTTTAATTGTGTTCGTGCAGAGAAAAAATTTATTTATGAAATAATCGGAAAAGATGTTTCTATGCCATTAACAGTTAATATGCCAGTAGAGTTGGGACCTGACGGAACAGGTTCGTTAAGGCCTGGAAACACTCGTGATTTAAAAGTATATCCTGTTGAAGTCGAAGTTGAACCTGGTAAAGAGTACATAGCTATAATTCAATATTTAGGGTCAATGTCCTATGCCGCTCTGATACCATATTATTCAAGTGATGCCGTAGAGTTTATAAACAATAAGCAGGATATTTATGCTGGAGCATGGCATTTTTATGTTTATGATAATGGAACAGTGTACTATCCTAGATATTGGGATAGCATAAAGTTTAAAGTAAAAACGAAATACTCTAATGGTAAACCTGTTAAAAAGGCAATTGTGCGATTTATTGTATCAACTGCATATATGGAACAGCAAAGCAATAGTTTATTCGCTATAATGGAAACAACACATATAGGTGCTTCACAATTCTTAAATACACCAACTAAACAGGCAACTTATATTGATCCAAAAACTCATAAATTTTATTAGTCAATCTAATAACATACCAGTACTGACCCCAAAAAGGTGGAATTATACATACATATGAAATATATGTATGTTTTTTTTTGTGTTTAATGTAACAAAAATAAAATATGATTTAACAAAGAAAAATGTATATGATATATTCTCAAATTTGACAGTTAAAACCTCGAACTCTAACAGTATCAAGAGTTTGAGGTTTTTAAAAGTTGCACAATTTTTTCTACTTTTTATACTATTCCCCATTAAAACAAGGGAGTTTTTATAATTCTGTTTAGCAAGGGGGCAAGACCCCTTGTCAGAAAGTAAATGGATGGTATGACTACAATATTTCTATTCTTTTATAACAAAAAAAAGAAGCTGAACTCAAAATTTTAATCATTTTGAGACAGCTCTTTTTGTTCTACTTTAATTCAGGACCTGGGATTTTATAAACTGTAATTGTACCTGCTCCATTAAGTTGTGGATTATTTATCAAGCTTAACTCTAAATGTCCTTGAGTTTTAGGCAATACTTGAACAACATGCATGATTCCTTCTTTATTACCAATCATATTACGAGGCGCGCTATTGAAAATTCTTTTCCTAATTTCTATACCATATCCAAATTCAATACCTTCAGATTCATGTTCATATACTACATTAATAGCATTTGTTCTAGATACAGAATCTACCCAAATTAGATAATAACCAGGATCGAGATATTTATCAATATCTAATTTTTGAACTCCAATATTTAATCTGTCATAAAATACCTCTTCACCTTTAAATTGCATTGTACCTAAATCAATAAGTTCGTAATTACCTGTTGATGGTATAATTATTCCTTTTGCTCCTTTATAAGAAACTGGCTCTAGCTTTTCTTGATTTTTTATAGTATTTGTTTTTGACTTATTGGAAACAGAGGTTGGAGCTCCTGTATTTTGTATTGATTCTGACGATGTATTTTTATTGTAACCCGTATTACTATTATTTTTTTGATTTCCAACTTTCCCATCCATAACATCATTTACTGCTTTGTTAACCTTTCCAGAAATGTTAGTTTGTACAGTATTCGCTGCACCATTTACTATTCTTTGTCCAAGATTGGATAGCCACCCTGCTTGAGCAGGCACTGATAATACAACTAATGCTAAAATCCCAAATGCTTTTTTTGTCACTTTTTTCACGACACTCAGCTCCTTCTTTTAATAAAAAATTTTTTAATTAGTAATAAGACGAACAGTATTTTCCCATGATGTGTATTTCTATTATTTTCTTTTATATAATACCATATTAGTATAGTTATGTAAAGTTATTTCTAATATTCTTTTTTTAAAATTCTAATGTTAAAAGTTCTTCTTCTAGAAAATATTCACATTTTGGCAACGAAAAAAAAATACGCCAAATTTATGACGCATTTTATATTTTATAAGGAGATTAAATTCATATTTTTTATTATTCTTTCTCTTTCTGATACTGCGGTATTGTTTTCCCTGTCTATTTTTTAAATGCCCGATAAAAGGAAGAAGTTTCAGTATATCCAACCAGATAGGCTATTTCATCTATTGAAAGTTCCTTTGCTTCTAAATAGTTGAAGGTCATCATTTTTTGAATATCTTTTACCATCTGATTAAAACTGGTATTTTCTGCTGACAGATTTCTTTGAAGAGTCCTTCCACTTATCCCAAACTCTTCTGCTACATTTTCTAAGCCAAACTATCCACTAGGAATAAGCTGAAAAAATTTCATATTTCTATTTTTCCCTTCTTCTTTTTATTGCCTTATACTGTTCCGGAAATGCAATTCCAAATAAAGTAATATAAACACTTATCATCATTGCAGGCGGATAAAATATACACGATATTATTAACCCGATTATTTTTATACTTATATCAACTTTTATCCATCTTATCATTGTTTTTAATGATTCCTGCAATTCTTTATCATGTTTATTCACCTTTTCTATCAGATACAACGAGATTATATTGCAGAATGTAACAGCCAGAACTATTACCCCATAAAATCCTTGCGCTACACTACTGTTATAGTATGAAGTGACAAAAGAAGTCACATATGGAAAAAATGAGGAAAAGAAGAGTAGAGCTACATTTACCCAGACAATTGATGGTGTAATATATTTTATTTTATGCCATTCATTATGCAGATTTACCCACATTGTTCCAAGCCAGAAAAATGAAAGCGTATATGCAAAAAAATCTACTCTCAGATTCCAAAGTGCTTTTAAAGTTGCTGTTTCAGGTTTTTTCAGTTCTAATATAAGAATTGTCATAATAATTGCAAGTACAGCATCCATAAAAGCTGCCAATCTTTCTTTATTCATAATTAAACTCCATTCCATGATTTTATAATAATACAATTATATCATAAATCAGTAAGGAATTTAATTTTTAGTTTTTCATATATAATCTCCTTCATTTTCTTATTTTTATTTCCTTATCTTTATATAGTTATAATACTAAAATTTAAGATAAAAGTACAATACCGTTTAGAAAATGTGCTATAATTAAAATGCATACTAAAAATAAAAATTATATGAGGTGATTTATATGATAGAATTGGAACAACTTAAACAGCTTATCGCGTTTGCAACATATGGAACATTATCAAAAGCCGCTGAAGAATTGTATATTTCACAGCCTGCCCTTTCCCGTTCGATACAAAAGCTGGAAAAAACTTTAGGGGTTGAACTTTTTGACAGGAAAAAAAATAAGATGGAATTAAATGAAAATGGAAAAACTGTTATCCAGTACGCAGAAAAAATATTGAATCTTGTGGATGAAATGGAAGAAAAAGTTAATAAAAATAATCAGGTTCAAAATAATTTTTCAATTGGTTCATGTGCTCCAGCTCCATTGTGGGATATGATTTCATTATTTGGAAGATTTTATCCTGAAAAGTATATTCTTCATAAAATAGAAAATAATCTTCAGTTATTTGAAAAACTTAAAAATGGCAGTTATCAGATGATTATTCTTTCTGAACCTATTGATAATTCTGAATTTTTCTGCATAAAATACAAAACTGAACAATTATTTTTATCAGTTTCTTTGCAGCATCCGCTGGCTAAAAAAAAGGAAATACATTTTTCAGATATTACAGATGACAGAATGCTCTTATTCAATCCAATAGGAATATGGAAGGATGTAGTTTTAGAAAAAATGCCTAATATGAACTTTCTTATCCAAAACGACAGGATTATTTATCAGGAATTAGCTGAAATGCAAAATTTACTTCATTTCCGTTCAAATTTCACACTTGAACGTGAAGACAATTTCAAAAATAATATTTCAATCCCAATTGCTGACAAGGAAGCAAAAATAACTTTTTACTGTATTTGCAAGAAAAGTATAAAAAATGAAATTGAAAAAATTTTTGATAGTTTTTGTAAAAATTCTTAAAAAAATATGAGGGTGCATTTCCCTCATATCTTTATATACTCATATTTTCATTAGTTTATCATATAGCCATTTGAAAATCAAGAAAATTAAATTTTTGATTTCAAAACTCTTATTATAGTTTCCTTCCATTAAGCCATTTTACTATTTCTACATCATCATGGTTTAAAAATAAACTTTCCTTTTTATCAAGTTCAGATATTTTTCCCATATCCTCACTGTTCAATTCAAAGTCAAATACATTAAAATTTTCTTCAATTCTTTCTTTTCTGACTGATTTTGGTATTACAACTATATCTCTCTGAATTAGCCATCTTAAAATTACCTGAGCCACAGATTTATTGTATTTTTTACCAATTTCAGACAAAATTTCATTTGCAAATATTCCATTTTTTCCTTCTGCAAAAGGTCCCCATGATTCTATTTGAACCCCATATTCCTTCATTATTTCATTTGCTTTAACCTGCTGATTGAAAGGATGTGTTTCCACCTGATTTACAGCTGGCACTACTTCATTATTCATAATAAAATCAACCAGCCTGTCAGGATAGAAGTTACTTACACCAATTGCTTTTATTTTTCCTTCCTTATACAGCTCTGTCATCGCTCTCCAAGCTCCATATACATCATTAAATGGCTGATGTATAAGATATAAATCAATATATTCCAAATCCAATTTTTTTAAAGAAGTTTCAAATGCCAATTTTGCCTTTTCATAATTTGCATCACTTACCCATAATTTTGTTGTAACAAAAATTTCTTCCCTAGGTATAC